>JBCCQN010000017.1:0-65341 GCA_039024315.1 Bacteroidota bacterium
CCCTCCATCATCAGTAGTTTGCAGGACAGTTTCGGAGAAGCGTTCGCCACCGGCAACAAAGCCCCGCTCAGCATCAAAAAAGTAGGCCCCTCGCAGCGGTCCTTCGCTATTGAGTTCGACGAGTACAAAAGCGGGAGTTAAGCGTTCTCCGCAGGAGTAAAAAACCAAAAGAGCCCCCAGTAAGAAAACAACGAAAAGTGATCGCATCTAATCAGTCTTTGCAGTTTGCAGGCCCAATATCCCGATTATTGGTCCAAGCGCCAACACTAAATAAACATAGATTGGATTGATATGGTTGCTCAGCAGACCCAAGAGTTGGATACTCAGGATGGTAATGCTAAAGCCGATACAATTTACGATAGTCAGGGCGGTGCCTTTGGTCTCGGAGGGAGCGCTTTGGGCTACGAGGGTAGAAAGCAAGGGGGAATCGGCGATCACCACTAAGCCCCAAAAAATAAGAAAGCCCACAAAAAGCGGGCTAGAGGGAACAAAATAGAACACAGGGCTCAACAGACAACACAGTCCAGACAAGGCCAATGCGGCCTTAGCGATACCCTTACTACCGTAGGCCTGCGCAAGATAGCCTCCGATCACACACCCCAAACCTCCTAGCCCAATAATCACAAAAGACCAAAGAGATAGGTTCAAACTAGCTGTAGGGTGAAGCGCTAAAAAGGTCGCCAACATAAAGGGAACAAAGGCCCAAAAGGTGTAAAGCTCCCACATGTGTCCAAAGTAAGCAAAGCTGGCACTACGGAATTCTGCATTCTTGAAAATCTTGAAGATTGCTCCTAGATCCAGCTTTTGCCGCGCTTTACGGTAAGGGCCATTGGGAACCAGTAATAGCATCAAACTCCCCCCTAATGTCGCCAAGGAAGAGGTGATCACTAACACATATTGCCAAGGAAAGCTAAATGAAGTAGCTTTTAATAGATGAGGAAAGGCTGTGCCCAAAACCAGAGCGCCTACCAAAAAACTTAAGGATTTACCCAAACCACTTTGGTAGTAATCAGCGGCGATCTTCATGCCTACGGGATAGATACCAGCAAGAAAAAAGCCGGTCAGTAAGCGAAATAGGAAAAGGGTCTCAAAGGTATTTTGCTCAATTATCACGCACAAGTTGAATAAGGCACCCAGTAGAGCACTTACAAAAAATACTTTTGAAGGTGAAAATCGGTCGGCTATGCTAAGGATGGCAAAAATCAGCGTACCCGCAATAAAACCCAATTGCACAGCAGAGGTCATACTACTCAGGGCGGAATCTCCGAGGGTAAAAGTGCTAATAAGTTCTCCCATCACGCCATTGCCGGCAAACCAAAGGGAGGTACAGAAAAATTGAGAGACGACAATGATCGGTAATATTCTCGAAGAAGGACGATATTCAGATTCGGACATAAGCGAGTAGGCAGTAGAGAGTATTTAGTAGCAGGAAAAACGACTTTTTTGTTTCATTTCTGCCGTTTTTAGGAGTTTGTCATACGCTGTAATCCTGTCTCTTAAAATCAGGACAGTTTTGTCAAAGTAATGAAAGCTCACTATTCATTCAAGCGTACAAGGCAGTTTTTAGGCCCTTTGATAGCCTTAGTTCAGCTCTTGTAGGCGCATGGCAATCAATGAAGGAAGTCTTTTGAGTTTTACGTTTCTCGGAACGCTTATTCGGTTGCATTAATGCAACGATTCATTTCAGACTGGTCCCACTAAAGGGTGGAAAAACCATTCCTCTTTTTCAAACCTATGGGATGTATTTTTGCTAATCTGGCCGTCATTAAGGAAACACGCTCAATCAGAAACTACTCTCATGGAACTTGACCTTTCTTTTCTAGTTACCCGCCAGGAATCTGAATCGACGCTTGTTCGATTTGAAGATGAAACAGATGCGAATGCCCCTCGCTTGAATTATGCCATCCCATTGCCGGGAGCATTTCAAGGAAAATTATACGTTGAAACCGATTTTCTCAATGACCTTCTCCCTTGGACAGATGCAGCTCGAGCGGCCCTGCCAAAGCGACCAGCAATCCGAGACTTCGTAGCGAGTCTTTCAAACAACCAGCAAGTGGTGCTACCACCTTTGGAGAGACTAGTAATACTACCGACTGCCCCCGAAGCCCGTCTCGCGGCTAGGGAAGTGCGATTGGGTCCGATCCAAGGTCCTCTGACCTTTGGTACTGGTGGCTCAAGCCCTGCTGCAAACAATCCCCAGTCAGGAATTGGAGGGATTAGCTCTCCCCCCTCCATTTTGAGCGAGGCTGATGTAGAAAACTCACTAACTAGTCAAAGCTCTCTTGGCCTAGTACTTGAGGGTAAGGAGATCGACATCGCTCAGATCGCAGCGGAGGAACAAAATGGCAATGTGCCCTTGCTTTACCATCGCTTTGGTGGCGATTTAGGGCTGACATATATTCCAGAGCCGGAAGATCCTGATGAGGCAAATCCACGCTTCGTAGTGATCGAGCACTATCGTTTATCCAGCTACTTTGGGGATTATGGCGCAGGACGGACCCTTGCCAATTTTTCACTTATGCCGGGTGAGGAGACTTCGATTTATCTACGCACCTTCCGCCGGTCAGAAAAAAAGATAAAGGAAGCTTCTAGCATATTTGATAGTTTCACGACAGAGGCCGCAAACGAATTTGAGACGGACTTAATGTCTGAGACCACCAACACTGAAAGTCAAAGCGCCTCTCGTTTATTAGAATCCAAATACAAGGGTTCTGGTGAGATCAATTTGGGCTTAGTAAAAACTAGGCACTCAGGGGAGCGAAACGTGACCCGTGAAACCGCCTCGACCCGAGAAAGCGTCGCTAAAAACGTAGCCAAAACAACGAGTAAACATGCCTCCAAAGCCTCTTCAAAGCGCGATGTGGAAGTAACTCAAGAACTAGAGGAGACAGAAGAACAGGAATCTGAACGCATCGTCGAGCGCAAGATCAAGAATACAAACCTCAGCCGTACGCTTAACATTGTAACGCGGGAGTTAAATCAGGAGTTCGCAACCTACTTTGCGCTTTATGATATTAGCATTGCCTTCGTCAATGACAGGGGTATTTTTGAAGTATTTCAGATCCACCAGTTGGACGATATGATCGAAAAATATATCGGAGAAACTACTTCAGGGGGTATCGTAAGTCCCGATTCTCCTTTCGGCGCGCAGACGCCCCGCCAATTTGTGCGGCAAAGATTACTTGAACAAGTAAATGCGATTTACGATGTAGAGGGAACCAGACACGACTTTCTAGAAGAAGTAAATGTTGAGGATGGCACTGAAACCGTGAGACCCGTAGGAACTGAGCCAGCAGGTGGCACACGCTATCTTCGTGTCCGTCGCGCTCGTGGACCAGAACGAGAAAATCCATTTTACGAACGAGGTAGATATCCCGTAGAAGGGATTGTCATGGACGTAACTCGCCATACGGTAAGAACTCCGGCTGTCATCATTGACGCCCTACTGGGACACGGAGTGGCCCTTGACAATTATGCCCTTGGCTTGCAACAGGAAACCCTACGCAAAAAACAGCTTGAAAACAACAAAACCGAGCTTGCTTTGGCCCTGATTGACGCAGGGGATACAAATCGTTTGGAGGCGTTCCGCTCTCTCTTTGGAGGACCAGATAGTACCCTTCTAGAAGAAATTGCGACAGGAAACTCAGACGGATAACTATGGCTTTCGATCCATTACAAAACATATTTACCCTGCCAGGGCTCCAAGCACTCAATACTGAGGCTACCCATGATGGAGTAACAAATAGCCCTGCGCCAAATGCGGCACAGCCAGCTCTGGGAGGTGGTACACCGCCCACAGCTGACACCGCCGATATAGTCGAACCAGACCCTGATTATGAAACTGGAGAAGGCAATCTAGGATTGGGCAAAGATCTTGGCATGAAAATCTTTGATGAACCTCTCTTTGTGGGGGCACTTTCAATGCATGAGCCCATCCAAGGCTTTCTAGGGAACTGTCCCCTTGCCGCAGTACTTTGTGCAATGGCTCACGTCCCAGCTCAACGCAATCGTCTGCGCAATGAAATCATCAAAGAGGTCGCGATGCCAGTCGCATCCAACCGCCAACGTAAGCCATACGAATACTTCCCTACGGATCTCCCCTCCCCTATCCCTATGGCCTCTCCAAAGGGGCCTTTTTTATCAGATCGACTGCTTGCAGTACGGTTCCAGCGGACTTTTCCCGTGCAGGCACTAAGCACAGATATATTTGAGGCGGGAAGGCTCAGAAAACGCCTAAATGCGCCAAAATCAGTCCCCGTTTCTAGTGTCCTTTTTGTTGACCTTCGCTTTAACGAAATCCATTACATGAAGAGTGCCAGTGGTGCCTTATGGCCCTCCATTATCGAAAAAGCCTACGCAGTCGGTAGAGGACAGAATACCTATCAAGGGCTAGAGGGCTCCATCGGCTTAGCCGAAGTCATGCGTGATTTGACCGGCTCTGCCGAGGAAGAACACTTAGTAAACGGCCCCGATGACACCTTGCCAGAGATCACCGATAAGAAACTAAAATCTTGGCTATCTCAACATACCCAAAGACCCATCATCCTTGGCTCCCCCCCTACTGCCACACTCGTGACCGGCAACCACACATTTGCGGTAATCGGCAAGACCAAAACCACTGTCAAGGTGATTGATGCTTTGGAGTCTGACCCAGCCAGTAGGGAGATCGAAGTACCTATGGCCAACATCCGTGAAAACTTTCACGAAATCGTCCGAGGCCCGATTTAAACCTCTAAGCACCTAGACAATAGTATTCAGTATCAAGACCTGGGGAAATGGGTTTATATGGTTCAATAAGACCGCTTTTCTCTGTACTGAATACTCTCAAAAGCTTTCGGCTAATCAGTACTTAAAAATGCTATCAGACCAACTTAATTTTGATCGCTAGCCTGTTCGTGATCATCTGTATGCTCAGCATCCTCATCCTCGAGCGTTTTCATGCCTTCTGGGATAAAATTGAGCGAAGCTGAATTGATACAATAGCGCAAACCCGTGGGATTAGGACCATCGGTAAATACGTGCCCGAGATGTGCATCGCAACGGTTACAATGGACTTCTGTCCGAGGCACCCCTATTTTATAATCTACCTCTGAGCCCACATTGCCTGCGGTCAATACATCGTAAAAGCTAGGCCAACCCGTGCCAGAACGAAACTTCGTGTCAGAAGCAAAAAGCGGCAGATCGCAAGCTACGCAGGTATAAGTTCCCTGCTGCTTATTGTCCCAGTATTCACCCGTAAAAGGGCGTTCTGTTCCTGCTTTACGAACTACATAATACTGCAGCTCGGTGAGCTGAGCTTTCCATTCTTCCTCTGTTTTGACTACTTTTTCTGCTTCAGAAAAAGGACTAGTTGAGTGTTCTTTTGCTTCGGTTTGATAGGCGCGATTTTGGGCGCAGCCAATCAGCACTACACTCGCGATTACGATCAGCAAAATGAATTTCCACATAAGATTCAAATACATTTGGTTTTAATTTTAACCAAACACCCTTTTATAATGTTAGGCATACATAGCTTAACAATTACGATATAAAATTAGGTAGTGGATTTAAAAAAAATTGTCGTCGGGATTACAGGAGCGAGCGGAAGCATCTATGCACAGCGCTTTTTAAAGCAATTGAGTGCTTTTGACAATGTCGAAGTAGGAGTGGTTCTTTCCAAGAACGCTTCCGATGTATGGCAACATGAGCTACAATCGGAAATGGACTTTCCCTTCAAGGTCTATGATCGCACCGATTATATGGCTCCATTTGCTTCTGGTTCAGCCCGCTATATGCATATGGTGATTATCCCCTGTTCCATGGGGACACTGGGTCGGATTGCCAGTGGGTTTTCGGATGACTTGATCACCCGTGCCGCTGATGTAGTCCTCAAAGAACGTCGCCAATTGATCTGTGTGGTTCGCGATACGCCTCTCAATTTGATCCACATCCAAAATATGGAGACCGTTACCCGAGCCGGTGGTATTATTACCCCAGCGATTCCCTCTTTTTATTCGCGACCTCAGACCATTGAAGAGGTGGTCGATACGGTTACTCATCGTGTCATAGACCTCATTGGACTAAATCCTAAAGGATATCGCTGGGGCGAGGATTGAGGCATGAATAACAAATTTCAAATGCTGTCTTGCCAATCTTTTCTTCATTCGGCATTGGATATGATCGCTCTTTATTTTGTTTACTGCTGCGCAGAACGCTTATTCATCTAGGGCATTTCGACTACCGATAGCAGTCGGTCCAATAAGACTATTTATTTGTCTTCCTGAATATCGTCGAAGGATCTTTAAATTGGCAGGCCTGCTGCGCAGAACGCTTATCTCTCAAGCTTCGCAAAATTAATTCGCATTCTTGGCTCCAAATTGACAATTTGCCCTTATGGATGACTCTCGTTTAGAGCGCTGGCGGATGATACTAGGCGGTAAGGAAGACGGCACTGGGCAAAGTCTAGAAGGTGACCTAGCCAAAATGGATGAGGCTCTAGAAGCTCTCTATGATGCAGACGAAAAGCAAAGACGCGGCGGTTTACAAGGTTCCAATCCTAAGATCAATCGTTGGTTGGGCGATATCAGGACCTATTTCCCTTCTACGGTAGTCCAGATTTTGCAAAAAGACGCCTTAGAGCGATTGGGTTTGCAGCAAATGCTACTGGAACCGGAGCTCCTAGAACAACTGGAGCCTGATGTAGATTTGGTAGCCACCTTGATCAGTCTCAAAAATATCATTCCCGATCGCACCCGAGATACAGCAAGGCAAGTCGTACAAAGGGTGGTCAAGGACCTAGAAAAACGCCTTAAACTTCCTTTGATCCAGACGCTTAAAGGAGCGCTCAATAGAAGCGTTCGGCGCAGCCGTCCCAAATACAACGAGATCGACTGGAAACGCACCATCGAAAAAAACCTCAAGCACTATCAACCAGACTATCAATCCATTATCCCTGAACAAATGATTGGTTTTGGGCGTAAAGGAGGAGCCAAAAAAGATATCATCCTCGCAGTGGACCAAAGTGGCTCCATGGCTAGCTCAGTGGTTTATGCGAGTGTATTGGGGGCTGTAATGGCTTCTTTACGCTCACTGCGCACACATATGGTCGTCTTTGATACCGAAGTAGCGGATCTGACTAAACATCTAAGCGATCCCGTCGAATTACTTTTTGGGGCGCAGCTAGGTGGGGGCACAGATATCCACAGGGCCTTAAAATACTGTAGCCAGTTGGTGAGACGCCCAAAGGATACCGTTTTAGTCCTCATTTCAGACCTCTTTGAAGGAGGTAGCCGAGAACGCGTCCTCCAACAAGCCCAACAATTACATGGCGTAGGCGTCAAACTGATCTGCCTGTTAGCGTTAAATGATGAGGGCAAACCAGCATTTGATGAAACCTTAGCTTCGCAATTAAGGGCTTTGGGCATACCCGTCATGGCTTGTAGCCCAGATGCATTTCCTAGCTTGATGGCCAAAGCGATTGAGGGCAAAGCTATTGCCTAGTACCAACTTTCAAAAAAACTTCTTTTAGGGTACTGGCGTCTCCGCCAATTTGTTTTTGAATATCCTGCATAGCCTCTTGAACGGCTGCGGCATGGACACGGCGATGGGTTTCTCCTCCACCATAGTAAACGCCTACCCACTGCTTTTCAAAACCTTGCCCAATGTAGGATTTCAAGCGTTCGCCATTGGCGTCATAAATCTCCAACTCTAGTTCAAGGATGGCTTCTGACTTCATGATGGGCATACCCACCAGATTGAGAATAAAAGCACTCGCGACAGAAACCAAAAGCAAGCCTTGCGCCCGATTATTGACACTAGCATTACTTACTTTTAATAGAGCAGAGCCATAAAAAGGTCCGGTGGGCACACAAATGCTCTGATCTAGCGTGCGACTGGCGATGGTTTTTACGTCTTGCAATTTGGTATTGGGAATCGGTCGAATCTGAAAAACACCACTACCATCGTCTTCTTCTACAAAGGGGTCTGGATAAAGGGTCTGAAAGGACTCGGCGTCCATTTGAAATTCGAGCCGAGGGAGTAATTCTGCTTGCTGGGGTGGCGCTTGCAATAAGGCAAGGTCAAAGCCGGGACGGCAGCTAAAAAGGGAGAAGGCTACAAGGATGAGAAAAGGCAAGTAAGTTTTCTGCATAAGGGCTATCTTTTATTAAGAAAATTAGCCTCTTAGCGCCTTTAACTCAAGCAAAAATGGATAAGGGTGCCTACTGGTTTAATAAGCGTGTAAGCAAAAAAGAAGGCAGCCCGGGCGGGCCGCCTTACTGCCATCAAAATAAGCTGGCAAGCTTCCTAACTCCAAGTCAAAATTCTTATACTATCCTTTGTGATAAGCAGTCTCATTGACGATACGCCATTGGTTGCCTGCTCTCACAAGGTGTAAATATCTGATTGAGCGTTTGCCGGTATTGGTATTGACAACGCGAATTTTAGCCATCGCAGCATCTCCTTCTATATCAAGATTTAGTAGGCGAAGGTTACTAGTATGGATAGCCTGCCCATTAGCTACTGCTTTGATCATTTGGTTCACATTGATAGCTTCTACTTTGCCATTGTCAGTGTAAAGCATGGTGATTTGAGCATCTGGGTGCAGAGCCCCTTCAACCGCATTGACGACTCCCATATTGGAACCTTCATAATAGTAAGTGAGGGTGCGACAAATTTCCTCTTGATCATAAGCAAGTTTTGATTTTTTGTCCTTGCCAGGATTAGTCGGGTTGGCAAAGGCTTGACTGGTCATTAACAGCGCTATCAAGAGAGGTAATGTTACTGCGGTTACGGTTTTAGACATCATAGCTACTACATTTGGTTTTTGAGAAAAGTGGAGGATTCGTTGACAATCCGGTATGAACATCGGAGAGTTTTTGGGGGGGCACAAACTTTTTCGCTGGTATCCAGCGATTATTCGACCAATAGCGCTTAAAAGCCACTCAGGTGTCATTGAGGTGCCTAAAATGGTCGTAAGCTTGGGGTTGCAAAAAAAAACGGTTGTTTATCTGAGTGGGGAGGTCGTTTATCCGAAAACCAAACATTTTGGTTACAAAACGCCTGTATATGCAACTTGGCACTGGCTTTGGTTGTATTTAGTACAAAACACAACTTTCGCATCGGTATGCAGGCTTTTCCCAATCCCTTCCTAAAAAACGAGGCTGTAGAGCCATGTACACAAACTTACCCGCGAACTTGGGTAAACAATCCTTTCTGATTTTCGTAATTTGTACCTTCACATTATTTTAATTGTTTGTGAAACGCATTTGTGCTTTATAATTTCCGAGAGACGGTAAATTATTCGGATACTTACAAAACATACCAATATGTCAAGATTGCTTAGCAAATGGATTCTTCTAGGTACTTTGTTGCTTCCCCTCACCCTTCAGGGACAGCTTTCTCCCTACGAGACCTATCAAGAACTCTATGACCAAGCCTTAGAATTATTTGAGAAAAAGCACTACGGTGCCGCCCAAAAGAAAGTGGATGAGTTCCTCGGAGAGGAAAAAAACCTAAGAGGCCCCCTCAACAATGACCTCCACACCAACGCCCGTTTTATGCAAGCCGTCGGAGCATATCACTTACAAAGAAATGATACCGAAGCATTGCTTAACGATTTTCTCCAAGATTATAGCACCAATACTAAGGCTACTCAAATCGAATTTTATTTGGGTAAGCTTTATTTTGACAAGCAAAACTTCCGTGGGGCTATCCGACCTTTCCTCGCAGCTTATCAGTCAGGCAACCTTCCGGCCTCTATGATGGATGAACTGATTTTTAGATTGGCCTATAGCTACTTCATGGATGGCCAAAACGAACTCGCCACGCGCTATTTTACCACTGTCGCTGGACGAAAAAATTACTATCAAGAAGACGCTCGTTATTATCAATCTGTTATTCTTTACCAAGAAGAAGATTATGAGGGTGCTTACATTGCCTTCAAAGAATTGGAGCGTTCGCCCAAATACGGCAAGGAAATTAGGGTTTATCTCGCCAACACTTTACTCAAACTCAAACGCTACGACGAGTTGTATGTACTCGCGGAGGAATTGATCTCTGGCCCCAAACTATCGGGCAAAGAAAGACAAGTGTATTATGTAGTGGCCAATGCGAGTTTTGAGCGTCAGGACTTCCCACGTACCTCTGAATATTTTACCCAATACACCAAGGCTCGTGGCAAAATGAGTAAGACCGATCAATTCAGATACGGTTACGCTTATTATAAGCAGCAAAAATATGCCGATGCAATTCCCATTTTTCAACGTGCGTTAGGAGGAGCGGACTCACTCGAACAGGTAGCTTCTTACTATTTGGGCTTTTGCTATCTCGAAGAAAAAGATGAACAAAACGCTCGCTTTGCCTTCAAAAAAGCCAGCGAACAGCAAGACAATCCCCAAATTGCAGAGGACGCCCTCTATCAATACGCTAGATTGAGTTTCGCGACGGAAAACTATTCGGATGCCATTACTTCTATGCGACAGTTGACCAAAAACTATCCCGATGCTCCGTATATAGAAGAGATACAGGCCATGATTGGGGAGGCCTTTTTATATACTAGGAACTATCCAGAGTCGATCAAATATTTTGAATCGATTCCCCGTCGGAGCAATCGCGTGCGTCAAGCTTACCAACAAGTCTGCTACTACTTTGGTCTAGAAGCCTTTGAAAGAGCGGCCTTTAATATAGCAGAGACCAACTTCCGCAAAGCCATTGACAATAGCTATGACGATGATATGGCCTTGAGCGCTCGCTTCTGGCTCGGGGAATCTAAATTTAGAGATGGTAAGTTTGATGAAGCCATCAAACAGTATGATACTTTTTTGGCCGATCGCGGGGCTAGTAAAAACGAGTTTTATGCCAGATCATTTTATGGTTTGGGGTGGTCAAACTTTAAGCTCAAAAACTACGCTGAAGCCCTCAAAGGCTTTGAAGACTTTATCGCCAAAGGGGGCCGCAACAATGACAAAAACCTAGTGGTAGATGCCTATTTACGGGCGGGGGACAGCGAGTTTTTACGCCGTCGTTACGATGCGGCCAATCGTTATTATCAGCGTGTAATTGACTTTCGTTATACTTTCCGTGATTATGCTCTCTACCAGATCGGAGAGAGTAATTATCGTCAAGCCAAGTACACGGCTTCGACTCAGAGTTTTGCGAAGCTAATCGAAAACTTTAAACGCTCTGAACTAAGAGACAATGCCTTAGATCGTATTTCTGAGATCTACCTCACTTGGCTCAATAATGAAGCACAGGCTTCCAAATACGCTAAGATATTGGTCCAAGATTATCCTCGTAGTCCACTCGCCGCGGGAGCTTACAACCGTTTAGCGATTGCGGCCTTTAATGCCGGCGACGCCAATGGCGCAATCGGATACTTCAAAAAAGTACTCCAAGATTATTCTTCGGATAAGACCAACGCCCAAGTCGCACTCGAAAATCTCAGTGCCTTACTCGACCCAGCCGATTTCGACAAAGTGTTCCGGGATTACCGGAATGCTAACCCAGACTTAGATAATAACGTAGCTTCAATCGCCTTCAATACTGGCAAGGACCGCTTTTTCTCGGGCAACTATCCTAGTGCCATTGAGCAGTTCAGTACTTATATCAAAGATTTCAAAGGGGGTCAGGATTATCTAGAGTCCCTCCTATTTAGAGCTCGTTCTTATCGGGAGTTGGGCCAATATTCCAATGCCCTTAAGGATTTTCAGAGTATTTATTCTACGCCTGCGACGAACGCTTTTACCTCTCAAGCTCTGCTTGAAGCGGGTGATATTCGTTACGAGCAACGTGAGTTTTTGAGTAGTTTAAAACTCTTTGAGCAACTCTATGACGTATCGGGCAAGACTCAAAACCGTGTCCAAGCTTTGTTTGGCCAAGCCAAAAACCGCAAGGCCATGGAAGATTATCAAGAGGCGATCAATGATTTAAATAAGATTGTCTCCAACAATGAAGTAGCCGTTTATTCTCGTACCCAAGCAAGAGTCGAAATCGGGAACTGCCAATATTTGGCGGGAGCCTTAGACCAAGCGATGGCTACTTTTGGAGAGATAGAAAAAGATTTCAAAAATGAATTTGGGGCCGAAAGTCAATACATGATTGTGCGGATCTTTTACGACAAAGGTATCAACCTCAAGGTTGCCGGCGACGATGTCAGTGCAAAAGCACAGTTCGAACAATCCAAGAGTGCGGGTCTCTACCAACGCAACACCTACCCTACCTTCAACCTTTGGAACGCGAGGACCTTTCTTTATGTCGCTGAGGCGAACTACGAGTTGGGAGAAAGCTTTCAAGCCATAGGGGTGCTAGAAAGTTTGATCAACGAAGCACCATTTGATGATATCAAACAGCAAGCACAAAAACGACTGGATGAGATTCGAGCCGAAGAGGCCGCCAATGATCCCTCAAACGGAGGTGAATAAATAGTTGAATTTATGAACGCTTGATCCAAACAAGCCCTAAAACAATTCAGCAATTCTGTTCTTCCATCAATCAACAAATCAAAAAATGAAGTCTTCCTTATATATCAGCACATTTTTGGTATTGGTCCTCAGTTTTCAATGGGGAATTGCCCAACCTCCGACCAATGACCCCCTCAAAGGAAAGGATGAGATTTTGCTCGAAAATGAACGCATCGAAGATGTGATCGATAGTGAAAAGCCCTTTATCAAGCCACCTTATCAAGACCTTAAAAAGGGCGATCAAGATCCTATTCAGTTTCGCTCCAAAGATTTTTACGTAGAAACCGACTTCAATCCCACTCCCCCTGATATTACCCCCTTGGCCAAAGAACGCTTAGACAAAGCCAAAAACAGCTATATCAGACTAGGTATCGGGCGTTTTTTGACCCCCGTCGGGGAACTCTACCTCAACAATGGCCGCAAAAAAGACACGGACTTTGGTCTCAGGTTTAAGCATATTTCGGCCTATGATGATAAGCTCCCTTTGCGTGAGTTTAGTAGGACGCAAGGTACTTTACAGGCCAGTCAGATAAGCAAGGATTATACGCTGAGTGGGCGAGTCCATCTTTATAATACGGGCTATTGGACGGCTTATAATGACTCAACCGTCAACGATACGAGCGGGGGAGCCGTAGGCCCTGAAGGCTTTCGGGACAGTTTGCGTATGGGTTTTACTCGCTTTGATACACAAATCCGGCTAAAAAGCAATTCTACAGCCCGTTCAGAGCTTCACTTTGATTCTGGCATTGGCTTGAAAGTTTATGGAGACAGACGCGACAATAGCGAGTTTCACCTAAGCCTCTTCCCTGGAGTAGGCTATGACATTACAGAAAACTTTAGCGGCGATCTCGAGTCAGAAATCACCTACATCCGAGGTCGTATAGATGATGTTGGTGCAAACCGTTTTTTCTTAGATGCAGCTCCCATCATTACCTTCAACAATGGCGTTCATAGCGTCAGAGCAGGTATCCGTTTCAACTACTTCTCGACCAACGCAGATACCGCTAGCGGCACCAACTTTTTAGGGCCGGTAATAGAAGGACGTTTTGCGATTATACCAGAGCAATTTGCCGTCGTGGCAGGCTTTACCTCAGGTATGATTAATAATACCTATTACGATATGATATTCGTCAACCCTTATCTGAATCGCGCTGTGGATATCAAGCCCAGTATAGAGAAGATGAATATTTTTGCGGGAGTAGAAGGGAATATCAGTGATCAATTTGACTTCGCGGCAAGGGTATATTATCGTCAGGTTGAGAACCAATTAATGTTTATACCGACCTTAGAAGACTACACTTTTGTAACTGTCTACGATAGTCTACTAAAAAATACAGGTGTGCATCTTGAATTGAACTATGATCTCAATGAACAAATCCGTGCGGGTGGTTCATTTAACTTCAATGTGTTCAATACGACCTCATTTGAAAGCTTTTTCAATGCCTCCCCTGTACGTCTAGATGTCTATGGACGCTACACTTGGGAAGAAAAATTGAGGGTTCAGGCTGACATCACCTATTTTGGCCGTGCTTTGACCGCTGAGAGCGAAGAGTCCTTCTTTTTTCGTAGCCCATTCTTTGGCGTAGCGGTGGGAGCAGATTACCAAATCGTAGAGCAGTTTTCGGCTTTTGCTAAAGTAAGCAACCTAGTCGGCACCCAGTTTCAACGCTGGTATCAATACCCAGAACGAGGCATTGACTTTAGAGTAGGAGTAACTTTATCTTTCTGATAATCAGTCCGTTTGCGTTTTAGAACTTAATTGATGACTTTTAAGTTCATTTCGTTCTCTTTTCCCAATGGACCAAAATAGCTTTTATCAATTACAAGCTTTGCTCAAACGTGGGGGTTCGATATCTATTCCAGGCATTGGAACATTTTATCGAACTCATCAGTCAGCCTCAGTTCATAAAGAAAAGGGCCTCATTTCGCCTCCCAGTGAGGCCGTAAGTTTTAAAAAAGAAGTAGATTCTGCTGTTCTTTTTAGTAAACACTTAACTGAGGCACAATTTTTGCACCCTGAAATAGCAGAACAAGTAGAGGCTGAACTCAGCAACTACCTGCGTAATCAAATTAAGTTGGACGGCTCAGTTAGTCTACCTAAATTAGGTTTACTCCATTTAGAGAGTGACGGTAAACTAACTTTTACGTCTTTTGAGGTAGAGTCGATGCGCTCAAATGATCAGCATTTTGGTCTCAAGCCCATCAAACTACCAGAAAAACCTAAACGCTCAGGAATTCCTGAAATTACCATGTCTCCGATGAATAACGGGACCTCAACATACAAATCATCTCGGAAGCCTTCTCCGATCAATTGGCAACCCTATTTGCTAGTAGGTGTGCTCGTATTGATTGGTGTATTGGTTATCTACAACGGCCCCTTCCTCAAATCGTCAGTCTCTGATGATCGTGTAACCATTAGCGAAGAGCGAGTCACTCCTTTTCAGGAGTCTTATCCCGATGCTGATGACATCAATACCAATGCCATTGCCTCGAGCCAACAAGGTGTAACTCAACAAAAGGCTCCAGCTCCAAGTAACTCTTTACCCACTAGGACTGAAAGTTCTACTCAAGTTGAAGAGGAGACTGAAATCAAGGCGCCGATCAATCAGGTGGCCAGAGGCACGAAAGAGATCAGCGAAGAAGTAATAATCGAAGATATGACGAGTGAAGGTAATCTAGCTAGCTTGAAAAGAGGTCCGGAAATACCTGCTACCACTTTGGATCCTTCCTCTACGATCTACCATCTTATTTCCGCAAGTTTTACTCAAATGAGTAAGGCAGAAGAGTTTGCGGCTTCGATGAAAGATGAAGGTTTCACTACTCAGATAATTCTCCCTGGAGACGGTCCTTCGCAAATCCATCGCGTATCAATTTTCCAAAGCAACGAGTTGCGACAAGTAAAAGACGTTCAACGTCAATTAGAAGAAGCAGGTAAGAAACTGCTTTGGATCTATAACGCTGGACCAGTACAATAATCGACAACAACTAAACCATCAAGCAAATGCAGTTTTCTATGTCCGTCTCTCAATTGAGAGGCTTTCTGGTCTTAGCCTTTATGGCTTTGTATCTGGGGCTGTTTGCCCAAACTTCTAGCTACTATCACTTGATCAATGGTAGCTTTACTAAGTTGGAAGACGCCAAAACCCTTGTTGCTGACCTGAAAGCCAAAGGTTATAGTCCCGTGATTTTATTTCCTTCCGGTGATAGCAAGTACTATCGGGTTTCCATCTATCAATCATTTGACCGTTCTGAAGTCAAAACTTTCGCAGACTCTCAAAAAGCTCGCAAAAAACCTACTGGCTGGATATTGACTTTGGGCGAAGAAAGCCCCACTAGTACTACAGCCAATGCGCGCCTAGCCGCTCCTGCGGCAACAAGCACAACTGCAAAAAGTAACGAAGTTAGTGCCTTTCACCTTGTGGTAGGTAGCTTTGATGATTATGCTCAAGCAGATGCCTTAGTAATGGCATTAGCACAAGAGCAATATGAGCCTTATGTGATCTTTCCCACCAAGGAAGGAGAGAAGTTTCGCGTGTCTGTGTACTCCTCTGATAGCCGTCGAGAGATTGAAGGCTATGCAAGCATGATGAAAAAAAGAGGTAAAGAAAAAGGCTGGATTTACGAAGAAAAAGATCCGGCTCCTAATACCCTAGCTTCTGCCCGCGTGGCAACTAGAGGCGGAGACGATTTAGCAGATTTCCATTTGATTGGCGGTAGTTTCAAAAGCTATGAACAGGCCTTGGTTTTTGCGGACGAGATGAAAGCCGCTGGGCACAAAGCTGTCGTGCTATTTCCTCAAGTAACCAAGTCCAATAGTTTCCGAGTTTCTATCTATCAGTCAGATAGTCAAATGGCTGTTTCTCGTTATCGTAAGCAGCTTGAAAAAGCCGGTAAGGCTGCGGGCTGGGTGTATAGTAGCAAAAAATAACATATTACTAGTACTCCTTTAGACGCCTAGTATCAATAAAAAAAGCAGCGGGTTAAAGAACTCGCTGCTTTTTTTATCAGGCTTTGCTAAATAACTGCGTTTTAAGCAAAGCGATAATCTTTATAATTTTGATTTTCTTTCCAAAACTGGTGGCAAGATACTCGTTGCTCCGATTCAAATTCTGGATTGGCCTTTAAATCTTCCCAGCCTCCCATTCCAAGCTCCTCACAGAGTTTATAAAAGTCATCCATCTGTTTTCCAGTTCGACCTTTCAGTAAAACTAGTGAGCTGAGCAAGGGTCTTGAATTCTTATGTTCGTATTCAGAAATTTCAGAAAGGACTCTAGCCATAAAGGATCTGTCCTTTTTCTTCTTCATATCTAAATTTAGTTGAAACTCATCTGAAAGAGCTTGATAGGAAATTTTCGCTCCTCTAATTCTGGCTAGATCAACCAGTTTCCTTCTTATAGCGTGATCCATGTAAACAAATAACGATTTAGTACTAATTTATATACGAGAGTCAGCGAATATTCGTTGTCTTTAGCTAGAATAACTCATTTTATTCCTGATTTGGCGCATAAACCTATGAATATTTTACATGTTCTAATAAATTTTGGTGGTACCCACATCTCCCTTCTTCAGTGCTTCTATTGCCTTTACTCAACTGGTTTTGTACCATTTCATGGAACGCTTCCCCTCATCCATGGCCCTTTGACAAAATTGTGCTAACAGAGGCCGGAAAGAATGCTCAGAAAAGGGGCTCACGACCACTAATCGCGCCAATCAATCCCTTTTGTTTTCTGTCTCAGTCTTATTCATAGGAATCCAATTGTTACGAATAACTTAAATTTTCAGGCTGGTAGATTGAAAACTCTCTCAAAAGATCTAAAAACAATTCAACATGGATTTTAGACCATTTAAACACTATATCTTACAAGCCAGCATCCTTAGTCCAGCTTGCACGTAGATAAATCTTAGTTTCCTTGCAGAATTTTACTTCGCCTTCTGTCGTTATTTGGAATTAAACCTTAAGGCATGTATTACATTAGAAAATTTTCAGGCAGCTGGGCTGTGCACAACAATTTCACTGGCAAAAAGAAATTGCTCAATGAAAACGAAGTGCACAACCTACTTACCGAATTTCCCAACTTGCGCAACGCTCTTCAAAACAGTAAAACTGTAACCTTCTTCCGCAACAAGATCACCTCGATCCCTGACCTACCTTGATGTAATTTTCAAATCACATTCGAAAAATTAAAAATTTAAGCCTCACTGATAAATAAGATCGGTGAGGCTTAATACATTTTTCTAGCTAAGCTTTGCTTAGAGCCTGTTTTTATGCTTTAATGCCAAAGAATTTATTAAATTGACCGCCATGAAGGTGCATATCAAACAACCTGTAGCCTTACACGAGCCAGGAAACCAGTCTATCAATGAGGATTTTGTTTATCCTCTAGTCAGCCAAGTCAACAAAGAAGAAAGACTCTTCATCGTATGCGATGGGGAAGGGGGCTCCAATGCTGGAGAAGTGGCTTCTAAGTTGGTCGCGCTAAATCTTGCCAAATACTATGCGTCCTACCCCCCTAAGGGAGAAGCAGATCAGGACTTCCTTGATAATGCATTACTTTTTGTAGAGCAAAAACTTTCCAATTATAAAGCCAATCACCCTGAGAGTATCGCCATGTCAACCGGTATGGCCATGCTTTATTTTGGCGAAGCACAAGTTACCATGGCTTGGGCTGGCAATTGCCAAATCTCCTACTACAATGCGGCCTCAAAAAAGTTGATTCCGACCCATGATGGTTCTGGTTCTACCCCCAAAACCAAGGACCAAGGTATCAGTGGTAGTGAGAAGCCTAGCAAAATAAATATGCGCTTCTTGCCCAATGATGAGCTCGGCAAAGGCGATTACTTCTTTCTCTCCACATCTGGCATCAAAGAGCATGTCGATGAGGGCACTTTGACTACCCTTTTTGAGAGTGGTAGCAACCCGAAAAACAATCCCGAAAAATTAATCGAGGAAATCCGTATTCTCAACAAGGGATTTGCCAAGGACAATTACTCCTGTTACCTCATCCAAATCGACAAAATCTCCGAAGCGGCTCAGGCTGTAAGCCAAACTGCTGTTGGCGCAAGCGCTCACCCAACTGCCGAATCAGATTCTAACGCCAATAGCGGTAACGGTATGGCCCGCACCTTAACTTTTGCCGGTGTCATTGCCATCCTAGCCTGTTTGGTAGGATTGGCGGCTTACTGGGGCAAAAGTGCCAATAGCTTTGAAGATTATTACGCTCGTGCCAATGACGCAGCCATGAGTTCTGATTATGAGTCAGCCATCATGATATACGATAGCGCATTGCTAGTTGCCTCTACCGCAGAAGAGCGCAACAGAGCTATGGTAGCCAAAGAAGATGTAAGTGCCCGCTTCGCAGAACTCAATAAGCCACAACTAGGAGATGAACCGCTAGATAAGCTCATCCATAGTCCTGAGATGTATCTTGAATTAGCGGAATCAGAACTTAAAGAAGATAACTTTGTCGATGCGGCAGCCAACTTTCTCAGAGCGGAGAGAGTGATAGAGCGCGACCAACTTACCGAACCGGCTATTCCCTTTGATCAAATGGCCTACGCCTTCCTGATGGCAGGTAATGAGCAGTATGAAGGTGATGCGACCGATTGCGCCCTCGCTGAAGCCTATTACGAAAAGGCATTTTATCTCCTTCAAAGTCCCGAGGTCAAACCTAAAGATCCAGATGCCTACGCGCTAGCTGAAAAGTACCGTGATAGCTGCGACAATCAGACGGATATCAAAGTAATCACTAGCGCAGAACAACCCTCAACAGAGAAAGAGGAGCCCAAAGCGACTCAAGAGCCTAGTACTAACAACAGTGCAAATAAAACCAACACGAGGCAAATAGCGCCAGCCCAAGCACGTCCTAGTCCTACGACCAACACCCCTAAGCCAGCCGAAATAGCTTCAGCTAGTCGGGTCAAAGAGCCAACCCAAGTCACGCGTTCGGCATCGCCTTCTGGCATAAATACAAGAGGTATGGCCCCTGAGGTAGAGAGTAGCCTCAATAAATATCTCTCTGAAGGCCAAAGGCTCTATGTACGCGCCAAAGACGAGGGCTCTAACTATCTCTACAAATTGAGCGCAGAAAACCTCTTAGAAGCCGAGGCAGTTCTCGATGGTCCCGGCGCTTACATGCTAGCGTATATGTACCACATGGGATATGGTATCCCCAAAAACAAAGCAAAGGCATTGCAATACGCGCAGAAATCTGCCCTCAAAAACTGGCCAGCAGGACATTACCTATACGCTCACCTATTACTCGCTCGAAAAAATGCAAGAGATTCCCTTACCGCCAAGGCCTCTTTAGAGCGTGCAGCTAG
Source organism: Bacteroidota bacterium (assembly GCA_039024315.1). Taxonomy (GTDB): domain Bacteria; phylum Bacteroidota; class Bacteroidia; order J057; family J057; genus JBCAWW01. Next base: position 19,758 of record JBCCQN010000017.1, read on the forward strand.
TCTTAATTTCCCAGATGCGATCTACCGATTGCAAGAATTAAATGAGCAATAAGCTCAATGAAAAGCCTTGCAAGCGCTATCCAATGGATCAATGAGTTCGCCGGCCGTGGGGTAGCTTGGATCACCTCTGCCTTGGTGTTATTGATTTGCTATGATGTCGCTATGCGATATCTGTTTCGCTACACCAAAATCTGGATTGTAGAGCTAGAATGGCATTTATTTGCCCTCATTTTTTTATTGGGTATGGGCTACACCTTCCTGCATGATAGACATGTTAGGGTGGATGTGTTTTATGCGCGCTATTCTCCCAAGGGTAAGGCTTGGGTCAACCTCATTGGGGGTCTAGTTTTTCTTATCCCGCTTTGTATCGTAGTCCTTAGCAGCGCTTTTGAATTTACGCTAAGATCCTTTCAATGGAATGAGGCCTCTGCTGATCCGGGAGGTCTGCCTTATCGATGGATCATCAAAGGTAGCCTTTTTATAGGCTTTATCCTTTTGCTATTACAAGCGATCGCCCATATGCTCAATAGCCTTTTGATCATCTTGGGTCGAGAGCCCGCCCCTATTCCTTCCTCTCAAACAGAAAAAGCATGATTGAATCCTTGCCATTGATTTTGTTTGGGATCGTCTTCCTTCTAATTCTTCTTGGCTATCCTGTGGCTTTCACACTAGGAGGCGCCTCCGTCATATTTGGCCTAGTCTTTCTGGACAATAGTCTTGTTTTCAAGCTACTCCCCTATCGCATCTTTGGCATCATGAACAATCAAGTGATGCTGGCAGTCCCCTTATTTGTTTATATGGGGGTTATGTTGGAGAAGTCCGGCCTCGCCGAACGCATGCTCGAAACCATGGCCCTGCTTTTTGGCCGCTTTAGAGGCGGCTTAGCCATCTCCGTACTGATTGTTGGAGCACTTTTAGCCGCCTCTACCGGTATCGTAGGTGCTACGGTTATCACCATGGGCTTAATAAGCTTACCGGTCATGCTCAAGAGAGGATATAAAGCCGAATTAGCTACTGGTATTATCGCGGCCTCAGGGACCCTTGGCCAGATTATTCCTCCCTCTATCGTATTGGTCCTGCTTGCAACCCAGCTCAATGTATCTGTAGGCGACCTTTTTAAGGCCGCAGTCGTGCCAGGTATCTTATTAGTAGGGGTTTACCTACTTTATCTCATCGGTATCGCCATCTTTGCCCCCAAATCCGCCCCAGCAATGCCAAAGGCTGAAGTAGCAGCGTTCTGGGAACAGAGCCTAAAAAAGAAAATAGAACAAAGCGTCTTTGCCTTCTTACTGCCTATGAGTCTCATAGTCGCTGTTTTAGGGTCTATCTTTGCCGGCTTGGCTTCTCCCACCGAAGCGGCAGCCATTGGGGCATTGGGAGCTACTATTCTGATGGTAGCCAACAGAATACGTACCAGGGGATTGCAGCTAAGTATGTTCCAGCAGGTGATGCGTGAGACCACTCGCATTACTAGTATGGTTTTCATGATCCTGATTGGGGCAACCGCCTTTTCTTTGGTATTTAAATGGCTGGGAGGAGACCGCTACCTCACTGAGCTCATCACGAGTTCAGCGCTTTCACCCATGACCTTTTTGTGGCTGGTTATGGCGGTAGTATTTGTGGCAGGCTTTTTTATTGATTTTATTGAAATCATCTTTATCGTCGTGCCGATAATCGTACCCCTCTTCCGCAATCTGGGACTCCATACTGAGCTCGAGATGAGTTTTCCTACCGCTATGGTTTGGGTAGGGATCTTGCTTGCTATGAACTTGCAAACATCCTTTCTCTCTCCTCCATTCGGTTTTTCACTCTTTTATCTCAAGGGGGTAGCACCTCCTCAAATCAGCACCACTCAAATTTATAGGGGTATTTTACCCTTTATCTTGATCCAAATCCTATTCTTGGCGCTATTAATCCTGTTTCCCGGCATCATTACATTATTACTTTAAGGGGGACTCACGTATCTTTGTCCTTATGTCAAACACCTTTGGAACGCTATACAGCATCACCAGTTTTGGAGAGTCCCATGGCGCAGGGATCGGAGTGGTAATTGATGGATGTCCAGCCGGTTTGGAACTCGATATGGGCTTCATTCAGTCAGAGCTCGATCGCCGCAAACCTGGCACCAGTAGAATCACTACCCAACGCAAAGAGCCTGACACTTTTGAAATCCTTTCAGGGCAGGTAGGTAATATAACCACAGGAGCCCCATTGGGCTTTTTTGTCCGTAACCAAAATGTTCGCTCCAAGGACTATGATCATTTGGCTTTTGCTTTTAGGCCTTCACATGCTGATTACGCCTATTACGCAAAGTACGGTCTGAGAGACCACAAAGGAGGGGGGCGTTCCTCTGCAAGAGAAACCGTAGCCAGAGTTATCGGCGGCGCTGTGGCAAAGCTCTTACTCCGCAAGGTATCTAATATTGAAGTCGAAGCTTGGGTGCAACAGATCTATAATATCAGCCTAGACCAAGATCCTCCGTCAGTAGCACTAGAAGACGAATATACCCAAGCAGTCCGTTGCCCCGATCCTGAGATCGCAAAACAGATGTATCATGCAGTAGATCAAGCCAGAAGAGAGGGTGATTCTGTCGGCGGAGTAGTAAAGTGCCGCGTCAAAGGGATGGAAGCAGGCCTAGGAGAACCGCTTTACAACAAACTACCTGCGGCCTTGAGTTCGGCTATGTTGAGTATCAATGCTGTCAAAGGCTTCGAAATCGGCAGTGGCTTTGAGGGTACAAAAATGCGCGGGTCCCAGCATAATGACCCCTTTTACAGCGAAAATGGGAAAATCAGAACCAGAACCAATCATTCTGGAGGCGTCCAAGGAGGCATTAGCAATGGCGAGGACCTTTTATTTAGAGTCGCCTTCAAACCGACTTCCACCATCATGCAAGACCAAGAGAGCGTAGATACAGATGGCAAGACCACTACCGTTTCTGGCAAAGGACGGCATGACCCTTGTGTAGTACCGAGGGCAGTCCCTATCGTCGAATCTATGGCGGCCATCGTACTCGCAGACCAATGGATGATGCAACGCGCTAGGAATATAAGAGAGCAGTCTCAATTACATTTAGACAAGTTGGCCGATTAGTAGATCTTGCCCAATTAAGAGCTCAAAACAATCTGTATCTAATTGGGCTTTTTAATCGTAAGGCCAGTTGTTAACTTTGCACAAATTTTTGTTCCACTTATGAGTGATAAAAAGTCTAGAAATCGCAGTTTTATTAATCTTGCGATCGTGGCGGGGGTTATCTTGCTAGGGCTGCTTATCGGCAAATTGACCGATAACTATGATTTGGCAGTACAGATCCTAAAGGCCCTTGGCTTGGTGATGCTGGGCATTACCATATTGGTTACCATCCATGAACTAGGGCACTTCCTGACCGCCAAAATGTTTGGTATGCGGGCCGAAACTTTTGCCATCGGCTTTCCGCCCAAGCTCTTCAGTTTTACCAAAGGAGAAACCGAATATATGTTCGGAGCCATCCCATTAGGTGGCTTTGTCAAAATCTCTGGGATCATCGATGAATCTCTAGATACAGAGCACCTCAACGAAGTGCCCGAACCTTATGAGTTTAGGGCTAAGCCAGTCTGGCAACGTTTAATCGTAATGACTGGTGGGGTCATCATGAATGTTATCCTAGGCGTAGCTATATTCTGGGGCTTTAAATTTAGCTTTGGCGACCGTTACTTACCGATGGAAGAAGTGCAACATGGCATCTACACCGTTGAATATCAAGTAGTACCAGACTCAACTGAGGAAGGCGTTCGCCTTGATACTTTGGAGACCTTAGGGCACTTTTTGGGTTTCCGTACTGGCGACAAACTAATTTCTATGAATGGGGAAACTTATCCCCATTTCGAAGATTATTTGGACCGTAAGCGCTTGATTGACGATGATGCCCACTACATCGTGGAACGCGACGGTCAACAAATACGGATTGAAGTACCCGGAAATATTCAGAACTATTTTAGCGGAGGGGACAAATTTCCTTTTCTCTTCCAAAATCGTTCTGTTAGTCGCATCAAGTTAGGACGCAGGGTAGATCAAAACACCTACGCAGAGACTTTGATCGATACAATGCCGGCGGTGCTAGCAGGCCTCCAAGATGGCGATCACGTTTACATGCTCGATAGCACACAAATCACTTGGTATCAGGAATTACAAGAATACGTTGCGGATCATGAAAGCGGTCCCATCATGGTACACCTAATCCGTGGTGGAGACTCTTTGAGTATTCCCGTCACCCCCAACGATAAAGGCCAAATTGGTGTCCTGCCCGACACTCGCTATCAAAAAGTTGAATATAGCTTTTTTGAAGCTTTCGTGCCCGGAGTCAAAAAAGCTTTTGGCTTCCTTACCGCCAATGCGCAGGGCCTTACCAACCTTTTTACACGCAAAGGAATCGAAAAGAGTAAATCGGTTATGGGGCCTATCCAAATCGCTAAGCAGTATTTACTGGCTTTTGAAGTTGGCGGTATGGTTAAATTTCTCGAGCTGACAGCCATGCTCAGTATGATCTTGGCTTTAGTCAATATTCTGCCTATTCCTGCTTTAGATGGAGGACATGTCGTCTTCCTACTGATAGAGGCCATTACCCGTAAAGAACCTTCTCCAAAGGTCCGTATCATCGCACAGCAAATCGGTATGGTACTGATTCTGGGGCTCATGATCGTGATTTTTGGCAACGATATCTTCCGTCTGTTCCAGTAAAGGGAAGGCAAAAAGCCATTTTTCGGTAGATGGCTTTTTGCTAATTTCGACGATTTAGCGTCGAAACCCGAACTCTTTTCCCATGAAATACTCTTTCTTGAGTCTGCTGTTTAGCTGCCTATTTTGCTCTCAAGCCATTGCCCAGAGTCCAATCGTTCCCCAAGGGGATGCTCACTGGCCATATCGCCAAGGAGTCAGAAAGCATACCAATAGCCTTCCTAGAGCCAGTGAACCAGATACGCTCAGTATTTCTATAAACGCACCTTTTTTTGATGACTTTGGCTATGCAGGGCCCTTACCTGATAGTAACCTCTGGTTTATCAGCAATAGCAATTTTGACGCGCCTCTCGTCAATCAATCCCTCGCAGTCAATCCTCCGACATATGGAGTGATTAGCTTTGATGGCAATAATCGCTTCAATGAGCCTTACGATACAGAAAACCTTTCTCGAGGCCTCTGTGATCAGTTGGTCTCTCATTATATCGACCTAGACGGTTACGGCCCTCAAGACGATCTATGGCTTAGTTTTGCCCTCCAACCCCAAGGCCGAGGAGATGCACCCGAAATCAATGACTCTTTCTTTGTTTATTTTCGGGTTCCTGATGCGGGCATAGAAGAAGAAGTTTACGCCCGTGGCGGGAGTGATCTACACGGTTTTGAGCAAATCAGTATTCCGATCAATCGAGCCGATTACTTTCAAACCCGCTTCCAGATGATTTTTGAGAGTACTGGTTCCCAGAACGGTCAACTTGATCTGTGGCACCTAGATTATGTATACCTAGCCCCTGGTCGTACTGCCAATGATACGATATTTGACGACTATGCTCCCATCGAAATCGAGCGAGGACCAATCGGAAATTTTACAGCAATTCCGCTACAACAGCTTGGTGCCAATGGTAATGTTACACAAGGCTTCAATCTCAAATATCGCAACCTCAGTACGAATAATTATCCGACCACCACTGAGGTTAGTATAAGCGATCCTGTGGGAGGTAATCTATTTAGTGGTTTTAGTGCTCAGTCAGTTGTGGTACCCTTAAACGGACAATCGAGGCAAACAGGAGTTTACAGTGCATTCTCACAACCCTTTCTCTCTACGCCAGGGGTAATCGAGCTTGACATTCAGCTACCCGACGATGATGCGATCAATTCAAATAATGAGTTAAAAAGACAATACCGAGTTGACTCCGTCTTTGCCTATGATGATGGAGTAGCCGAATTTAGTTTCGGTATCAATAAAGCCTGGGGCGTAGCTAATGCATTTTATAGTCCCATAGAGGATTCGATCCAAGCGGTTTGGATCAGCTTTGTCCCCACTGTCAACTATAATCCCATAACGACCCAACTTACCTATATGGAGGAGGCTTCCTTTCGGCTCACGATCTGGAAAGACCCTCATCCTGATTCCATACTAGTGCAGCAAGTTGGTGGTTCTAAAGTCAATTATGGCGACCAGAGTAATCATTTTCAGCGTTATGTGTTGAGTAAGCCCGTCGCAGTACAAGATTCTTTTTGGGTAGGCCTTGTCCAAGTCAGCAGTGAGCCCATTGGATTGGGTTGGGATAGAAACAATCTAGCTGAAAATATCATTTGGTTCGATTCTGCAGGAGTATGGAAACCTATCGGTCTAGAAGGAGCCTTGATGATCAGACCTGAATTTCAGTTAGGTATATCGGTTCCAGCAGATATTGAATCGACGACCATAGCCAGTCCTAGAGTCTCTCTTTACCCTAATCCAGTTGGAGCAGGTCAAATACTATCCCTGCGGGGAACGCTTAGTGCCAGTAAGCGAAATTATGTAGGAAGATTGTTAGATATCCAAGGGAATGTAGTGACAGAATATCGCTTTAGCCGTCCTATGGATAGCATTGAGATCAAACTACCAACAGATTTGCCCAGAGGCCTATATCTCTGGCAACACATATTTGAGGGAGAGCCGGAGCTCATCACCGAGAAGATCCTCGTTCAATAACCCAAAAGCCACCACTATTTTACGCTTATGAAATTAGATGTACTCATCTTTGCAGCACATCCAGACGACGCAGAGCTAGCCTGTTCGGGCACCATTGCCAAACTAGTATCCGAAGGCAAGAAAGTGGGCATAGTTGATCTAACAAGAGGGGAACTAGGCTCAAGGGGTTCTGCAGCGCTTAGAGATCAAGAAGCAGCGGCTTCCTCAAAGATATTAGGCTTAAGTGCGCGCGAAAATCTCCGCTTCAGAGATGGCTTTTTCAAAAACGACGAGGAGCATCAGATTGCGGTACTAAAAAAGATCCGTAAATTCCGCCCCGACATTGTGATAGGAAACGCTCCTTTTGACCGTCATCCAGATCATGGTCGTGCTTCTAGCTTGATCAGAGAATCATTTTTTTTGAGCGGATTGCGCCGGATAGAAACGTTCGACGAAGGCGGAAAAGCACAAGAAGCTTATCGTCCTAAACGGATATTTTACTACATACAAGACCATCATCTCGAACCTAGCTTTGTCGTAGATATCACTCCTTTTTACGATGCCAAATTGGCCTCGATCAAGGCCTTTGCCTCCCAGTTTTTTGATCCAAACAGCAAGGAACCCAAGACCTATATTTCCAGTAAAGATTTTTGGGATTTTCTTGAGGCGAGAGCTCGACATATGGGGCATTTGGTAGGCGCAACTTTTGGGGAAGGCTTTATCTCTGATACGCCCCTCAAAATTGCTTCGCCTTTGGATTTGATTTAAGGAATAGAATTTTCCACCGAGGGGCAAAAATAAAGGTTTGATACAATCTTCGGAGCCTAACTTGCGTTAGTTGGATATGTAATCATTCTTGCTTGTATATCCGTGTTGAGGCAGCTATTTTGAAAGGGAATGATCCTATACTATGAAGCAACTTTTACTCTTTCCTCTATTTTGCTTGCTTTTACTTTTACAGACGCAGGCACAACCTCCCCAGGGGGACAAGACGCGTGAAAGCGGCTCAGCTGCTAGTATGCGGACCACTCTTACCTATCAGTTAGAAGTCAAGCAAGGCGAGCTTAGCAATTTACTTGAAGCTTACGAGCTCTCTACTCCTGCTAGGCAATCAGCGCTCAAGCAAAAGATCAGAGATAATCTTTATGCGCAATTTGACCTCAGTATTCGGCAAAAGGAAGCAGAAGTCGCTAATTTAAAGAACCAACTACGCCTTTTACAAAAGAGTGAAGCCTACGAACAAAAAAGTGGAGAGATTCAACAGCTCCAAAATTCACTCCAACGCATCCAAGGTAGCCTCGATTTTCGCAAAGCCAATCGGGAAAAGATAGTAGAAAAAAGAGTCAAAGAGCTATTAGGTGAATAACTACTGAAGTAGATAAGACTAAGCGTTCTGCGCAGCAGTAAATCAAAATCACTTTACTTCCCTCTACCCTCAATCATCACAATCAGGGTGTAAAGCAAAATTTTCAGGTCCAAGCCGAGAGAAATATTTTCGATATAGAGAATATCGAAAGTCAAGCGCTCAACCATTTCCTCCACATTCGATGCATAGCCATATTTGACCTGGCCCCAAGAGGTGATTCCAGGTCTCACCTTATGGAGATGTCGATAATGAGGGGCCACCTTGACAATTTGATCAATGTAAAATTGACGTTCTGGTCGTGGCCCTACAATACTCATATCTCCTTTGAGCACGTTCCAAAATTGAGGAATTTCATCGAGACGAGTTTTCCGCAAAAAGCGCCCAGCACTGGTAATACGGGGATCGTGATCGCTTGAAAGTGCAGGCCCTAGTTTTTCGGCATCGACCCGCATGGAGCGAAATTTATAGATAAAGAAAGGCTTGGCATGGCGCCCAATCCGCACCTGCTTAAAAAATATAGGCCCTTCCGAATTTAGTTTTACCCAGATACCTACCGCTAGATATACCGGACTAAGGATCAGCAGCGCAGAAATAGAAGCCAAGACATCAAAAATGCGTTTGCCCGCCCGCTCCCATGATCGCATGATCTGAGGGAATATTTCAATCAAGGGAGCACCAAGAATGTGGGAAACCTTAGCGCTACCAATAATGTAATCATAGACCCCAGGGACTACCTTGATATTAGCGGCGGTACTTTCACAGATACCAATCACATGCCCAATTTGGTCCGCCTCATCTTTCTCGAGGGCAATGATCACTTCTTCAACTTTGCGACTATTGATAACATATTCCAAGCGATCTAAATTACCGAAGTTTTTGAGCACTCCTTTAAGCTGCGAATCATCCTTGCCGGCCAAACTTACATAACCTTTAAACTGATATCCCAAAGGCTTACGCATCTTTTCCAATTCGGAGTAAATCTTAAAGGCTTGCTCTTGACAGCCCACCAAGAGGGTAGGAAAGCCTAATTTGCCTCGTCTAATCCGCATATTGGTACGGGTAGTGAGTATAAAGCGAAGCAGACTTACGCCTCCAAACTGAGAGGCGAGATATATAGTGAGCAAGATGCGTTGCTGTGAAGGGTTTTCTGGCGGAATGGGATCATCCAAAAAAATCGCGAAGAATAGCGTCAAGACCCCAATCAGCGTGAATTTGAATACTTGCGTGAGCTCAAACAAGCGCGAGCGTCTAAATGGCTTGGCATATAGCCCAGCAATCGCGTAGAGAATTAACCAGCCCGTACTTACTACCGCAGCATTGATAAATTGCTGAGCGTCAAGATAACCATAGCCTTCCAGCGTTTCTCTCCGAAAAAAAGCAAAGCCCAGCCACACGATATAAGTGGCGCTAAAATCTGCTAGTAGATAATAAAAGGATTGTCGGCGACGACGGTTCATTAGCGAAAGTGTACGAGTCGGATGTTGTCAAGATAAATAACTCCTGATTCTGAACCACTATTCGCGCGCACATACATGCGGAACAAAGCGTTGCGGGGGGCCTCCCTAACCGCGTCATTGACATGGAGATAAACTGTATTCCACTCCATGTTAGAATTGTAAAAGAGTTCTATCGGCAATTCGCCAGCGTCTAGGCCAGCAGTGGCGTAATAAAGACCGGCTGTAAATGAAATATTATTTTTGTAGGAGATCTCAATGTAAATATCGTTGTTACCGGTCTGCGGCAAAGCAAAGAAATCGGTAGAAATCATTTCGAATAAGTTGCGCTCTGCACTTAAGTTGATTTTTGCACTACGAGATTTATGAAAGGCGTCTTCATCTGTCCGAGAAAAAGGGGCATAATTTTCAGCGCTACTTACCGCTTCAAAAGTACGATCCTGCCCTGATTCAAAAGATTGGTCGATAGGAAAAACCAATAAGGAGTCAGGAAAGTACTCAAAGTCTAGGCTGAGCGGAATACTATCTAGGGGAGCCGTACTAGGCAGTTCAATAAACTTTGGTTGCCAGAAAGGATAGCGACTCCGGAGAGAAGACAGGCCATTTTCAAAAATACCGCCAAAAACGGCTATCAGATCTCCCGTCGGATCAGGCAGCAGGGGAACCGTGCGGGGAACCCGAAAAACTCCCAGATTGCTCCCGTTATGCTCTATCCACAGGTCTTTAATACCAACGGTTGCTCTGGCACTTTCGTTAGGAGCAATTTGTACGGTTGGCGCCTTGAGATCAAGGTAAACTGGTAGAGGTTCTTCCTTATTGCAGGCAGAAAGAAGTGCCGCTAGCAAGCAAGCAATCAGCGAATAATGATATTTGGGGATCTGCTGTTTCATAAGCCTACAAATATAACACAAAAAAAAGGGCAGGAGTGGCCTCCTACCCTATGAAAATCTAACAACTACTATTACGAGTCTTAATTAAGTTCGACATCCAAAACATAGGATTTTCCATCCTTGATGACGATTTCCTGATAAGCAGGAAAGGCTTCAATGCCCGTCATTGCTTTGGAGTCTACGATCAGCCAATAAGTACCGTCAGGCAAATTGCTGAATTCGTAGGTTTTTTCGCGGGAAAATGTTTGGGTTCCTTGTACCTGATTTGGGTTGTCAGGTCCATACAAAGAAAGGTGAAATACACTGGCTGTTGATTTAGCCATCCCGAGAGCTTTCCCTAATATCTGTCCGCTATGAGTGTTTGTAGAAACCTCTGCGTCTTTGGTTTTCTCTACAACTACGCTTTTCGTTTTCCCTACTTTTTCATAATGATATACCGCATGCTCGGTTTCTAAGCTGGCATGGGAAAAACTAACCAGTTTCGCTTCAATTTTGTAACCGTTGGAAGAGAGTACAATGAGCACCTGACGATTATTCAATTCGTAAGTGGCAGTTAGAGTTGGCAGTTGATTGTCTTGGCCAACTCTATCGTAGCGCTCAGCGCGAACCCTTCCCCAATCCTGCTTACCCTCTTCTGTATTTTCCCATACTTGGACAAATACTTCATCACCTTGCATAGTGATTTGAAGATCAGAGATTGGAGCCTCTTCATTGCTCCAATTGCCGGTGAAAGAAGAAACCCCAGCGACGAAAGCCGTATTGGCGAAAAAAACTATGAGCAGGAAACAAATTGGTTTTAGGAGGCGATACTTCATATAATGAAACTTACGTAAACAAAAGTAAGGGGTTTATATAATTCGATTCAATAAGTGTTCCAGCCTATCGGAATATTAAACCCCATGTTAGAGTTTCACTGAAAACGAACGAAAAACCATGCCGTTCTTTGGTTTATACGGGGTGAATCGTACAAAATGCGCGTTAAACAGTAGCATTTAGCACCTTGGATATTTAGCTTTTCCCCTCTAGTTTAGCATTATGCTATGGCCTACTATCCAACAAACAGTTGCAAATACGATAGCAACTCATCGCCTTCTAAACCGAAGCGAGCGGGTTTTGGTCGCAATTTCAGGCGGTCCAGACTCTGTTTTACTAGCTTATACGCTGATTCAATTGGGCTATGAAGTAGGCTTAGCACATGTAAATTACAACCTTAGAGCCGCTGCCTCCGATGATGAGGAGAAATTAGTAAGGCGATATGCCAAAGCTTGGCAAGTGCCGGTCTATGTACAAAACGTAGATACGAAAGCTCATGCTATCGTCAAGCAACTTTCCTTTCAAGAGGCTGCCCGCAAGCTTCGATATGACTTCTTTGAGCAACTAATGGCCGAAGAAGCCTATAGCAAATGTGCAACCGGCCACCAAGCAAATGATCAAATCGAGAGCGTTTTAATGTCCTTGTTCAAAGGCAACAGTCCACAAATCTTGAGGGGCATTCCCCGAGCAAGAGGCCCCTATATTCGACCGCTCATAGATCTCAGTCGCACCGATGTGTTGAACTGCCTCGCAGAATTAGAGCTCGAGTATGGAGTAGATCACACTAATGACGAAAACAACTACCTCCGCAATCAATTTCGCAATCAAGTCATCCCCATATTGCACCACATCAATCCATCTGTGGGAGATCAGATTATCGCCCGACATGATTGGTATCAGCAGCAAAACAAATTCTTAAAAAGCATACTGGACCAATGCTTGGCTCGCTCCCTCAGGAAAGAAAAAGGAGGAATGCTGCTCAATTGGACAGATTTTGTATTGGAGTATGGTACTGAACAATTAGCGCTTTTGGTGATCGCCGCTGGCGAAAGCTGGGGTTGGCATGGGCATGCCCTTTGGAGATTATTGGAGCTGATTCAAGGACAAAAAGGGAAATTTATTGAGCGGGAGGGAGAACGGATTTATCGCCATGAATTAGGCTTATTTTTCCAGCCCAGTAAAGTGCCCATTAGTCTTAAGACGATCAAACTACCTTCCCTCCCTAAACTCGGTACCCTCCGCTTTGGCGAACGCAAAATCCACCTCTTACATCCCGCAATCGGTCCGTTTCAATTTGGCGAACCGGGTTGTCTATATCTCAACAGCGAAGCAATCCAATTACCCATCGAAATTCGCCCATGGCGGCAGGGCGACAAAATGCAACCTTTTGGTATGCAAGGCCTGAAGAAGCTCAGCGATATCTTTGTTGATCAAAAATATAGTCCCTTTCAAAAAGAGCAAGCCATCGTATTTGCGGACCAAAAGCAAATCATTGCCCTTTCAGACTTTCGGATTGCGGATCCCTTAAAAGTGGATGAACAGACAAATTCTGTGTTAAAAATTGTCATCGAAGATCAATTTTGAATTTGAGAAGTCTGCTCTAGCTGCGCATATTTGCAATATGAAAATTTTAGTAGGGATACTTTGGGGTCTTAGCCTTTGCCTAATTGCCTGTAATGACGCAGCAGAGGTAGAAGAGCCGACGACTCCAGTCAGTGTCGATTCTATATCCACGGGACCAGCAGCCCAGCTTATTGCCCTCAACAAACAAATTGATTTGAGTCCTAAGAGTTATCAACTCTTCGAGGAACGCTCAGAAGTATATTACAGTTTGGACAGTCTGCCTCAAGCGGTAGCGGATATCAATAAAGCAATTGAGTTATTTCCCAAAGGTGCTGATTTGTACTACCTCCGAGGCTTTTATGCCTTTGTTCAGGATGATACGATCCAAGCGATGGACGACTACCAGAAAGCCGCCCAATTAGGTACCGAAAACCCAGAAAACTACTATCAGATGGGACAGTTGTTTTTCTTTCAGAATAATGACGAAATGGCTCTTAGGCTATACCAACAAGCAGAGGAACTCAGTCCAGCAGAGCCCATCTATATCTTTGCCCAAGGCTTTTTGTATGAAAAGAGAAACGACAAGCAAGCCGCCTTGCGGGAGTATTTGCGTTCGCTGGAAGCGGATAGTAGCTTCGCCAAGACCCGCCTACAGCTACATGATCTCTACCTAGATGGCTACAATAACGAATTGGCAGCCATTGAACAGATCAGAGAGTTACTGCTATATCATCCGACCCATCCCTTGGGCCGTTTTTATATGGGTAATTATCACATGCGCCGCTTACTAGCCATGACTGATCGTTCGCTCAGCGAACCCTATAAAGAAGAAGCCAATGAAGCGGTGATGCACTTTTCAATCGCCTTGAATAAAACGCCCAACTTTTTGCAGGCGCATTACAATCGGGGATTCGTTTACTTTTTGGCCCAAAATATTGACAAAGCGCTTGCAGACTTTCAGGAAGCCATCAAAATTGACCCCCAACATCAGGCTTCTCTGCTGATGCTAGGGGACATATTTTATAATTTTCAGGACCTTGCCACGGCTAAATCCTATTACGAACAGGCCATCGCGGCTGATCCCAACAATCCAGATATCGAACAAAAGTTAGCCGAATTAGAGGAGATCCTTTAGTGCCCGAGGTTAACGGCCCAAGTGCCTGGGGTCTCAAGTTTGAAATCGGCAATTACATCAAGCTCTTCAGACAATAGACGATCCTGCACTCGGTATTCAACAAAGACCTTGAGCGGAAATTTGGGGTCAAATATGATCAAACGAGAAGGCCCCTGCATATCGTATCGTCCACTAGAAATATTGATATTGAGACCGAGAATTTGCGTGGCGGCCGAAATGTTGATCTCAACTCTATTTTCACGATCATCGATCAGCTTGATGGAGTTACGACTAACGTGGCGCATACGCGCAATCGAGTACTCTCCTTTTAGGATTTCTTTGACGAACTGATCATTTTTCCAATTGGTCCAACGACTGTTGTCGGTAATCTCCACTTCTCCAGCCCTACGCATATAACCTTTGCCATGTCTTTGCCCTTTTTTAAACTCCCCAATGTACTCGTCTCCATTGGCATAGGTTAGGCGGCCTTTACCATGAGGTAGGCCATTTTTAAACTCACCCATATACTCATCCTTACCAATCGCTTTACCGCGACCGTGGGCATATCCATTCTTACAATCGCCTTCATAAACACCTTGGAGGTTATCCGCAGAAACGCGGCAATCAGCATTATCGTTCGCCGCAGGCGGAAACCAATAAATACTAAGCGCTAATAGCGCCAAAAGTGGAGAATAGTACTTCATAGAATTGGAGTTTGTTAGTATAGAGGAATTTACGGCATTTATGCCATAAATCACAGTCCAAGGACTGACAGACCTTGCTCAAAAACAATATCCACCGGGATGCCGGCATCACCTAAACGATCTAAGTCCGCCTGTAATTCTGTCCCAACAAGCCCCATCTCATCGGTCAACTTTTTGACGCCCTCATAATCACCATCTCCTTGCAACATCAAGATTTTGTTAGAGAGAGAAGTCATCGCTTTTTGCATATTATCAAAATCTACGCGGTAGGTGCCAGTCTCTGGATCACGGGCGATCGCTCCCTCCTTCACAAAGTGATTGAAGCGAACCATATTGGCCCTGCCATGCGCACTAGAGGCGCCAAAGCGGACCGAACGAAAAATCGAAGCTACGAAGGTTACATAATTATCCATTAATTCGCCATCGGGAATCTCCCCCTTTTCAAATAGCTGGGTAACCATATAAAGCCCGAGCACATCCGCTTTGCCTTCTTCGAGCGCAGAGGCCAATTCTTTGAGATTCTCACGCACCTTACCTTTACCATTGATGGTTTCTTTGATGCCTAGGCCGTGAGCCACTTCGTGGAACATCGTATTGCCAAAAAACGCCTCAAAAGTAATGTGCTTACGTTGATCTTCGGCAATCAACAAGCCAGACAAGGGTACCAAAATCTTATCAAATTTAGCACGCATAGCGTTTTTGAGCTGCAAGCGTCTTGTGCCATGGCTCAATTGTACTTCTTCGTCATTGGGTAAATTGACGGCAATAGTCTTGCTACCAGCATTGCAATCCCCCGCATAATAAACCACATCATAAGCACCCAGCTGAGAATTACGACCAGGAGTTTCTTGCTTATAAGCGTCAGGCACTGGCAGTCCGCGCTGTAATTCAGGCAAGAAGCTAGCATAACGTTCCAGGCGTTTGGTCCAAGACTTGTCTTTGACGAGAATGTAACTTTCGTGCGCGGCCTTATAGCCAAATAATTGATCCTCATAGGTCTCAATCGGACCGATTATTACGTCTATGCCATTGTCTTGCATTTCCATCCAAGCGATATCGCTCTCTTTATAATCATCGCTCAACAAGGCCTGAGCACGCAGCTTGAGGTACTTTTTTAAGCTCTCTTGCTCCGCAAGTACGGCAACATTGGCGTTGAGGATATCGGCCACTTTCCACACTTGTTCAGCATACGCTTGGTGATAGGGTACGGTCATAAGCGCTCCCTTATCATCACGACGAATTAGCGTGTATAGGCTCGCCTTGGCAGGATCGGCAAAGGCTTCAAACTCCTCCTTGGTCATATCAACTGGATAAAAATTTGCGCCTAAAGGCTTCTCTTCTACCCCATCGATAAATGGCTTATTAGCGGCCAAACGATCCCACGGACCGTAGTTGATTTTCATAAAAGTACGCTCCTCTTCACTTAAGGTCATGCTCGCTAGCTTATCGGCAATTGGGGTAGGAAGTGCTTCCTCTTGAAACAGCTGATCCATGATTTTGGCTGCGGGAATCAGCAAGCTGACCATTTGCTTTTCATTTTCGGTAAGCTGGCTTATATCAGTAGTCAGACGGACGCTTTCATAGATGCCTAGGCGTTCGGCGACATAAGCATTTTCGGTTGTAGGCTTCGCGGATTGTGTAGCATTTTGCTGGCAAGCCACAAGGCTAGACAAGCAAATTATCATCCCAAGAATTCTCTTCATAAGTAAGTAGTAGGTTGGTTTTAGGTTTGCGTAATTTACTTAAATTAGAAAAAAACCCCTTATGCGCACCCTAACCTTTGCTCTGATTTTACTCTACCTTATTCTATCTTTCTTCGGCTGCGCCGAACCCACTCCCCCGCCCTCACCGCCGAATATAGTATTCATTTTGGCAGATGATTTGGGCATAGGGGATCCTCAGATCTATAATCCTGCTAGTGCCATCCCCACCCCCAATATGGATCGTTTAGGCAATGCAGGTATGCGCTTCCATGATATGCACACTCCTTCTGCGGTTTGTACCCCTACTCGCTACGGGATCTTGACGGGGCGTTACGCATGGCGGTCTAGACTCAAATCAGGTGTGCTGGTAGGGCAAGATCCACCGCTGATCGAGCCAGAACAAAGCACTATTGCAGAGATGCTCCAAGCGCAATCCTATCACACTGCAGTAATCGGAAAATGGCACCTTGGCTTGGGGTGGCAGAAGAAACGCGAAAAAGACCCTATTGCTTATGGCGCACCTTGGTCCGTAGATTCTCTCAATATTGATTTTAGCCTACCCCTTACCGATAGTCCCAATGACCATGGTTTTAGCTACAGTTATATCATACCCTCTAGCTTAGATATTCAACCTTATTGCTATATCGAAGATCACAAAGTCCTAGGATTGCCCATGGCGTTCACCGCAGGTGTAGCCCAAGATACAGCAGGCAGAGGCGTATTTTGGCGCTATGGAGAAGTAGCTAGTAATTTTTCCTTTACAGATGTGCTTGACCATCTTGGAGAAAAAGCGGTGCAGTATCTAGAGGAACGCAGTGAATCTTCTCAGCCCTTTTTTCTTTATCTGCCCCTTAGCGCACCTCACACCCCTTGGTTACCCGGAAAAGCTTACGAAGGCAATAGTCAAGCCGGTACTTATGGTGATTTTGTTTCTCATGTCGATGATATCTTAGGTAAGGTCTTAAATCAATTAGACTCCACTGGTTTGGCCCAAAATACCATCCTTGTTTTCACCTCTGATAATGGGGCCCACTGGACTCCTAATGATAAATCTCGCTTTGCTCACCGTGCTAACGGGAAACTTAGAGGTCAAAAAGCGGATATCTGGGAAGCTGGCCACAGAGTACCTTTTTTTATTAGATGGCCCGGTCAAATTGCCCCCAAAAGCGAGAATCATACTACTGTCTGTTTGACGGATTTTATGGTAACTGTCCAACAGATTGTTGGAGCGAATTTGCCTCCAGATGCGGCTGAGGACAGTTACGATCTAAGCCCATTGTTGCGAGGTGAGAGTTTAGCACCGGCACGACCTCCAGTAGTACATCATTCTGCTCAAGGTCATTTTGCTATTCGAGACGGCGATTGGAAATTAATTCTGCGCCCAGGTTCAGGGGGTTTTTCGGCCCCCAGAGCTCCAGAAGGAGAGGAAGGCCAACTTTATCAACTCCAACGAGATCCTCAAGAACAGAGTAATTTATACGCAGATTATCCTGATAAAGTCACCGAACTAAGTCAAAAACTAGCCGAGATTAGAGGGCAAGTCCCTACTAAACCTCCAACGCCTTAATCTATGAGACAATTGTTTTTCCTCTGTATGGTCTTTTTCCTTTTTTGCTGCTGCGCAGAACGCGGGGACCAAATGCCAGCATCTGTCTATGTAAACATAGACGATTTTACCCATCAATATCCACCAGGTAGTAACAAGGCCTTGCCCATTGCTATCAAAACTTTTGGTCAAGCTTGGCAAGGAGAAATCCAATTGGACTTATTGCAAAATGATTCTGTGCTACAGCAATGGACGCATGCCTATCAAGCAGTGGCTGATACTGTCCAGACCACCCAAATTGAGATACAACTGCCTATGGAGGAAGGCATATATCATCTCCAAGCCAGCATTCAGAACTTTGCAAATGAAGTCGTGAAGAGCCGTAGATTGATTGAAATAAAAACGCCTGTCCGAGTAAAAATCAATTAGTCCCAATCAGGACCATTGCCAGGATTGACCAAGCGGCCTTCTGCACTTCCCAAAGCAGTAATCTGCTCCATCTCCTCAGCACTTAGCTCAAAATCGAAGATCTCCATATTGGCTTTCAAGTTACGCACTTTACCCGTCCTTGGAATCGCAATACAATTCTGTTGCATCAGCCAACGGAGCGTAATCTGGGTTTCGTGCTTGTCGTACTTATCCGCGATCGCCTTGATGGTAGC
The DNA here is from genome assembly GCA_039024315.1 of Bacteroidota bacterium. Taxonomy (GTDB): domain Bacteria; phylum Bacteroidota; class Bacteroidia; order J057; family J057; genus JBCAWW01. The sequence continues at coordinate 38,240 of JBCCQN010000017.1, forward strand.
GTTTCCGATGACTTTACCTTGGGCGATAGGGCTGTAAGCCGTCAGCGAGATATTATGCTCACGCATAAAGCCCAGCAACTTACTTTGATCCAAAAAGGGATGATATTCCACCTGATTGGTGAAGACTTCAATTCCCGCAGCTAGACATTGCTTCAGTAGAGCTATGGGAAAATTACTCACGCCGATGTGCTTAGCCCAGCCCTTATCCTTGGCTTTTTGCAATGATTCTAAGGATTCCTCCAGAGGAATATCTCGATTAGGCCAATGGATTAGTAACAAATCTGCATAATCAAGCCCTAAGTCCTCCAAACTTTGCTCTGTGGAACTCAAGAAATCAGCCTTACCAATCCTATCCTGCCTGACTTTAGTGGTGAGGAAAATCTCTTCTCTGGCGACACTAGACAGCTGAATTGCTTGGCCAACTTCTTTTTCATTGTCATAGTATTGGGCGGTATCTATGTGGCGATAACCTGCATCTAAAGCTGCACCAACCATTTCAACGGCTAATGCGCCGCGAATATCCCAAGTACCATACCCGAGCATCGGAAAATCAGCATCATTTTGTTTATAAGAGGGGATCATATTGAGTTCTTTTTTCTATGAACTCGAACCTAAGCAAGATTGTTAAAAGCACAAAAAAGGAGGCTAAGCAAAGCTTAACCTCCCGGCAAAAATTATAACGGAAACTATCTTTTTATCACGCGGCTACTGCTGCTCGAAGAACTAGAGCGACGGCTTTCTGCGGCTCTTCTTTGCTGTTCTTGCTGCGCTTTTTGACGAGCTTGAGCTTCGCGGCGTTCCTGCTGAGCCTGAGCGGCACGACGTTGTTCGGCCTGACGACGGGCTTCCGCTTCGCGACGCTCTTGCTGAGCCTGAGCGGTACGACGTTGTTCGGCCTGACGACGAGCTTCGGCTTCACGACGCTCTTGCTGGGCCTGAGCAGCACGACGCTCCTCGGCTTGACGACGAGCTTCGGCTTCACGACGTTCTTGCTGTACTTGAGCCGCACGACGCTCCTCGGCTTGACGACGAGCTTCTGCTTCACGACGCTCTTGCTGGGCCTGAGCAGCACGACGCTCCTCAGCTTGGCGACGAGCTTCTGCTTCACGGCGCTCTTGCTGTACTTGGGCTGCACGACGCTCCTCAGCCTGACGACGAGCTTCTGCTTCACGACGTTCTTGCTGTACTTGCGCTGCACGACGCTCCTCAGCCTGACGGCGGGCTTCAGCTTCACGACGTTCTTGCTGTACTTGAGCCGCACGACGCTCCTGTTGTAATTGCGCCGCACGACGCTGTTCTGCTTGACGGTCAACTGATGGACTAGTACGAGTCGGTGTTGTACGGCTCGGACGTGTCTCAGCAGGGCTAGTGCGACTAGGACTGGTACGCGTCGGGGTTGTACGGCTTGGACGTGTCTCAGTAGGGCTAGTGCGACTAGGGCTGGTACGGGTCGGGGTCGTACGGCTTGGACGTGTCTCAGCAGGGCTAGTGCGACTTGGGCTGGTACGGGTCGGGGTCGTACGGCTTGGACGTGTCTCAGCAGGGCTGGTGCGACTTGGGCTGGTACGGGACGGTGTTGTCCGACTCGGACGGGTCTGAGAAGCACTCGTACGTGGACCAGAGTTGCTGGGAGTACGCGTAATCTCGCGACGACCAGACTGAGTTCCTGTACCCGCAGGGCGGATAGTACCGGCTACAGCTGCGTTGAAGCTTCCAAACTCTGCACGAGTGCTTTGACGACTTGGATTCGCTTGGCGGATCACCCCGCGACGCTGTGCATGCAAAGCTTTAATCTTACGATTCAACTCTTCACGTTCGCGACGCTTGTCGGCAACATAGTCATTCGCTTGGCGGATAGACATGCCTCGCATATCACGTGGCCACTGATTTCTTGGTAGGTCTTCAAGACGTACTTGTCCACAACCAATCGCGTCTACCAAATCCCAACGAGGGTTGAAGTAAAACGGTCCAGTCTTAACGTAAGTTCTTACTGAGTACCAAGAGTATCCATATGATTGGAAGTACTGGTCTTGACGGATACAGCGGTCATAGTAAGTTGCACCATAAGCACCATAAGGCAAGAATGTCTGGTTATAGTACACGTTCAAATCGCAGATCTGACGGTCATATACAGTATTGTAAGGATTGTAGGGCTGTGCAAAATCCATAGCAGCATAGGTTCCACAAGAGTTTGCCCCTTCTCTCCATCCCATGGCGATGCCATCGTTGAAGCTACCTGCAAACAAGGTATGTACTTCAATGTCGCGGCCACATGCCTGGTCTATCGCACGGTAAGGATTTACTGGTCCGCGTTGGAAGGATTCATTACCTGCTACAAAAATCATTTTGATATCCTGAGGATTGCGGCTCCAATTCAGCTCACGGGTAGCGCGTTCGATGGCTAAGCCAACGTACTCTTTGCGACCACGTGAATCAAGCTGCCATAATTCATCGGCAATCCAATCAAGCTCGGTAGTCAATGGCACCACTTGGCGGACATAATCTCTTCCTTTGCCAATGCGCTTATTGCCATACTCATAAAGAGCGATTTCGAGTTGAGGGGGACGTTGACCATCATACTGATACATCAACTCCTCTACTACATACCAAAATTCAGTTTTTGCGTGCTCCAACAGATCATCCATACTACCTGAAGTATCAAGTATTAAGGCTATCTGAATTTTGTTTGGTCCATATTGAGGAGGCGGACTAGTCGTTCGACCTCGGTCGCTGACGGTCCTGAACTGAAAACAGGAAGTCAAGCTCAATAAGACTAAAAGGAGGGGAAGGTAAAGGGCTCTCATAGCGTATAATTTAGATGAAACAATTTGGGTGGCGTTTCCTATTTGTACGCAAATTCGAGTCAGACTTTCTGTTTACAAAGCCGAAATATACAAGCGTGGTAATATTATCAAAAATCGTGGGAGCAGAGCGGACAAACGTGTAATACTTTGCCCAAACAATTGTATCAGGGCTGCTCAAAATTCAAATATTTCGCGATATTGCGGCCATGCGAGAATGGTGGAAGGCATTAATTCAACGGATCAAACTGCTATGGGAAAGGGTCCCGGGGACCACCAAAAACCAGTGGCCTGTAGAAGACCCACCCATTCATCTCTTTGTCTTGCCAGCCCATAATGGGGATGCTTTTTTGTTAGAGTATCTCGGGATCGATCAGCAATTCCATCGCATATGGATTGATGGGGGCTTAGTCCGATCCTATATGGAAAAAGGACGCCCTGTCCTGCAAAGTCTCATTCAGCAGGATGCGAAAATCGATCTCATGATCGTGACCCATATCGATCAGGATCACATTGGGGGCGTATTGGCCTTTGTCAACGATAGCAATCTGAGCAAAGACTTTGTCGAACGTTTTTGGTTTAACTCAGGACTGCTCATCGCGTCCCAGTTTGATCATGAACCCGACCGCCGGCGAGATGTCGGCTTCCAAACTATTGGTTTTCAAACGCGGAGTCTAAATCAAGGAATCAAGCTCGAGGAGTTCCTGCTCAAGTCTAAGCGCTGGCATGATAAACCCATTCAAAATCCTCATGAGGAAGAGATCGCAGGGGCTAAACTCACTGTCTTGAGCCCTAATGAAGAGAATTTAATGAAACTCGATCGCGAGTGGGAAGCTGAAGAAGCTAGTAAGTCTCGTTCTGTGCCCGATACAGACTTTGGAGAAAGCATTGAAAAACTTGCTGCCAAGGAGGAGGAAGAAGATTACTCCATCGCCAATGGCTCTAGCATCGCTTTTATCTTTAGCCTCAAAAACAAACGCATCCTCTTTTTGGGCGATGCCCATCCTTCTGATATCGTTCAGGCACTGAAAAAACTAGGATACAGCAAGAAGAAAAAACTCAAAGTCTCCTACGTCAAGCTCTCTCATCACGCCAGTAAACGTAGCGTAAGCTATGCGTTGTTAGAGCTGATCGATTGCCAAAACTATATCATCAGCACGGATGGCTCACGCCATGGTCTCCCCAACAAAGAAGCCCTTGCCAGAGTAGTACTCGATCCTAGCCGAGATCGAGGCGAAAGACTCTTCTTTCTCTTCAATCACAACAACGCTCACCTGAAATCCATCTTCCCAGAGAGCGAGCAGATTCGTTATAATTTTCAGTGTTCTTATCCTCCTGATGGTCAGGACGGATTATTAATCTCCTTCTAAGCTCAAACTTTGGGACCCAAGACCTTTTCCGTCAAAAGGTAGTCTTCGAAGCGACCCAAGACACTTAGATTCAGGGCTCGAATCAAGGCATAAGCTTTGAGCATGATCTCATCATACTCTGCGGCAGGGTCAGAATCGTATAAGACCGCTCCTCCACTCCCAAAAGAGACTCTTTGCTGCTCTGCCTCATAGACCATGGTCCGAATCGCAATATTAAAGGCAGCCGCTCGATCCAAAGAGAAATAGCCAATGCTACCGGTATAAACCCCTCTTTTGCGTTTTTCAAAGCTTTCAATGATCTCCATTGTCCGCTTTTTGGGAGCACCCGTAATGGATCCTCCAGGAAAGATCGTATTGATCGCCTGTACAGGGCTTATCTCTGCTTTAAGCTGGCCAGTAATAAGCGAGGAAGCCTGCAAGAGCGTAGCATATTCAGTGATACGCACCAGTTCAGGTACTTTGACCGAAGCGCGCTCGCAAATCATCGAAAGATCATTGCGGATCAGATCGATGATCATCAACAACTCAGCATGATCCTTATTAGATTCCCGCAAAGCCTTTTTGAGGGCTTCTGTTTCCTCAATGTTTGTCCCAATGGCTTTGGTACCTTTGATTGGCTCGCTCGTGATCTTTCCTGCTGCATTGAGGTCTATGAAACTCTCAGGAGAGGAACTCAAGATGTGGTAATCGCCTATTTTGATATAGGCGGCAAAAGGTGCCGGATTACTAGCTCTCAGCACCCGATACAAATAAAAGGGATCTAGCTCGACCTCTGCTGAAAACTCATTGGTCAAACAAACCTCATAGCTTTCGCCTTTTTTGATCAGCGCTTGGATCGCTTTTATATCATCTATATACCCTGCTCGGGAACGCTTAGCCTCAAGTGGAATGCTAGCGATTTTTTCTTCTAGTATGCTTTTCCTGAGATCCAATTGGGGAAATGAAGGACAAGCAGCTAAATCGACACTGATTTTTTCCACCCACTGGCTATGAGACTGAGCGTTCGGCAAAGCCGTACACAAAAACATCTCCTCCGTCTCATGGTCAAAAGCTAGATAGCGGTCCACCCACATAAAACTGCTGGCCTCCTGCTCATAATCCCAATAACCGACCCAACCACCCTTAAAGGGCAGGGCATCCGTATTAGCGAGAAAGTTTTGTTGGAGACTTTGCTGGAGCTTAGAAGTGATATTTTCTTTTTCATTGCTGCGCAGAACGCTTTGCCCTAGGCCTATGTAGCTGTAGCGGCCATTGTAGCCTTCCAAACTGGAATCCAACCAAAAAGAGAGGGTAGCGTTCTGGAACAGGTGAGCAAAAACCTCCTCTGGTGCTTGCCAAGGCAACTTTGTCTTCCGAAAAGCCAACTTATCTTCAGCCTTATGCAGTTTACCATTGCGAGCCCAATCCTCGCTGATCTGTAAAAAGTTAGCAAATATGCGGTCGCCAAACTCTGTCCCAATAGACTCAGGGTGAAATTGCACCCCAAACCATGGGTAAGTCTGATGCTGCAAGGCCATAATGACTTGATCGCTCGTATTCTCCGCGATGATATTTAGCTCCTGCGGCAAACTTGCACGCTCTACCAATAGAGAATGGTAGCGTACCACCTCTATCTGACGAGGCATTTGAGCAAAGAGGGGCGAATCACCCAAGGCGATAGTAGAATATTGGCCATGCATAGGACGCTCAGCCAAAATGACCTCTCCCCCAAAGAATTCACCTAAAAGCTGATGGCCCAAGCAAACACCTAGGACAGGCATTTGAGGATAAGCTTCTAAAAGCTGGCGTGATACGCCGATATCATTGGTATTGGTAACCGTTCCCGGACCGGGAGAAAGAATAATATTTTGGAAATCGAGCTGTTGAATCGATTGGAGATCCAAAGCATCGTTTTTGATCAGTAAAGGTTGAATCCCACTCAGTTCCCAGATCTTCTGATAGATGATGTAGGTATAGGAATCATAATTGTCAATGATAAGCGTCCTGCTCATGCACGTAGTTTTGGTTTAGCCTTTTCAAGGCTGAGCGGGAGATATACTACCCATTTAAGTATTCAGACAAAGGTAAAAAGTAGGGAGATGGACTTGAAAAACCGATTTTCTAAGCACTTGTTACAATTTGTCTTTCATACTATTTAGACTGATGTTTTTCCTAAAAGTTTCGCAAATGTAAGGGCTGCCTTTTGTATTGCCAACCACTTCCCCTGCGATGATGCCTGAGGATAGTTTAAATAATCATTTAATCCGGCAATTGAGCGCTAATGACAAAGTTTCGTTGGAAACTGGTATTGAGCGGATGGGTCAACACATTGATAAATATCAGCGTAGGATCAGCGAGGCCGCCTTGAAAGATCACATCACCATTGAGGTCGGCATCAGCTGCTTCATAGGCCGTAACGATATAATTTCTGGCAAAAGAGCTATTGGCTGGAGCGGTCAATACCTTAAGGAATATAGGGCTAATTTCGCTTGAGGTACCTTGAAAAATTATACGTCCATCGCCATTGGTATCTCCTCCCCAAAGTGCCTTTTGTCCGTTGCCTAAGTCTCTCTGGGCATGAATGCCATAGATGCTGTCGGACCTAAAGTCAAAACTGCTTAATGTGATTCCTAGGGTCTTTGTCCCTCCACTCATCGCTCCCAAATGGTTGCGGTGATGCAAAGCAATAAAGTAGTCTCCTGATTTTGTCCAAAGCCGCAGCGGCGAAATACCATCAGTAGCTACAATATCCCCATCTTTTTGGATCAGAGCGGCCTTTTGAAAGGTAATAGTCGCAGAATCAGACTTCGGTCTTAAGCTGAGGTAAACCCAATCGACAATAGCATCATCACCTGTTTGGTTTAGGATATTTGCCTCGATGGAGTCCATTTGGAAATAAGGATCTTTGAGTGGGATCAGACCTTGCTGTCTAAGTTCATCTTTCATGAGGCCAGCAGTCACATCATAAGGGCCTTGTAGCCACGCTTTCAAAGCCAATTGGATATAGTCCTTCCGAGCAAAACTGAGATAGACACCATTGGCTAGATTGGCACTAAACACCAAATTTTTCGGATCACTCGCCTCTATGACGCTTGCGTCGCTAAAATCACCATCTAGATCTACCAATAAGACCCAAGCAGCGCTATCGATCTGACTCCAACTACTTAGTTTATCCAAATCTAGTTGTACCTCTATTTGGCCCAGTTCGCCAGTTTCCTTGACCTTCCATACTCGCGCCAAGCGAGAACCTATATCGTCGGGCACATTGGTGCTGGCATTAGTAAATCCAAGACTAGATCCATTGTGACCCATAATCAAAAATTCTCCTTGGTCAAGATCATCGGGATTGGCGATAGAAAAGATACTTTCTCCTTCTTGATTACGGCTTTGCGTCTGCAATAAATGCTGAGTACTATCTTTTGCTAGCCCTACTAAACCAAATGGGTAGGCAAAATGATCGTAGTGTAGGTGGCTATAAACCGGAATGGAAAGCCCATAGCGAATGCTCAGATAAGTTTCGATACGTTGCCGACTACCTGACCAAAGCAAGCCATCATAAACAATGATCTCCGCTAGTTGTCCAGCCCAGTGCTTATCTGTTTCATTGTCATTTCCCGTGCCGGAGAACGCTTGTCCGAGGGAAGCGCGATCCGCACCGCTGTTAGTGAAGCTAGTCCAAGGGTAGGCATTACCGCCTTGAAGATAGGCACTGAGTTGCTGATCGGTCTGAACGATCCCGCTAAACATCACAGGCCGATCCCGCCAATCATCGCTGCTCATCGCAGGAGAAGTTGGACCATAGATTAGATTCCCATTAGGCCGCTGCCCCAAACGTAGGCCTTCACTCCCGCCCATCTGGGCTGAAAGATAATAGCCATCATCACTATTAGCAGTGCCTTTGAAGACCGCAAAAATAGTACTATTAGCCCCCAAAGCACTCGCTAAACCATTGACTTTTAGCCAGTCATCATTGCCATCAAAGACCATTACGGCTTGACCATTAAGCGCGTTGCCAGCCCATATTGGTCTCTCAAGGGCATCGTTTTGGGTAGCATCATTGTTAGCGGTACTGAGGTCATCCCAACGGACCAAACTATCCCCACTGAGTGTTAAGCCTTGATCTGCACGCAACCATAATTTCAAATTACAACCGATCAGGCCGGGACTAGGCACCTGAGCGCTGGCATCGAGTTGTACCCCTACAATCACTAGACTATCGCAGCTGTAACGGTTGGTATAAACAAAAGTGTCCTCTCCAATCAAAGCCGGATCACAGGTCTCACTATAAAAACGAGTAGTATCTCCGCCAAAAAAACTGACTTCATACACCACGCTATCACAACCAAAACGATTGCTATAGTTTTGCTGGACAAAACCTGTATCCGCCAAAACGCAAACCGGTGTCAAGAAAACCACAGTATCACGGGCTAAATATTGCTGACTAATCACGACACTGTCACAGCCAAATTGATTACTGTAGGTAAGACTGGACGTTCCCTGAAGGGTAGGATCACAAACGGGAATATCAACATAAGTTGTGTCTGGATCTCGTAATGAGGTTTCTACTATCGCTAGACTATCGCAAGAGTAGATTGTAGCGAAAAAAGTCGTATCGAGTCCCACCAAGAGGGGATCGCAAGTCAGCTGCACTGAGAAGCTTTGAGGCTGATAGACAGGACAATCACTACTTTGGGTAGCTAAAGTAAAAGCATCTCCGTGTTGGAAGTCAACATCGGTAAACCAGACTTGATCTCCAATGATCTGGCGTCCATTGGTATGCTTACTTAGATTAGAGAAATCGCCGCCCGAATGATCAATAATGAGGCTAAAGTCGTTGGCATTGGCCAGACTGATGCCAGAGCCGCTAAGGTCAAAATAAAGACTTACTTTCCCAAGCTCTCCTACTTTGTGGACCCTCCATACTCTTTCGATCCGGTGAGTGTAAGCGGGAGATTCAGAGACAGCCTGTTCAGAAATGGGTCCATCATTATGCCCCCAAAACAGAAATTCTCCTGCCTGCAGATCGCTGGGATTGCGCATGGAAAGCGCGCTTCCTCGGCTAGTACTACGCGCTTGGGTTTGCTCTACACACTGTGCGGGAGCATTGCCGATGCCGGCGATCATATATGAGAAATTGGCAAAAGAATAGATAAGATGTTGCTCAACGGAAATGGGTACTCCATAGCGGAGATTGAAGTAATTATCTACGATACGGAGCTCAAATTCGTCAAGAGGACGCTGATAAACTAAAACTTCGGCCACATAGCCATTAAAAAACTGATTGCCAAAGCCTGCCCCAACGACCCCTTGGCCGGTATTAAACATTTGATCAATGCGACTATGTGTACCCAAGTACTCTTGAGCGTTGCGGGTAAGACTGATAGACTTACCGACATTGTCAAGCCGCCCTCTGATGATCTCTGGAGTGGTGCCGCCTTGGCTATTATAACTGGGCACCGTTACATTGACATCATTGGAATATTGCGCCAAAGTCGCTCGCGTATTGTTTCTAAGGCCCAGATGTAAACCTCGATTGGTGGCGTTGGTCTGGGTACCAAGAAAATAGCTCTGGCGGTTGGTAATGCGTTCTACTACGCCATACATGGTGTAAGTAGTATTTTCCAACAGAGTATTGTCAAAATTTAAGCGATCGTTGCTGCCGTCAAACTGGACAAAAGGATGACCATTGAAGCGCATCGTATCATTAGTGATCACAATTGGTTGAAGGGAGGCATCCGTCTGGCTCGCATGGTTGAGATTGGGGCTTTGGTCCTGCCAAGCGGTGAGATTATTACCATTGGTAACAAACCCCTCATTGGCTCTCAGCCACATGATTGGCCCTACTAAAGATTGCTCCGGACCACAGAGAAAGCTATTGACTTGACCGGGAGTACCTTTGGGGGTATTGGCGAGCCAATTGGTGCCTAGCTCATTATTGAGTAGAGGATCAATCAACATCAGACTTGGCCCTTGGCCAAATGCTGCTTCTGGCCAAGGATTGAGTTCATCGTAAACAATGGAATCTACCATGCAGTATTCAGCCGTGAGTAGCTGTATTTGCTCGCCACCATTGTTAAGCTTGAACCCCAATGGCCCAACAAAACTAAGGCCAGGGTGCTCAGTACTGAAAGCGGCAGGATCAGAGACCAAGACTAAAAAGCCTCCCGCTGGTATATGGGTGTTGAGAGGAATTTGAAAATCGTTGCTTTGATCTTGGACAATCCAGTTGGAAACATCTACACTAGCGGCACTAGTATTATGGAGCTCTAGCCAATCCCCTGCATCTGCCGTGAGAGGAGAAAAATAATTGATTTCGTTGATAACGATGGCTCCATTATTGGGGCCGCAGGGATTGACATCATTGGCCGTTCCTGGAGTGCCTGCCCCTGGCGAACGCTCCCAATTCTCGCCGAGGGCGTTGTCTAAACTTGGGGCCGATAGGGATAAGCTAGGCCCTCTGCCATCGGCCTCTGGAGGCCAAGGAGCTTCATCATCATACCTTACAGAATCTATTTGGCAACTGCTTTCAGTATAAAGCATAAGGGTCTCTCCATTATTGGAAAAACCAAAGCCAGTTGGCCCAAGGATCGTAGCAGTTATGCTAGGGATCAGGGCTTGCAAAGCAGTAGGCGTTTCTGCGATCAATAGGTAGCCTTGAGCCGGTATGAGCGTTCCCGGAGGGATGCTAAAAACAGAATCCGCCTCATGTAACTCCCAAAAAGAAAGATCCACTGGATTGGCAGTAGGATTGTGTAGCTCTAGCCAATTACCGCCATCGTAGCCAGCAGGACTGTTATAGGCAATCTCATTGATAAGGATTTCTCTTTCGTCATTGCTCACATTCTGACAGGGATCGGGAATATTGTTAGCGCTGCCGGGTGTCCCAAAGGGAGCACCTCCGAGATTAGAACCTGCCCAGCTACCGGCCAGTTCATTGTTAAGACCAGGGGCGATCAGAGACAACGAAGGCCCGAGTCCATCCGGAGATTGAGGCCAAGGCGGAGAGTCATTGTACTTAACAAAGTCCACCAAACAGCGCTCTGCAGAGAATAAGGCTACATACTCACCATCTCCATCAAAACCAAAGCCCATATTGCCCAAAGGATTGCTAAGCCAAGGATAGATAGGGGCAAAGCTCAACTGATTTTCGACTATCACTGTGTAACCAAAGGCGGGAATGAGCGTTCCCGGAGGGAACCGAAAAAAACGATTACTCGCATGGAGTTCCCAGCCGGACAAATCTTGGGGGATCGCCGTGGGATTGTAAAGCTCCAACCAATCACCGGGATTGGGGTTGGAAGGCCCGCGATAATAGATTTCATTGATAACAATCGGGACAGTTTGGCAAGGCGTTAAATCATTTGCGCTGCCGGGCGTACCGGCGATAGCGCTACTGGTTTGCCATGAAAGCGGTTGTGTCAGATTAGCGGGATTGTCGATGAGACTCAAACTAGGCCCCTCACCATCTACCACTTTAGGCCAAGGCTCATCATCAGTATATTGGAGATAAGTCTGGATGCAGCCCTGATCGTCCACTATAGCCAATCTCGCGCCATTATTTGGGAGAGCAAAGCCAAAGGAAGGACTAATAGGAGTGGTATTGGGGTGCGATTGGAGGAAGTCCACCTGATCGCGAACCAAAACATAATACCCATTAGCCCCTATAGTCGTTCCTGTAGGAATATTGAAAAGGGTATCATCTACCCACAGTTGCCAGTTGCTGATATCGCGGCTGACGCCCATGGGATTGAAAAGTTCGATCCAGTCCCCAGCATCTAGACTATTAGGGTCCGTTTCGTAGTGATAGTTGATTTCATTGATTTGGAAAGGAAAAGGCAAAGCGGCGCAGTAACGGCTATTGGGCGCAAAGGGAGTGCCTCCTAAGGTCCAGCTGCTGGCCCAACTACTAGCCAAAGCATTATCCAAGCTAGGTTGTTTGAGTTCTAAAGAAGGCCCCTGCCCATCTGGGGGCCAATCCCAATAATTTTCGGTATCGTAGTCGATGGAGTCAATCGTTCCCCCAAAGGGGTCCTTCAGAAGAATCAACTCGGCCTTATTGCTCAACTTTGCTTGGTATTGCCCGTTGGCGTGGAGAGCATATTGCTGAAAAAACAGATTGGTGTCTTTAGCAATTACCCAATATTGGTCCTCCCCTATGGTACTGCCAATAGGGAAAGTGTATTTGATGCCACTAATAAAGCTAAGATTACTCAAATTGATTAGCCCTGGTCCCGGATTATAGATTTCTAAAAACTCCGCATCTTCCCCACCAAAGGTATCGTGAGGGTGGTAATGCAACTCATTGATGAGTAGCTGAGAGTAGTTTTGAGGCAGATAATACAACTTAGGGCAGTTGGCACTCCAAGTACCCCCATCATACACTCTGGCTTTGACTTCTATGGCTCCTCCATTTAGACTAATAGGGCCATTGTACAAGAGGGCCGAGCTTGATATTGCCCCTCCCGAAGACCGCGGGTCTGAGCCATCTAGGGTATAATAAATGCTCCCACTGGGGTTGCTATGGTTAAGGCTAAGGGTAGTGCCGGGTACGATTTGTCCGGCAGGAAGGCTATAGTCAACTGGTGTTAAAGTTGGATAGAGATTGTTGTTTTGATAGGCATCGATTAAGGCTTGCGTACGATTGGGAAAATATTTGATCATAAGGCTGTCCTTATAATCTAAAAATTCATCATAACGGGTCTTATTCGCCCAGCGTGCAGCCTCTAGCATATAAGCTTTGCTGGTCCGATCAAATATCCGCTGAAAACCAATAGCCGTAGAATCAGGATGCAAAGCGCCGCCTTCTAAACAGTTACAAGCCATATGATCGGCCACACGCATCCTAAAATCAGCATTGTTTTTTAGCGGATTCCAGATGGCATTATAATCTCGCGTATTGACAGTAAAATTGGTGTAATACCAATCGCTCAAGAGCGAAGGCTCTACATCCCAAACAAAAAATCGAATCTTCTCTCCTATTACTGGATTATCGACTATGTAGGTATTCCAAGTACGCCAATCCCCATGCGGACCGTAATTACAAACCATAACGTAGTCAATGAAGTGATCCACATCCATGAATTCTTGCACCTTGTCATAATTGTTGACAAACATGAGCAAGGAATCCCAAGTATTACGGTTGCCATCAATAGCCTGTAAGGTAGTATTACAGCAGGTGGCTTTGAGGGTATTCCAGTCATCCTTGGAACCCCCAAAGTAAGACTCAGCAAATGATTTTTGAGGTCTTTCGGCTGCATTGTAAACGCCCCAATAGATTCCATTGAGATAGACATGGTAAAAGTCTCCTCGTACCCCTGAACCGCTAATTTTCAGTTGCAATCCCCTAATAAATTGATCATTAAGGTTTTGGGTGCCACCCTTGAGAAAGGACTCCTGCCCTGCTGCCCTCAATACCCAATAATCAAAATCATCCGCAGCATCGGGTCCAAATAAAGGATAATTGAATTTGGTCTCTTCGTAGGCTTGTTTGAAAACAAAACGAAAATTCTTCTTGGCCTGATTGAAGGTCGAATTTCCAAAGGATTCAACGCCTCCATTTTGCCAATAAGCAGGCCTACCGTCGGGATACAGAAGCTCTATCGAAACTGATCTTGTGGTGCCCTTGGTGTAGTAAATAGTGTTGAAGTCATTGACATCTAAGACAATGGAAACGGAAGGAATTTCTTGTAATGCTTGCACTAACTGGGGGCCATAAATTGGATCACTAGTAAGGCTGTTGTCTAGTTCCATCCCGTTGGGATAACCCGCTTGAGAACCTGCTTGATTGATCACATCAGCGAGAAACAAATAGGTATGGGTGATTACCGAAGAAGTATCTTGCGGCGACCAAGCAAAGTAGCGGAAAGTAGTGGTTGTGCTGATGTTTATCGGCCCGGTGTAGAGACTTCCTTGACCAAAGCTGGGCTTGCTGCCATCTGTGGTGTAGCGAATATTAGTTTGGGCATGACTCGGGCTCAGGCTTAGCGTAAAAGGAGATTGATAGAATCCTCGTTCATGACTCAGGCTGAGCATGTGATTTTGGGCCCACAATTTAGCGCCACCGATAAAAAAAAGCGGTATTAATAAGTAATGTAAACGAGGGAAATTATGCTTAGGGATCATTTACGTTTCTCTGCCAGTATGTCAAACTTGAAGATAATATGTAGGTAAACAAGACAGAGAGAAATCGGCAAGAGAGGCGTTTTTTTATGACTGAATGGTCAATTTATACTTTCAAAGCAGCTTCGGGAGTCATTTCGGTCTTTAGGAAATTTTGCAATCGAGGAGCAAGGTTCAGGCAAATCTCTTCGATCCGGTTCAACTTATTTTGGAGCAGAGCGTATTCTGGTCGATTTTTCGCGATTTCCTCCACTTCGTGCGCGAGTTGAAAAAGCTCCTGATTACCTGTCGTATTGAAGGTAGATTTAATAAAATGTGAAGTCTTTTGCAGGTCCAACCAATTTTGGTTCCGGAGGGCTTCTTTCATTTGACTGATTGCTCGCGGCGTCAACTCTAAGAATATTTGAATCATGTCGCGCACAAATTTGGACCCTTGACGAGAGACTCGAAAAAGAGGTCCTAGATCTAAGCATTCATCCGGCTGACTTTGCTTCTTAGGCTTAGCAAAAGCCGCAGATTCGAAAACGTGAGCAATCGCTTCAATCAATACTTCAGGCTGTATGGGCTTATTCAAAAATCCATTGACCTTAAAGTCTTGGAGGCGCTTTTTCAGATCATTGTCTGTAGCCCCCGAAAAAACCAAGACAGGAAGGTCTCTGATAGCTTCCTGCGCATGATTACGCATGCTAGCAATCAACTCATCTCCTCCCATATCTGGCATATTGATATCGGTAAGTACCAATTCTACTGCTTCTTGGGCCAGCATTGATAGTGCTTTCAAGCCATTTTTGGCCATTACCACCTCCAAACCATACTCTGCTAACAAACGTGAGATCAGCATTTGATTAGAAGGATTGTCTTCCACCAATAGTAGTTTTCTACTTCGTAGAACGCTTAGATCTATTTGCAAAGAATGGGGCACAGCAGAAGGCGTCTTTTCTGCTAATTTCAAGCTAAGACTGATTTGAAAGTTACTCCCTTGCCCCTCCTTACTTTCTACCCAAATCTTACCACCTTGTCCTTCCACTAGATGTTTGACGATACTCAGCCCTAAACCTGTGCCCCCAAACTTACGAGTGGTAGAAGAATCGGCCTGTATATAGGGATCAAAAATGCTTTGCCGCTTCTCCGCCGGTATCCCAATCCCTGTATCTCGAATACTAAAGTTTATCAAGACCTCAGTCTTGGATTGAGATAATACCCTCAAGCCACAATTGATCTCCCCTTTTGCCGTAAATTTGATCGCGTTGGAGACTAGGTTAGAAAGGATTTGCTGCAATTTGGTGGGATCTCCTATGACCATTTGAGGCACGGCTTCATCCAAATCGCAATTGAGGACCAAGCCTTTTTCATGGGCTCGATACTGATAGATATTGCAGATTTTGTCTAATAAAAGCGGGAGGTCAAACGGAATTTCCTCAAATTGTATCTCTCCGGCCTCAATTTTTGCTTTTTCGAGTAAGTCAGACAGCAAGCCCACCATAAATTCAGCCGTAACCTTAAGGCTGCCTATGTATTTTTCTTGTTTGGCATCTAGCTCACCTGCTCGTAAAAGGTGGACAATGTTGAGCACCGTTTGGATTGGATTACGAATTTCATGGCTGATGTTGGCCAGAAACTGTTTCTCCCTTTTGCGCGCCTCCTCGGCCTCAATTCTCGCTTTGATTAAGGCTTGTTCGGCCTCTTTACGATCGGTGATATCTCGCTGTACCAAGACAAATTGCAGCCGTTCATCCTCCTCTTTGAGGATGGGGACAAGATTCATTTCCACCCAATAATGGGTACCATCTTTACGTTGGTTAAACAACTCTATTTGCAGTGGTTCTTGTCGCTGGAATGCCGCTCTAGTCCTCGCCAAAATCGCTTGAGCGTTTTCGGAGGAAAAGAGAATTTCCCAGCTTCTATTCATCAACTCTTTGAGTTGGAAACCACTCATCTGCTCAAAGGCTTGATTGAGATAGACCGCCTCCAATTCAAGAGGGGCTTCCGCTTTAGCTTCTAACACCACAATGGCATCCTTGGCATTGACTACGACGGACTCGAGTAATTCTAGACGCTTGGTATTGAAGCTGCGATTGATCGAAGTGTAGATAGCATAAGGCAGTAAAGTCAAGTAGTTGCGCTCATGGTCCTTGATCAAATAGTCAGAGGCACCTGCTCTTAGGGCCCTAGCAGCGATTTCTTCGTCGCCCTCGCCGGTGGCGAAGATAAAAGGCGTTCCCTGAATGAAGGGAAAAACATCAAAAGCGCTCCCATCACCTAACTGATAATCAATCAATATGAGGTCATACTTCTCCTTTTCAATCTTGTGGATGGCTTCCTTAACACTACTGGCCAGTTCGTATTCATACTGCAGGCCTCTCCTTTTGACCATATTTTTGAAAGCCATTTGGTCCACCTTGTCATCCTCGATGTAAAGAATTCTATATTGTGAATCAAACATTAGATCTCTAGATTAATCTGCGATTTCACTGATCGACCAGTAGCCTTTGATCGTTTCCATCATATTTAAAAATTGAGGAAAATTGACCGGCTTGATCATATAACCGGCGATAGAGTGTTGAAAGCTTTCTAAGCGATCTTGATCCTCACGGGAGGAGGTCAGCATGATAACAGGGATTTGCTTATAGGATTTGTTTTTTTCACGCACTTTCAAAAACTCAATGCCATTCATTCTTGGCATATTGATGTCCAACAATATCAAACCGGGCATAGCCTGCTGGGGATCGCTGAGATAGCTAATAGCTTCCTCGCCGTTGGCGGCTACTTGAATAGGGTTGAGAATATTGAGCTTTTTTACGGCTCTTTTTACCGTCATGACATCCACTTTGTCGTCATCAACTAGCAAAATCGTTCTTGAACTTACCATGGCCTTTGCTTTTTCCACTTACTTACTTCTTAATTTTGAGACTGAAGGTGGTACCTTTCCCGATCTCAGAATCGAGGCCGATAGTGCCCCCATGCATTTCGACAATCTTTTTGACCAAGGTCAAACCAATACCAGTGCTTTCAAATTCATCTCGGGCCTGTAGCGTTTGAAATATTTGAAAAACCTTACGGAAGTATCGCGTATCTATCCCCTTACCATTGTCCTTAAAGTCGATCCGGTAATGAGATCTTTGATCTTTACAGCTAATTTTGACCCACGCTTGATCCTTGTCATTGTATTTGATCGCATTGGATATCAAGTTTTGAAACACCTGAAAAGCTCTAGTACGATCCCATTCTACTGTTGGAAGTTGGTCTTCGAGATAAATCTCAAAGTGAGAAGGGATTTCAAGCCCTAATTTGACATCTTCCAGCACTTCGTTAAAATCCACCCACTCTTTATTTGCCGCCGTTCGCCCTAGGCGAGAGTAAGCCAAAATACCTTCAAGCAAACGATACATACGGCTGACTCGATCGCGCAAGAGTTCCATCTGATCCTGCCCGTCTTCATCTAATTGATCTCGATAATCCTCATACAACCAATCGGTCAAAGAGGCGATGGCACGCAGCGGTGCTTTCAAATCATGGGAAACGATATAGGCAAAATCTTTTAGCTCCTGATTGGCTTGCTCTAGGTCAGAAAGCAGCTTTTCTCGCTTTTGCTCGGCATCTTTGCGATAGGAAATATCTCTGATATAACCTGTAAAAATATGACGATCTCCCAAATCTATGGGGGTAATCGCCAATTCGATCGGAAAAACTTCTTTGGCCTTATTTTGAGCGATAATTTCTATCCTACTCCCCAAAACGGGTCCCGCCTTCGTAATGCGAAATTTTTCCATCCCGCGTTCGTGGGCGCGACGATACATATCAGGCACAATCAGCTCTGACATACACCTACCTAATGCCTCGGCATAGGTATAGCCAAACATTTCTTCCGCCTTATTATTCCATTCTAAGACATTACCGGCTTCGTCGATCGTGACTACCGCATCAAAAACTGTATTGGCAAGGTAAGTAACGCGGCGCTCAAAGTGTTCTTCTGACTCTTGATGCAAAAAGCCGAGGATGCGTTCTCCCGCCCATTGGATCAATTGCAACTCTCCTTCTTCAAAAGGAGGTCTGAGGGAATGGCGACAGATGATGTGAAGACAAAGTCCCAAAGCAAAATCACCAATGATGGCGCCCGCTGAAATGGTTTGCAGTTCGTGGGCAAAGCCTAGATTTTTATAGTTGAGGGTCGGATTAGGTTGCGCCCTCAGCCATTGGTCTAGGGGCCTAGTGGCGTCAAGCTTAGCGAGGTTTTCCTTTTCCTCAGGCCACATCTCTTTTTCAACGTTCTCTCCTTCATCTACAGCGGCAAGCAGTTCTCCTTTTTTGACTAATACTACTCGTTCGACGGCTAATTCCTCCTTTAGCCTAATTAATAGTCTTTCGATCTTTTCTTTTGGCGTTTCTAGATCAATTGGGCCCGCAATCCGTTTCCAACTTTCGTGCATTTTTTCTAGTTGCGCCAAACGTATCGTATTTGCTGCGTCAGCACTTCCGTCCAAGATTACGATTTCTAGCTCATGCTCACCATTGGCGTCTTTTTGCCCCTTTAGCTGCGCCCAGTGCCACCCTAAATGAGCGTCACAAAAGCGGATGGTCTGCAAATAACTAGCCTGATCTGCAGGACTAGCGGCTAGCCAAGCAGCAAGTTTTCGACGGTTGATAGGATGGATAAACTGCACAAAAGATGCTCCTATACTATCGGCTTTATCAAAGGAGGTGAGAGACTTCCAGTTGGGAGAAAGTCTTATTATCTTTCCTTGCAGATCAAGCGCAAGACTAAAAGTTGTGCATTGAGAGATATACATATTGTCTGACAAGCATCCGTGAGGAAATAAAGTGATTTTCTCTGCTGCGAAAAAACTCACTTATGCAGACTTCTAACAGACAAATTCGCCCTAGATTCAGGCTTGTATTACCTCTATTTTATAGGAGATTTTGGGGGTGTTTTTACTGCTGCGCAGAACGCTTCTATCTGGCAGCCTTTGCAATAAGTCTTTACCGATATTCATATGAGTACGTGCATGTATGCCGCCCCCAAAGCAAAACCTTCTGTGCAGCGGTAATTCCAAATAAAATTAGGGCAGGGATGCTGAGATCACATAATTACGATTGAAACTGGTATTGGCGGGATGACTCAACACATTGATAAATACCGTACTGACATCAGAGCCTCCACCTTGAAAGATCGTAGATCCATCTAGATTGAGATCAGTATCAAGATAGCCCTCCAAAATATAATTTCGCGCAAAACTCACATTGCTACTGTCACTCAAGACCTTGATAAATACCTCGGAAGGATCATTGCCTCCTCCCTGAAAAATTACGGCCCCACTGCCATTGGCATCTCCAGACCAAAGACCATATATCCCAGCTGTTAGAGATTGTTGAGGATCATTGCCCCATAGATTGTTGCCTTGACGAAAATCTACCACCGCTTCATTGGGATCAAAGTATCGGAGTTTGGAGCTCATCACCCCCAAATGATTGCGATGTCTAATAGCCAAGAAAAAGCTATCACTCTGCTGATAATCAGTAATTTGATCAGCAAAAAACAAGATCGAGCTCTGGCCGTCCACATCAACTATATCTCCATCACGTTGTAATAAGGCCGGTTTTTGACTGACGACTTGTGAATCCACAGCGGAGCGTAACTCTAACAACACCCAATCTACTAAAGCAGAGTCGCCGTTTATCGCCAAAATATCTGATTTGACTGAACGTTCCCCGATGTAGGGGTCTACCAAAGGAATCAATGCTTTTTGACGCAAATCGTCGCGCATCATGGCAGTAGGGATATCATATGCTCCGGAAAGAATCGCTTGGGCCTTGACCTCCCGATAGGCTCGCCGCCCTAAACTGATATATTCCCCCTCTGCGAGATCGACCGCAAAGACTAAACTATCTCCTGCAATTCCCTCTATCAATCGTGCATCTTCAAAATTGCCGTCATCATCTACCATCAAAACCCAAGCACGTTTATCCGCTATTGTCCACGCGAGGCCATTCAGATCAAAGCTTAAATGTAGGGTATGGGTCTCGCCTTGTTCGCTGATGCGCCAAACCCTCGCCATTCTATCCAGCATCCCTATCGGTACGTTGGTATTGGCGTCATTGGCCGAGGCAGATGCACCATTGTGCCCCATGACCAAAAAGTCAGCCTGCTCCAAAGCTTCGGTTGCCTTGAGTTTTAAGATGCTACCCGCTAGCGCGGAACGACTCTCTTCCTGATCGAGACCTTGGGTACTATCTTTGGCGATACCCACCTGATGATTAGCGTGAGCCGGATAGTGATAATAAAGATGGCTATTGGCAGGGATGGTCAAACCATATTTGAGGGCTAAATAGCTTTCGATCCGATGGCGGCCTTCGGTCCAGAGCAGGGTATCAAAAACGATTAGTTCTGCCAAATCACCTTTCCAGTGATTGGAAGTTTGATTGTCGTTGCCAGAGCCGTCAAACTCCTGCCCGATAGAAACACGATCAGCAGAGGCCGTCGAAAAGCCCGTCCAGTCTGACTCCAATTGGCCATTGACCCAAGCATCGACCCTCGCTGCGGCTGTGGCTTGATTTAGACTCACCATGAGGGGGATATCCAACCAAATATCAGTAGAAAGAGAGGGAGAATCATCGTCGTAAATCAACTCGCCATTGGGTCGATGTCCATATTTGACACGGTTGCTACCTCCGTTATGGGCCGAAAGATAGTAGCCGTCATCATTATCCGCCCGAGGGATGAAAACGGCAAATATGCTAGCATTAGCCGAAAGCTCATCTGCAAGCCCGTTGAGCTTGAGCCAATCATCGGTACCATCAAAGTAGAGCATTTGATGGCCATTTAAGCTATCTACAGACAAAACCGGTCGTTTGCCACTGAGGCTTGAGGAAGCATGATTGTCAGCCAAGCCTTGGTCCTGCCATAAGGATACTTCCGCATTATCAAATACCAAACCACTGTCTGCTTGTAGCCATGCACTGAGGTTACATCTAAGTCCTCCGGGACCAGCCGTCAAAGCGTTCACCGCAGGTGTCCAATCGGTAATGACTAAGCTATCACAACCTTGCTTGGTATAATAAAAGGTCGTGTCCAATCCTATCAAGGCAGGATCACAGCTCTGGGCGGTAAAATAAGTATAGATTGGCGCATTGAGACAACGTCTAGTAGCAAGGCTAAAGTGGGCAGCATCGGAGAAGGCAACATTGGTAAACACCAATATGTCGCCGTCAAAACTAGCACCGGTACGCACATTGGCATTGGTAAAGTTGGCACTCTGGCTTTGTAGCAAAGCAAAGTCTTGAGGATCCGAGGATAGGCCGAGGCCCGTCAAGTCGAAACGAACCTCCACCGTACCAATCTCTCCAATAGATTGTACACGCCAAGTACGACTCAGGCGCAAAGTGTAAGGATCGGGGATGGTATAACGGGCATAAAACTCTGTTAGCGGCGCATTGTCGTGTCCCCAAACGAGATAGTCTCCGTGATCAAGGCTCGAAGCCTGACGCATCTGCAAGATATCGTCGCCGCTAATATTGCGGCCTTGGTTTTGCAGCAGACAACGGGTATCATCCTTGCCTAGGCCAGCGAGGTCAAAAGGAAAAGATTCGTGATCATAGAAGAGATGGTGAGACACCGGTATCGTAAAACCATATTTAAGAGCCAAATATGATTCAACCTCCCAACGTGCATAGGCAGGCAGGTACGCATCCATCACGATCATCTCTGCAATGTCTCCGGCCCAAAATTCATTATTGTAAGTACGGCCCACTTGATTGTTGAAGCCGCTACTATTGCGGTTGGTTTGAGCATCAATGGCAATTTCCAGCCCTGCTTGTTCGATACTGCGGGCCCGCTGATTGTCATACAGAAAAGCCGTGAGGTAACTTTTACCTACTTCTACTTGATTAGCACCACTAACGAGATCATTGGCCCACCAATAATTGAATATTTGTCCACTCCCTGAGATCCTAAAGGCATTGACTTGATTGTCGCTGCCATAGTTACCACTCCCCAAGAGTCCTTTAGAACCTAACTGGGTCGGTCGATAGACAGTAAAGACGCTATAATTACTATTGCCATAGGGTACGATGCTATCACCAAGATCAAAATATTGATTACTGCCATTGAAGTGTAAGGTCGGATTGCCATTGAACTGATCCAGTTTATAGGTAGCTCCACCACTGGCGATTTCTGCATTGGGACCTTGGCCTTGCCAAGTATTGACCAAGTCGCCATCGACCGTAGCCGAACTGCCTTGATCAGCTCTCAGCCAAAGCTTTAGATGCTTGCGTTCCCCACCGGGATTACAACTCATATCATTGGGTAAACCAGGAGTACCTAATTGATCGGGAGAAGCCGCCCAATTTTGCCCTAGAGCATTGTCATAGAGGGGATTGACCAAGGAAAGACTAGGCCCATAGCCATCTGGCCCAATCGGCCAAGGGCTTTTATCATCATAAGTAAGCGAATCTACTAGGCAAAAAGCTGCGTTGTAAAGCCGGAGATGTTCCCCTCCTTTGGCAAAGCCAAAAGGCAGATCACCGAGCAAGGGAGCAGGCATACTGGGGTATTGAGTTCGGAAGGCAAAGGTATCTGTGCTGATCACCAAATAACCATTGGCCGCAATACTAGTACCTACAGGAAGTATAAAAAAGTTTTGTTCATCGCGGATAATCCAGGCACTCAAGTCCAAAGCAGCAGAGCTAGGATTATATAATTCTACCCAATCTTCGCCTAGATAATCTTTAGGACCATGATAGTAGAGTTCGTTGATCACAATAGGGGTAAGAGACAAACAAGGATTGAGACTATTGTCTTGTCCCGGCGTACCCGGTCCGTCAGAAGCCGACCAATTTTGAGCTAACGCATTGTCCAAATTGGGAGCGTCCAATTCGATAGATGGGCCATCCCCATCCGCTTCACTTGGCCAGGGAGTTTTATCATCGTAGTTGACCGAATCAATGAGGCAGGCGCTTTGACTGTAAAGTAGCAGTCTTTCCCCCTGATTGCTAAAGCCAAAACCGAGATTCCCAATCACATTGTTGACGCTCGGATATTTACTATTGAAAAGGGCCACCTCTTCCGCCAAGACCAAATATTCCCCAGCATTGAGCCAAGTATTGTTAGGCAAGAGATAGGCAGTATCACTATCATGTAATTGCCATTGTGAAAGATCAATCGGATCAGGACTGGGATTATGTAGCTCGAGCCAATTACCAGCATCGAAACCTAAACTAGCATTGTAACTGATCTCGTTGATGACGATTTCTCGCGCAGAGCTACTCAGTCCAGTACAGGGATCAGGTAAATTGTTGGGCTGGCCTGGGCTACCAAAATTAGCCCCACCAAGGCTTGAGCTTTGCCAATTGGCTGGGTTTTGATTATCAGCGCTAGGGGCAATCAGCGCAAGGCTAGGCCCTAAGCCATCGGGCAAACTAACCCAAGGCAAACGGTCCCCATAATCGACCATATCCACCAAACAACGCTCAGCGGTCAAGAGCGCAAGGGTCTCCCCATCATTGTCTAGCGAAAAAGCAAAATCGCCTATTACGGGGCTAACTGAGGGAAATATCGCTTGAAAAGCAAAGAGATTTTCGGCTAGTACGAGATAGGATTGAGCTGAAATGATCGTAAAAGCCGGTATTTTAAAGAAATGGTCATCGTTGTGAAATTCCCAGCCAGAGAGGTCAATATCATAAGGATAGGGATTATAAATCTCGACCCAATCTCCGGGGTCTAGAGCGGCAGGAGAGTGATAATTGATTTCGTTGATGACCAAATAGTTTAGCGCCGCCGAATCACATAATCCAGACGTATTGGCCATCTGGGGAGTACCGCCTAAATTATGAGAAGCAAACCAAGCTAAGGGATCTGCATTGTCGGTATTGGGGTCTGCCAGTGCGAGGCTCTCTCCGGACCCATCGGCCTCTTGGGGCCAAGGAGATTGATCGCTGTATTGGAGGGCATCTACTAAGCAGCCTTGATCTGAGCTTAGGATAAGTTGTTCTCCCCCATTGTTGAGATTAAATCCTAAGGGACCAAATACTAAGTTGGCAGTAGGATGGGCCATCGCAAAAGCGGTAGGATCACTCGCCAGTATCGCATATCCATTAGCTGGTATGTTGGCCCCAGCAGGAAGTAAAAATACATTTTGCTGATCTTGAATTTGCCAGTCACTCAGATCGAGGGAGGTAGTATTGGGATTGTGTAGCTCCAACCAGTCCCCTGCCTCCAGTGATCCAAGGGGCGCATCGTAATTATACTGTATTTCGTTGATAATGAGATTAGGTGGACTCGGATCGCAAAAACGGGAGTTTGCGGCTTTGGGAGTACCGCCTTGCGGAACGCTTGCCTCCCAGCTACCCGCCAGAGCGTTGTCAAGACTGGGACTCGACAATTCGAGAGAAGGGCCAAGGCCATCGGCAGCCGTAGCCCAAGGCAATTTGTCGTCATAGGGGACTAGGTCAATCACTTGGCCGCTGGGGCTGAGTAGTTCTAAGGACTCGCCGCTATTGGCCAGACTGCCATTAAAAATGCCATCTGGGCTGAAGCCATACAGGCTTTCAAAATGAGCTTCGTCCTGCGCAATCACATAAAAACTATCGGGCTGAATAAGCGTTCCCGGAGGGAAAATAAAATCCACACCCTCTCCAAACTTTAAGCCCCCCAGATTAAGGGTACTGCTACCTTGGTAGTAGAGTTCGATAAATTCGAAACTATCTCCCTCCAAACTTAAGCTATCAGCCGGATGATAGTGTATTTCGTTGATAGTAAGACCACTATGATCTTGAGGCAAGATATAGCCGTAAAGCCTTTTGGCCCCCCAACTATTTCCGTCCTTGACTCTAGCTGTAACATAAATCACCCCGCTACCCCCTAAAGTGATAGGTGAATTATAGAGTTGAGCGTTCGCTGAAAGCGCTCCACCAAACTCTCGCGGATCAGAACCATCTAGGGTGTAGTAAATATCTCCAGCATTATTGGGATTGCTCAAGCTAAGGACAAATCCAGTCACGACCACCCCGCCTTTGAGGCTAAAATCAGGAGGAGCGATAAACTCACTATCGATCCATTCGCAACGAAGTTGAAGCCAATTTTGCATCGCTTGAATCTCTTGGGCATAGCCGCCATAACGAAAGCCGTAGCCATTGCTCACCCAGCGAGTATTGTCTCTTTGGACGGCTTCAGCGGCAAGATTCCCGACGCTGTCAATGAGCGCATTGAGGTAGGGTGTGGAGAGTTCATTTTGACGTAATTCGTACCAGCGATCCCACCAAGCCAGATCAAATTCTGGGTCAGAAAAGAGGCGTGGCCACCATGAATAGGTACGATAATAGCTCCAACCTTCTGGATTGTCATCACGACTATCGGTGGATTGTAACGCACGGTCAAAATCCCAGACCGGTCCATAAGTCAATTTGCCGCCGCGGCTTTTGTACATATAGGTGCTCAACCGTAGCATGTCCACCTCGTGGGCCATACATTTGAGGATATGGTGGTCGATAGAAGCGGGGATGTCAAAATATTGGGCATAGCCAAGATCGGGATCAGTCCAATTGGGACCATAAAGGGCATCGTCAAAGGCATTGAGATAGTTACGGATATAATCTCTTTGCTCATTGCTGATTTGGGTCCATTTAGGGTACACATGGTTGAGATTGGATTGGTGACTCGTGCTCCAGCGACTTTGACCTTCATAGGAACGATCCACAGAGAGCATATATCCACCATCTATTTCTGGTAGGCTAATTTCGCTGGGATCTAGCTTCTCCACATCTACCCTATCAGCATCTCTTTTGATTTTTTCGACGATGATGTACATGCCCCAATAATCATTGGCGTCCACATCGCCACCACCGGTATTGAGATATACCTCAACGAAGCGAGTCCGAGGAGCATAACGACCAATCCGATTGGAAAGATCATACATGATCATATTATTGAGACGAGAACGGTCGTATCTGCCAGGCGCATAAAGCACCCAATCGGACTCTTCGGGCAAATCTAATAAAGGAGCAGGGAGATCTTCACCTTGCTCATCCCAAAGCTCCATGCTGAATTGTTTTTTGGGGAAGCCCCCTGAAGAGCTACCGCGAATGCGATAACCTACTCTACCCGCGAAGCTGGGCAAATCACCAAGGGAGGTGCGACCTATGCTAGCATTAGGTTCAATCAAAGCCGAAAAGCTCGCCGTTTTGTTACCGCTGCCGATGGATTGACCGTCGGTATCGATGATTAGGATTGGTAGATCTGAATCAACGCTTTGCAATGCGGTCGCCATTTTATAGTAGCGATGAACGACCGTTTCACTCTGGCCACCTCCGCTAAAAAATAGTTTAGCCTTAAGGGTAGTCTTGACACTAATACTGATGGCTCCGGTGTAAAGTGGCGAGCTGATGTTGGGCTCTGAACCATCGCTAGTAAATCGTATTTCTGCTCCGGGGATGGGAGTATTTAGCGTTACACTGAAAGGGTCAAAAAAGTAGCGACTCTCAACCGAAAAATCTAGCGCAATAAAGAGAGGGGCGCTATTGCTTGCGCCCGGTGTAGGTTGAGAGAGTATACGAGCATTGGCGGGATCATGAGGATCAGCTGTAGTTCCCGGAACCAAACCGTAGGAATGATATTTCTTCTGCGCTGGATAGGCAGGATATACGTGGGAGGGACTTAGGTCAGGTTTGATAAGGGCGAGATATTCGCCGCCTTTATTGAGGATAAAATTGGTATGTAAGCCACCATCAAGGCTAGTGGGAGACTTATCTGAAGCATACACAATCAGATAGGCTCCGGCAGCAATAGATAGACTAGGAAAACTCCATTTATCTAGCTGAGTCGAATCATCGGTCAAATACCAACC
>JBCCQN010000018.1:0-64376 GCA_039024315.1 Bacteroidota bacterium
GTGTAGTGGTGTTTTGCTGAGCAAACAAGGCTTGTCCGCCCGCATGGATGCTCGTTTAGTGAACTTCAGCAAAGGCGTATTTTCCCGCGCACTCGCAAAGCCCCTTTTTGCCCAAAGCGAGTCTTTGTACGCTGGAGATCTGTTTGCGCATTTTCGATCCGTATTGATTGAAGATAGTAGCTGTTTGAAGCTCCCAGCGGTATTGGCACCGTTTTTCCCTGGCGCTCACAGTAAACGCTTAAAGGGGCCTGCTGCTACGGCTCGTATTCAGCTTCGCTATTCCCTAAAGGCCGAGCAATACACTCATTTAGCGATTCAAAGTTTTCGTCAAAATGATCAAAGTTATGCCTATCAGATTGTCTCGAGTATCCAAGCAGGGGATTTAGTCCTGCGCGATCTTGGGTATTTTGTCTTGGGTAGTTTTACGGCCATTCTCAAAGCCAAGGGCCATCTTCTGAGTCGCTACCGATTTGGCGTTAATCTCTTTGATCCAGGGGATGGGCGCCCCTTTTGCTTAAATCAACGCCTTGCCAAAATGGAAAAGGCCAAGCAAACAATTTGGGAACAATGGGTCAAGGTAGGAGAGCAGGAACAGGTCCCTTTACGCATCATTGCCATTCGGTTACCTGAGTCAGTGGTGGCAGAACGGATTCGTAAAGCAAAAAAGAATCGGCATCAAAGGGCCCATCACAGCAAGGCCTACTTCGAACTCCTGAAGTGGAATATTTTCCTCACCAGTGTAGACTCAAGCATTTGGCGTGCAAAGCAGGCAGCCCGCGCTTATACCCTTCGTTGGCGCATTGAAATGATATTCAAAACCTGGAAATCACATTTAGATCTGGCCAAAATGTTTGCCCACAAACAATCCCTTCGGTATGAGAGAGTCATGATACAATTGTATTTAAGCTTGAGCTGGATGCTTTTATTTCTGATGCCTTGGTATCGATTCTTTAGCCAGAAAGCCGTGAAAAACAATCCCTTAAATCTGAGCATAGCTAAGTTTACCCAATGGGCGAAAGAACACTTTAAAGCACTTGTCCTCACTACTAGGCTCGACTCATTCTGGAAAATAGTCCAATATTATTGCCTAGAGGAACCTAGGCGAAAACGGATATCTCAATTACAAATTATGCGTGAAAAATTTCCCTTAGCTTGACGCCAATACGAAAGCTTTCGGGAGTAAACCCCAAACCAAAGCCTCAAAATAGCAAGCAAGAACAAGCCAAATTGCAAATATTGTCGCGCTTAGCAGCGTTTGTTTTTTATACCCACATGAAGACAATGGCCAAAACTTTCCTTTCGATTCTTATCATCCTTCTCTGCCAGCAATCTTGTGTATCTCAAAGCTTTGAGGATGCTTTGATCATCAAGCACCCTTCCATAGAGCAGGAAGCGACTTCTATCTGGCGGACCATCAATGATATCAACTTCCTCGAATCGCAAGGCTATCAAATCAAGCTGCCTAAGAACGAGGCGATTGATAATTTGATCGAAAAGTCCAAAGGCGGTGAATTTGGTAACGAGGATTATGCCACCATTTACAATTTGCTGGAAGGAGGCATTTACCAAAGGGAAAATTATGATAAGGCCTTGGCAAAAATCCTCTCCCAAAAAGCGCTTATTGTCTCCGCGATGGAGAAGCTAGAGGAGAAGCGGGCAGAATGGACATGGGATTTTAAGCAATATGAGTCCTATGAGATCATTTTGACGCTTTATGGCACCGGAGGTAGTTATGAGCCCGAAACGGGCAACATAACGCTGCTGACGAACGCTGAGGGAGCCTTCATGAAGTATGATAAGCCAGCGAATACCATCATACACGAAATGGTGCATCTAGGGATCGAAAACTCCCTGATTCAGACCTACAAGGTCAATCACGTCTTGAAAGAAAAAATTGTGGATACGATCGTCTACTTACTTTTTCAAGAATCCCTTCCTGATTACCAAATCCAAAATATGGGGCCAACGGCCATTGATGGTCAATTTAACGAAGCAGCAGACTTGGCAGGATTGCAAGCCACTATTGCCAAATTAGCGGAGGATAACTGAGCCTTGCCCTCTCCCCTAGCCCGATTATTTCTTTGGTACCAGTTTCCAAGTCCTCACCCAGTCATAAAAGGTGGTTCGATCTTCCCAAGCGCCATTCATGCCGCCATCGGCGGGTACAGGATTCCAATCATAGGTTTCGCTGACCAATTTGATATGCATAGGAAGATCGAAATCTGCATAAGGCTCCACTGATTCAAGGTACTTTCCGTCCAAGAAGAATTGAATCTCAGTGGGACTCTTCCACCATGCTCCATAAGTGTGATAATCCTCCCATACTTTACCTCCGGTAAGCGAATTTTGGCCTCGAGATCCTTTGGCTTCCTCACAACTAATGTTGCGGCTGTGGGTATTTGAGTGCATAGATTGATCGAAATCCTTGGCCCATTTTGCGTCAGTATTGATGTAGCCAACGCATTCTTGGATATCAAGCTCTGTGGTACGTCGATCACAGCCCTCACTGTCATTGCGATAATTGATCAACCAAAAGGTGGAAGACATGAAGGTTTTTCCTGCTTTCAGCCGGGTTTCAAAATAATAGCCAACTTGCGCTTTATGTTCCGAAGTCAAATGACCGCCGGCATGGGTATATTCCTTGCCATTATGGGTTTCTGGGGCGGATAGTTTATAATTGGTGATACGCATATTGCCTTTATCCACCGAGACAGTATTCTTCTTAAACAGGCCGGGAGCACGGCCAATCCAGCCTTTCGGATCAGTATTACGCCATTTTTTCAGATCCAATCTTTTTCCCTCAAATTCATCAGAAAGAGCTTCTACTAATTGCCATTGGGCGTGGCTAGGTTTGGGATCGTCTCCTTTTTTAAAACTAGGGCTTAGTTGATCGGCTTTATCAGCACTAAAAAGTAGCATTAGGAAGCTGAGAAGAAGAGTCGAAAGGCTGCTCATATTGATTGAATCTTGCGGTTAAATGACTCATTCAATATGGACATACAGTTACTTTAAGGCCCAAACATATGGTTCGATCCTTAGGCGATTTGTTGAAATTTGGTCTTAGTACTTTAAAACCAGACTAGGATCAAAAGGATAACGCCCAAAATCGCGCCCATAAACCGCGACTCCCCCTTCTCCTTCGGTTTTGATTTGCAGGTGGAACATCCCTTCCTTTTTCAAGATTTTATTGATCAAGCTCCTCGATAAAGGCACCTTGACCATATAGCCATAAGAGCCCGCTTCGCGCAACTTGCGGTCTTGGAGTTGATGATGCCACGAAAGCACCCCTCTATGATCCGCAGGATCGTCTGGCAAAAGTTGGGTGTGTACTTTTTCGCCATTGACCCAAATAGAGACTCTGGAAGGAAACATCTTTTCGTCGCTCATGGGATAGGCATTGGGATTGCGGCTAGGAGAGACTTTGTCACCAAGCATATAGTTTTGCTGCTTATCAAAGCCCTCTTCTTTGTCCTTATCAAAGAGTTCCTTAGCCGAAAGCTCCATTAGCACATAAGCCTCCTTTACGCGTCTAGCGTTCTGCGAAGCAGGAATCTCAACACTATATCTGAAATTGCCTTCTCCTGCCCCATTAGCTTTGAGGCCCTGCATCACACTCCATTGCTTAAGACTAAAGTTGGCTTCCTTATGAGCATCAGGAGCGACCGAAATAATCGCAACATCCTCCCTTTTAAATTCCCCTTCAATCTCCAAGTGCATGAAGTTTCGTTGCAGGATCTTGCCCTCGCTGGTCTTCACCCATAGTTTGACCGTAGCGAGGCCAGGCGTAGGAGGTAATACCAATAGCATAGGATCGAGGCTTGTTTGCATCCAAGGCTTATAGGGCACTCTCCGGCTACCACTGAGATTTTTTTCTGTTTCCCCGATATAATTGATGGTTTCGACTTCGTACTCAACGATTAGTTCCTCCCCAAAGTCCGCCCCTGTCATCACGGAAAGTTGTAGGGGCACCTCCACATTAGAGCCCGCCTGCACCGTTTGGCAAATGTCCATGCCTGTAGATATATATACCGGACTATGTAGATCCTTGAGGCTCATTCCTGCCACTATCCCGCCCATACCGGTCTCTTTTTCGCTGCGGTCAAAGCGCCAGTAACCGTTCCACTCGTTGATCACATCATGATGTTCGGTATAGAGCCAACCGCCAATTTTGGGATACTTGCGAAAAGTATTCATCATCTTGTGGTAGTCATAGCTCCAGTCCACATCACCCGTACTGCCATCATAGCCCCAGACATTGCCACATTCTGAATTGATATTGGGCTGATCGGCTTGTACAAAGCCTTTTTCAAAGTCATGGGTACTACCGGGATAAGTATTTTCCACCATATTACTGAGGTGGTTTTCCCATTCCCAACCCGGTAGGTAAACATGCCATGAATTGATGTCCGTCTCTGTATGTCCTGCTCCACAGCAGATCGAATTATCTTCCACCAAACGCGTTGGATCAAGGCTTTTGGCGAGATAATACATAGACGCTACCCAGTATTGCGTGCGGGGCAAATAACGCCGAAGCTTTTTCCCTTCTTCCATGACAGTGGACATCAGCCCCCAAGTTTCATTGAAAACTACCCAAGAAAAGATCGCAGGATGATTATAATCTCGATCAATCATCTCCCGCAGGGTACGTTCGGATTCAGCCTGAGCCAGCGCATCAGGTTCTCCCCAGCTATTGGGCAGGTCAGCCATCACCAAAAGCCCCAATTTATCCGCCCAATATAGCTTTCGAGGCACTTCTACTTTGATATGCACCCTTATGCCGTTGAGGCCAATGGACTTAGATCGCACAATCTCCTCTCGCATAAAATCATCTGAGGGAAAGGTATAAAAGCCCTGTGGATGATAAGACTGATCTAGCGCCAATTGAACGTAGATGGGCTCATTATTGAGGGCGATATAGGGAAAATCGGTACCCGGCAGCTTCTCCACAGAGATTTTACGCATCCCAAAGTAGGTCCGCAATTGATCGTTCCCGATAAGGGCCTCCACCTCATACAAATGCGGGTCCTCCAGAGACCAAAGCTGCATGTCTTTTAGGTCTAGGGTGGTTTTTATTTGGTCTACCCCTGCGGGGAACGCTAAGTCGTGGCTTTCTTGCTCGCTAATCTTCAGATTGAGCTTTGTCTCGGCTTTTGTAGGCTCCGCCAAACGCGCAATCACTTGCACTTGGGCCTTATCGATATCCGGTAAAAAATGTAGCGACTCCAGATAATTGCTTCCTCTAGCCTCTAAATAGACCGTCTGCCAAATACCACGGGCATTGCCATAGCCTTGCTTGCCATAAAGGGTAAAATCGCGCCGCGCATCATCAACTCGAATGACTAAGTCCTGCTCCTGCCCATAGCTTAGATGCTCACTTAACTCAAAGGAAAAAGGAGTATATCCTCCCTCATGCTTGCCAAGTAGCTTACCATCCAACCAAACGCTAGTCTCCCAATCAGAGGCTCCGATCGTCAGGAATGTCCGTTTTCCTTGCCAAGCCTCCTCAACCATGATCTTTCGATGATACCAAGCGATATCTGCCTCATCTTTTTGTTGTGAGAAGGCTGATCCCCAGGGAAAAGGCACCATGATCTGAGCCTTAAAGCTTTCACCTTGCACTTGCCAATCTTGACTGAGGCCCTCATCATTGGGGTCAAACTGAAAGTTCCATTGGCCATTGAGATTTTGCCAATCAGGTCGCTGGAAATCAGGTCTTGGATGTTCAGGTAATGGGATGTTTTGGCCGTCAATGGCGGCGAAAGGGCAAAGTAATATTAGCCCTAATAGCAGAGTAGAGAATCGCATGAGCGTGTAGATTAGTCTTTCGGAAGTATATAATACAAAAAACCGCAGAATTAATTTTCTGCGGTTTTACAATATTCAAAAGGTCGTGTTTATGCGAGGATCGCTTCTTCTTGGTTTTCGATCTGCAGAGAAGAAAGCTCCATATGAAATGATGTCCCAGCACCGAGGGCAGAATCAACATTGATTATCCCTCCTAGTTTGTGAACAGCCTCACGTACAATATATAGTCCGATCCCAGAGCCATCGCTAGTATTGGTGGCACGGTAGAACATATCAAAAATCTTATCCATATAGCGGGGCGCAATGCCGATCCCATTGTCTTTGACGACGATTTCAGTACTGCCTTCCGAGTGGGTAACCTTGATCTCAACAAAGGATTCGTCCTTAGTGAGATCGCTGTAGCGGCAAGCGTTAGAGATCAAATTATTGAAAATAATCTGCAGACGAGTAGGATCAGAGTATAGATCCCCTTCGCCAAAGATACTTACCTTCTTTTGGATATTTTTGTAGCGCTCGCCATAACGTAAACTATTGAAAGCTTCATCAATCAGTTGATGGAAGTCGATTTTTTCACGACGAATCTCGGCTCTTGAGTTGCGCGAATAGCCCATGATATCTTTGATAAAATCATCAAGTTTATTGAGGCTTTTGCTCATCAAATCAAAGTAACGATTACGACTCTCGGTATCGGTCTCTATCTTGGCGATGTTGATCAATCCCATTACTGAGACTAGCGGCGCTCTCAAATCATGAGAAGTACTGTAAACCAATTTGTCCAACTCGCGATTGACTTTGACTAGCTCAGTGTTTTGGTCCTGTAGCGCTTGACGCGCTTCCCTGATCTCCGAAATATCCCGAATGGCACCGTCAAAATAGACATTCCCATTTTCGTCTGTAGCCTTGATACTACTTACAAGGCCCCAAAAGGTAGAACCATCTTTGCGTTTGTATTCGGCCTCTTCGTTTTCGAAGTAGGTATTTTCTTGCATAAAGCTGCGAAAGAAGTCCCTCCTAGCAGGATCTACATACAAATCTCCGGGATCAATAGGTAACATTTCTTCTACGGAATCGTACCCAAACATCTCTACAAAGTGTTTGTTGATGTAGATGATACCGTCGGTGGTGGTTGTCCGAAATATCCCCTCTTTGATCGAATAGTTGATGGAGGCGAGTAGTTGCTCGCGATTCTTTATTTCTTCCTGTTGCTGGTGGCGTTTGGTGATATCCTTGGCAAATACAGTAATGCCCGTAATTTCGCATCTCGCTTCTTTGATGGGGGCATATGCAAATTCAAAGAAATAGGTCTGTCCTTCCAGTTCAAAGGATTCTAATTTTTTAAAGGTCTCTCCCTCTAAGGCAAGGTCAAAATGGGTCTTCCAAATTAAAAATTGATCTTGAGGGAGTTTCTCAGAGAGTCGATCACCTTGTCTCACTATGACATCCCAACGTTTGCGAATTAGGGAGCAGGCTGCAGAATTGGCTACTAATACCTTGTAGTTAGGATCAATCGAAAGAATCACATCTTCGGTATTTTCAACCACAGAATTTAGATTCAGATCATTTCTCACGATTTTTTGCTCCCGCTCGGCACGTTGTGCCTTGATGGAACGGTTTTCCTCCTCCAATTGCTGGATTCTTCGCAGTAGATCGGCCTTACTGAGCTGTTGATTTGTACTACGAATCTGTGATTTCAGCATAAACGTCGGTTTCTAATTTCCGGATTAAAAAAAATGACTACACAAAAATTACAAAGCTTGTTAAACTTCTAACATGTTCAAGCTTAATAAAAGCAGCGCATGGGGCTGGCTTTTGTATCCCAAACACTCCATTGAAGAGCTTGGGTCTTTGTGTTTGCTTGTCAGAAATCAGTCTAAATCGCTTTAAGAACGCTTCTACGTAATCCGGTGTGTTCGGGAGTTTGTTAATGCTAACCTATCGCTTTTGCTAAGTCAAAAAAATACAAAAAGGGAGAAATTCTAAGCAGGCAGTAAGGGCTACTGCCAAGCCTTACGGAGGAATCTAAGCCAATTGCCATACATAATATTGTCAATATCGGCTGAAGTATAAGCTCGCTGGGCCAGTAAATCTGGTAATTTTTGTAAATCAGCTATCGTGTCTAAATCCGCAGGGCTTTGTTCTCGCCCAAAGCCGCCGTCTAAATCCGTACCGATGGCAGCGTGTAAGGAGTTACCCGCCAATTGGCAAACATGATCAATATGATCGACCATATGCTTCAAACGAACATCAGGATTGCCGGGGAGGCTCTCAAACTTTTTCCAGCCAGACACCATCATCCATGCATCTAAGGCCGCTCCAATCACAGCCCCTCGCCCAATGAGGTGTTTGAGTTGCGCATCGTCAAATTGCCGATGATGAGGCACCAAGGCTCGGCAATTACTATGACTCGCCCACACAGGCCCTTGATAAATCTCCATCGCTTCCCAAAAACTTTCATCACAAAGATGCGTCGTATCAAGGATCAGATTGAGTCGAGACATTTCTTTGAGTAAGGCCTTCCCTTTTTCGCCTATGCCACCGCTGGCATCCGTACCTTGAGCATAGGTACCTGGGCCATAATGAGCGGGACCGATGGCTCGCAAACCTTCTTCGTGAGCGATCTGTACATAATCCAGATTGACCATGGAATCGGCTCCTTCCAAGCTGAGGATATAACCGATAGGAGCGTTCGGCGCAGGCGAATCCCAGAGCTTAAGATGGGCTTCTAGCTGCTCCAGATTTCGAATTTGTACCATTTCCCCTGCTCTTTCCATTGCTCGATACCAAGCAAGTTGGCCTTGCGTCTGGGCCCAAGCCTGCTCAGGCGAAAACCAACCAGGAAGCGGGTTGGAGGGCTTGACATAGCGAGCTATTTGAGTTGCTACCACTAAACCGATGCCTCCTTCTCGCAAAGCGGGTAAGGAAACTGTTGCTTTAGCACGGCCGGGCAGATCCATTTTGCCTGCTTCGCGTGCACGAATGTCCGCCACACTTTGGCGTAGGTCGCGGTTCCATTCCAAGGCATTCATGGAAAGGTCCAGATGAGCATCAATGATCATGTCTTTTAGATTTGTATGCGTCTGTCTCTTGCGGTTACTGGCCAGTGTCCGACCGCTTTGCCCTCTTCGATGACGATCCCCTCCTGATGCAAGGCTACCGTTGGGCAAATATGCCAAGGCAAGCCATAGAGCACATCTCCCACCTGATAGTTAGCGGCCTGTGGCGTTTGGATTACCAAATGCTCCTCGCTATGGGTAAGAATTTTTTCGACCTCAATTTCTGGGAACACCACTCTTTTTTCGGGTGGATTTTCGGAAGCGATAGATTTGTGCCCTAAATCGAGACAAAGGCGATCAGGAGCAGGCTTACTTATTACCCGACTCAGTACCAGAGCCGCCGGTTCAAAAGGCATATCCTCGAAGGTGCTACCATAGCCGGCATCCCAAAAGATAGTTGTACCGGGACTTAATTCAATATCGGTCTGGTCTAGATGAGTAGGGAAGCTCGGGCTGCCGGCGGTTATGAGTCTTTTTACTGGCATCCCATCCGCTTTTAGCTCGGCACGAAATTGCTGTACCAAGGAAAAGTCAGCATCGCTTTGGGCCTTTCGGTTTTGGAGGTCCGCTTTGCGAACGTGTCCATCATAAGCATGCAGACCAGAGGCCGTCAATAGAGGGTGCTCATGGATTTGGCGGTAAAGTGCCTTCGCTTGAGGGCTTGGGGATACCCCAGTACGTCCCATACCACCATTGATATCAAGCAGCAACCAAAGGTTTTGCGCTTGTTTTTCGGCCATTTGCCCAAACTGTTTGATAATACCAGCATCATCGACCAAAGCAGAAAAACGTACCCAAGGAAAACGTTGGATCAAACTGATCCAACGATTGAGTTTAGGTCCTACAGGCTGGTAGGCTAGTACTACTTCTTCAGCCCCACTGCTAGCAGTCATTTCCGCTTCTGCAATGGTAGCACACTTAAACTTCTTGATGCCAGCCTCTAGGTATAACTGGATCACAGCTGCCATTTTGTGAGTCTTGACGTGGGGAATTAAGCGTTCGGCAGAGCCGGCCATCTCCAACATGCGCCTGATATTTTGCTCAACCCGCTCTCTGTAAACCAAAAGAGCGGGGGAATCAATCAATGCTATATTTTCTACTTTGTAGTCGTTTATATCAATAGGCATAGTCTTCCGATTTTTTGAGTGCAAAGATCGCTTCAATCTCTACCGCACAATTGACCGGAAGCATCATCCCAATTGCGGAACGTACACCTGTACCCTGATCCTCCCCAAAGACTTCTTGCATCAATTGGCTAAAGCCATTGATCACCTTGGGGTGATCGTAAAAGTCCATGGCAGAATTGACCATACCATAGGTCTTGACTAAGCGTTTGATAGCATCGAGATCCCCAAAGTGAGTTTGAATGACCGATAGCATGGTAAGCCCTACTTGACGAGCGGCTGCAAAGCCTTCTTCTACACTCAAATCGACACCTACTCTGCCCGTAATAAAACTACCATCTGACTGCACGGGCACAGTGCCAGAAACGTACAACAAATGATCATGTACCAATACAGGTTTATAAATACCACCAGGAGGGGGGGAAGGAGGTAGGCTAAGGCCCAACTCTTGAATGCGAGAAGTAGCTGACATAGGAATTACAGGGTGTTAAAGAATCCAACTCAAAACCAGAGTACCGATCAAACCCATAATCGAAACCAATGTTTCCATCACCGACCAGGTTTTGAAGGTATCTTTGAGGCTAAGGTTAAAATATTCCTTGAACATCCAAAATCCGCTGTCATTTACATGCGAAAACATGAGTGAACCAGCACCTATCGCTAGCACCAAAAGCTCGGGGGCGATACCACTTGAAGCAATCATGCCTTGAATAATGCCAACCGTCGTTAAGCCAGCCACCGTCGCAGAACCCACACAAATACGAATCACCGCCGCAATCCCCCAAGCTAGTATGATGGGCGAAATATTGACATCGGATAAATAAGCTGCGATTTCGTTACTCACCCCACTATCCGAAAGCACTTGTTTCAAGGCTCCCGCTCCGGCGATAATCAACAAAATCATGGTGATGGCTTTAACCGATTCCACCAATTCATTCATAACCCCATCCATCGTACGCCCGTTGCGGAGGCCCAATAGCCAGATAGCAAGTACTACAGATAGTAAGAGGGCAATAATAGGCTCGCCGAGCATCCCCAGTACATAGTGTACTCCGTCGGAGAACGATCCTCCCTCTCCTACGGCAGGTAAGAACAAGCCTCCTAAGGCTTTGAAAGCAATCAAAAAAGCGGGTAATAGCGCCAAAAACATACTCAAACCAAAAGGAGGTAGCTGTTCTTCCGGCATAACCTCTTTGCGGTATAATTCTTCAGGCGGCTGAGGGTTAAAGCCTTTGAGAAAGCGAGAAAAGAAGATACCCCCCACCAAAATAGCAGGAATGGCAATGACGATCCCGTAAATGAGTGTCAACCCAATATCGGCGCCAAAGGATTCGGCGATTGCGGTTGGTGCGGGGTGAGGCGGCAAATAACCATGGGCCACCGATAAAGAAGCCAACATCGGCATACCGACATAGAGCAAGGGCATACGGGTTGAGGCTGCAACCGTAAAGACCAAAGGCACCAAAATCACGAAGCCCACGGAGTAGAACATCGGGATACCAACCACAAAACCCGTCAATACCAAAGCAATTTGGATATAGCGTTCTCCAAACCATTTAATCAAGGTCTGGGTTATCCTTTGCGCACCCCCACTTTCGGCTACTAGTTTGCCTAGCATAGCGCCAAGGCCCAAAATCGGCACCAAAGAACCAAGGATATTACCGATGCCCGTTTGCACGGATTTGGCCGCAGGCACAGGGTCCATCCCCAAGCCTAGCGCCACGCCATAAGCCACAATCAAAAAGGAAATAAAGGTGTTGAGCCGGAGGACGGCCACTAATAAAAGGAGCACACCCACCCCCAAAAAAACAATTAATACAGACATAGTAGCGTAATCGTAGTAAACGTAGTCTTTCTAATAATAGGGAGAAAATTTATAAATTGGGTTTAATGAACCAAATCTCCGCTTGGCTTTTAATAATTGTATTGCTTTTTGACTGGATTGGCGCAAGAGCCAAGTCGGAAAGTCTCCCTCCCTCTTTGCGAGGCAAAAGTATAGGCGTTTACGTCAGTAGTAAAGGCTTCAACTATGATGAAGCTTTGGATATGCAGATTACGCAGTTTCTCACGATCGGAGAAGACCGATCTTATGTAGGTCGTCTTAAGCCAGAGCTGATGATCCGCCTAGGATGGATGTTGAGCGAGCAGCTGCAGGATTTAGGCCAAGCCGACACCGTCCACTTTCTCAATGCCGATCCGCCAAGAGGCTTTGCTTTTCGGGAGATTTATGATGTCGCAAACAATCGAGTCAAAAAGGAGATACCAGAAGCCTTGCAAGACATAGATTATGTCTTTGTCATCAATGAGTTTGACTTAGCCTATCGTTTTCACAGATCATCCTATGTGCGGTCTAATCGCATGATCACAGAGCGAATTACGGTTAAGACGACTAGTTTGGCCCTTACGGCTTTTTCTCTTGGTCAGGGCATTCAAGGCAGTACTATTCAAGTTTGCTTTGACGATCAGAAGAATAAAAAGCCTAGCCGACACTTTGACTTCTTCCATGAGAAATCACCCATGGGTCGCTACCTAGGCTTCGTCTTCTCACAATGGTGGCAGCTTTGGTTAGAGGGCCAAAAAGATAATTGCCCAGAAGGCTAGAGAATTTAGAAGGCTAAATATCGACCGCCCAATGTCAAAGGGATAGATTGGGGCCGCGACATACATCATTCTCCATTTTTCAGTTCTAAGCGGTAGCCTTTGGCCCGCACATTGACTAGTTTGAGTTTGGGATCAGCGCTGAGGATCTTGCGAAGGCGGGACACAAAAACATCCAAACTACGTCCTACGACCAATCCTTCATCATGCCAGACGATTTGTTCGAGCCAATTGCGCTCGAGTAACTGGTTGGGATGGCCAAAAAAGAGGCTCAGCAAGCGAGTTTCTCGGTAGGTAAGGTCCAACTGCTCCGCAGAACGCTTGAGTCTTTGGTTAGGGACATCAAGGATAAAATCCCCTACCTGCAGTATTCCATTTTTGTTTTGGCCTAGGCCTTGTCCAAACGTTCTGCGCAGCAGGCCCTCTATGCGCAACTGCAACTCCTCCATGCTGAAGGGCTTAGCGATATAATCATCAGCTCCTAGGCGTAAGCCTTTGAGTCGATCTTCTTGCAGGTGTCTTGCCGTGAGAAAGATCAGAGGCACCTCTGTATTGAGTTGACGAATTTGGGCGGCAAGGGCAAAACCATCTTGCTTAGGCAGCATCACATCAAGGATACAGAGATGATAGTCATGATTCATAAAACGGCTAAAGGCTACCGCTCCATCCTCGGCCCAATCTACTTGATAACCTTCTCGCTGTAAGGCATCTCTCACCAAATAGGCCATGGTTTGATCATCTTCAACCAGTAACAATCGGTATGTGGTATTAGACTCCAAGCGGTAATATGATTTTAAAAGTACTGCCAGCCCCTACTTTACTATCCACGATGACTTGGCCCTCATGGGCTTCTACTACCTGCCGTACATAACTCAGTCCCAAACCAAAGCCTTTGACATCGTGTCGATTGCCGGTACTGACTCGAAAGAAGGGGTCAAAAAGATGAGGGATTTCTCGCGCAGCAATGCCCAGTCCCTGATCGCGAATGCTAATGATCGCTTGTTCATGATCTGTTTCAATGCTCAATTCGATTTGCAGGCGCTCTGGGGAGTACTTAATCGCATTATCGATCAAATTGCTCAAGGCATTGCGCAGGTGAAAAGGATCGACCCAAGCGTTCTGCGCAGCAGTATCAGTTATAAAATGCATCTCCCCTCCTCTTTCCTGTACTCTGAGGGAGAATTGCACACTCAAATCATTGAGAAGCTTATGGAGATCGACAGAGCGTTTACTCAATGCCAAACTACTTCCTTCCGCTTTGGCCGCCTGTAGGATACGTTCGGTTTGCTCTTTGAGTCGCTTGTTTTCTTGCTCTATGATGCGCAAATAGGTCTGAGCTCGACCGTTCTCAAAATCCTCCGCCTGCATTTTTTCCAGCGCTTCTTGCGCCAAGC
Source organism: Bacteroidota bacterium (assembly GCA_039024315.1). Taxonomy (GTDB): domain Bacteria; phylum Bacteroidota; class Bacteroidia; order J057; family J057; genus JBCAWW01. The sequence continues at coordinate 13,975 of JBCCQN010000018.1, forward strand.
CAATATTAGTGATAGGGGTCCGAAATTCATGAGTCAGGTTGTTGACAAAGTCTTGTCGCATTTCGGCTAAGCGCTTTTCTCTTTGCAGCAACAGCAGATTGTACACAAAGTAGGCGATCATGAGCAAGAAAATCAGCGCCGTAGCCCACCAAATCCAGATCTCCCCGAGCAAATGTTGCCCCCAAGTTGGAAATCGTGTACTAAGGTAATAACAGTCCTCAACCACCACTCTTTCGGCACAAGGTAATTTACGACTAGTATCGGCTACCGCAAGATCAAATCCCATCAGGATCTTTTGCTGTTCACAGTCCATGACCATGAGTTGATAAGGCATCTTTTGATGATACATGGCCAATGCATCATTTACCTCTTGTTCGACCATATCAAATAAGAGAGGATGGTCGATACGCAGCAAAAACTGATTACCGTCTTGTTCAATTGGAGCAATAGCAGAGGTACTATCTCCTAGATGGTATAATATTTCATTAGCCGCTAAGCGTAGAGCTAGTTGTGTTTGCTCGGCTTGGATGTTGCGTTCACGATCAAAAGCTCGCCAAAACCAGTAGCTTTGCAGCAGCATGAGCCCCAGGATCGCTGTAAGGGCAATAGAACTAAGGCGTTTGGTGTGATGGGCTTGCATGTTGGCAAGGTACATTATAAGTGCTTTGAGGCCGATATTTTTACATTTCCTTTACACTCTTTTACCCAAGCCAAACCTTTACCGCTGCGCGGAACGCTTATTTGCAGTCGTTGAACTAAAGAAATCTAATTATGAAAAAAGTAGTAATGTTTTTTTACGCTGTCCTTTTTGTCAACCTCATTTTGGCTCAATCTGACTTTAGCAATTGTGCGGCCGTTTATTTGAATGATAATATGGTCATCACCGAATATAGCCCCAAAGGAATTTCTAAGGTGTCGCTCAGCGACAAAGGAAGTTTGCAACTGAGGGTAGTGACTGCGCCTGATGGTAACTGGCGGGTAAGCGGCTCGGCCCAAGCGTTCCGCGTAGCGATCCGCGACCAAAAGACGGGGACGCTAGTCATGTTTGGAGACAAAACTTATCGTCGCCTTGAAATCAGCGAAGTACTCCGTAAATGCAAGGCTGGGGACCACATTTTGATCCTTTCGACGAATCGCGAATTAGGCATCACGGGTGCCGAAATTCTAGTGGAATAGTAGTTAACTTAGACCGATTTAATCTAAGCGTCGAAGCCTAAGGAGACTCCTTAGGCTTCTGATGTTTTTGCACCATGTATATTTTTAGAAATCTCCTACGCTTTAGCCTTGAGAGAATCCATGAGTTTGATAAAAGGTTTGGTGTTTTGCATGATATAGTAATGCAAATAGGGAATACCCGCTTCCATCAATTCTACGGCTTGTTTGAGGGCCCAATCCACTCCCACTTGAATTTCTTCCTCACGATTTTTGGCGGCCATCATCCGATCCGTCAGCTCTTCGGGTATATCGATATGAAAGATCGAAGGCAAACGGCTCAGCTGCTTTTTTGAGGTCATGATTTTCATCCCTGGGATGATCGGCATAGTAATACCATAATCGCGAGCGGTTTGAACATATTCTAGGAACTTTGAGGTATCGTAGAACATTTGGGACACTGCGTAATGCGCTCCAGCCGCTTCTTTTTCTTTCAAGATTTGCAGGCCATATTTTTGATTAGGGCACTCAAAATGCTTTTCGGGATAGCAGGCCACGCCAATACAAAAGTTGGTTTTGGCCGCGTCAATCAGTTCATCAATATAGTGCCCCTTATTCATGCAATCGATCTGCTTGACGAGATCAATCGCATAATTATTGGTCGTACGATCTTGCGGTACCGGACGAGGATTGGTTTTATCGCCGCGAATAGCAAGGATGTTCTCGATACCGAGATAATTGAGTTCGATCAGGGCATCCTCTGTCTCCTCTCGTGTAAAGCCTCCGCAAAGGATATGCGGCACAGGCTCTAGATTGTATTTGTATTTGATCGCAGCACAGAGGCCAAAAGTACCGGGGCTCTTACGTTTGACTTTCTTTTTGAAGGTACCATCTCTTTGCTCTTCCCAAATGGCTTCAGCCGCATGACTAGTAACGTCAATAAAAGGCGGCTTTAGCGGCATGATGGACTCGATCGCATCATAGATTTTTTGGATGTTGCGACCTCGTCGTGGCGGAATGATTTCGACGGAAACAGTTGGGTTTTTGGTAGATAAAAGGTGATCAATTACCCGCATGGATATGTTTTGAGTTAGAGTTTAGATGAAATTAGCCTTCTCGGATCGCGATTACAGGATCCACAGAAGCGGCAATACCGGCAGGAATAATTCCCGCTAAAAGACCAATAATAAGGGAGAGTCCTAATCCCATCAGTATGTTGGCTGTGTCAAGGCCAATCGTCAGTGCTATATCATTTTGTGTCAATAAATACGTAATCAGTTCTCCCAGCAGAAATACTCCAAACAAACCAACCAAACCTCCCCCAAGACAAATGAGGAGAGCCTCTGTCAGAAATTGAAAGAGGATAAAACTTTTGGTTGAACCTAATGCTTTTTGAATACCGATTTCTTTCGTTCGTTCTTTGACCGAAATATACATGATCATCCCGATACTAAATGCAGCAATAAGTACCGAAAACAAACTTATGACCATACCGCCGCTTTCGAGGATCCCAAATATTTGGTCTACCTGTTTCATCAGGGATTCCTGCTTATTGATGGCAAAGTTGTCTTCAGCTTTGGGTTTCAAGCCTCTGGCTGCTCTGACGATCCCAATGGTTTCGGCTTCGACCTCATCGATCAGTTCATGACTACTAGCTCGGATAGCAATTACCTTATCGACTCCTCTTTGGTTCATATTGACCATGCGAGCCAAAGTCTTGTAGGGCACAAAAGCTTTATCATCATCGCTATCGCCAAACATAGTAGCGCCTTGCTTTTCAATGCGACCGACGACTGTCATCTGTTTTGAGCCTACCCTAACTTGTTTGCCGACCGGATTTTGACCGGGAAACAAATTTTCGGCGAGGTTGTGCCCAATCACGCAGACAGAAGAGCCGAGATGTTGCTCCATTTCTGAGAAAAATCTTCCTTCGGAGAACGCCAAGTCGCTGATGACGGGTAGCTCAGAAGTAACTCCGACTACGCTAATGTTGCTCATTTCACGACCCTTACGCCGAGCATTTTGCCGACTAGCGGTGACGATATAAGCCACCCCATCCACATTGTTGAGGTCCCTCTGAAGCCGGTCATAGTCGCGATAGCTCACCTTAGGTCGATTGAAGTATTTGTACCAATCGTCCCCTACATCTTTCCATGGCCAATGATGAACCATGATGGTGGTATTGCCTAAGGCTGAGAGGTTTTCGGTAAGCGAGTCTTGCATCGAGTTGACCAAGGTCAAGATGCCAGAAATCGTAAAAATACCCGTAGCTACTCCTAAGGTGGTAAGAAAGGTGCGAGTCCGCTTGCCATTAACCGCTTGCCAAGCCAACTTAAAGCCTTCCCATATGAATGTTAAAATATTCATAGTGTAAAAATATAAAATCCTTAACAAAGGAATAGACTTATCGTTCAATTCTAATATGGATTACTGCCCTTTTTTGTATCTTGATTCTTGCTTAGAACCCTCATTGCTTTCCCAAAGCTAATTATAGAACACTCAGGTATGCGAAAATTTTGGTTGCTTTTATGCATCAGCTTTAGTCTTTCTGTCGCACGTGCAGATTATCTATTGGTTCCGATGGATTATGCCCAATCCGATCATCTAAAGGCCTATGGTATGGCCTATTGGGTGCTTACTTATCAGGTAGAAGTCGATTGGTTACTCAATTATAGAGGCGGTAGCTTCATGTTTAGGCACGCCAGTACATTTGAGCAAGAACTACGCGTAAGAGGTATCAAATACGAAAAGATATCTGATGGTAGATCGAGCGAAATTTTAGCAATGATCACCGCTGAAGACGTAAATATGGATGCCGTGAAGCTAGAAAAGGCGCCTAATATTGCGGTATATTCCCCAAAAAACAAACAACCTTGGGACGATGCGGTAACCCTTGCTTTGACCTATGCCGAGATCCCTTACGATGTTGTGTATGATGAGGAGGTATTACAAGGTAAACTCTCTGAATACGATTGGTTGCACTTGCATCATGAAGATTTTACGGGTCAATTTGGCAAGTTTTATGCCTCTTACCGCAACCAAGCTTGGTATCAGGAGGAGGTCAAGTCCCAGCAATCTACCGCTCGTATGTTTGGCTACAGCAAAGTGAGCGATATGAAGTTGGCAGTTTCTAAGGAGATCCGCTCTTATCTCGAAGAAGGAGGATTTTTATTTGCCATGTGCTCTGCTACGGATACCTATGATATCGCGCTTTCGGCAGAAGGAGTAGATATCTGCGAACATATGTTTGATGGCGATCCAGCCGATCCCAACGCGCAAGGGAAGCTAGATTATTCTAAAACCTTGGCTTTCGAAAAATATCAATTGGTGCGCAGTCCTTTCCAATACGAATTTTCTGACATAGATTCTAATCTAGGTCGAAGAGTACCCGAGCATATGGATTACTTCACTTTGTTTGAGTTTTCGGCCAAATGGGATCCTGTACCGACCATGTTGACCCAAAGTCATACGCGCACAGTGAAGGGTTTCATGGGACAAACTACTGCCTTCCGTAACTCCGTCCTAAAACCAGACGTTTTAGTGATGGGAGCCCTCAAAGCTTATGACGAAGCTCGCTATATTCACGGTAATGCTGGCAAGGGGATGTGGACTTATTATGGGGGCCATGATCCCGAAGATTATCGCCACTACGTTGGGGAAGATCCCACAGACTTGGCCTTACACCCCAACTCTCCCGGATATCGCTTGATACTCAATAATATTTTGTTTCCTGCCGCTCGTAAGAAAAAGCAGAAAACTTGATCTGAGCTTGAATGTGCGCCCCAAAGAGGATTAAGCTACGCTCTCGCTACTGATCGTTCCACGAAGGGGAAAACGCCCCAAAAAGCGTAAAAGAAAAAAAATGAAAAAGCTGTTTGTATATCTGTTGTTGGTTTGCACAGGATTTTCGGCACGAGCCGACTATATTTTGGTTCCCATGGACTATGCCCAATCTGAGCACCTCAAAGCTTATGGGATTGCCTTTTGGGTATTGACAACACAAGTGGACGTAGATTGGCTTCTCAATTATCGTGGGGGTAGCTTTATGTTTCGCTATACCGATCCCTTTGCCGCAGAGCTAAGAGTCCGCAATGTAAAATTTGAACGTATCTCTGATGCTCGCTCTACCGAAATCATCGCCCATGTCACTTCAGAAAGTGTCAATATGGATGCGGTTAAACTTGAAAAAGCGCCCAAAATCGCGGTCTATACCCCAAGTACGACCCAGCCTTGGGATGATGCCGTAACATTGGCTTTGACTTACGCAGAGATCCCTTATGATAAGATTTATGATTCTGAGGTGCTAACAGGCAAACTGAGTGAGTACGACTGGCTGCATCTTCATCATGAAGACTTTACGGGTCAATTTGGCAAGTTTTATGGATCGCAGCGAAACCAACAATGGTACCAAGACGAAGTTCGCTTTCAAAAGGACTTGGCCCGCATTCATGGTTATACCAAAGTAAGTGAATCCAAAAGGGCGGTTGCCTTGGAGCTCAAACGCTTCTTGGCCGAGGGCGGTTTTCTTTTTGCCATGTGCTCTGCTACTGACTCTTATGACATCGCCCTAGCAGCAGAAAACGTAGATATTTGTGGGCCTATGTTTGACGGAGACCCTGCGGACGCTCAGGCACAGGAAAAGCTTAACTTCACCAAAACGCTTGCCTTCAAAGATTTTCAACTGGTTACGTCTCCTTTTCAATATGAATTTTCGGATATCGATACTTATATCGGACGACGCGTACCACAAAATTTAGACTACTTCACCCTTTTTGATTTTTCGGCCAAATATGATCCCGTCCCTACGATGTTGACCCAAAATCATACTCGCACCGTCAAAGGATTTATGGGCCAGACGACTTCCTTTCATAAGAGCTTGCTCAAGCCTGAGGTAACTGTCATGGGAGAATTGAAGGCTTATGGGGAAGCCCGTTACATCCACGGTAATTACGAAAAAGGCATGTGGACCTTTTATGGGGGGCATGATCCAGAGGACTATCGTCATACGGTAGGAGAAGATCCCACTGATTTGACATTGCACCCGAGCTCCCCCGGCTATCGGCTGATACTCAACAATATTCTCTTTCCCGCAGCCCGCAAGAAGAAGCTAAAGACTTAATAAGCGCTCTGCGCCTCCGATCAGGAGGTAAAAAAACCCTAAGTCAATAAAGCAGGTAGCTCTGCAAGGCTTTTGATTATGTGTGTGATGGGCATTTGCTCAGGCCTGGCCTTTTGCTGAGGATTGTACCAACAAGTGTCGATACCAAAATTATTACCGCCTTTGATATCAGAGCTGAGAGAATCCCCAATGATGAGTACATCTTCTTTGTTGGGATCCCCCATAGTAGCGAAAGAATGTTCAAAAATCTCAGGATCGGGTTTGGCAGATCCTACCTCATCAGAAACTACTACGGATTTAAAGTATTGCTCTATACCCGAGCGTTGAAGGCGAGGGCGCTGCACTTTTTTGAAGCCATTGGTGATTAGCATCATCTGGACCTTGCCATGCAGCCTTTCCACCAATTCTTTTGCTCCCTCAAGCAGCATAGAACCATCTGCCAAGTGGCCAAGATAATCTTCGTTCATTTGGATGGGATCTGCTTTACGGCCGAGGCTTTCGAGAAAACGAGCAAAGCGTAAGGACTTGAGCTCTGCGGCCGAGATTTCACCTTTTTCAAACAAAGCCCAGACTGAGCGATTGATCGCTAAGTAGCGCTCGATGTATTGGGATTCGTAAGGCAGTTCGTATTGGAGGAAGGTAGTCTTGAGGGCGTAAGCGGCGGCTTGATCAAAATCAAATAGGGTGCCATCCGCATCAAACATGATCCATTGATATTTCATGTACAAATTTGCGGAGAAATCAAGCAGGCTGCAAATTGACTAAGCGTTCCGCGAGCGGAAAATCCAACACAAAAGCAGAGCCAGACCCAAATTGAGACTCTAAGCGAATATTGCCACGGTTTTTTTCGGCGATCTTTTTGCAAATGGCGAGGCCAATTCCCGTACCTTCATAGCGATCTTGCGTGTGGAGGCGATAAAACATATCAAAGATTTTGCTCTGATAGACGTCTTTAATGCCGATCCCATTGTCAACAATCCGTATAATATTGCGGTTACCGCTTAGCTCTGCGGTGATCTCAACCCTAGGCACCTCTGCTTCATTGTATTTAATGCCATTTTCGATCAGGTTTTGAAACAAGAGTTCCAACTGCCCTTCATTGCCTAATATAGGGGGAAGCTCCCCAACCACTATCTCTGCCCCTGACTCTTCAATAAAGTCAAATAGCTGCATCTTAGCGCGGCGTACGATCATATTGAGGTCCGTAACAAAGACTTCTGGCTCCTTATCCAAGCGAGAATATTGCAAAATATCCTCAATCAGATAGTACATATGCCGTGCATTGTTGGAGGCAATTTGTAGATATTCCTGCAACTCTTTGGGGACAGGATGGGGCAATCGGCGCTCGATCAGACCCAAAAAGTTGTTGATGTTACGTAAGGGGGTTTTGAGATCGTGAGATGCCACAAAGGCAAAGCGCTCTAGATCGGAATTGGCCTGTTTGAGTTCTTTATTTTTTTGCTTTAGATCTCGCAAGGCAGCTATTTTCTGCCGCTCAATTTTGCGACGACTTTCCAAAAATATTCGACCGATAAGAATACATCCTAATAAGGCAGCCGTAAAAACCAAATGATTGGTTGAGGCATTGAGTTGTTCGATCAAGAAGGGTTCATGAAATGAATAACTCCACTGGAGGAGTTCATAGGCGAGAAATAGCAACACAAACATCGCAATTTGCCAGCCGTTTTGGTGCTCAAACAAAACGATAACCCCCAAGGACATCGTCAAGAAGGTAAACTCCGCCCCTAACTCCCGCCCATAGAGAAAGCTCAGGCCTAGCATGGCCATGGTCATAAAGAGGATAATAAAAACCCTAGCGAGGATGTACCAGCCTCTTGATTGCAGAAAAAAAGTAATCAGGGTAATCGCAAAGGGGATCAAGGTAATCAAAACACCAGGCCCATCCCTCTGGATAAAATCCTGGATAGTGATTAAAATATGAATCGGGAAAGTTCCCGCGAGGATTTGATTGAGCAAGCGAACTTTGGGGCGTTCGGCCTCTGGCAAATCTTTATCTAATCCGATTCCAGAAACCCAATCCCAAAATGCGCGCAGTGTCAGTAGCATAAATTGGCCTTCAATGTTCCAACGTAAAATTTAAGAAAATCCTTCCAATTATTGGAAAATTTCTTTCTTGATCGGTCATTTTAGCTGAGTCTATTGGGAGTAGGGAAGATAGTCAAGACCTCCTTGATTGCTTTTAGTTCAAGATAAGTTTGGGAATTGATTTCGCTGCTTGCGACCTGTTCATGAACCCAAGTTGTATGATAAGGGATATGAATCGCCTTCACCCCTATCTCGAGCATTGGCAGTATATCAGAGCGCAAGGAGTTGCCGATCATGACGATTTCGTGGGCCTTTAACCCATAACGATTTAATAGATTTTGATAGGTAGCAGGATCTTTTTCACTCACAATCTCGACATAGCTAAAGTACTTTTCTAAGCCGCTACGGGCATATTTGGTCTCCTGCTCAAACAAATCCCCTTTGGTAAGTAGCATCAATTCGTAGTCCTCATCAAGCGAATCTAGCACATGCTCCACATCCGCTAAGAGTTCAATGGGCTTGGCGAGCAATTTGCGTCCCAGATCGATAATCTCTTGCACCTCTCGGCCACGCAGTTCATACCCTGTCAGTTGCAAAGCTGTCTCGATCATAGACACAATAAATCCCTTGGCACCATAACCAAAGGTCTTCAAATTGCGTTTCTCTGTTTCATATAGTTGATCTGCTATAACTTGTGGATCGACATGTCGAAGCAGCAAAGCTTCAAAAGCGTGTTCGGCTTCGCGAAAATTAGGTTCATTGACCCATAGGGTGTCATCTGCATCAAATGCAATAATTTTAATATTTTCCGTTTGCATAGCGACTTAGTGGACGGGCAAATTGTGTATATTTATTCTTGGTGGCAATAAAGAAACATATTCGTCTCTTCGGGCTAGGTTTTCTCCTGTTTGGGGGCCTGATTTTTATGCTTTCGGCTGATTCGCCGAACGATCAGATCTCCTTCAATCGCGACGTAAGACCCATACTCAATCAGCATTGTCTGAGCTGCCATGGAGGGGTCAAACAAAATGGTGGTTTTAGTCTGCTCTTTGAAGAAGATGCTTACCTTCCTACCGAATCCGGCTTACCAGCGATTGTCCCTGGAGACGCCGAGGCCAGTGAGTTGTTTACGCGCTTGAGCCATTCTGATCCTGAGATGAGGATGCCTTATGATGCCCCTTCACTCAAAGCAGACGAAATCGAAACTCTCAGAGCTTGGATAGAACAAGGGGCTAAGTGGGAAACGCATTGGGCCTACCAAGTCCCCCAAAAGACCAGACTGCCTTTTGATAGCTTATCACCTATCGACGCTTTTGTCAAAGCGCAACTCTTAGCTCAAAACTTAGCTTTCAATCCTCCCGCGGCCAAAGCACAGCTCCTGCGGCGGGTCAGTCTAGACCTTACTGGCCTCCCTCCCAAACCTTCGATTGCCAAGGCTTACTTAGCTGACAATAGTCCCCAAGCTTATGAGCGATTAATTGATAGTCTCATGGCTTCTCCTAGCTTCGGAGAACACTGGGCCAGTATGTGGTTGGATCTCGCCCGTTACGCAGACTCCAAAGGTTATGAAAAAGACCTCAACCGCCAGATTTGGCCCTATCGAGATTGGGTCATTCGCGCATTTAACGCTGATATGCCCTTTGACCAGTTTACCGTCGAACAGCTAGCTGGAGACCTCCTCCCCTCGCCTAGCGAGGATCAATTACTGGCCACCGGCTTTCTCCGCAACAGCATGGCCAATGATGAGGGCGGTACGGACGACGAAGAGTTCCGCGTAGCGGCGCAAATTGAAAGAGTGGGTACTAGTTGGGAAGTTTGGATGGGCACCACCATGGCTTGTGTCCAATGCCATAGCCATCCCTATGACCCTATCCGCATGGAGGATTTTTATAGCTTCATGGCCTACTTTGACAATACCGCCGATACCGACCTTTACAACGAACAGCCCAAGCATTACCAGTACCCTGATAGCAGTCTGGCCGTTGTCCAACGAAAGATTGATTGGGTGCTTTCCCAATCCAAAGCAAACATCAATCTGCCTGATACTTTTTTCCATCCGCAGGCTCAATCCTTGCTTTGGCAATTGGGTTATCGACGGATTGAAGGCGAAGAATATCAAGACCATAGTGAGCTCATCGAACTCAATGCTCCTCAGCAAGAGTCCGTTTCCCAGATCCAAGATTCTTCCTGGGTAATGTATCGCGGCATCGAGCTAGAGGGAATCCATCAAATTGACGTCCATTATACTACGCCGCATTCAGGAGGATATCTAGACATTTATCTAGATGATTTATATGGAGCGCTGCTCGGAACGCTACGTCTAGGTAATACTAATGGTTGGCAAGAGTCAGCCACTCGATCTTTGCGTTTTGAGCCGCTTCGCGGAACGCATGATCTTTATTTTCATTTCCGCATGGCGCAGGACTTCAGCAATGAATTGTTGCGCCTCGATTGGTGGCAATTGGTCCCCGCTCAATCTACTTACAGCCAAGCTAGTCCAGTGCTCAAAGATTCTATTGAAGCCTTAGCCAGTGTCCCAGCTCAACCCAGTCTGATCCTCCAAGAATTAGCAGGCGAGGCAAGGAGAGAGACTCATCTTTTCAATCGAGGTAATTGGTTAGACCCGATGGAGGTAGTAAGCCCTAAGCTCGCTGATATTTTTGCAGCTGCACCGAACGATCGCCTATCTCTCGCAAAGTGGATGACCTCTCCTGAAAACCCCTTGACCGCTCGGGTAATCGTCAATCGCTTTTGGCAGCAGATATTTGGTCAGGGCTTGGTTGCGACGCCTGAAGATTTTGGTACCCAAGGCGCCCTCCCCAGTCACCAAGCCTTGATTGATTATTTGGCGGTGGATTTTCAAACTACATTTGGCTGGTCAGTCAAAAGGCTCCTAAAAGAAATTGTGCGCTCCCAAACCTATCGGCAGGGTAGCCAAAGTGATAGTCTGCGCGAAGCAGTCGATCCTTACAATCGCTTGCTTTCCCGCAGCAAACGTGTCAGGCTAAGCGCCGAACAAATCCGCGACCAAAGCCTCGCCCTTGCTGCTTTGCTTGATAATAAAATGTACGGTCCGCCCGTCCGAGTAGAAGCACCTGTGGCCAATGATCCCTACCGTCAGGGCAATCTGATCGATTTTGATCCTTATCGACGATCCGTTTACACTTTTTGGAAGCGTACCTATCCGGTTCCCTTTCAAATCACCTTTGATAGCCCGCAACGCAATATCTGTAGCAGTCGACGCATCAATACCAACACGCCACTACAAGCCCTGAGTATGCTCAATGACTCTATTATGTTTAGAGCAGCTCAACATCTAGCGGGACGATTTAGGGACGTAGAAGACCCCAAAGCAGCAATCTCACAGGCCTACGAGCGATTGTTTTATCGTTCTCCGCAGGAGAATAAATTAGAAGCACTCTACCAACTCTATCAACAGACCGAACAAAGCTATAAGCAAGACCCTAATTTATTGGCCATGTTGCCAGACGAAGGCTTTCGTCTCAGTCCTAGACATGCTGCCATGAGCTTAACGATGAACGCCCTTTTGAACCTAGACGAATGGATCAGCAAACCTTGATATGAATCACTTTGAGCAAGCATATTTTGAATACGCCCGTCTCAATAGCAGACGTGAGTTTTTGCGTAAATCGATGACGGGCTTAGGGGCGATTGCCCTCGGCGCCCTCGGCCTTGCCCCAAACAAACTGAACGCTGCGATGCCGCGGAGCCAAAGTCCGATTGCGCCTCACTTTGCTCCCAAAGCCAAGAACGTCATCTTTCTCCACATGGCTGGGGCGCCTTCTCAGTTAGAGCTCTTTGACTACAAACCCAAATTAGCAGAGCTAGATGGACAGCCAGTGCCTGCCTCTCTCATGGAAGGTAAGCGCTTTGCCTTTATCAAAGGTCAACCTAAGCTACTGGGGCCGCAGGCAAAGTTTCAAAGGTACGGCCGTTCAAGTACTTGGGTATCAGAACACCTCCCTCACTTTGCCAAGCAAGTAGATCAGGTAAGCTTTCTCAAGGCGATGTACACCGATGAATTTAATCATGCACCGGCCCAATTTATGGTACATACTGGTAGTCCGCGATTGGGACGCCCTAGTATGGGGGCTTGGGTGGCTTATGGTTTAGGCACTGAAAACGCAGATTTGCCTGCTTTTGTGGTCTTACTCTCTGGCTATCTCGATCCCAGCGCCGGTAAAAGTATTTGGGGAAGTGGCTTTTTACCGACGGTTCACCAAGGGGTGCAGATCCACAGCAAAGGCGATCCTGTCCTCAATCTTGGCAATCCTGCAGGCGTGAGTGATGAACTCCGTAAGCAGTCCATTGAGATGATCAACAAGATCAATCAGGCCGAATACGAAGAGGTAGGTGATCCTGAAATTTTGGCTCGTATCTCTCAATATGAGCTTGCCTTCCGCATGCAAAGCTCAGTCCCCCAAAGTATGGACATCGCCGATGAGCCCGCTTATATACATGAGATGTACGGTACCGAGCCGGGCAAAAAATCTTTTGCCAACAACTGCCTCCTTGCCCGAAAATTGGTCGAAAAAGGAGTCCGTTTTATTCAACTTTTTGACCGAAACTGGGACCATCACGGCGTCGGTAAAGGCAATGGAGTAAGCGATGGCTTGGCCAGTGCTAGTCAAAAAATCGATCGTCCGATAGCGGCCCTCCTCAAAGATCTCAAACAAAGAGGACTCCTCGATGAAACCCTCGTCGTCTGGGCTGGAGAATTTGGGCGTACTCCCATGATGGAGGCGCGCTCAGGGGCAAACTTTGCGGGACGAGATCATCATAGTGATGCCTTTACGGTTTGGCTCGCAGGCGGGGGCATTAAAGCAGGGCATAGCCACGGTGAAACTGATGAAATTGGTTTCAATGGTATTGCAGGTAGAACCCATATTCATGACCTGCAAGCGACCATCTTGCATTGCCTCGGTTTGGATCACGAAAGATTGACTTATGGCTTTCAGGGTCGGGAATTTCGTCTGACTGACGTTCATGGGAACGTTATCAAGGAAATATTGGCCTAAAAATGTGAATCTCAACGATATTTAGTTTTTTATAGATATCACTAATCTACTTTCTACTACTATGAACCGCTACCTACTCTTCTTACTAGGTATCTCCCTTTGGATTTTGTCGTGCAGCAAGGCTGTCCCACCACCTGAAATAAGCTTACCAGAAGGCTTTGTGATCGAGCATCTTTACAGCCCTACAGCTCATGAGCAGGGTTCTTGGGTCTCGATGGCCCTAGATGACAAGGGACGGATCATCGCCTCGGATCAGTACGGACATTTGTACCGTATTATCCCAGATGAAATTGGCGTAGGCAGCTCAGCCAAAGTGGAAAAGTTAAACATCGAGATCGGCCATGCACAGGGTATGCTATATGCCTTCAATAGCCTGTATGTAGTGGTCAATTCACGTGAAGGAATCGAAGCGAGAAACAGCGGGCTCTATCGTCTTTTTGATACCAATGGGGACGATCAATTTGACAAAATTGAGACCATACGAGAATTTGAAGGCTCAGGCGAACACGGTCCCCACACTATTCTGCTCTCCCCTGATGGCGAGTCGCTTTTTTTGATTGCAGGCAATCATACCGACCTGCCCGAAATGGATCAATACCTTCTCCCACAATACTGGGAGGATGATCGTCTCTTTCCTATTTACAAAGACCCTCGTGGGCATGCTTACGATCGTGGCGCTCCGGGCGGTTGGGTAGTCGAATTAGATCCTGAAGGCCAAGAATGGACCTTAATCAGTGCTGGCTATCGCAATCCCTACGACATGGCCTTCAATCCTGATGGAGACCTCTTCGTTTTTGATGCCGACATGGAATGGGATATGGGGATGCCTTGGTACCGTCCCATTAGATTATGTCATGCCACTCGCGGCAGCGAGTTTGGCTGGCGCACTGGCTCAGGCAAATGGTCAAGTTATTATCCCGACAATTTGCCTCCAGTGGTCAATATTGGTCAGGGTTCTCCTACGGGTGTCGTAGGTGGACAAGGCCTGAAGTTTCCCACTCGCTACCAAGAAGGAATGTTCTTATTTGACTGGAGTTTTGGTACGGCCTACTTCATAGAACTCAGCCCCGAAGGTAGTAGCTGGAAGGGCACCAAAGAAGAATTCATGTCTGGGACTCCCCTACCCCTTACCGATGGGATTGTAGGGGCAGATGGAGCCATGTATTTTTTGACAGGAGGCCGGAGATTACAGTCAGATTTTTATCGCGTTTATTATCAAGGCACTGAGAGTACCGATGCGCCAGATCCGACTAATTTTACCGAGGAGCAAAAGACACTAAGGCAATTAAGACTCGAATGGGAAGAAAGGCTCAGTCAAAATGATCTCAGCCTTAAAGGAGATGGTGCTTTAGCATATGATGAGGCCTTTAGAAGTGCGGATAGATTTGTTCGCTACACGGCTCGATTAGCAGCAGAAAGGTCGGAACAAAGAGGCGCATTGGAGGGTCAATTAGCAATGGCTCGTGATCCAAAGGCACGTTTAAGCTATGCTCTCGCCCTCGCACGAGGCAGCGATAAGGACCAATATCAGGAAGCGCTTAGTCAAGCCTTTAGCCGCTATAATTTCGAAGTTTGGCCAGTGGATTTCCAACTGGAACTCGTGCGTACCATGGTGGTGAGTTTTGCGCGCAAAGGGATGCCGGAGGAGCCTTACCGTAGCCAGATCATTGAAGAATTATTGCCTCATTACCCAAACAAAGATGCCCGTCTTAATCGAGATCTTTGCGAATTATTAGTTTATCTCAAGGCTCCTGAGGTGGTAGCACGCACTGTTCCTCAACTTACCGGTAAGTCCTTGGGACAGATGCCCGTCGAGATGATCGATGTGTCTCTTACCGAGCGTAGCGAGCAGTACGGCCCGACCATCAAAGAGATGCTTGAGAATATGCCGCCCGTGGAAGAAATCGCTTTAGCCCATCATCTTAGTTTTGCCACCGAAGGCTGGACACCTGAGCTAAGGCGCAAATACTTTGAGTGGTTTTATGACGCTATCCAAATGGAAGGCGGGGTCAACTACAAAGGCTTTCTTGATCAGATGCGTTTGGCGGCTTTAGATAATGTACCCTCCGGGGAACGCTCAGCCATGGCCGAAATCGTCGGAGAGATCCCACCAAGTGTGGATCTTTCTAATCTGCCCCAGCCACAGGGTCCCGGTCAAAATTGGCATCCAAAAGTAGTCAGAGAAGCCTATACCGCCTCCATCAAAGATGGGAAGATCCGCGATTACGCCCAAGGGGCTAAAATGTATCAAGCTGCCATGTGTGAAGCCTGCCACCGGATGAAAGGTAAAGGAGGCAATGCAGGCCCCGACTTAACCCAAGTGGGCACTCGTTTCCGTCTTTATGAGATCGTGCAAGCGACCTTAACGCCGAGCGATCATGTCTCTGATCAATATGCCGCGACGGTACTCAGTCTCAAAGATGGCAAAAAGATGATGGGGAGAATCGTTCGGGAAACCGATGAAGAAATAGTCCTTAACCCTTCGCCCCTAGCCCCCGAAAAAACCGTAAGTGTGGCTAAGTCAGAAGTAGTAGAACAAAGCCTTTCGGCCCTTTCTCCCATGCCCGCTGGCTTGCTCAATCGCCTCAACGAAGATGAGGTCCTCGATTTGATGGCCTACCTTATGGCGGGCGGTGAAGAAGATAGCGAAGTCTACGAATTAAGAGAATAGCTATCCATTTGTTGAATTGTTGAATTTATGCTCAATGATTCAACAATTCTGCTTTTTAGCTTTCATGTGAATAAGCTACAACCGTTTGCAACCTTTTTTTCCTTATAATTGTCGTTCATACATCAGGAAAAAGCGTACTACTCTACTAGCGACTCTACGATACGATACTAAACCTCTTTATTTGTTTATTTTATGCTTTTCCTCCGCTATTGCTTAGTAGTAACCTCTTTGCTTTTGGTACTACCACTGGCTTCCCATGCCCAGATTGTTGATCAACTCGAAACCATTGATGTATTCTTAGAGTGCGATGCCTGTAATGGGAATCTCGTGCGAGAAGAAATTCCCTACGTCAATTATGTTCGTGATCCAGAGCTTGCCCAAGTACACATCTTCGTAGTGAGGATTAATACCGCTGGCGGTTCTCGCTTTACCTTCAATTTCATTGGTAAGCAGGTATTTGAAGACATCAACAATACCATCACTTACACCTCACTTCCAACCCAGACCGCTCAAGAGATTCAGGAAGATTTGGTTAAGAAAATTCGCATCGGCTTGGTTGGCTATTTAGCGCATACCGATATCGCCGATCAGATGGTGCTAAACGTTCCCCAAGGGGATAAAAAAAGAGCCAAGGCTACCCTATCTCAGGAAGATGATCCTTGGGATTTCTGGCTTTTTGAGATTTATGCCAGTGGCAATATGTCTTTGCAGTCGCAACGTACCACTGCTAATGTTTGGTCTGGTTTGGAAGCAGAGCGCGTCACTGAGGAATATCGCATCCGCCTACGCCCCTATTACAATTTTAGACTGCAGACGATTAAACGTGATTCACTCGAGCCTTTGGTGAGTCGAGTGGAGCGATATGGCTTCAACGGCAGCGTAGTAAAAAGCCTTGGTGATCACTGGTCTGTGGGTATTTTCCACAACGCCATGACGGATAACTTTCAAAACATCAATTGGGGGACCAGCTTAGGCCCAGCCTTAGAATTCAATATTTTCCCATACGATGAGGTAGCGCGCCGAGAGTTTACCATTGCATACCGCACGGGTTACCTCTATCGCGATTATCTGGAAGAAACCATTTTTGGTCAGTTCAACGAGCATCTCTTAAACCAATCGCTAAGCGTAGATCTCCGTATCCGTGAACCTTGGGGCTCTGTATTTGCAGGCTTACGCGGTTCTCATTTTTTCAACGACTTTAGCAAAAATCGCCTCGCCTTCAATAGCCGTCTCAATTGGCGTGTATTCAAAGGGCTCAACATGAATGTCCGCGGCGACTTTGCCTTGATCAATGATCAAATTAACTTACCCAAAGGCGATGCGAGTTTGGAGGATATCCTCCTAGCCCAAACGCAGCTCGCGACCAACTATAATGTGTTCCTGTCCGCAGGACTGAGCTATAATTTTGGTTCTATCTACAACAATGTGGTTAATACGAGATTGTAGCAGTCAGAATTCAAGAATAGAAAAGGCAAGACTTCGGATAAAGTCTTGCCTTTTTTCATTCTCGACCAGAGCAATTATTTATTTGCCGACTTTAAAGCTTCAAGCTCAGCCTTGAGGATTTCTAATTGTTCACCTTGAGCCTCGATCAATTCTTGTTGATCTTGGACAGCCTTAACCAATACTGGAACCAAGTCTGAATAATAAACTCCCAAACGGTCGAGTGCATATTCTTCATGATCGCCTGTTTCTTCATTGACTTTGAAGTCATGGGTTTTCACCACTTCTGGCACCGTTTCTTGCAGATCTTGAGCGATCAGACCTAGCTTACGACTTGGGTGAGGATTTGGATCGTTGATCCAGTTAAAGCTCACAGGTTTTAAAGCCAATACCGTTTGGAGACCATATTCGATCTGCTGGATGTTGGTCTTGTCCCGTCTATCAGAAGTGTTGACGGTACCACTAGTGGCATAGACATCATCATAACGCAAACTAGCTGTACCCAAGTCATAGGTATTGTCAATCGTAGGACGCAGGTCTCCTCTAGCGGCTATTTCACTAGTACCCCCATCTTCAAAATACTCAACTGTCTGAAAACGCACTCTTCCATTTACCTGCAGGGCGTCTAAAGGTACCGTGGTCCCAATGCCTACATTTCCGTTTTTACGTACAGTTACAGCATTGGCTCGTGAACTAGGGCCAGTACCAATCCCGATCTCAAAGATAGGATCAGATGATATCCAGCTTGTAGCACTCCCGCCGCCTACATTATAGCGTCCAACCGCAGTCGAACTAAAGCTTTGAGCGCGGACATTATTACCTAATGCAATGGCATAAATAGCTTGTGCTTCAGCAAAATAACCAGCCGCCAAGGTATAATTTTCTTCTGCATCACAACTGTACCCTAAGGCAGTTGAGCCTAGGGCAAAGGCATCGCTATTAAAGCCCATGGCTGTAGAGTATAATCCATCTGCATTGGTAAAAAAGCCTGAAGCGAAAGCATAACTGTTACTTGCTTCTGTATCACGTCCCATTGCAGTGGCCCCATAACCTTGGGCCCGAGTATTTAGTCCACTGGCAAAGGAATACAAACCAATAGAGTCTCGATTCCAGTAAGTGGAAGCAGCGCCAGAAGAGACTGTACCCACTCTAAATGCATGCAAATCAGGTAGCCACATCAGCTTATCCCCATTCCCTAAGGTATCGGTTCCAAAGAGTACTCGGCGACCGTTGCCAACGTGAAAAGCCGTCTTGGGAGAGATTCCGACCCCAATGCCGACTTCGCCATCACCTGTAATGGTCATCACATCTCCCGTAGCACCATTCCAAAAGTTCAAACGATCGTTTTGGACATTGGAAGCATTGTAGGCAGCAATGGACCAATAATTTGTTCCGTTATTATTTTCAAAATTGAGCCGAGCGTAGTCATTACCATTTTCGTGCAAACGGATTTGCGGGTCAGACAAAGAACCATTGGCAGAGATTTCCAAACTCGCATCTGGACTAGAGGTACCAATGCCTACATCTCCACTACTGTAATAAGCAGTGCTTCCACTGGTAGCCCAAACGCTGGAACCTGCGTTATCATCAGCAGGGGCCCATTCTGTGCCCGTCCACTTAAGCACCTGACCAGCGTTCGGCGCAGCCGCACTAAAACTACGACCTTGAATACCGGCCACGGTAGGTGCGGGATAGGTACCACTCAAATCTCCACTAGCTGCGGTACCGTTCGTGATATCGTCAGAGGCATCAGTATCACCCGTATTGCTTATGGTCGTGCCACTAACACTAATGCCGGCTCCGCCACTGTATGTAGGGGGAGCGGGCAAACTAACAGTTCCACCTCCATCAGAAAGGGTCAGCGTAGTTCCTGAAATACTCAGCGTCTGAATTTCATTATTGGGATCGGCATCGGCATCATCGACATTATCAGTTGAGCTGATGGTAAAGTTGGGATAGGTCCCACTGACTGAGGTAGCTCCGCCTCCAGAAATACTTACATTTTGATCAGGTGCTGTATTTTCGATGGTACTGCCATTGATCTGGATACCATTGCCAGCCACATAGGGCAAACTATCTAATTCATGGGCTTTTTGGGTATACAAGGCATAAGGCACACTATGCAAGGCATTCTCTCCCATCGGCACAAAGCCTCCCCCAATGTCAACCCGAACTTTGAGTTCGTAATCAGCTGAAGCCCAATCAATAGAAGCAAAGTCTCCATTAAGGACCGCGCCATTCCCTATCACCGCAGTAAAGAGGCCATAATCGTTGGTCGTAGGCGCATGAGTCTCCTTATAAATTTCTATGCCATTTTGTAGGAGACTAAACTCCACCGCGATCAATTCATTGGACACCAAAGCCCCGGCATCTCTAACGACTGCCTGATAAGTCATCGACTGAGGTGTTTGCCCCCAAAGCATCGTAGGAATGCTAGATGCGATCAGGCAAAAAAGGAGTAGCGTTCGTGTAAGCTTCATAAGATAGCGTTTAGTTTAAGTGGTCAATTCATAAAAAGAGGGTTTACTGCGAAAGGCCGTTAGGAAAAAATCATAGAAGGCAGGATATTTGCCTCTCTATAATTTAATTTTTTACTGAACCAAAGGAAAGTATCTCCATGAGCGAAACAGAGGCTCGCGCATCCCTTAACTTTATCGAGACTCGCGTTGAGGAAGACCTCAAGACTGCGAAGTACGACGGACGGGTTTATACGCGCTTCCCCCCCGAGCCCAATGGTTACCTCCATATCGGGCACGCAAAGTCAATTTGTTTGAACTTTGGGCTAGCCCAGAAATATGGCGGCAAAACCAACCTTCGATTTGATGACACCAATCCAGTAACGGAGGACACAGAATATGTGGACTCTATTATGGAAGACGTGCAATGGCTGGGTTTTACATGGGAAGGTCAACCACTTTATGCTTCGGACTACTTTCAACAGCTATATGATTGGGCCGTACAACTAATCAAAGACGGCAAAGCCTATGTCGATGACTCCACCTTAGAGGAGATCAGAGAGATGCGTGGCGTACCGACGTCTCCAGGTACAGAGAGCCCTTACCGGGAACGCTCAGTCGAAGAGAATTTAGAGCTCTTTGCCAAGATGAAAGAAGGAGCGTTCGACGAAGGCGAAAAAGTACTACGCGCCAAAATCGATATGAGTAGCCCCAATATGCATATGCGTGATCCTATCATGTATCGCATCCTCAAGCGCACGCACCATCGGACTGGCGATGAATGGTGTATTTATCCGATGTACGACTGGGCCCACGGGCAAAGCGATTCTATCGAAGGTATCACGCACTCGATTTGTACGCTAGAGTTTGAGGTGCATCGGCCGCTCTATGATTGGTTTGTGGAAGAGCTCGGCATCTATGCTCCCCAGCAAATCGAATTTGCCCGCCTCAACCTCAGCTATACCGTCATGAGTAAGCGTAAACTACGCCAGCTCGTGGAAGAAGGTCATGTCAAGGCTTGGGATGATCCTCGTATGCCAACTATCTCTGGTATGCGCCGTCGTGGCTATACAGCTGCAGGTATTCGCGATTTTGCAGACCGTATCGGTATTGCCCGTCGGGATAATGTAATCGATCTCTCTTTACTGGAGTTTAGTGTCCGCCAAGACCTAAACAAAGTAGCCACCCGCGTAATGGCGGTGAGTGATCCGATCAAAGTGGTGATCACCAACTACCCAGAAGGACAGGTCGAGGAGATGGAAATTGAAAATAATCCTGAAGATCCAGAAAGCGGTAGTCGCCTGGTGCCTTTCTCTAGAGAGATTTATATCGAGCGCACTGACTTCATGGAAGATCCTCCTCGCAAGTTTTTCCGTCTGGGACCGGGTCGCATGTCTCGCCTCAAAGGGGCGTACATCATCCAATGCGACGACTTTGTTAAGGATGGGGCTAGTGGGGAGATTACTGAACTACATTGTAGCTACTTCCCAGAATCTCGTAGTGGTTCTGACACCTCAGGTCTCAAAGTCAAAGGTACTTTGCACTGGGTTTCGGCGGCGCATACGATTGACGTGGAAGTACGTCAATATGATCGTCTCTTCAGTGATGAGGCTCCTGATGGTCATAAGGATAAAAGCTTTTTAGACTTTTTGAATCCAGATTCTCTGAACGTTTTGCCTCATGTCAAGGCAGAACCGAGTCTCAAAGATGCTGCAATCGGTAAGCATTACCAGTTTATTCGCAAAGGCTACTATGCACTCGATCCCGACACTACGGAAGACAAATTGGTCTTTAATCGTACGGTGACCTTACGCGATAGCTGGGCGAAGAAGAATAAGTAAGGCAACATTTTTCGTGTAAAAGCGATAAATAAAGTAGATACTGTATTCAAAGAGCGATATGATCCTGAGATGGACTAGTGCGATTTTGTTGTTTGTCCTGCTTTGCGGAACGACTTCTCATCTCCCTGGAGAAAGGAAATGGTTCAAGAAGGCACAGTACGACAATGATAAAATCGCCCAGCTTACCGCCGAGTTTGGCGCCAAAAAAACCTTAGCGGAGAAGTACAAGCTCCCTATTCTCATCGCCCTGAGCCATTATCCAGAGCTCAGGGAAGTGCCTATCGAATTTGTAGAGCAAGCTATCAAAACTACCATGGCGGCGCGTCCGGTGCCGGCCTCGGTCTTTCAACGCCAAGGCCGTAGGCACTATAAGATCTTTATCAATAATTCAGACAACTGTCAGATTCACATTGATGAAATAAGCTTCAACGGGCAAATTGGAATCATAGGCCATGAGCTGGCTCATATTCTTGATTACGAGCAAAGTACGGGACCAGGCATCATGGGTGCCGGCCTCAACTACGTTACCGCTCGTACCAAAGCCAATTTTGAAAAAAGCATTGACCGCTTAACCATTCAGCGGGGCCTCGGCTGGCAGCTATATGAGTGGTCAGACTTCGCGATCAACCGTTCGGCGGCGAGCCAAAGCTACAAAGACTTCAAAGCAAGCACCTATCTCCAACCGGAGGAGATCCTCTCTGAAATCGACAAATTACGTACAGGCTCGTGAATCCCACTTTTGTTATCGTTATGGGCGTCTCTGGTAGCGGCAAAAGCACCATAGGCAAAGGACTTTCGGCCCAAACGGGCTGGCCCTTTTATGATGCAGATGACTTTCATCCTGCAGCAAACGTAGCCAAAATGGAATCTGGGCAGCCGCTCAATGATGAGGATCGTTGGCCTTGGCTAGACCGATTGCACCAACTTATTACTGAGCATCATGAGCAAAACAAAAGCGGCATTTTGGCTTGTTCTGCGCTCAAACATGTATATCGAGATCGTCTAGGGGCTAATCTGGGAGACTATGTTCGTTTTGCTTATTTGGATGGAGACTTTTCGCTGATCGCGGAACGCATGTCTCAAAGGGCCAATCACTACATGCCCGTAAGCCTTTTAAGGAGTCAATTTGAAGCCTTGGAAGTGCCTGAAGATGCCATTCGCCTCGACATTGCTCAAGGGCCAGAAGAGATTATTCTTGCCTTAAAAAAAGCCTTATCCCTTTTAGAGTCATAGAAAAATCCTTATTTGGAGACTTATTCCAAATTTGACAACATGCGACTATCTACTCTCTGCTTACTCATTTTACTTAGTACTATTTCTATGTCTGTTCTTGCTCAAGCAAAGGATCGGGTCAAAATCGGTATTATTGGCCTTACGCATGACCATATTGGTTTCATGGGCAATCCTGATTTTCTCGAAAGAGTGGAAATCATCGGCGTAGCCGAGAGCAATGATACGCTAAGAGCAAAATATGCCAAAGCCTTTGGTTGGGCAAATGAGGTGCTTTACGATGATTGGGAGAAGATGCTAAAAGAGGCTAAGCCCGCTGGGGTGATGGTTTTCACTTCGCCTTATGAGCATCTGGAAGTCGTAGAGCTCTGTGGGCCTATGGGCATACATGTGATGGTCGAAAAACCTTTTTCCGTCAGCTTGGAGCATGCAGAAGCAATGGTAAACCTAGCCGAAAAGCATAAAATTTTGTTGCTGACCAATTATGAGACCACATGGTATGCCACCAATCATGGGGCCTACAGCTATTTACATGATCAAAAAAAGCTAGGCGAGCTGCGTAAAGTGGTAGTGCATGATGGGCATTACGGCCCAGTTGAATTAGGCTGTACGCCAGAATTTTTGGAGTGGCTATTGGACCCTAAACTCAATGGTGGAGGTGCCTTGACCGATTTTGGTTGCTATGGGGCTAATCTCATCACTTGGTTGATGCAGGGAGAGCTACCGCTTTCAGTGCGTGCCATTACCAAATTTACCAAAGATGACCCAGCTTATACTGGAGTGGATGATGATGCGACAATTTTATTAGAATATCCCAATATGATTGGGGTCATTCAAGCCTCATGGAATTGGCCTTATAACCGCAAGGATATGGAGGTTTATGGTACTACGGGCTTTTTCCATCCCCAAAATGGCACGGAAGCTCTTTACCTCAAGGACAAGGATAGCCAACCCGAAAAGATAGTCCTAGAACCCAGAGAAGCGCCTTACAACAATCCTGTGACCTATTTTGCAGCTTGTATCGCCGGGGAAATCAATCCCGCAGGCAGCCTCAATTCCTTGGAAAACAACTTCATCGTCAGCATCATTTTAGATGCCGCCCGCAAGTCGGCAGAAACGGGCCAAGAGGTGCGTTTTGAAGAGTAGGGAATTTTGAAGGTAGAATAATGAATTGTGAATGTAGAAGGTTTGTTATTCCCTTCAGCATTAGGCATTAGATATTGGGCGTTCTATATTTTATTTGCCGCTGCGCGGAACGCTTATCTTTATTGATCGGAGCCGATTTGGTCTAGTTTGTCTTCCATGCTGAGCTTATCGCCATAGGCTAATCGATTTCGATAGCGGAGAAAAGCGTTCAGCGGAGCTGAGAAGATCAAAATGAGTGCGGGTAAATAGGAAAAGATGACAACAAGGCCAAACTGGAAAAATAGCATCCCTCTGTCGTAGGCCCTGAAGACATCGAAGCTGAGGATATCGATTAGCGAGATCGCCATAGCGACAAAGTTGACAAAACAGAGAATTACTAGTAGCCATTTTGCCCAAAGCTGGCCCCTGTAGGTCAAAAAGAAAGCGATCAATAGAAATGCGGTGATGGGCAATTCTGAGATTAGGGCATTGTGATATATTGGGGCGTGATAGGCATCGGTCGTTAAGGCATATAAAAGATACTTCCCTATTCTCCACAAAACAGGTGATGCGATCAATGTACAGGCGAAGAAAAGCCAGCGTCTTCCTTTGAGCACTTGCTTATTCATGGGACCCAATCTCATCTAATTTTGACTCAAAATTGGTAAGCTCTCCCTGAGCCAACTGATGGCGATAATGGAGGAAAGCGTTAATCGGAGATGAAAATACCAATAACAGAGCAGGCAAGAGGATAAAACAAAAGTTGATAATCATCTGGATGATCAAACTTTTTTGCTGGACAGGTCCGATCACCCCTGAATTGCCTCTGGCTTTCATCAAAAAGATTGCCGACCCAAAAAATATAATCAGGGCGAGGCTGACATATATCCATTTTGACCACAAGTATCCTCGATACATGAGCAAGAAAATACCGCCTACAAGGATGAGCAACACCACTTCTTGGATGAGATTGAATTGATAGCCCAAAGAATATTCGGTAAAACTGATGAGGATTAATTCGTAGAGATATCTAGCCAACTGCCATAAATAGGGCCCTATCGCTAATACACATACCAATAAAAACCATTTTTGCCCTTGTGATTCAAGTCTGTTCATTGTTACCAATTCGGTTGAGCTGCTGTTCCATTTTGTTGGTATCTCCTACTCTGAGATAGTATCGATAATTAAGAAAAATCCTTGTGGAAGGCATAAAGAGTAAAAGCAGTCCAGGCACCAGCAAAACAGCGATCTCTCTAGCCAAGGTAACATACATGCTTTTACTATCTTCCGTATATTCATATTCTTTCAGAAAGAAGAAGATCCCATAAATTAAGAATCCAATCGGAATCGTCAAGAGAATCAGATAGACTATTTTGGCCCACTTATACCCATTATACATCAAAATAAAGGCCCCAGTAGTAACAAATATCATAAGCGCAAGCAAAGAGACGGAGACGATGTAGTAGGACTGAATTTGCTGAGCGTAAGGGTCATCAAATATGTTAAGAATATTTAAGGCAAGCCTCCACAACTTTGGCCCAATGAGGACAAAAAAGATTAAGCCAAACCATTTCTGCCCTCTAGCCTCTTTTTTATTCATTTTCACCAATTTGATTGACTCGCTGCTCTAAAATACTGAGATGTCGAGATTTTTTTTCTCTTTGATAGCGGAGAAAAGCGTTCGGCGCAGGCAGAAACAACAAAAGGATTGGCCCTAGGAACAACAAAATCAGGTATAGCATACCAGTCCAGAAACTAGAAGGAAAAGGCCCGTCGCCATAAATCGCAAGAAATTGGTAAAAGATAATTCCCGCATAGCTAAGCGCCAGCAAAATCAGCAAGATATGAGCCCATAGCTTACCAAGGTAAATGGCAAAGGAAATCAGACTCCATATCGCCAATAAAATACCGACTAGAGCTAAAATAGAAGCCGACAAACCATCTAATTCACCATTTATGCTTCGATTTGCTACGGACCCCAACATCGTCAGTAAGGGAATCATGAGTAATATGATAACCCAAATTTTACCCTGCTTTTCGCGTTTGCTCATCGGAAACATAAATTATCCATTTAGCGCGGCTAAGATTGCTTTGATATTTTCCGGACTACTTTGTTTGAGCGAATATTCGGGCATGCCGGGTACGCCCATAAAGATTTTCTCATTTCGATACTCCATCTCGGAGGGGAGGATATGACTGCCGGTGGCGTGGACTTCTGCCACCCCTGTTTCGGCTACTAACTGCGCTACATTTTCGGCATTGAGGCCGCCACCTGGCATAATTTTGAGTTTACGGCCTGCGTTTTTGACCAATTGGGCGATCAATTTACTCCCTTCGGGAGCAGTGGCCTCCCGCCCCGAAGTGAGCAGTCGGTCTACCCCAAGATCTCGCAAGGCTTTCAAAGCATCCTTGCTGTTGCGAGTCATATCAAAAGCGCGGTGGAAAGTTACTGGTAAAGGCCGTGCCCGCTCAATCAGGCGGGCGGTTTTGGATTTGTCGATATTACCGTCTTTGCTCAAGAGCCCTAAAACTACCCCCGCAACCTTGAGGCGCTTTGCCTCTTCGATATCTCGCTCCATAACGGCAAACTCCATACGTGAATAAAGAAAATCGCCACCACGAGGCCGGATCATCATCATGATAGGCAGGCTACAGACCGCTTGTATGGTTTGTACCATACCAGAGCTGGGGGTGGTACCTCCTTCAGCAAGATTACCACAGAGCTCAAGCCGGTGAGCCCCCGCTTTTTCGGCAGCCAAGGCGGAGGCCACCGAATCTATACACACTTCTAATTTGACAGGCATAATGATTACAAAAGCTAAAAAGGTCTCAAAAAAGGGGTAAATAAGAGAATAAGCGTTCGGCAAAGCCGTAAATAAGCCAAAAATCAGCTCTTTACTTTATACTTGGCTTTGATCAAAGCATTGTCCGTTTGTTGATCTTTAATGGCAAAGTCAAAGCCGGTTTGAATGCAATAGGAGCCATATTCTCCCTGCTTGTTTAGCGCCAAAAATCCTACTTGAATGTCCTTATAATCAGGATTTTTTTCACATACTCGTTCTACCGCTAAGCGGCAAGCCTCTTCTGGACTATGGCCTTGTCGCATAAATTCGACCGTAAGGTGGCATCCTACTACTCGGATTACGGCTTCCCCCCAACCGGTAGCGACTGCCCCTCCCACTGCATTGTCAACAAATAGGCCAGCCCCAATTATGGGAGAATCCCCAACTCGGCCATGTAGTTTGTAGGAAGCGCCACTAGTAGTACAGGCTCCAGAGAGATTACCCTCCATGTCCATCGCTAGCATACCGATGGTATCGTGATTTTCGATATTGATTTCGGGCTTTTCGGGCTTATTTTCCTTAGCCAGCCAGTTTTGCCAATCTCGACGACTTTCTTCGGTGAGAAGATCTTTACGTTCAAAGCCTTGTGCTTCGGCAAACTTTAATGCACCCGCACCGACCAACATGACATGAGGGGTCTCTTCCATCACCTTGCGAGCCACCGAGATAGGATTTTCAATGTCTTGCAAAAAAGCTACCGATCCGCAATCGCCCTTTTCATCCATGATGCAAGCATCAAGGGTCACATGGCCCTCTCGATCAGGATAACCGCCGATGCCGACAGTACGGACCTTGGGATCTGATTCGGTTACCCGAACGCCTGCTTCTACCGCATCTAGCGCACGGCCCCCGTCCTTTAGTAGCTCCCAAGCGGCAGCATTGGCTGCTTGGCCATGATTCCAAGTGGAGAGGACGATGGGTTTATTTACTTTTTGAGAAGTGGACTGGCTTTCTTGGGCGCATGCTTTCAAAAAGGCAGTACCAAACAGTCCTCCAAAGGCTGAGAGTCGGAGGAAATTACGGCGGGTATTCATGTAGTTTTTAGTTTTTCCGTTTGCATGATAAAGAAAAAGTCAAGCAATATGTGAGATCTTTAAATAGCAAATAAATTTGAAAGAATTGAGCGCTGAGCAGGCAAATGAGAGATTAGGCTGAGATTAATTATCTTAGGATGCTCTTGAGAGCATGGGGAGAAAGCTTGAAACTTGGATACTTCCACTCAAGCACTCAAATAATTGATCATTAAGTTAAGCGTTCTGCGCAGCAGTAAATATTGAAGGCAAGCAAGTCTATATATAGTTTTAATCTCCGTACATCGATTGGGTTACTGCTCAGTTTAGCAGCTTTCTTACCCTTATCGGCCCAATCATTTTTGGTCAAGCATTTTACCACTGACGAGGGGCTGGCCCATAATGTTGGCTTTGAAATATTGCAAGACTCAGCGGGGCTAATCTGGATGGGTACCGACAATGGATTGTGCTCCTTTGATGGGGAAGTCTTTGAAACATATACCATGGATGATGGACTCAACCGCAATCCAATCATTACGCTTTGGCAAGATCCTCAGGGCCGTCTCAATGTCGGACCTCACCGTTATGGTATCAACTATTTTGAAGGAGACAGCATTTTTAAGCACAGAGTCGATTATAGCTTTATCCGTAATATCAAGCCCGTTTATCTAGATGAGGAACGTATGCTGGTCAAGGACATGCACCCCGCTAGTTTTGGGAATGTCTTTGCTAGCTCACTTTCAGGTCCAGATTCGATCCGCTTTACGTATTGGATTTTGCAAGCAAAAGACGGTGTAGCTCGGCTGGAGAAATTGAATTTTAGTAAAAATGAAATCCTTCGGAGACGTTATGTCATCCAAATGCTGGAGCAATTAGCTCCCGCGGTTGAGGCTAGGCTCTACCAAGCCAAAGATCAAGAAATTTACTTTTTGACAGAGTTGGGCTGCATGCGCTTGACGGACGAATCGAATATGAGTCTCAGCCCAGTTTTCTCTCACATTTTGGGCCAATCCCCTATCAAAGCCCTCGTAGAAGGGGAAAAAGGAGATTTTTGGTTTGCGAGCGATCAGCATCTCTATCACATAGCGCAAGGTGTCTTACAAGCAAAGGTCCGCATACCAGCTAGACTAGAGGAGATATTACAAATGCAGCTTAGTAGTACAAAGGGGCTTTTTTTGTTAGGGACTGATCGTCAAACGCTCTTTTTCTTTGATTTTGAAACAGGCCAGTTTACGGCCTTGCAGGATCTGCTTAAAGTAACTGCTGAAGTATCCTATATTTTTGTTGATCGAGCCGGAAATCTCTGGCTCACCACCATGGGAGACGGTGTGTATTTGCTCCAGCAACAAATCGTGCAAAATTTTCAATTCGATGATCCAGGTCGCTCTTTTATCAATGACATTTCAGAAAACCAAGCAGGAGCGCTATGGCTAGGCAGTCGCAAAGGCTTTTCGGTCTTTGAAAATGGCCGATGGACCTACAAAGCTCCTCCCAATCGCAAGAATCCTGAAATCAGTGATCTGTATTGGAGCAAAGAAAATATCCTCCTTTTTGATCATGCTGGGAGTAAATGGACCTACTTCCCGCAGAAGAATCAATATAGAGAACTTGTAAAAGCATCTTTTGATGGCACAGGCCACCCTCAATCAGGAGGCTACATTTGGGCGACTTCTAGCTTTAATTCTGATAACGGTCAAGTTGGTTTAGATCTCTTTCTAAGTTTTTTGAATGAGCAAAAGCAGGATTCGCTTTATTATCATATCCTTCCTAAACAAGGGTTTAACCTTGGTTCTTCTCAGTTTTTGTTTCAGGAACGTGCCCCCGATGATCTTTGGTTTAGCCTCACTAATGGACTCACCCAAATCAAAGGAGATAGTATTCGCTTTTGGAACAGGCAAGAGGGACTACCTAGCGAATTTGTCAATGATCTGGTTTTGGGTCCAGAAAATAAGCTTTGGGTAGCGACTCAAAAAGGAATTGCCGTATCAGAGGGAGACCCTATTGCTGGTTTCGAACGCTGGGAGCATATACGAGAGATCAATTGTAGTCAATTGATCTTTGACCGAGCTCATAATCTCTGGATCGGTACGCAGCAAGGTTTATTTCAGTGGAATGGCAAAAAACTGACCCGATATAGTACTCAAAGCGGCCTGATAAGCAATGATATTAATAGTCTTCACTTAGACAGACAAAATCGACTTTGGATCGGTATGAGTAGAGGGGTCAGCTATATTGATCTCAAGCGAGATTTTAAGAGCCCTAGGCCTCCTGAATTATATATTCGCTCGTTAACTGTGGATGGCTTGGCCATCAAAAATCGAGGAAGCTTGACCCTAAAAGCCAAACAAAGTATTGGCTGGGAGTACGTGGGATTAAATTTTGCCAATCCTGAGGGGGTGGAGTACCGCTATCGACTCTCACCTCAAGAGGATTGGCAATACACTCAAAATCAAAGCCTACAACTCAGCAATCTGAATCCGGGAATTTATCAATATGAGCTACAAGCTCGAACCGAAAGGAGTGATTGGAGCCCATCCCATCGAGCTTCTTTCCAAGTGTTACTTCCTTGGTGGCAAAGCTTTTGGGCTATTTCTTTAGGGCTAATTTTACTAATTAGCTTACTTTCCCTAGCATTTTACTTGAGAATCCGTCGTATAAAATCGCGAGAATATCAAAAGAGGCTCCAAAGTAAACGTTTAGCTGAGCTAGAACTCAAGGCCTTAGAAGCACAGATCAATCCCCATTTTGTCTTCAATGCCCTCAACGCGATCCAATGTTTTATTCTCGAAAACGACGCTGATTCTTCGCATCGCTACCTGACAAAGTTTGCCAGGCTGATGCGCATGTTTTTAGAATCTTCACGCAAAAGCCAGCACCTACTGGCCGAAGAGGTTGAAATGTTGAAGCTATATATCGAGATGGAACAACTGTGCTATCAGGGACGATTTACTTATCAGATCAAGCTCCCTGACGAATTACATAGTAATAACCTCTTAGTGCCTGCTATGCTATTGCAGCCATTTGTCGAAAACGCCATTAGACATGGTTTACTGCACAAAAAGGAAGGTTTGGGCTACTTGTCTCTACATTTTGAGCAAAAAAAGAGTCTGCTTTATTGTGAGATCAGAGACAATGGCATTGGACGAGCCAATATGAAGCAGATGCAAAGTCAAACCCAACGATCTTACGTTTCGCGGGGGATGCAGATTGTAGAGGAACGCATTCAGCTACAAACTTTGCTCAAAGAGCGGCCCATCCAAATTCAAATAGATGATTTGCATCCCGAACAAACTGAATCTCCGGGGACCAAAGTGCAGATCATTTTACCATTACAGACCGTATTTTAAATAAACTTAGGTAGTTAATAGATGAGAACCCTGATAGTGGATGATAGTGCCTTAGGCATTAGGACCTTGCAAGCAATTATCAAAAAGTACTGTCCGCAGATTGAGCTAGTAGGCACCGCCAATACGATCGCGCAGGCTTTTCCCCTCGTGATAAAGCAAAGACCAGATTTGATTTTGCTTGATATCGAGATGCCCGGAGGAGATGGATTTGGTTTACTCGAGCAACTGCGCCCGCTAGACCTGCCCATTCAAGTGGTCTTTGTTACTGCTTTTAATCAGTATGCAATCAAAGCGATCAAGTTTTCGGCCCTAGATTATATCCTCAAACCCGTCGATGCTCAAGAGCTGGTAGAAGCTGTAGTCAAAGCCGAAAAAAATCTCCAAGACGAGCAGTTTAAAAATCGCTATCTAGGTTTGATTGATAACTTTTTGGTACAAGAAAAAGAACTTCAAAAATTAGCGATCCCTACTCATCAGGGTTATCAGTTTATCCCCATTGATGCCATTATGCGTTGCGAAAGTGAGGGTAATTATATTCGCGTATTTACGCGAGATGGCCTTTCTATTTTGGCCACACGACTCCTCAAGGAGGTCGAAGATTTGCTCGAATCACACCGTTTCATGCGCATTCATCGCTCTCACCTTATCAATCTTGACTACGTCTTACAATACCAACGCGGAGATGGCGGTGTAGTCATGCTCACCGATGGTACAGAGCTGAGCGTTGCGCGCAGCCGCAAAGATGCCTTGCTCAATGTCCTTAAGGCAGGTTAGATAGATAGTGACGTGTTTAGTACTTAGACAACAGTATTTAGTATTAAGACCTAGGAAAACGGGGCTACATGATTCAGAGAGACCTAATTTCTCTGTACTGAATACTCCCGAAAGCTTTCGGGATACTCTGTACTCTGTACTTATTGCTGCGCAGAACGCTCAATTCCTTAGCGAAGTAGCCCGAATGATCGTTCCGCGCAGCGGTAATCCTAACGCTGAAAATGCAGATTGGAAAAATGAAAATCGGGATTGGGTAAGTCAATCTTAAAGCCCGATATCTCGCCCTTGCCGTTGGTTTCGAAAATAAGCAAGCCCGGAGGTAAAAAGGGATCTTTGACACGAATGCGGAAGCTATCATAATGCCAGTGCTCCATGCTGCCACTAAACAGCTCAGCCGTTGGCAATAAAGAAAATTGTAGGATCCCATCCTTAAGGCTGATTTCTGCATCACCATACATAGGATCTGTATAGGTCCCAACATAGTCTACCAATTCGTGGGAGGGCTGGGTATCCGCTACCCGAGCCTCTTTGAAGGCCTTTTCGGTATCTTCTTTGTATTTGGCACTCTGCGTTTCGTAGCCTTGAAATACGGCGGCCCAATCCTGCTCTTCTTGTCCCATAAACTGGTCCAATAGATAAAGTTTGACCGCTTCATAAAGCGAAGTCATGCCATTGGTAAGGATCACAAAGCCCATTTCCTCTTCTGGCAACCAGACTACTTTCGAAAGATAGCCAGGCAAGCCTCCACCGTGTTCAACGACCTGAGTGCCTGCATAATCATACAAAAACCAACCGAGGCCATAAGCTTTATAATGCGCATTGCCTTGCGACTCCAAATAGCCGGGTCCGATCAAGGTGTGAGCTTGGGTAAGCTTACGATAGGTAGCGGGGCTGATCAAGGTATCGCCTTCAAAAACGCCTTCATTGAGCCAAAATCGGAGCCAGTGGCTCAGATCCATCACACTGCTATTGATGCCAGCGGTGGGAGCAGCATTGCTGTAGTCGATCTCGGGAAAAACTTCCCCATCAATATGAGGCAAGGCACGATCAGCAGCTAGAGAACCGACAATCTTGTCAGTCCCTGTGGTAGTATGCTGCATGCGCAAGGGTTTTAACAACCTTTGGGAAATAAAGCGCTGCCAAGACTCGCCTGTAACCCGTTCGATCAAGAGCCCCGCAGTGATATACATGATGTTTTGGTAGCCAAATTGGTAGCGTGGACCATGATCCATAGGCAACTCTCTGATCCGACGCACCACCTCTTCCATACTGTAATCCGTACCATACCAAAGTAAATCGCCATCAAAGGTGCCTAAGCCAGAACGATGGCATAGTAAGTCAACTACCCTAAGCTCTTGGGTAACATAGGGATCATGTAGTTCAAACCAAGGCAGATAATCGATTACACGATCATCCCAATTTACTTTTCCCTCATCTACGAGCATCCCGATAGCCGAGGCCGTAAAGGCTTTGGTACAGGAAGCAATCGCAAACAGAGATTGCGGGCTTACGGCAGAGGCGGAGCGCACATCTTGAAAGCCATAACCTTCCGCAAAAATCACTGAATCATCTTTGACAATCGCTACTGCCAAACCGGGTATGCCGTGTTTCATACGAGCGTTGTCGAGGTAGCGATCGAGGGCTTCGAGATCAACCTCTTGGGCAAAAAGGCCGCTAAATGAGGAGAGGAAAAGAAGAAGTAGGAATCGTTTCATTGGGTTTAGAATTATGCTTTGCGGCTAATTCTACGATAAAGTGCTCGGAGTACCAAAATGATCATAAAAATCACCATTAAAGGTATCCCAAAACTCAGGACGCCCATCATAAAACCAGTAGTATTGAAGCTGTAAACTTTATAAATACTTTCAAAATTGGTGCTTTGGGTCTGTAAGGATCGGAAATCCTTATTAGCGAGGCGCTTGATCGCTGCAAAATACTCTTCGGAGCGCTCAATCTGCTGTGAGAAATCAAAGTCTTCGATTCGTTCTCCATACACGATCCCAACATTCTCGCCTCGCTTGGGCTCCCAATTACTAAAGCGGTGGATTAAAATTTGTTCTTGGGGATTGCTGATAAAATCCGCGTTGGGCATAGCCCCCCATATATCGTCCATCTTTAGGGGCGGCATGAGCTGGACGACAATCTCTCCTTGTCCAATATTGTCTTTCCAAGAGCGACCACTTTCAAGGATGTACAAAAATGCATTGTGATAGTCCTTGGTATAGCCCTCTAATACACTCGCATTGTTGGTATTAACCATGAAATAGAGCTCAATCTTGGTCAGGGTATCAGGCAAAAATTCCTGATCCCAAACATACCAATTGTCCATTTCATGAGTACGAAGGGATAGGTTGATAGGCTGCTGCGAGAGCATCATGGGCTGTCCATTGGCATAGACCTCCATGGCGTATAGATCATCAAAGCTAATCTCAAAACGTCTAGATCCGGTATTGGCTTCGTAGATATCATTGATCGGATAGCCTAAATTGAGCGTGATGGTGTCTTCTGCTTGATTAGCCATCCAATAGGTGCCTTTGATCACCGCAAAACCCGGATAAAGTTGCGCTACGACTTGTTCCCGCTGCATACTTATGGTTTCAAAATGTAGGCTATCCGTAGGAAAGAGCAAACGAAACTCCCCGCTTCCTCCCGCACTATAAATGCCCGGCATCGCGATGTTGGCGCTGAGCGTTCCCCAAAGGGGGCTTAATAAGATCAACAGCAGAAAACAAAATCGGTATCTCATATTGTTAAGTACTTAGACAATAGGGTTCAGTATTAAGATTTAGAAATATAAGGTTACATGATTCAGCGAGATCCTTTTTCCCTGTACTGAATACTTTGTATTTACTACTCAGCACTTAAAACTAGCAAAAGCTGATTGACTAAGCTTTTGAGATTTGTGTATTTTAGATGATTATCCTCAAAGCTATGCGCAGATTCTTTAACCTGATTGTCTTCTTTTTTGTTCTCATCCCTTTGGGGAACGCTCAATCGCCCTGGAATTTGGTCGAAATCGGCCATCTTCCCAATGATTCTACTACGAGTGGTCTGCCGATTCGCTCCAATGATATCTGGGCTTATGTGGACAGTGGGGGGACTGAATACGCACTCTTGGGCAAACAAAATGGTCTAAGCATCATCTCCCTGCTAGATCCGACCCAACCGACAGAACTATATTTTTTGCCAGGCAACAATTCGATATGGCGCGATATCAAAACCGCGGGTGATTATGCCTATGTCTGTAACGAAAGTGGAGGAGGGCTGAAAATAGTGGACCTAAGTGGCCTACCTGATACCGTCATTTATCAAGATACCATGATCGCGGGCATCGAAACGGCGCATAATCTTTGGGTAGAAGGGGAACGACTCTACGTCTGTGGCTCTCCAACTTTTAGCGGAGGGATCGGCATCTTTTCGCTAGCTGATCCTGCCAATCCTATGCTTTTGGGTCAGTACCCTTTGCGCTATGTGCATGATGTGTACGTACGAGACAGCATCGGTTATGCCGCGGAGATTGACGATGGCTTACTGACCATCCTTGACCTTAGTGATCCCAACGCCCTCTCTATCCTAGGGCAAACAACCTATCCCAATGCCCTGACACATAATACTTGGCTCAATGATTCGAGCACAGTTTGCTTCACTACGGACGAATTAAACGCTGCCTACATAAGTGCATGGGATATTAGCGATCCTAGCAATATCACGCTTCTCGATCGCATCCGCTCTAGCGTGAATGAAGAGCGCGGTATGCCGCACAATGTGCATGTACTCAATGATTGGCTGGTGAGCTCTTATTATCGAGATGGAATCCATCTGACAGATGCAGCTCGTCCCAACAATTTGGTAGAAGTAGGCTATTTCCCGCCGAGAGGCTCCGTTTGGGGGGCTTATCCTTATCTCCCTTCTGGAGTCGTACTCGCTTCCGACATCTTGGCTGGTTTGTCGGTCTTACAGCCTTCTTATGAGCGGGCTGCCTATCTCGAAGGCAATGTTACCGATCTATCTACGGGTCAGGCTATCAACGATGTGATCATTAGCTTTGAAACCGAGGATTTGGAGACTCGTAGCCTCCTCAATGGTGATTATGCTCTCGGTAGTGTACTCAACGGTACTTTTGATGTGCGTTTTTCTAGCTTTGGCTATGTCTCCGAAGTGCGCACGGTCAACCTACAGCAAGGGGGCTTGACCATCGAAGACGTAGCCCTAACACCAGCAGCAGAATTGGGTACAGTCTTCATGTACCTCACTGATTCACTGAGTGGGCAAGGGATCACTTCGGGAATTATCCTCGTAGAAGACCGCTATACCGATGTGAGCTTTCTTTACAAGGAGGGTGAAGATGCAGCTCCTTTCAATGGTTTATACCAAGGTGAGTATATCATCTATGCTGGCTCTTGGGGCCATATCACCCGCAAATGGGAAATCAGCATTGGCCCGGGGCAGGAGGATGTGCAATTACGCTTACTGCCTGGTTATTATGACGATTTTTTGTTTGAGTACGACTGGTTATTGCTGAGCTCTACCTTGCCAGGCAGTTGGGAAAGAAGTGTACCACTGGTAGGGCTAATCAATGACTCTCTCGTCAGCCCCGCAGCCGATATAACTACGGATTTAGGAGACTTTGCCTTTATGACGCAAAACTCTGAGCCCGATGGCTCGACCGTGGGGGTGCGCAATGGCTGGGTTTCCCTCGAATCTCCCCTCATGAATCTAGCTACTTACGACGATCCCGTAATCCATTATCACTACTGGTTTTGCGGCTTAGGCTTTGCTTTTGGGCAGGGCTTTGCTACCACCGATAGTATGCAGGTGATTTTGGCCAGCCAGAGTGGCAATGTAGTCTTGGCAGAGTACAGCGGATATATGCCCTATTGGCAAGAGGATAGTTTTAGGGTAGCTGACTTCTTGCCCAATGATTCGATTTTTCAAGTGATCTTTACCACTGCTAATGTTGAGGTTAGTCAAACGGTAGAGGCGCTGGTGGATCAGTTTTGGGTCAAAGAAAGGCCCCTCAGTAGCACTGCACTAGACCCTGAGGCTTTGTCCGTGCTAAAAATTCAACCCAACCCTAGTCAAGGTAGTTTGCGTGTGAGTTGGCTGGACGGTGAGCCTTTTACCGCTGCATATCAGATATTTGATCTACAAGGCAGAGAAGTTAGTAACAAAAAAAGCGCTACTGGTATGCTCAAACTCGAGCTCAGCAATGGGATTTATCACTTCATATTTGAAGATAGACGAGGCGTTCGGCGCAGCCAGAAAATCGTAATCCTTCGTTAAACAAAACCTAGTCTCCAAGCTGGGCGTGCAGTTTTTTGATGATCACGATTTGTCCCAAATGATAATGTACATGCTCAATGATACCGTGTAAGTTGCGGTAATAAACGCCATATTTTGGATCGCTAAACTCTTGCCAAAGTCGCTCTTCTGGCAATTTTTCGATGAGCTTTGCGAACTTTTCCAATTCCTCCCAAGCTTGGTTTTGCATGGCAAGCCAGTCCTGCTCGGAGGCGATAGGGGGATGGGTAAAACTCTCCTTGTCTTTGCCCACTAGGGGTCCGCCCTCTAGGACTTTGGTTACGATTCGGACATAATAGTGAACATGATTGAGCAAAATCGCAATAGTGTTTAATCCAAAAATAGGTTTGATTGCCTGCTGCCAAGTAACCTCTTTAAGACTATCGCGCAAATTGACACTGGTCCAATTACCCCCAAAATATACTTCTCGAAGGTGCTTGGCTATCTGGGCGGGGGTACTCATACTTAAGGGTTTTGAAGGTTTTCGTTTTTGAGGCCTGCTACGCGGAACGCTCATTCACCAGCTCCGCACAAAATTTAGTGAGCATTTCGCTTTCTACAAAATGCTGAAGCTGCCTAAAATTGTGTAGTTTCGGACGATGATGATCCCGCTAATTGATCGCTATGCTTTCCAGGCTTAAAGAAGGATTTCGAGAGATTTGGCAAGGCCTGAAGGCTCACTTTTCTGAAAACTGGCATACAGCTTACTATTTGAGTGTAGTGCTGATGATGAGCTGCTACCTCATCTTTAATTACTTCTTTCTAGAAAAGATCACAGTCGAAAGTTGGATCAACCGTACCTTCAGCAAAAATCATTGGGGTACCTTCGCCTTTCTGGCCTTTTACAGCCTCCCTTATTTTGGCACGCTCATTTTATACGGCCTCTGGCAAAAGGACTGGGCTTGGGCCCGTTCTCGAGCTTTTTGGATCAGGAGCCTCTTTGGACTTTTGCTACTCAGTTTTGACGGTGCCTTTTACTACTATCGACATGTTGGAGAACTCGCGACCTCTTACGCCATGCGATACTATCTCTATAAGGTGAGTGCCACCTTTATCAGTGTGGTAGCGATCTTTTTACCTATGTGGGTCTTTTGGCGTTGGTATGACAAGGAGCAGGAAAGCTTTTACGGTCTGAGGATCCAAGGATTTCATTGGCCACCCTATTTGTTGATGCTAGGGATCATGGTACCCATTGTCTTTGCTGCTTCCTTTTTGCCGGAGTTTATTGACTACTACCCCACCCTCAAACTGCGCATGGTGCAGCGCTTGGAAAGCGTTCCGCAAAGCGGGGCTATCGCACTCTATGAACTCTTCTACTTGCTAGATTTTGTCTGGACAGAATTGATTTTCAGGGGTTTTTTTGTCATTGGCATGTATGGTGTTTTAGGGCCCAAGGCGGTTTTACCGATGGCTTCACTTTACGTTTCGCGCCACTTTGCCAAACCGATGGGAGAGTCCATCAGCTCTCTATTTGGGGGTTACATCTTGGGGATTCTCGCCTACCGTAGTCGCAATATTTTAGGCGGAATCTTGATCCATATGGGGATTGCTTTTTTGATGGAAGCCTTTGCGCTCTTGCAGTGGTGGCTGCGCAATTAGGGTTTGGGCAATCTCAGCCTAGGCCGTAATTTTGTCGCATGCAAAGATCTTGGCGCCCCCTAGGGCTTATGTGCTTGATTATTCTTTTTACTGCCTGCGGTAAGCCCAGCTACCCTTGGGAAGCGATCCCGCATGAGCAGATCACACTCTCAGGAGATATTTGGGCCGGCAGACCCATCGGTAAAAAACTGAGCGTTCCCGATTTAGGGTCAGAAAGCAAAATCTACTGGCAAAACTACCTTCAAGACTCTATCAGTCTGTTGGGGCAGGAAGACCTGATCCCCTTATCTTTGGCTCTCTTCCTTGAAGAACGCCAGAGTCGCTACATTGAAATCATCGAACGCTCGCTTTGGAATGATGGCTTGATAAGTGCTTATCAAAATGGCGATTCGACTTATCATCCTGGAGACTTTGCCTTTGTGAGTGGGCCTGACAGCTTGTTTGCCAATGTTTATGTGGCTGGCTCCGCCGAACTCTCCGTCAATGGCCAAAGCCTCAAGGTCAGCACCGAAACGCGCTATCCTTGGGAGGAAATTGTGCGATTGAAAATAGAAACGCCGGCACCGATCTCATTTACTTTAGGTTTGCGCATCCCCGGTTCTTCTCGTAATCTAGCCTTAGCTGATAGCCGCTTTCAGTATCTGTATTCGAGCAACCGTAAACTAGAGCTACGGGTCAATGAAGATCTGATCATGCCTGCCACTGAGGAAGGCTATGCTTTTGTCACTCGTACTTGGCAAGAAGGCGATGAGGTGGAGTTGTTGCTACCGCTAGCGGTAAGGAGGGTCCAAAACAAAAATGTCCCCTCTCTAATTGCCTTAGAGAGAGGGCCGATTTTATATGGTATTCCGCAGGAAAAGCTTCCTTCGGGTATCCAGCTTTCGAAGAGCCGGCAATACTTTTTAATGGATAGTTTGGATGGGTCGATTCGACTCAATTGGCTGCGAGGGCCGATTTGGCAAGATGACCAAATGATTGAGGCAGAGGCAGCGCCTTTGTACTATCTCCAAGCGAAGGAGATAGTAGCACTTCCGTACGCTTTACCCTATCGGTAAGAAAGTCCAGATAGCGAGGCCACCGATCAGACTCATGCAAAGCAATAAAGCTACTGCCCCCAAGTTAACCAATGCTTGCTCTTGACGATCATAAGATAGGCCACGGTCTTGAGGATTAAGTTCCTCTTGCGTTTTTTCGGATTGAACGGCGGATATGGCTTTTGACTGTACGAACATAACTACTTAATTTTTTCTACTACTGATTTAGGATGCGAGTTTGGTAGTTAGGTAACGGTAGTGATGAAATTTGAGTCCCCAATACTCTCCTTTCAATATCCAAATAGGGACTTTTTTTCCTCATTTCTTACGTGCTCCAGTTGTATGGGCAGGATAGCTGTATATACGGCTCAATGCCCTACCTAAATGGTTAGAACGGTTTCCCGTTTTATTTACTGACGTTTTGGGCCTAAAAATTACACCTCCAACAAAAGAAATTGTCGGAGGTACAAATAGTAAAAGGGAAATAAACGTGATTTATTTCCCTTTCTTTTTTGTGCGAATAATGAATTTAGCCGTTTTCTTGACCTTCTTGGCTTAAAGCCAAACTCAGGTCGCCTTTGATTTTATTGCGAGCAATAGGCTTTGAATAATAGCGATCAAAACCTGCTTGTAGGAAGCGCTCCTCATCTCCTGGCATGGCGTAACTCGTTACGGCAAAGATTGGAATATGTCGATAGCGTTCGTCCTCTTTGAGGATTTTCATAATCGCTTCACCGTCTAGGCTATTGCCCCCCAGATTGATGTCCATCAATATAATCTGATATTCGCGTTCGCTAACGGCTTTAAAGACCGCTTCGTCGCAGATCACATGGTCTGGCTCACAGATTTCCTGGATTGTTTTCTTGAGCACAAGAGCGTTGATCTTATTGTCCTCTACTATAAGGACCGCTGGCTTATTGGTCATCATCAGATTGTTATTGTCCAAAAGAGTGAGTTTGCTACACAGGCTAATTATGAGTTAATCGCATGGGGGACCAGTTGTGGTAAAGGGAAGCTCAAGATAAACTGAGACCCTTCATCTTTGATGCTCTTTACTTCGATTTCGCCTTGCATGAGTTCGACGACTCTTTTGACGATCGAAAGACCCAAACCAGAGCCTTCATAGTTGCGATCAAGGCCGTCGCTTTCTTGCTCAAACTTCATAAAAAGCTTTTTCTTGATAAATTTTTCGCTCATCCCGATACCGGTATCCGCAACGATAATTTTCAAATGGGGTTGATCGGGATTCGTCTCATCAAGTTCAGACCAAATGGAGACACCTCCTTGTTTGGTAAATTTGATTGCATTGGAAATAATATGCCCTAATGACTGCTCAACAAAGGCTTTGTTGAGCATGGGTGAATAAGTCGTGCTTGGTTCAGTAATTTCAAGGTATAGTCCTTGCTCCGTGGCTTCATTGCGCCAAGTAGCGTCTAAGGATTCAAAAAGTTCATTGATATCAAGGGCTTCGACAGCAAGGTTGACATCTTGGGCTTCAAGACGGGTCAAATCCAAAATACTACCTAGCGTTCGCAGCAGGCGATGACCAGACTCTAATACCAGATCAGCGTAGCTTTGCAGTTCTTCGTCGGCCGCTTCTGCCTCAATGATTTCAGCAAGGCCGATGATGCCGTTGATAGGAGTGCGTATTTCATGGCTCATGTTTGCCATGAAATTATCTTTGGCGCGGTTAGCTTCCTCCGCTTTTTCTTTGGCTTCAATGATCGCTAGCTCAGCCGCTTTCTGCTCGCTAATGTCAGTAATCCTTACAAGCAGCTCTTGCTTTTCGCCATATTTGACAAAAGTATAAGCAACGCTGCCCCAAAAGAGACTATCATCCGCTTTGCGGAACCGCGTCTCTGTACTCCAACGATCTCCCGCTTGCAACCTTTCTTCTATGGTTATGAGTTCGTCTTCGGTGAGAGGCTCGGCTCGCATATCGTTGATCAGCTTACCGATGAAGTTTTCGCGTTCGGCGAGGCCGAACATCTCTAAAGAGCGCTCATTAGCCGAAGTAATCTCGTGTGATCCTAAGCTCACCAAAAAGATAGCATCAAAAGAATTATCAAAAACCGCCTTCAATTCACGCTGGGCACGGGTAATGATGTCATCAACTTGACGATTGGAGAGGCCTTGAAAGTAATAGGCTATGATAGAGACGAAGACTAAGGTGATACTAAAATTGAAGATATAGCTTTCATGCTGAGAACTTGCAGCTACATCAAACTGGCCAAAAACTGAGTGAGAAGTTGCTTCCAATGCCACCCAACAAATAAACCCTAAGCCAATCCCACTCCCGAGATACCATTTTTGTCTTAGGTCAAATAATATGAAGGATACCAAAGTCACAAGAACCAGAGCCGTATGCTCTCCACTGGCAAATCCCATCACCGAACTCGTCAAAAAGATATTGACGGTCCCCCCCCCAATGACAATAAATCTGGCCAAGATAAACCGACGGTAATAGTTCCAAATCGGTGCTGACATCAATAGGAGACAGGTAAGGACCTGTATATTGAAAGCGAGCGGAATGTTGAGAGAATGGTATTGGGCAAGAGAAGGAATCAGCATTAGGCCCACAATGAATCCAATCCGATTGGTAAGACGGATACGTTTGGCTTCTCCTGATGAGAGGTCTTCGCTTACGCCAAGATTAGATAGCCACTGCCAGGCCGAGCGTACTTTCTTAAGCATGAAATGTGATTTGCTTTGAGCTTAAAGCTAGGCATGTGGTTCAAATTAAAAAAAGTCCAATTATCGAAATTATTACACCCATTAAACAGATATTCAAGAAAAAAAGAACGGCAGAGAATATTTCTCTGCCGTGGAACGTCTACCCTGTAAGTAGGAAAATAAGGCGATTGATAAGAACGTAAGGTTAAAAGCTTAACCTATATATGCTTTGGCAAAAGCTTGCTTTTGTTTTTGCGACTTGAACCTTTCCTCTTGCTGAGCCATTGGCATTTGATCCGAGATTGCCTGTAACAAGTGGAAGATGTCCGACTTTTTGAGATGATTGTGGATGGTGATCCGGATACCGCACTGTTTGTAAGGCACGCTAGGATAGACCGCAATGTTGACATAAAAGCCCATCTCTCTCAATCTTGCGGCGAGGTTGTATGTTACCTCTGGTACACCCACGTGGATAAATCGTACCGGACTTACAGCAGCATCCATCACTCTGAGCCCATGCTCGTTGGCAGCTTGATTGAAGTAGCTTATTTTTTCATGCAATTGGCTTTGCAAGGCAGGGAGCTCATCAGATAAGTGGATCTTTGCAGATTGAATTCCTACCCCAAGCGAGGCCGGCTGCAAGGGACCAGAAAAAATCATGGTGCCACCACAGGTTCTTACTTTTTGCTTTATGGCCTCATTAGGGAATACCAATACCCCTCCGCCTGCGGCAAAACTTTTGTTTAATGATCCGGCAATGTAGAGTCTTTCGTGTTTAGGGACGACAGATTTGGCAAAACCAGCGCCAAATTGTCCTTTCCAACCAATACTGTGAGCGTCATCGACATAAAGATGAAATTGCTCGTAGCGGTTTAGTAGCTCCTCCAATTCTGTCATAGGGGCAAAATCACCATACATGCTGTATACTCCGTCAGCCATGTACCAGATCTTGTCATACTTTGTTTGGAGCTTTTTGATTCGAGATTCAAGCATCTCGATATTGTTGTGTCTTATTAGTTCTAGGTGCACCCCTCTACCTCTAAGGGTTTGGCAAGCCATATTGACCGAGGCGTGAACTTGATGATCCAAAATCACGGCATCGTTATCACCGATCAATACCGGAATGGAGGAGAGATGGCCCAAAGTAGTCGTAGCGGATACGATTACAGGCGACCCAAACATTTTTTCAAGATAGTATTCTAGCTCATCATAAAGCCCCAAAGAAACATAAGCGCGAGAAGAAGAAAACTGCGTGCCGTAGTTTTGAACCGCTTCAATCGCGGCCTCCTTCATTCTGGGGTCGAGTTCCAAGCCGAGATAGCTACAGGAACCAAAATTGATGCAATGTTTACCGTTTAGTTGAATTTGACGTCCGTTGAGGACTTGATCCTCTGTGGAAAGATGGGCAACGCCACTTTTCACCGCTTGTCCTACAGACTTTTCCATGATGGAAAGGCTTTGGGAAGATTTAGTCATTGTCATGGATACAGGGTTTTAGGTTTGAAGATGTTGAAGACATTCCAAAAGTAAACCCGATTTATAGCCAAATAAAGGACAAGAAAATCACATTTGTACTTTTATTAATACCAAAAATAACGGTTTTGGCCTTTTTTTTGCATTTTTCATCAACTTATGTACCAAGATAAATATGGCCAAACGATATAAATTTATCCCAAAAACATATTCCACCCCCCAAACGAACATCCCTTTTTTCATTAAAGCCTCAAAAGGGATTGAATGCCACAATTTCTTTGTAATATTGAGTCAAATAATCAAAAATGGCAGAACAAAATCCAAATAAACAAAACCAGCTCAACATCGAACTACCAGCTGAAGTAGCCCGTGGCGTTTACTCCAATCTGGCAATTATCTCTCATTCCCATTCAGAATTTGTGCTTGATTTTGTACAAGTAATCAATGGTACCCCCAAAGCTGAGGTGCGTTCGCGCATTATCGTTACCCCCCAAAACGCCAAAAGACTTTTGTTAGCCCTAAAAGATAATATCGACAAGTTTGAGCAAAACTACGGAGAGGTTCATTTAGCGGAAAAAGACATCCAATTACCGCCCACATTTGGCGGTCCTACAGGCTATGCTTGATTAGAGACGGGTCAAAGCTTGGGAAGCTTTGGCTTTAATGTCTTCATTTTCGTCCAATTTCAACACCAACTCGAAAGCCTCTTTGGCTTCCCGTATCTTGTGTTGAGCCTCTAGGGCC
Source organism: Bacteroidota bacterium (assembly GCA_039024315.1). GTDB lineage: Bacteria > Bacteroidota > Bacteroidia > J057 > J057 > JBCAWW01. The sequence continues at coordinate 58,895 of JBCCQN010000018.1, forward strand.
TTGCCACGGTAATAATGGTTGGCAGGTATGTAAGCATATTCCTCCAAGCCACAGAGCTTGATCATCAGTAAGCTTTGGTCAAAGTATTGCAGAGCTTGCTCATAATCCTTTTCGGATTCTAGAGAAATCCGGCCAAGCAAATGATATACTCTCACCATCAACAAAGAAGTATAGCGGGAGTTTTGGCTGCTGATTTGTTGGCTTTGAAAATAGTTTTGCGCCTCAAATACGGTCTGCATAGAACTCAAAATTTCTGTTGCCGAACTATAGTCTTTTGCCTCTACTAAGGCCCGAGCGTAATCTGCTTCAAACCAAGTATTGCGCGGATATTGACGCGTCAGCCGGCGTTTGAGTTGAATGGCATGTTTCAAATCTCCTTCTTCTAAATAGATATCTCCTAAATAGAATAGACTTTCTGTCTGGGTAAAATCACTCTGCTTTGATGCTTTATTCAGTTCATCCACCCCCAACTGAGCGTTCCCATCGGGAAAAAAAACCATAAAAGGCTGCAGATAGCTATGCTTTTCAGGATAGGTCTCGGCGAAGTAATGATAGATACCGGAACTGAAGTAAAACTCAGGACTCTCTTGCGCAAAGGCCAATCCTTTCTCTAGATAAGGCAGTGCTTTGCGGCCACTATTGGCACCACTGATCCATTCTCGCTGTAGGATATCCAGACGAGCCTGGAAAGCGTAAATCATGTATTGAAAAAAGGTGTACTCCAGCCTAAATTCAGCTAAGGAGGCGTATTGGGCGTTATGAGACAAAGCGAGGCTTAACTGCTTTTCGATAAAGGGATGGTAATAGCGAGTGGTCGAAATGTAACTTTGCCACCAACGATTAAAGGCTAGAAGATAGTAAGGAGCCGGGTGATCAGGATAGGCTTTTTGTAGTTTTTGGAAAGCAAAATGCGCACGCTCGAATTCAAAATTATAAGTAAAATCTAGTGCTTGCTTTGCTTTTTGTCTAAATTCCTGATCTTCAAATACCTGCGCATAGAGAGCTGGGCCTGCACAAAGCGAGCCTAGCAAAAATAGCCCCCATATATACCATCGACTGATCATTTCACAAATGCTAAGTAAGATGCAGCGAGCATCCCAGACTTATTAAGGTGTATTTAGTAGCAAGCAAGATGGTCATTTTGTCTCCTCTAGCTCGGATCTTAAGAGTCTTTGTTCTGGCTACTGCTTTCTAATACTCAAAAGCCTAATTGGGACGGAGAAAAAGAGCGAAAGTATCGAGAGGTGTTTACTACTTATAAAAAACGCAAGTCGATCCACGAAAGTTTGGTCCGTTATGGAACAAATTTGAGAAAATTTATTTGAGAATTTCCAGTCAAATTATCTCAATTTATACCCATGCAAGAGGTTTGTTATTTCCGGCTTTTTTAGGTAAGATTGTGGTATTGACTCATGCTCAAGACTTACTCTATGGATCAAAAACTACTCCTATTTTTCTCTTCTACTTTATATTACTTCCACACTATAACATAGGATTTTCACTTAGGTCTTATTTCGGTTTCACCGAACGCTTGGGCTCTTGTTTTTCAAGCAAATTGTAGGGAAACCCATAGGCTTAGGTTTTTATAAAAAATGGACATTGTTCCATATCAATACTTTTATTGACTTAACCAAAACTAAGTATCACAAACTGATTGACTATGAACATGAATTTGACGAAGACTAATTTATCAAAGGCGCTTATGGCTTTGATAATGATTTGTTTGGTGCTTCCCGCTTTTGGGCAGGGGGTTACGCCAAACATCCAAAAGATTGACACTGAACAAGATCACTTTGGTGGACCTCAGCGCAATATTTCTCTTTCTATGATTCCTTATGGAACACCACAGACTCAGTCTGAAGCTCAATGGGATATCGAATATGCATACGATCCAGGTGACTCTATCCCGAATGGAGCTACCGGTGGTACTGCAGGTATCGGCTTCACTGGTACTGAATTCTGGGTATCTCAATGGCAAGATGACACGATTCATCGCTACAACTCTATGGGGGTATGGCAAGAGACTTTTACGATTCCAACTACTGCTGGTCCCAATATCTCCGGCACCCGTAATATTGCTTGGGATGGCACCAACTTTTACCTTTCTAATAATACTACGACCATCTATGAAGTAGATCCAACGACTAAAATGGTTACGGGTACTATCACTGCCCCAGCAGCAGTAAGAGCCATGTGCTATGATCCTACTCTAGACGGTGGTAATGGCGGTTTTTGGACCAACTTCTGGGGAAGCCCTTTCACCGGTACAGAGGATATTTTCGTCATCAGCCGGACTGGGGCAACGCTTGCGACCATTCCTTTTGCTTCTCACGGCCTAAACGCTGCTTACGGTTTAGCTTATGATGCTACCAGCTTAGGGGGACCCTACATTTGGGGCTTTGACCAAAGTGGTAGCGGTGCTGTGATCAAGCAATTCGACATTGCAGCGGGTCAATCAACTCCTGTATCTCGTGATGTAAATGCAGACTTCAATGCTAACTCAAGTGCTGGTGGCTTGGTGATTATTGACAACCACCCAGATTTTCCTGGACAGCGTATCCTCGGTGGTATGCTACAAAATGTGGCCAACTTTGGTTATGATCTAGATTTTTCTCCAATCAATATCGATGCTAATCTAGATTTTTCTCTACCTCGTCCTGGTTTCACCTTCATCCCATCGGCTCATATTCCTTCTAACGATTTTGCTAATATCATCATCAACCAAGGATCTCAGACCATCAACAACCTAGATATCGGTCTTGATATTACTACGGGTGGCGCTTCCGTTTTCTCTGACAGCGAGTCATTCATGAGTGTACCTTCAAATGATACCCTTGTGTCTATTCTAGGTCCATGGACGCCTACTGATACTGGTCTGTACCTCATCGATATGGGGGTTACTGTCGGTGCCCAAGCAGACGAAGACAATACTAATGATAGCTCATTCTTCTTCATTAGCGTCAACGACAGTGTATTTGGTCGTGATGATGGTCTTATCACGGGTTCTTTGGGTATTGGCCCCACTGCCAATGACAACGCGATCCTAGGGCAAAACTTTACCCTCAATAGTACAGACTTCTTGACTTCTGTCTCCTTCTTCTTGAACGCTCCTCCGACGGGTGATGTAGTTTTTGCCTCCGTTTACAGTGTTGACGCCAACGGTGTACCACAGAGTTTGATTCAAAATACTGTTAGCTATACCATCACTGCTGATGACAACGCCAACGGTGTATTCTTGACCCTACCATTTCCAAATAATCCCGTAGGTCTTCCTGCCGGTGAGTTTTACGTAGGAGTAATCGAGCCAGGCGATAACATCACTTTGGCTACGACTTCTTCTGTCTGGACACCAGGCAAAACTTGGATCAACTGGGACGCGCTTGGCGGCTGGGATAACAGCGAAAACCTTGGTGGTTTTGAAGTAGCCTACGTACTACGTCCAAACTTCGGTCCTTGTGCTCCTATCTATTTAACCGGCTCTGTAAACATCGACGATGATGATAGTGGTGCTGGTGATGCTACTTTGACGGCTAACGCCACCGGTGGTACTGCTCCTTACACTTACGTTTGGAACGATCCATTTGCTTCTACTACTCAGACTATTAGCAATGTAGTAGGTGGTCAAGCTTATAGCGTTACCGTAACTGACGTAAATGGTTGTACTCAAACCTTTACTTCTGATGTAGTAAACCAGTGGCCAACAGGCATCGAGGAAGAAGAAGCGGCTGGCATCAGCTCGTTCAACCTATTCCCGAATCCAACCAATGGTCAGTTTGACCTAGGCCTCAAGTTTGCTAAAGCAGAGGCTGCTAAGGTTACGATTTATGACCTTACCGGTGCTATCGTAGAAACTGTCGCACTACCACGTGCTCAGCAGGTAAATCATACTTTTGACCTCAGTGCGCGTGCTGCTGGTATCTACTTGATCCAAGTACAAACGGCTCAAGGTACTGCCACTCGCCGTGTCTCTGTAAGATAAGCCCGCACTAGAAAAGCTATTTCGTTTTTCTTAACACAGAAGACTCGTTCTGAAATAGAACGAGTCTTTTTTTGTTTACTCCCAAATCATACACAAGCAATATTTTCCAACAAAACATATTAAAAATATCCCCCCGCCTCCTTAACATTGAAGCTTTAAGTAATGAGTGAAAGTATTAAGCACAGAGTAGAGAGTATCCCGTAAGCTTTCGGGAGTATCTAATACGAAGGATAATCGCTTCTCGCCCCCAATGAGATCGTTTTTTCAAAGTCTTAATACCAAATACTATTGTCTTACTACTGAATACACTGTACATCAAGTTATTTTATACTTTGAGTTATCTGGATTCACTTCGACGTATCGGCGGTTAAGTTTATCTCTGGCGATCTGAGGAGTGAACTGCCAAATAATCTTAATCCCTTTTAGGGAACGTTCTTTGAAAAAAGCGAGCACTTCATTTTCGAGTTTTTCCATCGTGGGAATTCTTCGATTCAGACAAAGTCTGGACAAAGCGGAAAATTCAATTTCAATCATATTGAGCCAAGAGGCGCACTTAGGGGTATAAATAAAGTGAAATTTCTCGGTCAGTTCCGCCGCTGTTTGGGCATCAAATTGCTCATAGAAAGCGGCGGGAGTATGGGTGTTGAGATTATCTAATACCACCTTGATTTGTTTGGCCTGCGGATATTGCTGGCTAAGATCATAGAAAAACAAGGCAAACTCTTTTTTCCTTCTTCTTTCTCGCACATGTGCCAGGCGCTTGCCCGTCAAGGGTTCTATTGCTGCTAAAACCGAGCAAGAACCATGCTTTTCATAAGCATAGTGTTCTTTTTTGACTTTGCCCGGCGCCATCTCCAAGCCTTCTACGCAATCGCCAATTAAGAAACAGGGTCGCTCATCAAAGCAAACAACCGGATATTGAGCGTCATAAGGCAACAAATACAGGCGCAGAATGAGCTCTAGACGAGCCAAAAACTGAGCCGTTACCTTTCGGATGCACCACTGGCGTTTTCGGTGAGGCTGAAGTTCATTTTTTTTAAAATGTTCCGCACTTGATTAAAGGAGATCGATTCGACCACTTCCAACTCCACCAGTTTGTCGGCTAGCAATCGTAAACTCCAACGAGCATAGCCCTCCGGAGGATCACTACAAGCCAAGGCCGTGATTTTGGCCCGATCTGCTCCGCTCAATTTTACCGGACGACCGCTGCGAGATTTGTCTTCCAAAAAGTTCAAACCCGATGAACGATAGTTTTTCGCCCATTGTAAGATCGTCGGATAACTTACCCCTACGATCTCACTGGCTTCTACGTAAGTCTTCTGAGAGTCCAAGGCTAAGAGACCTCGAGCCCGTTTGTACTTCTTTACCGAAACATTGCCCTTCGAGATCAATGCTTCTAAGTAGACTCTCTCAGATTCGCTAAGATTGATGTGCTCTTTTTTCATTACCCAATTCGGTGAGTGGGTAAATTACTCAATAATAAAGAACTTTTTGTACGATGTA
>JBCCQN010000019.1:0-61258 GCA_039024315.1 Bacteroidota bacterium
ACCCCAGCCGGTGAATATCTCCAACAGGAAATCAGTTTTATCGATCGGCACCTTGACCTAACCCGTAAAAATCTACGACTCATTCATCAAGGGGTGCAAGGCGAAATCAAAGTCGGTTTTATCGGTACGGCCATGCAGGCAGTCATCCCCAACCTATTGGCCAGGCTAAATGAAGCCTATCCTTTGATCCATGCTAGTTTGGAAGAGATGTCTATCGGAGAGCAGGTGGCAGCGATCCGCGAAGACAAATTGGACATTGGCTTTGTGCGCTTGGCTTCGGCTCCTGACGGCCTCGAAATGCGGACAGTAGAGGAAGATACATTCTCAGTCGTCATTCCTAAGGATCATGAGCTATCAGAGGATAATTTCCAATCTCTGGCCCAGCTAAGCGAGGAGCCCTTCATCCTTTTCTCGGTAGAGTATAGCCCGATCTATTATGATAAAATCGTCAGCATTTGTGAGGATCATGGCTTCAGCCCCAAAATCTCGCACAAATCCGTGCACGCCCAGACGATCTTCCGTCTGGTAGAGAAGCAGCTAGGCGTAGCCATTGTTCCCACCTCTTTGCAACATGGTTTTGATCTGGATGTAAAGTTTATCGAATTGAAAAATATCCGGCAAAAGGCTGTACTTTCGATTCTATGGAAGGCCAAGCATCGTAATCCTAGTTTGGATCATATGTTGGCTTTGCTTTAGTGAGCTATTACTTTTTCAAGGTATAATTGGCCACAAAGATCGATATTAGAATCACCAAAGTGCCAATTGGAACTAGAGAGAAAAGTCCCACTCCAGGCTTCATTACGGCAATCCCAAAGCTGAAGGGATTAACCATAATATTGGTGAGGTTTGCAATCGGAATCCCTAAAATCAGCAACAAAATACTCAATAGATAGCTAATACCTGTTTTTTTAACGAGGATAGAGAGCATCAATTGGAAGAAGATCAAGGGGATAAAGGAGAACAAGAGAGCGATAAAGTTAAGGGATGACTCCCTTTGCAGTTCCCCCAAGTTAGCCGCTTCCATAAATTCACTAGCGGTTTGCAACAACAAAAAATTGTAAATCAGATTTAGAGCCGTCACGAGCAAGAGTAGTCCAAAGACTACGGCGGCCTTACGCCAAAGTAAATCGAACCAAGCTCTCCGATAGGACCTGCCATAGGTAAAGAGTTTAGCTTTACGTTCGGCCTCAACCAGAGCTTGTACCATCACCAGCACCAAAAGCGGATATAGAAGGGCCGACCAAGTCCCAACATTATTGGAAGCTATAAGCGAAAGCGGTAGGTCCGTAAAAGAGGCTTTATCGACGACCAAAAATAGCATTGTGGCTAGAAAGGGTATGCTGCTAAAGCCTAGCACCACAAAAAGGAGCAGCTTGCGATTAAGCTTTTTGAACTCAAGGTAAAGGGGATACAAACTATCGAATAATATTTTGGGTGTAAAGAAACTCTAGGGGCATTTTACGATCTAGGCGATTCCAACTGATGGACTTTTCCTCCAGCCATGTTAAGAGCTGGCTCAAACTAGCATTAGGCCTAAGTTGGATTTCTGCGATACTCTCAGCCATTATAATCGCAGAGACATACTCACACTGTTGAAGGCTTTGTAGACTGTCTGTCCCTTGGTCTAAACTGAGATAAATTAACTTTTGTTGACTTGCCGCAGCTCGATGGTCATGCTCTTCTAATTGCTGATTTTTGAGCAGCAAACAGGCATCTAAGATATCCTCAATCTGCCTAAGTTGGTGAGATGAAATGATAATGGTCTTTTGGGTCTGATCCCGAAATCTTAGAATAGCAGACTTAAGGCTACGAGTCGTATCTACATCAACTGCCGTAAAAGGTTCGTCAAGCAAGACCAAATTACCATCTGTCAAAAAGCTTCTTGCGATACCAAGTCTCTGCTTATAGCCTTGAGAGTAAACACTAAATTTTTGGGAAGCCATGTGAGGATTGATGTCCACCATCTCTAAGGCGCTATCGACTTTAGCAGGATCTATTTTACGATCTAGGCAAAACAAGCGCAGATTTTCTTTACCACTGAGATTATGATAAAAGGCGATGTCCTGCAGTAGCAGGCCCGGGCTGTCCATTCCGTGGACCTTACCTTGGTAATTCCTAAAAATACCCGCAATAATTGACATGAGGGTAGTTTTACCTACCCCATTGGGTCCAATCAAACCGTATATATTACTAGGTTTAAGTTGAACATTGAGCTGATCAAATATTCGTTTTTCGCCGTAGCCAAAGCTGATATTTTCCAGTACCATCCTAGTCTTTTCTATAGTTGTCAATATCAAGACCTCAGGCAGAACTAATTGTTTGCGCAGATTTAAGCTTCACTAGCGTCCAAACTTTTTTAACTTTCTAACTCCAAACTGCAAATTATGCTCACAAAACATCCCTTCGGTCAATCCCCACTTAGTACTACTCGCCTTGGCCTCGGCATGGCTGCTTTGGGGCGTCCTGGCTATATCAACTTGGGACATGCAGATGATTTAAATCGCAACTATGCCGTCGAAGCCATGGAGCAAAAAGCCCATCATGTGTTGCAATACGCATGGGAACAAGGGATTCGTTACTTCGACACGGCCCGTTCTTATGGCAAAGGAGAGCTATTTTTGGGCAATTGGCTGCGCCGAACGTCTCTCTCTCATGATGCCCTCATGATTGGTTCTAAGTGGGGTTACACCTACACCGCAGATTGGGCGATTGAAGCTGAGAAGCACGAAGTAAAAGAGCATAGCCTAACTGTCCTCAATCGCCAATGGCAGGAAACGCAAGCGACTTTGGGTGAGTACCTAGATCTCTATCAAATTCACTCCGCTACGCTTGAAAGTGGGGTGTTGACCAACACCGATGTACTTAATCGTCTAGCGGCGTTAAAATCCCAAGGTACTTTGATCGGTTTATCGCTCAGTGGGAGCAATCAGGGAGAAGTGTTGCGCGCAGCGATGGCTATCAAAATTGATGGCCTTACCCTATTTGACTCTGTGCAAGCCACTTACAACTTACTTGAGCCTTCAGCAGGAGAGATATTGCAGGAAGCACACTATGCCGGTATGGGCGTGATCATCAAAGAAGCCCTAGCCAATGGCAGGCTCAGTAGTCGCAATCAAGATCCAATATTAGCGCCTTTGCGGGAGGAGGCTGCTGCGCAGAATGTAGGGATCGACGCTTTGGCATTGGCAGCGGTATTATCCCAGCCTTGGGCAGATGTGGTCCTAAGTGGAGCCGCTACCATAGAGCATTTGAGCTCCAATTTGCAGGCTATTGACATTGCTTGGCATGACGTCTTCGACGAACGATTCCAATCGTTGCGCGAAGCGCCCGAAAAATACTGGCAGACCCGTAAGGAATTGCACTGGAACTAATCCACTGCTTCGTAAGTCACAAAAGCGAAGCGCTTTCCATCCGGCGACCATGAAGGCACATTGATCGTCCCTTGCCCACCCGTAAATTGACAAAGGGTGCGGATTTCTTTGCTTTCTAAGTCGTAGAGCCTCAAAACCACCTCCTTCATGGGAGGATGCTGCGAACCTTGGTCCTTGAGGTAGGAGATATAAACTAGATACTTGCCATCTGGCGAAGGATGCGGAAACCAATTAGAATAAGCATCATCCGTTAGCTGTTCTTGCTCACTGCCATCGGCAAGCATGCGCCAAAGCTCCATTTTGCCGGAAGCCATGGAATTGTAGTAAATATACTTGCCATCAGGAGAGTAATCTGGCCCATCGTCTAAGCCGGGGCTATCCGTCAACTGGGTTTCTTCCCCTCCATCAACAGAAATCGTATAAATGTCATAGTCCCCTTCTCGCTTGGCCACATAGGCTAAAGTCTGACCGTCTGGCGACCAGCCATGCCAATAGGAGGGGGACAAAGGGGTAATCAATCTAGGTATACCCCCATCGGCGGACACAATGTAAATCCTTGAGTTGCCGCCATCTGTTTTGACAGAAGGATCGTTATGGCTGATCACTAACTCCTTACCATCTGGAGAAAAACCATGATCATTATTACAACGATCTACAAAATCCGTATTCACTTCCTGTAGACTATCTCGCCCAAAATAGTATCGGTACAGTAAGCCGCCTTGATTGATCAGCAGATAATCCCCGTCTCTAGACCAATTAGGTGCCTCGAAATGTGCCTTGGCCTCATAAACGACCTCTTGCTTATTGGTCTCAATATCAAAGACTTCTAAACGAGAAATGAGTGATTGTTCTTGGGCTTCAAGCATGGCACAAAAGGCTAAACTGAAAATTAACAGGCAAATGGATCGCATAGGTTCTCTACTTTAGTCCAAGATAATGAGGACGAGCTTTTTGTAAAAGAAGCATTCAGATTGAGCAAGTTGAGCGTTCTGCGCAGCAGCTATCTCAGCCCAAAACTGATTGTAAATGCTTACTGACAAAATCTACCTCCGCTTCTGGGAAACCATGTGCTACCAGTGGTGCCTTCACCCCCGCTTTTTGGGCCTGCTCTACAAAAAAATCAAAGGGTACCCCCCCCCTACCCGGACCGACAAAAGCCCCTTCAGGACTTCGATCCTTCCCATGAAGCTGAGCGATATGAGGCGCAAGTCGCTCATAGCCTTCAGTGATTAGTGCCTTTACCTTTTCGGCGGGAGCGACATCAAATAAATTGGCCGGATCTAAAATAATCTTGATACGTTCTCCCATTTGCTCGATGAGTTTTTGAGCCTTAGCGCTGGTATTGATCACATTGCCCAATTCTATTTCAACTCCAAGATAGACATCATATTTTTCGGCGATGGCGACGAGTTTTTCCATCTCTTGACTCATATCTTCCCAGGCAGCCTCTTTGTCATTGTCGGGATGATACTCCCATTGATTGGTCGGATGATAACTACCCGTACAAAGGGTCAATAGATTCGTCCCGATAGCCTTTGCATGTTCCGCTAATACCGCCATCCGCCGTACTCCAGCAGTTCTTTCCTGAGGATCAGCATGCAGCATATTATAGGTTCCAGAGAGCCCTGAGATCGTCAAGCCTGTAGCTTCTCTGGCGGCGACTACCGAGGCTATATACGCTTCCTCAACGGCATCAGGCATAGGCGCTAAACCCGAGCAAATCATATTGTATTGTAGGGTTTCAAAGCCTTTGTCTTTTGCAGACTGGAAGACTTCTAATACGCTAGGGCGGGCGAAAGTGCGGGCAAAGATGCCAAGTTGAGTCATGGATTTTGGCTTAGGTTGTTTAGGGATTGCTGCTGCGCAGAACGCTTATCTCTAGGTTTTGAAATATGGAGAGAGAAGTTATGCAATTGGACTAGGGCTAAGCAAATAATCGGGCAGATTAGTAGTGAAGCACTAGCGTTTTAGTATCCTTAAAAATAGGGTAAAAACGGATTATTTCTTTTTATAGAAGAGGGATAATAATAAAAGTCCAATCCCCAATATCCCTCCATATACTTGAGCCATTTCAAAATAGAGGAAACCACTCACAATCACGACTATCAAAAACAAAATCATGATAATAAAAACGGCGATTGGAGGACTAAACAAAGGCGAATTGCCCAGTAAATAGCCCAAGTTTAGTAGTCCAATCCCTATTAGACCCACTCCCATCATCATACTAAAGCCTTGCCAAAGCAGCCAGATATGAGCAGGTTTTCCACTGAGTTGGAGGAAATCGATAGCACTTAAAGCCGCCTGATAATCATCATTGGTCAAAGCACTAAAATGTACAGTGAGATGTAAACTCCCTATCGCCACAAACATAGCTGAAACAATTAGGAAGAGAATGCGTGAAGTTTTCATAAAGATTGTTTTGAGCAAGTACCCATATCGCTCAAACAATTTCCTTGACCTGAGTTAGTTTTTTGGTGCCATTCGAGCACGAATACGGCTTAAACTCTCGGGATGAATGCCTAAATATTGGGCGATGAGGTAAAGGGGTACCCGCGCATGGATATTGGGTTTTTGCTCAAGGAGTTGGGCGTAACGCTCTTGGGGAGAATCCAACAAAAAACCAGCAGTACGCTCATGGAGCGAGATCAGTTTTTGCTCTGCAATCAAGCGGGCAAAGCGTTCCACCGAAGGTGAAAGCTGATACAATTGCTGCAACGCATCAAAATCAATCACCAAAAGTTCGCAAGCACTCAATGCCTGTATAGCCATCCGAGAGGGCTGCTGTTGCAAATAACTGACATAATTCCCGACAAACTCTCCTTCAGCATAAAAATCGTCTGTCTTTTCCTCCCCTTCTCGCGTGTAATACTGCCGCATGATGCCCTCATTGATAAAAGCGAGAGATTGTCCAGTCTCTCCAGCAGCTTGCCAGATTTCCTTTTTCTTTAATACTAGCTGCCGGCACTTTGCCGCAAACTGGGCAAACTCAGTCTCATTGACCTTGACCCTAGACTGAATTTGTTGGAGGATTTTTTGAAAGGACTTATCCGTTTGCATGCGGGGAATGATAAGGTTTATTGGCTTTACTTATTTTTCAATGGAAAAGAACCGAATCAACCCTCAATCCACTAAACCCTCCCGAAAAGCAATTCGCACCAAATCAGCCACATTGCGGGCTTCCAGCTTTTTGAGTAGCGTCTTGCGATGACTGTCGATGGTCTGGGAAGAAAGAAAAAGCTGTTCAGCGATTTCCTTACTGGTGTTGCCTTCAGCCAATAGCTTGAGCACTTCGATCTCACGATCGGAGAGTGTGGAAAGCAAACGAACGGAAGCAGCTGGGGTAATTTTGACGAGTTCTGGGGCAAGTAGGCTCTCGGTCAATAAGCTAGAGTAAAATCGCCCCCCATTGAGTACACTGTCTATACCTTGTAAAAACTCCTGCTTGCTGCTGTTTTTGAGCATAAATCCTTGCGCACCTTCTTGCATCACTTTTTGCACCACGGCTTTTTCACTGTGCATACTGAGGATCATAATGGGCAGATCAGGCAGTTTTGGGCGTAAGTTTTTGAGCGCACTCAATCCATCCATGATGGGCATATTCAAATCCATTAAGAGCATATCTGGCGCGAGGGCTGGCACTTGTTCCACCGCAGCAAGACCATTCTGGAGTTTAGCGACAATTTCAAAGCGCCCATCCTCTTCGAGCATTTGTTGCAGGCCCGCGGCAAAGAGTTGATGGTCATCTACGATGACAATGCGTTTGTTCATGAGAGTGGGATTTGAGAGAGGGCACGGGTGCCGCCATTTTCGGCACTTTCAAAGCGCAGTTTACCGCCAATGGCTTGCATGCGTGTCCGCATATTGTCGAGTCCGAGCCCATTGGAGATAAGACTAGGATCAAAACCTTTGCCATTGTCTTCGATGGAGAGCGTGAGGGTGTCTTTGGTACTGCTGAGCAGAACGTCTATCTCCGTGGCCTCGGCGTGCTTGAGGACATTATTGAGTTGTTCTTGGGCGACACGATAGAGCCCAAGGCTTACCGAATCGGTTAGCTCCTTTGGCACTCGGAAGGCATCGAAGCGGGCTTGGAGATTTGTATCTGCGGTACTGTTTTCGACTAGTTGGGCAAGTGCTGCTTCTAGACCCGCCGCTTCTAAGGCTCTAGGCATCATCTGGTGGGAAAGAGAGCGCACATTTTCAGCTGTTGAGCGTAAGCGTTCCGCGAAGCGGTCCACCTCAGGAGTGGCACCCAAGGCCATTTGCAAACTGGCGAGCTCTTGACCTACGCCATCGTGTAGATCTCTCGCAATACGCCGTCTCTCAGTTTCTGTCGCTTCGATCACGGCCTGTATCCCACGTTCCTGTTCGGCAATCACGGCTGCTTGGATGGCTGCTTTTTTCTGGCTTTGGGCTCGCCACCAAAGAAATACCCCAAAAAGTGCTCCTAGCAGGATAGCGGCGAGCAAAAGGGTGATGATAAACTGTCTTTGCTTGAGATCCGCCCGAGCCTCTGCTAATTGGCGCTCTTTTTCAGCCGTCTCGTATCTAGCATTGATCTCTTCGATGGCAGCCAACTTTTCTTGAGAGTAAACAGAATCTCGCAGCGTTTTATGTTGGCGCAATAACTCAAAGGCCTCTTCTTTTTGATTGAGAAATTTGCCTTTGACCATGGCGAGGCCCCAAATCGCTTTCTCTTGGGTTTCATAATTACCGGTTTCTTGCCCTATCGCTAAGGCCTTGCTGCGGATAGCGGCCGAAGTTTGATAACGACCGGCGGATTCATAGGGATTGGCAATCCCCAGATAGAGTTGAGCTAATTCCTTTTTAAGATCATAGCGTTCGGCGAGGCCGATGCCTAACTCAAAGTACTTAATAGCAGAATCTGGCTGCGCCAAGTTTTGGGCAAAAATGGACCCAATATTATTGAGGGTTACGGCTTGGCCATAGATGTTGTTAAGCTGCTTTTTGAGGCGGTAGGACTCGCGAAAATAATAGACAGCCGAATCAAATTTGAGTTCCATCTCCATCAAAAGACCATAGCTATTGGCGGCATTGGCATAAAAGCGAGTTGCTGTTTTGGGGTCAAGATTTTGCAGGGAACGCCAGACATTTTCCTTCGCTTTAGGGATATCTTCAATCCGCAAAAACACATTACCAATGTCCATCAAATTAGAATAGTAACCGACTTTATTGTTGACCCAAAAGATCTCTCCAGCCTGTCTATATAAACTAATAGCTGATTCAAAATCGCCTTGTCCCTGAACGATGAGTCCTAGGTTTTTTAAGGCCTTTGGCAAAACTATGCTGTCGTTATGCTTAGGGAAATCATCTATCACCTGCCGAAACAGGAATTCTGCCGTATCCGGCTTTGGTAAGTACATATAATGGATCCCCAAAGCATTGAGGCAGGCATACTCTAGTTCGATAAGATCATGTTGGCGAGCGAGGCTAATACACTCCTCGCAATATGCTCGGCCTAGGCTGGGGACACGAAAAAGTACCTTCTTAGCTTCTTCATAAGCTTGTTGCGTCCTTTCAGCGGGATCCTCAATTTGAGTGAGCTGCTGGCGGAGGCTATCTGGTAATTGAGCGAAGGAGGGAAAAGAAATCAGCAGAAGCAGCAAATAGATTGCCCCTGCTTTTGGGAAGGGAGATAAACGCATAAGCGATTAGAGTAGCGTCTTAGTCGAGTTGAAGATGGAAAATACACATTCTCCCCCTTTTCAGTCAAGAATCCCCCAAAAATGGGGAGGAAGAGCATGAAAGTTTAAGGCTTTTTTTGTGTTGAGCGGCTCAGCTCAACCTTCTAAGGCTTAATAAATTGATTATGAAACTATTAAAAATCACTTCCCTATTCTTGGCTTTGCTCCTGAGTTTAGCGTTCGCCGAGGCGCAAAAAATTGAAACCAGCGAAATCGACCTTCCCCTCTCCAAAGAGGCGCAAAAAGCGGCCAAAAAAGGCACACTGCTCAATGCAGGTTCCTATTGGAATGCAGATCGCAGCCTACAGTACAATTTTTTTGTCTATCAGCACAAAGGGCAAGGTCTCATGTACGATGTGATCACAATCGAAACCAAAAACGGCAAGGTCAAATCTCAAAAAACGGAAGCTTATACAGCAGAAAATCTCAGTCAATATGATCTGCAAGCTTCTTCTCAACTCAGTGGTGAGGCGGCCCCAGAACTAGCAGGAGCAGACTTTGCCTACTTCAAAAAGACCTTGCTAGCGGGCAATCCTTCTTTGATCCATGGCCAATTTGAGAATCGCTACGTCAATGGATTGTGGGCCGGCTATAGCTTTGACAAAGGGGAAGAAAGCAAGCTCAACGAGCGTTTTTGGCCGTTTTTCTCCTTTGCTGTTGAAGAAGGAGTATCCAATAGTCATTATCTTCTGCGTCGCAGAACGACTGTCATGCGCATCCTAACAGGAGGCAAGAACTATATTCCAGCCGATGGCAAAGCCTTTGTTGGAGGTCTGATGGCTACTTCGGGCGCGAATCAGTTTTTGAGTGGGGTTTATAATCTTAAAAGTCAGACTTGGGATCATAAAGTCGTTACGAAGCTTGAAGAGGGACTCCAGCCTTTAGATTACCTTCCGACGGCAAGCGGTGGAGTTTATTGTTTGATCCACTCTGCGAGCTCCTACTTTGTATTGGAACTGGATGCCCGCGGGGAAGTCTTGCGTAATATCCCGCTTGAGATCCCAATGAACAAAAATTATCAGTACACCAGCTTCAAATTGTTGGAAGCTGAGGAAGGAGTATTTGTCGTAGGCAATCATCTTGACAAACCTGCTACAGGTCTCAAAGCAGGCGTTTGCATCCTTCAAGTTTCTGGAGGTAAAGCCGCCTTCCAAAAAATGCACGATTTTGAGCAGATCAAAGCAAGTCTCAAAGCCGCGCCAAAAAACAAAGCCAAATTCAAGAATACAGCGATCCAGCAATTTGAATCCATTGAACAGCTACCGAATGGAGATTGGTTACTCCTCTACAATTCCGGGATGATCCCTTTTACCAATTATGCCATGCAGCTCAGCCCTGATGGCGCGCTAAAGCAAACTTATCAAGTAGATCCAATAGGGGATGATGGTAAGCCCAATGATAGAATGGGAACGGGTAGCACTCACCTACCCACTCAAGTGTTGACAGCGGGCGAAGAGGTTTATCTGCTACTCAGGACAGTCCCACAAGCGATGGATCAGGGTATCCAAAGTAGTGCAGTTAATGGCGACAATTTCAAAATCACCACCACCGTTCGGATTGATGAGATGCGTTCCGTAGGTAAGATCGTCAAGATCAATCCTGCCAATCAAAGCATTTCCAATGTGGTAGCTCCTGATCAAACCTTAGTCGGAGAAAATCCTGCCGAGCTTTCAGCCAGTGGTAGTTTGCTCCTGCACACACTCGATAGTAAAAAGAAAAGTCGCAGCAAGCTGCTGATCAATTAGTTTTTTAATCAATGAGCCCTGGGGAGAGTGCCATAGGTACTCTCCCCTATCTTTTGTCTATAGGTACTTTTTGGACAAATGGGGGTAAAACCCCCTATTGAGGTTTTGGGGGATTCCGCTCTACAATCTGGCCGTTGATTCTGGGACATTTGAATAAATCAATTATTCACTTAGCCCAAAACGCCATGTCTCACTTCGATGCCAGATCTCTCAAAATCTCCGTAGATAAAAAAGCCCTCAAACCCCTTTACCAGACAGAGTCCTACCGCCATGTGCTAGATATTGTCCTCAATTGGGTCTTGATGATTGGAGCAGCCGTATTGTGTACCCTTTACTTCAACCCGATCACCTACATCCTAGCGGTGATTGTCATTGGTGCGAGACTACACGCCTTAGCCATTTTGATGCATGATGCGACTCATTTTCGCTTCCTCAAAAACAAAAAGTGGAATGACCTCATCACCAATTTTACCTGCATGTATCCGATTTTTACCAGCATTGAGGCTTATCGCACCAACCACCTCAAACATCATCAAAACCTCAATACCGAGGACGATCCGGATTGGTTTGCCAAGCTAGGGCGCAAGGACTTTACCTTCCCCAAAACCAAAAAAGAGTTCTTCTTGACGCTATTTTCTTATTTCTTCCTCATCAAAGGATTGAGCGATGCGCTTTGGATTTTTGGGCGGATTAGCAAGCAACATAAGCCGAAGAATAAAAGCCTCATGAGCAAATTGCCCGTGATCGTTTTCTATGTCCTCTTGATCACGACCTTGATTTTGACTGGTGGCTGGTACTATTATCTACTCTTCTGGATCATCCCTTATTTTTCGACCTTCTTCATGTTTCAGTATATCCGCAGCGTAGCGGAGCACTTTGGCGAGTTGTCCTATGATCACCTTTTGACCTCCACCCGTACCATTAAGGCCCACTTCGTGGAACGCTTTTTCTTTGCTCCTCATCAGGTTAGCTATCATTTGGAGCATCACCTCTATCCGGGAGTGCCTTACTACAACCTCCCCAAACTGCACAATCTTTTGATGTCAGACCCTTTTTATGCCGAGAAAGCCCACATTACCCATGGTTTTGTCAAAGGCTTTTTCAATGAGTTGGGCTATTATGAAGCTAGTCAGAAGAAGGCAGAGAAAGCGCCAGTGTTGGGATAATAGATGGCAATACACAAAGGCTCTGGTTTTACGCAAAACCAGAGCCTTTACTATTTATACCTAGGGTTAATCGTTCCGCGAAGCGGCCCTCCTAAAACTCAATACCCCAAATCCTCTCCCCTACTATTGCGATAGATCACTTTCGCAACTCCTTGGGGTGGGGTGATACTACGGCTACTTTGCGAGAGATAGCCCATGCCCCAGTAAATCTCTTGCTTTTGGATGCGGCCATCTTCAAACTGAAATTCAACTTCTGCGACTGCTGCTTCTAGGCCTAAGGTGATTTGTGGCTTTTGCTCGAAAGCTTTCAATGGACCACGGTTTTGAGCGGCAATTAGTAGTTTACCGCTGCGCGGAACGCTCATCCCGACCATTGACTTCGCATCACCATCCACCCAAAAACCGCTTTGTGAGGGGCTTTGGTACTGAAAACCGCCATTTCCGTCTCCTAACCAAATGCTACCGACTCCCGCATCATAATAGCCGTGCTGGGTATTGTTGGCATAAGAGTTTCCAATCAAGGCTAGGTCAGGAAATCCGTCTGCGTTAAAATCACCAGTCTGCATACCGTAGGTAGGAGAAAATTGGGCCTCGACGGGTAGGGCTCGGAGCTTGAAATCCCCATTGCCCAGATTTTCAATATAAGTCGTCGCAAAAAGATAGCTTTGATAGGTTTTGACACCTGCCATCTCTTCAGCATCCATCATCAGTTTAAATGGCGTCTTGCCGTACTCATAATAGGTATTGAATTTGCCTCTGGTAGCGGCAATTTGTTTGCCGAGTTGATCACGCGGATGTACAGTATACTCGACTCCTTGGATGTACTGGCAGAGAATAGGGTCTAACTGACCGTTGCCATCATAATCTTTGAGATAGAGGCAGATAGGTTCTTCGAGACTGGCTTTGAAGCGACTGTTCCAGCCTAGATTTCCCGCTACATAATCGATATCACCGTCCTGATCAAAGTCTTGTCCGATAAGGCTATTCCACCAGCCTTCACTTTGGGCAAAGGCTGGTACAAGAGTTTTGATTAAGCGTCCCTCTTGATTAGTAAAAAGTGTCAAAGGCATCCATTCGCCTGCGAGTAGTAAATCACGCCAGCCATCGCCATTGACATCCGTCCATAGCGCGGCATTGACCATACCGATATCTGACAAGCCTGAAGCTAAGGAGTCTGAGCGTTCTACGAAGTAGCCCCCCTCATTGATCAGCAAAAGGCTCTGGCCTGCCAATGGATATTTACGAGGCATTAACTTTCCAGCAACAAAGAGGTCTAAATCTCCATCATGATCAATATCCGCAGCGGAGACCATCCCCCCGCTAAAAGCTAGTTCGGGCAAGGCTGCCTTATCTCGAGTAAAATTCCCCTGCCCATCATTGCGGTAAAAGCGGTCCTGATACAAGCTATCGCCACGGCTAAACTCATTACTACCGCTAACCACATACAGGTCCAAATCTTCATCGCCATCCGCATCAAAAAACAAAGCTCCCATATCCTCAAAGGCAGCATCTTGGGGCAAAAAATCCTCAGCAATCAGCTCGCCTTCCTTCCAACGAAAAAGCTGTGCTGGGAAGCGAGCAGAACCACCTACAAATAATTCGTCTACACCATCGCCATCAATATCTCCCACCGCCATGCCGGGTCCCGCCTGAGAGTATTTTTGGGGTAGAAGATATTCAAACAAAAAGTCATTGTATTCGCCTTCTTGATGCTGCCAATCTGGTAGGCTTATTGGAGTCAATAAGGCTTCTTGAGCAGGAAGCTCTGTTTGGATTACTTGACCTTGGCCTTTTTGCAGCCGAAGGACAGTATCGAGGGCTCCGGCAAAGCTTTCTTCCTGCCCGTCTGGCCAACGAACTTTCACTTCTTCCACCTTCTCCGCTTGCCCTAGGCCAAAATGCAGGATGGGTTCAACTGTAGATTTGTAGCCCCGATAAAGGGTCTGTTCTTGATAAAGCGTTTGTTCCTTATCCTCCGATCGATACCGAAGCCAAACTTTGGCACCCAAGGCATGAGGATTGGCAGCAGTATGTTCCAGCTTAACGCGCAGATAATGATTTGACTGCGGTTTTGCCTTCACATCAATACTATGATTTTCGTACAAGAAGGCAGGATCGTTGATATTATTGATCACTACATCTAGATCGCCGTCCTGATCAAAATCTGCGTAGGCAGCTCCGTTAGAGTAGGAGATTTCGTCAAAGCCCCATTCTTGAGAGCGATCACGAAAGCGAAGGGAGCCTTGGTTTTGGTAGAGATAATTGTGCTTTTTGACGCCCTCTAGCTTTTCGATGGCTAGGCGCATCTTCTCCCTCTTATCAGCATCGCTACCAAACATCATGGCGCCATTGGTGTAGGCCACATAATCCAGATCCGTCACATCGCGATGATAGCCATTGGTGATGAGGATATCTCGCCAAGCGTCATTGTCCAGATCGATCATGAGCGGGGTCCAGCTCCAATCCGTCTTAAATACGCCCGCCAATTGGCCGATTTCACTGAACTTAGCATTGTCATGTTGTAGCTGTAGGACATTGCGAACGTATTGAGGCCGGTAGTCGGAGCGTAGGCGACGATGGAAGCGATCATAGTTAGGAGCCGGAAACATGGATTTTTGTCTGCGATTATCCTCTGGCATCATATCCAAAACCATGATATCGGGTCTAGCATCATTGTTGATATCCGCGATATCGATGCCCATACTATTGAAGCTTTCATGCTTGAAATAGTTACCGATTTCGTCTCGAAAACTGCCGTCTTTTTGATTGATGTATAGAATATCATTGGTCAAAAAGTCATTGGCGACGTAAATATCGGACCAGCCATCTTGATTGATATCGACGATCGCTACGCCTAGGCCCCAACCTTCTATGAGAATTCCTGCTTGATGGGAAACATTGACGAAGCCCTCTTCAGCCCGGTTTTCGTAGAGTCTATCGGTACTGGGTGCAGAGCCATCACTCCTAATGGGACTAATAGAATTTCGATTCCCCTTAGAAGCAGAATTGGTGAGGAGATACATATCCAAATCCCCATCCTGATCATAGTCCAAAAAGGCAGCTTGCGTACTATATCCAGTATCATCTAGGCCGTATTTAGCGGCTTGATCTTCGAATCTTGGTTGGCCGTTTTCATCGTTGCCGAGATTGACAAAAAGATAGTTAGCGGAGCCTGCCTCTGGATTGGGGTTTACGGTGGATACATAAATATCTTCTCGGCCATCAGCATTAATATCAACTACGGCAATGCCCGTACACCAGCGATCAGTTTGTAAACCAGCAATCTCAGTCGCATCTGCAAACTTCATTTCTCCCTGATTGAGGTAGAGCCGGCAGCTACTCATATTGCCTGCGAAAAAGATGTCAGGCTTATCGTCTTGGTTAAAATCGCCAACTCCTACCCCCGCCCCATTGTAGAGATAGATGTAGTTGAGGACGTTAAAAGTATCGCTCTCAATGATTTCGTTGACGAAGTCAATACCGCTTTTTGCAGGCTCAATTCGCTCCATCAAAGGAGGAGTAGCGGGTGAGCAGGCGACAACCCAAACACCGATTAGCAAGAAATAGAGGACTTTACTAATGGGCATGATTTGGGTGATTAAGGCTAAATGCTTTCTGAGCTATTTCTACAGGCTCTTGCCCTTGTACCAGCTTCCATTTAGTCCCAGATTTTAGATTGGTATAAGTGTCCAAGGATTGAGCGCGATCAGGCCATTTCACTTTCACAGATTTGATATTTGCGTATTCTCCTAAGCCTAACTCTATCTGCAAAGAAGAACTGCCAAAGCTTCCTCCTGTGCTTACCGTACGATAAAACGTGCGTAGTTCCCCCTTTTCATTATGGGCTTTTACTTTTACTCTGGCGCCTATTGCAGAACGGTTCGCGCTTTTTCCCTCCAACTGTAGGATAACCCATGCATTGTCACTACCCGGATTTTCTAAAAGGCTGTTGGGATAAAAATCTCCTTCAAAAAAGCCCCCTAGCACCGTATAGATATCCTCGTCTCCATCCTGATCCATATCGCCAAAGGCTACCGCATGCCCCTTTTGGATTTGCCCAAAACCGCCTGCTGTAGTAACATCTTCAAAGGCTTGGCCTTGATTATTGCGAAAAGCTCGATTGGGAATCAAAGACATAAAATCAGGCGCGCCAGTGCCCGCATAAATGTCCAGCCATCCATCTTGATCAAAATCACCAAAATTGCATCCCATGGCGTAGACTATTTCATCTAGTCCTTTTTGAGCTGCCACTTCGTGGAACGATCCGTTTCCTTGGTTTTCGTATAAATGCATCCTCACCCCTTTATTGGCTAAACCTAAATAGTCTGCCGCCACATCAGCGCCGAGTTTGTTATAGCGCCTTGAATTAAAGCCAAATACTAATAAGTCTTCCCAACCGTCTTGGTTATAGTCCCAAACCCAAGCAGGGAAACTGAAAAAGGGTTCGGCAAGGCCGGACTCCTTAGCAGACTCTTTGAAAGTATGCTTTGGGCCCTCATTGATAAAAAACTTGTTGCGACCGCCCAAAATAGAAACATACAAATCTGGCCAGCCATCATCATTGAAGTCTCCGCTCACTACCGCTTTGACAAATTGATTCATGCGGAGGCCATATTGCTGTGCTTGCTCCACAAAGGTCCCATCCTGCTGATTGATGTATAGTTCAGTGGGGTGAAGCCCATCTGGATTGGTTTCATTGCCGATAAATATATCTAGCCAGCCATCTAGATTTGCATCTAGAAAAACCGCGGTTTGAGTCGGATGAAAGCTAAGGATTCCCGCGGCTTCGGTCTGATCTGTAAAACGCCCGTTTCCTTCATTGTGCAGTAGGGAGTTGGGGTGATCCCCATCATTATTGAGCCATGCCCCACGCAGGACGAGTACATCAGCTAAGCCGTCATTGTCATAATCCCCGTGGATTAAATTGAGCCCACCATTGATCCCTGCTAGGCCTGTCTGGGGAGAAGCGTTCGCGAAGCGGCCCTGCCCATCATTGATTAATAATTGCGCAGCCTCTTCCAAGCCAAAGGAGGTCGCGAAAATATCGAGATAGCCATCACCATTAAAGTCTTCAATGGCGCAGCCACCGGCCAGACCACTTATAGAGGTATTAGTCTCCATCCCACGATCTTTAAATCGGGCTAATGGATAATCAGAGACTAAGGAATCGGGAGGGATGAGAAATTGTTCAGGAACATCGGCCGGATATTGACCAAGGGTCATGTAGGCCAAATTGAGTAGCCAACGAGCCTGTAGGTCGTCGGGAAAAGTCCTCAAATGTGTCTGGTAGATTCGAATGGCTTCTCGGGAACCATCAGGGATCTGATGTACCCCTCCATCGGCAATAGGCAATATACATGAGGCGGGATCGTGATGAGTAAGACAGTTTTCACGCTCTCCTTTACGCAAATAAGCTTGTCCTAGCAGTTGAAAGGCATATTCATTATTGTAAGTAACAGTATCTCGCTCCCCTCGCTGATCGATCCAATTTTGCAGGATCATAATGGCGCTATCGTTTTCCCCTGCCCAGAGTAATTGTTCGGCCCACTTCACCTCCATCTCTTTGGCTTTGAGCAAACTCTCCTTTTGCATTTGAGCGTACATCTTAGCCGCGGCGATTTTGTTTAGATAGGGATAGGTTTTGTTAGGAGCTTCTTTGACAATATGGGCTAACCGCATACGCATCCTTTCGGTACCATCTGATTGGCAAGACAGCAGGCTAGCAATCCCCAAAAGGCTAGCAAGTAGTAGTAGTGCTCTCATATCTGTAAATAAAGGCTGCCAGGTCAACCACTCGAGGAGGGGCGATACCTGGCAGCAAAAACCTAATCATTAAGGCTAAATAGCATCAAAAGGATGCTAGTAGCCTGGATTTTGAGACATCTCTGTATTAGTCTCAATTTCCTGAGCTGGGATCGGAAACAGCTCGTGTCTTCCACTTACAAACTTACTACCAAATATTTCTGGCCCTAGTCCCCAACGGACTACATCAATGCGGCGATGGAGCTCAAAGCAAAGTTCAACTTGTCGTTCGTGAATCAAGGCTTCTTCCACATCATCCGCAGTACTCACATCAGGCAAAATACTGCCGGAAGGATCAGCTCTACGACGCACTTGATTGATCAAATCAACCGCAGCGTTGGCATTGCCATTGCGTAGTTCCGCTTCAGCCAGTAGCAACAATACTTCCGCGTAGCGAATTACTACCGCATTGATAAAGCCATCGTCTAGAGGAGCCGTGGCGTCAGGGGTTTCCTCGGCAAATTTTCTTACCCCAAAGCCAAAGGTGGCAAAATCATAAGGCTGGTTACGGATCGTAGAGCCTTCTATATAGAAGAATTGCGCTAGGCGGGGATCGTCGGTTTCGTAGGCATCGATGAGCGCTGGCGCCGCTTTACAGTTGTAAAAGGATGGAATACCATACTCTTTAGGGCGAAAAGTGCCTTCGGTATTACCTCCCCAACCCGTATTGACATCAACCGCCCAAGGAGCGCCTCCTTCACCTAATCCATTTTCAAATTGCACCTCAAAGAGAGATTCAGCGCTATTTTCAGAGATGCCATTGAACTGCTCCATCAGAGCGTCTAGATCTATCAGCTCATATTCACCAGAACTGACTACTTCATTGAGTATCGATATCGCCTCAGACCATTTCTCTTGGTAGACATATGCCCGTCCTAGCAGACCAGCAGCAGCGCCAGAGGTAGCGCGTCCCATGTCTGCACTTTCATATTCAGAGCGCTTGGGAAGATTATCTTTGGCAAAGGTAAAATCAGCCTCAACCTGGGCATAAACTTCTGCGGCAGAAGAGCGCGGCCAGTTAGTACTGATTTTTGAATCTGGATTTTCGTCAATGCGCAAGGGTACACCACCGTAATTGATCACCAGATTGAGATATGCGAGGCCACGAAGGAAGCGAGCCTCCGCCAAAACCCTATTTTTCAAGGTTTCGTCCATATCCTCGATACCGGGTACTTTTTCCAAGACGGTATTGGCGCGTCCAATGGTCAGATAGTTATCTCGCCAGAAGTTGACGAGGTGGCTATTGGTATTGGTCCAAGTGTAATCCAATAATTGTTGGGGGTCTTGCTGGGTATTTTGCGTAGCAGCCCCTTCATTGGCAGAAAAATCTAAGAGAAAATAAGCACTTCTTTGATAAAGACCTTGATTTTGGAGACCGCCGTAAACAGCATTTACCGCCTGAATAGCTTCATCTGCATTGCTGTAAAAGGAAGCAGAGTTGATGTTGTTGCGGTCAGTCGTATCGAGAAATGCTTCGTCACAACCAGCCACGATCATCAAGATCAAGCCAAGTGTGAGAATGGAAGTTATCTTTTTCATTTTCGATAAAATTTATAGTGAAAGCAGGTTTAAAAACTTAGTTGAGCCCCCAGTAGGAAGGCACGTGGCTGCGGATAAGTACCAATGTCGATACCACGGCTGGTATTGTTACCTAGACCACCGATTTCGGGGTCAAAGCCACTGTAATTGGTAATGGTAACGAGGTTTTGGGAAGACACATAAAACCTTGCACTCCGCAAAAAGCCTAGAGAGGTACCAACAGAGGCGGGCAGTGTATAACCCAAGGTAAGGTTTTTGATCCGCATGAAAGATCCATCTTCGATGAAACGATCAGAATTACGGGCATTACCATTGGGGTCTCCAATGATGGCGCGAGGCACCTCTGTATCTGTATTGGTCGGAGTCCAGCGATCATTGACAAGGGTGCTATAGTTGAAGTTTTGGTTCATGCCATATAGCCAAAGGCCCATGGCATTGTAAATCTGATTACCAGATACCCCTTGAAGATTGAGGCTAAGATCAAAGCCAGCATAATTAGCGGTAAGCGTCGCACCATAAATCAAATCAGGATTAGGATTGCCTATGAAGACCTTATCGTCATCATTAATCACGCCATCAGGTACTCCATCAGGGCCTGAAATGTCCATAAAGCGAATGTCGCCGGGCGCTGTTTCGCCAGATTGAGTAGCGTGGGCGTCAATCTCCGCTTGACTTTGGAAGATGCCGTCCGTCATAAAGCCAAAGAAAGCACCGATGGGTTGACCTTCCTCTGTTTTGGTAAGATTACCGAGCGTAAAGGCACTACCCCCAAATATTGGCTGGCCATTGTCACCAAGACTCACCACCTCATTGTTGAGGAAAGTAACGTTGGCAGAGATGTTGTAAGTAAACTCCCCTTCTAACTCACGATAGGTTAAGGCAAGCTCTACTCCGGTATTGCGAATGGTCCCCGCATTGACGGGAGCGACATTGCTAAAACCTAAAGACTGAGGTACCGGTACCGGCACAATCAGATCTCTGGTTTCACGGTCGAAATAATCAGCCGTAAAGAGGACGCGGTTGTTCCAAAGGCCTAAGTCAATACCAAAGTCTATTTGCTGAGCTACCTCCCAACGGATATTGGGATTAGGCAAGAAGCTCAAGGCTACGCCTGGTACTTCTGTACCGCCAAAGTTGTAAAGAGCAGCACTGTTGAGGGAAGCGACCGTAGGATAAGCCCCTAATGTCTTTTCATTACCAATTTGACCCCAGCTAGCGCGAAGTTTCAAATCGCTGACTGCAGTTACGCCGGCCATAAAGGATTCATTACTAATGCGCCAACCCACAGAAGCAGAGGGGAAAATGTCGAAGCGGTTTTCGGGATTCAATTTTGAGGAACCGTCTCTACGAACTGTAGCAGTAAGTAGGTAACGATCATCATAATTGTAGATCAAACGACCTAGCTGGGAGCGCAGACGGGTTTCGATGGTCTGAGAAAAGCCTGTGCCGTTATTGATGGCGAGAATTTCGTTATTAGGTAGGTCTTGGACCTGAGAGTTAACCTGGCGGAAGGTAAACGACTGATCGGTGGCCCCCACCAAAAGGGTCAAATCACTCGCGCCAAAGGAAACATCATAAGTCAAAGTGTGCTCGATCAAAGGATTGACGGATAATCCATATCCCTCGGTCAAAGCAGAACGTACGGTTTGGCCTCTTACTCCGGCATAGGTAGGATTATAACTATAGTTCCGTGAAACGGAGAGGTCCATACCAACATTGATACGATAGGTCAACCCCTTTAATAGATCAACTTCTCCATAAACACTTCCCAGCATACGATAACGCTGCGGACGCACGACGGTAAATTCCGTAATCGCTACAGGATTAGGGGCGTCGTGGCCATCAGCATTTTGCGCTTCGCCAAAACCACCTTCATTATTAGGGTCAAAGAGTGGTACACCAGCAGTATTTTTGAGCATATGCTCAAACTCACGACGACCTTGTACATTCTTTTCGCGGTTTTGTTCGGTGAAACCGAACTGCACTGACTGACCCACACGGATCCGCTTGCCGATCTTAAAATCAGAATTTAGTTTGATAGAAGTACGCTGAAAGTCAGTATTTCGTAGTGTACCTTCATTTAAGAGATAACCTACTCCCAGACTAAAGCGAGCATTTTCGGTACCACCACCAATGGTGACATTGTGATCCGTCATAATGCCTGATTGCAGCATCTCTGCCTGCCAATCAGTATTGTTGCCAGGTGTGCCAGTACGATAAGCGGAAGGAAAGTCTGAGCTATCGGGAGTTACGCCTCTAGCCGCATAAGCATCGATCAAATAGGAACGATAATCATCTTCTCCGAGTAGGTCCAATGTTTTCCATACGGTTTGAGTTCCGACATAACCATTGTAATCCACTCTTACATCTCCTTGAGAACCTCTCTTGGTCGTAATGATGATCACACCATTGGCACCACGAGAACCATAGATCGCCGTAGCGGAAGCATCTTTCAAGACTTCAATCGCCTCAATATCATTGGGATTGAGAGTATTTAAGGGACTAGAACCTAGCGCACCTTGTTGCCCTACCGTGACTGGATAGCCGTCAATCACATATAGCGGCTCCGTATCACCAGTAGTTCCTACCCCGCGGATCTGAACACTTATTGGCGCGCCGGGAGCACCAGTGGTTTGGGTAACCAAGACCCCAGCAAGGCGACCTTGAATCCCTTGCTCAAAGGATTGTAGAGGGACATCCTTATAAACATCCGCATCTATAGAAGTTACCGCTCCTGTCAAATCAGAGCGTTTTTGACTACCATATCCAACCACAACGACCTCGTCTGCGTAGCTTTGCTCAACCGCCATCGTCACATCGATTCGCGTCCGACCATTGATAGCAATTTCTTGGGCTTGAAATCCTATGTAGGAGATGGTAAGGTAAGTTACATCGTCTGCCAAGGTAATAGAATAAGCACCTTCAGCATCGGTCAGAACACCGGTAGTAGTACCTTTACCTCTAACAGTGGCCCCTGCAAGTGCCTCACCTTCGGCCCCTTTGACTGTACCCGTAATGGTTTGTTGGATCTTTTGGGCTTCGAGGGCAATCTGCATATTGGCCTTAACCGGATCGTTGACGGAACGGCTTACACTCAAACCTCCCTTTTCCTCAAGACGCTCAATTTGATTGATGCGTTTTTGGATTTTTTTGGCGGTTCTGCGCCCTTGTTTGTCGTCTCGATAGATGACGATATACTTTTCACTGTAGCGCTCGTACTTAAGGCCTGTATTATTTAGTAAACGCTTGACAGCATCTTGTAAGGCCTCTGCTTCTTTAAATTCAAAGTGAACTTTAATTTCACTGACTAAGTCAGATTCATAGTTAAAGAACACCTGGTAGCGTTCTCCCATTTCCTCTAGAACCTCTGTCAGCAGACGCTCTTGAACTGGCTCTACTCTTTCATCGGCCAAGGCCTTGAAAGGGAGCACTATCGACAGCAGCAGCATGCAGTAGCCGATAGTTTTGTAGTAGTAGCTTAGTTTCATAGATTAGTAGTTTGTTATTTAATACATTATGGCTGGGACAATCATTATGGTTTGCCGACCCGATTGTTCCAGTTATTTTTTCCGAAGTAGGTAGTGATCTGCTTCTGGGACTAGCTTCCCGCCAGTCATCCTTTCCAGCATTGATCGGGTTACGTCCATGTCATCAATAGGAAGGCTAAAGGTGTACTTTCTTGCTCCTAAGGTCTCATCGTTGATATGAATGCGAATATCATGGGCCGCTTCTAGGATGCGAATAATCTCCGCTAGCGGCGTATCTTTAAATGCCATCACCCCTCTCTTCCAAGAGGTATGCAACTCACTGTCTTCTTGCTGGGTGAGTAGGCTCTGCTTGGCTTTATGAGAGTAGGAAAGTAATTCTCCCGGAGCCATCTCAATCTCCTCAGCGGCTTCAAGTTTGACCTTTACTTTGCCCTCGTCGAGGAACACTTTGGTCTCTGCCTCCCGGCTGTTGACATTAAAGGCAGTCCCTAACACCTCAACCGTCAAATCATTGGTCAATACTTGAAACTTTGCTTTGGTAGCTAGCTTGGGCTTAACATGAAAGTAGGCCTCGCCCGTCAATCTTACGTAACGGGTACCTTCATGATCCCACTCTTGAGGAAAGCGGAGCTGAGAATTACCATTTAGTGTTACCATAGAGCTATCAGGTAGCATAAGCTCCAATATTTGTCCCGCTTGGGTTTGATATAAGCGTTCGGCGGAGCCGCTCCCTGCATACCACCAGCCCAAAGATGCGACTAAGATCAAGAAGCTTGCCGCAATCCCGCTGTACCAATAGCGAGTCCACGAGGAGCGTACAGTGATACCTTCCGCTTGCTCCTCTCCTATCGACGCCAATACTTTATCATATATGCGGGCCTTTTGAGCTTGATCCAGTGGCGGAGGAGTAGGCATGGCAGCAGCTAATTGCTCAAGAATAAGCTCAGAAGCAGGATCATCTTCTTCCGTCAGCAAATCGAAGAGTTGATGTAACTCACTTTCTGTGCAGTCTCCTTGATAAAACTTTTTGAGAAGTACCGTTTTTAGTTGCATGTCTCGGTCAGGCTCAGTTGTGGCTTTTGTAGGTATACCAACGCCCAAGTGAAAAAGGATTACTCCATTAAAAATTTTTATGAAAATTTCTTTATATTTTAATCAAGGAGCAAAAGGATTAACTACATTTTACCTTGCCAGAAAGACCTGAATACAAGTTTCTCCTACAACTAAAATCAGGAGATAAACGAGGACTAGAATACGTCTATTCTCAGTACTACGGTCGTATTTATGCGTTTTGTCATCGTTTTTTCAGGCAAAGTCAGCTTACCGAAGAAGCGACTGCAGATGTGTTTATCAAGCTCTGGCAACGGAGAGAACAAATCGACCCAGCACTCAACATTTTAGCTTTTTTGTTTAAGATCGCTAAAGATATTTCTCTCAATTATCTCAAAAAAGTAGCCCGGGATGATCGTCTTAAATCAGAGTATGCGCTACGTTATCTGATCGACAATGCCAAAAGCGGGGAACAGCAGTTAATCGCGCAAGAGGAGCTGGAGATATACTTAAACATGATCGATCGCCTCCCGCCTAAGCGTAAAGCGATCTTTAAAATGCGCTATGAGGAGTCAATGGACTACCAATCCATTGCTGATCGCATGAACATCTCGCCCAATACCGTCAAGGTCCAATTGATTAAGGCCCGGCAGTACCTAAAGCTACAAGTCCTAAATCGTGAGCAAAAAAGCTCTCTCACTTAGTGTCTCCAGTCTGATCCTCTTTGTTTTTGTAGCTGCTTCGCAGAACGCTTATTCTCCGAAAGAGATCGGTTGTACAAAGATTGTAGTTCCGATGACTACCAAAAAATAAAATCTTTTGGCACCTTGTTATTCCTACTATTTCACAAAAGACTACTCATGGCGAAAAACACAAAAAAAGAGACTCCGTCTCAGTCTCGAAGAGATTTTATCAAAAAGGGAGCGCTGGCTTCCTCTATTTTTATCGTACCTAGACATGTATTGGGTGGGATTGGCTACACGGCTCCTAGCGATCAACTAGTACTGGCGGCCATCGGTGCTGGCGGTAAGGGAAGCAGTGATATCAAAAATGCTTCAGTCAATGGCAGGGAGAAAGTGGCGGCCCTTTGCGATGTGGACTTTTCGGGTTCTGCCGAGAGATCCGTTGATAACTTTCCCAAAGCCAAACTCTATCATGATTATCGGGTCATGCTAGACGAAATGAAAGACATTGATGCGGTTACGATCTCTACTCCTGATCACGTACACGGCCCAGCGGCCAAATACGCGATGGAGCGTGGCATCCATGTCTATGTCCAAAAACCCATGACTCACAACATTCGCGAAGCAAGACTCTTGACCGAGATGGCCCGTGAAAAAAAGATTGTCAGTCAAATGGGTAATCAAGGTGGTTCGAATCCATTGCTCAACATGGTGCAAAAATGGATTGACGATGACCAGATTGGGGCGGTTTCAAAGGTACAAGTCTGGACCAACCGGCCCGTATGGCCCCAAGGAGGAGCCATGCCCAAACCAGATAATAGCCTCAAACCAGAAGATCTACACTGGGATCTTTGGTTAGGCCCTGCTGAGATGAAGCCCTTCACCCCCAACTTACATCCATTCAACTGGCGCGGCTGGTGGGACTATGGTACGGGAGCACTCGGAGATGTGGGTTGCCACCTGATCGATATTCCGTTTCGCACCTTGGGTCTGAAATATCCTACTGACGCAGAATGCAGTGTAGCTTCTATCTTCTCGCAAATGTGGACGCCTGACTACCATCCGGAGGGTTGCCCACCTGCTTCTTTTATCACCTTGCATTTTGATGCAACCGATAAGACAAAGTCGCCTATTGAAATGACTTGGAGCGATGGCGGCATCAAACCAGCTCATCCAGATATCATTCCTGCTGACCACGACATCGGCGGTAAGGGCGGTAGCAATGGGGTCCTGATTGTCGGCGAAAAAGGGATTATTTCTACTAATATCAACGATAGCTCCCCCTTACAGCCAAAACTCTATCTCAACGATGGTACTACTGATTTTGGTCCAGAAGTAGAGAAAAACAAAGAGCCTGAATACGGTCATCAACGCAAATGGGTAGATGCTTGCAAAGCAGGATTTGGTAGTAAAGAGCATCAAGAACTCACCTCTTCCTTTGATTATGCTGGTCCGATGACTGAAACGGTCTTGATGGGTAATCTGGCGATCAGGAGCTATATGCTTCGTCGAGAAAACAAAAAAGGTCGCATGGAATTTTTTGCCCGCAAGAAGCTGCTTTGGGATGGCGAGAATATGCGTATCACCAATTTAGAGGAAGCCAACCAGTTTGTCGGCCGACAATACCGCAAAGGCTGGGAAGTGTAATTTAGGTAGGGACGGTTTGCAAACCGTCCCTACCACATATCATCAGGTCAATAGATTACCCTCATCATCCCATTGGGCAATCGTTTCACGTTTGCTTTGATCGACGCATTTGGCGAGCCATTTTTCATCATAATCCAC
The DNA here is from genome assembly GCA_039024315.1 of Bacteroidota bacterium. Classification (GTDB taxonomy): domain Bacteria; phylum Bacteroidota; class Bacteroidia; order J057; family J057; genus JBCAWW01. The sequence goes on from JBCCQN010000019.1 coordinate 26,332, forward strand.
ATCATGCTCGGCTAGGACCTCAGCAGGCACTCCGTCCCAAAGATTGGGGCGATTGCCTTGATAGCCAAGGTCATCGAAGCCCATTCGAGTGGTATAGTAGCCCGTCACCGTAAGATCGCGCATACGATTGAAAAACTTGATCCCGTAGGCCATTTCTGGCTTTTTGCCATCTGGGTCAGGATAAGCAATCTCATCAACTAGGGCAATTTGCTCATCGGGGCTAGCGGCCTTAAAGAGCTTATTGAAGCGACGGTTGGATTCCTGATCCAGCCACATCAAACCGCCTCGTATTGGCAACTGATGCGAAGGGATATCCTTGACGATAAACTCAATAAACTCTGGTACCCCGGCATCATTAGCCGAACCCGCGGTTTCGGTAGCCGGTAGGATGATATCACAAAGGACCGCGATGGTCTCTAATTCGTGTTCATTGAGAAAAATTTCCGCTTTGATTTTTTCGTCGCGTTCAATTTCCTCTGGCGTACGACCATAGTACTTTTCCTGAGGGGCAGCAGTTTCTGTTTCAGCCGATTTGGCACCGGGCGTACAAGCCGCTACTCCCATACTTGCTCCTGCCACGGAGCCAATCAACAATGCTTTGAGTGATTCTCTTCTGTCCATGACTAGCTAAGGTTTTGTTTTTTGACTTGATCGATGATGAATTCGGAGGTACGCATAGAAAGCGCCATGATGGTCCAAGTACAGTTTTTATCTGCTTGAGACACAAATGGGCCTGCATCTACGATAAACACATTGTCAGCATCGTGTAGACGTTGCATCGGATCAGTTACCGAGGTTTTGGGATCAGTGCCCATACGAGTGGTACCCACCTCGTGAATAATCTGCCCAGGATTGGCCAAACCGTAATCACGATCCGCACCGGGTTTGTCCCCCAATACAGTCGCTCCCATCGCATGAAAAATCTCTTCAAAGGTATCTTGCATATGGCGGGCCTGCTTGCGCTCCAAATCACTCCACTGATAGTGGAATTTCAATACGGGAATGCCCCATTGATCCACCACCTCTGGATCAATCTCACAACGGTTTTCGTAACGGGCGATACTTTCGCCACGGGCCGAAATCCCCATCACGGAGCCATAAAAGCGCTTCACATCATCTCGCAGCTTAGTACCATAGCCACCGATGTCGCCACCGATATATTCATTCATCGCCGCAATATTGTAGCCAAAGCCATAAGAGGGCATGCCCATACCCCCCCAGATTTCGAGGTGATAACCACGGGGAAAGTCCAGCTTTTTATTGTCGAGCCACCAAGGCGAATAAACGTGCATACCGCCAACGCCATCTTCGTTATAAGTCTTGCGGTTCATCATTTGGGGCACAAAGGCAGAACGGCTAGCTCCGGTGGAGTCATGTACGTAGCGCCCTACCACGTCACTGCTATTGCCGAGCCCATTGGGGTGTTGACTACTCTTGGAGTTGAGCAGGATACGGGCTGAACTACAGGCAGAGGCTCCTAGCACCACTACTTTGCCTCGCAACTGATATTCGCGTCGGTCTTTTTTGTTGATATAGGATACCCCTGTGGCTCGACCTTCTGCATCAGTGGTAACCTTACGCACCATGCAATCAGTGTAGAGCTCAAGCTTACCGCCATTTTTCTGGGCGGGGAAAATCAGACAAGAACCCGCCGAAAAGTCTGCGTAAGCGCTACAAGAGCGACCACATTGGCTACAGTAAAAGCAAACCCCACGCTCTTTGTTAATCCGCTTGGTTAGGATCGATAGACGAGAAGGAATCACATCTACGCCTGCTTTACGGGCGGCTTTGATGTAGTAAAGCTCGTGGAGACGAGGCTTAGGAGCAGGCAGGAAAAAGCCATCTGGATCGTTGTAACGCCCTTCTTTGGAGCCAAAAACCCCGATCATTTTGTCCAGCTTATCATAGTAAGGCTTGACATCATCATAACTGATGGGCCAGTTTTCACCGTAGCCATCTACATCTTTGTGTTTAAAGTCGATGGGGCCAAAGCGGAGTGAAATACGTCCCCAGTGGTTAGTTCGCCCCCCTAGCATTCGAGAACGCCACCAAAAAAAGTTAGTATTTTCTCCTTGGGTGTAGGGCTCTCCCTCCACCTTCCAATCACCCCAGGACTGGTCATAGTCTCCAAAGGCACGGGTCACACTCGCACCGCGTCGCGGTGATTCCCAGGGATATTTCAGCTGGGTCATGGTCTTGGGGTCCTTGGGATCAAAATAAGAACCTGCTTCCACGACAGCGACTCTCAGGCCTGCTTCAGCGAGCTGATTGGCGGCCATGCCCCCTCCTGCGCCTGACCCCACGATAATGGCATCATACACAATAGGAGATTCAATAATTTGCATGTTTTGTAGTAGTTTATTCGGTCAACCTAAATTGAGTTATATAAGATAAAACCTATCTCCTAGCTTTGGAAAAAAAACGCCCTATTTATTGGGCACAATCGGAATAAGGCGCGAATCGTCAAGTGCTGCCGTCCGATGCCCTGCCGTTTTGAGGTATTCAGGATTATTGGCGAAGGCCACAAATGCGTTTACGCTCTTATGCTTGACCAATAGCATTAGATCCCAGTCTTCGTCGGCGGGCCCAATCAGGGGAGCAAAGGGCTTACCGGCATAAATCACCGATGCACCGGCCTTTTCGATCAGAGGAGAAGTAAATTTCATGTACTGTCGATAGGCTTCGGCCCCTGAGATGGCGGACTCTGGCGCCAACTCAGGTGATTCGCTATAATCCGCTTGCTCCCGATACTTGAGCAAGTTGAGCATGACTACTTCGCCTTCAATCCCGGCACGAACAAAGGCTTTACCAGCTTCACGGGTACTGTGGACGTATTTTTCTTTCATGTTTGATTTTTATGGAGGTTTTAAGGCCTTTCGTTTTTGTTGCTCTTTTTTGGGTTTACTCCCGAAAGCTTTCAGGACGCGGAACGCTTATCCTTTTCTATCTAAGCTATACACAAAGCACCCATCCTCACCAAAGTTCCGCTCCTCCACAAAGCGGAAGCCGAGCTTCTGATAAAACTTATGCGCTCGTGTATTCCTCTGTAAAGGATCAATTAAGATAGCATTTACCTCTGGTGCTGCAAAGCAACGAGCGATGGCTTTTTGCATCATGATAGTACCGTAGCCTTGCCCAAGGTCTGAGACTTCTCCTATCCAGATATCTATGGCTCTGAGATTGGGCGCTACCTCGCCCCAATAATGACTTTCCTCTTCGTGAGGATCGATGATCTGTACAAAACCAATGGGGCGGCCATCCAACTCAGCAATTAGCTGTTCCCGCCAAGTAGGGCTCTTGGGTAGTTCTGCTTCCCATTCCCAATCATCAGCACCAGCAGCGATTACATGTGGTTGCTCATCCCAATGCCGGAGCAAAGACAAATCGTTCGGCGAAGCCGGCCTAAAAATGATACGCTCAAATAAATCCATACGCTCTCAGTACAATAGCAAGCACCTAGGCCAAAATATCCTTCACCACATGTCCATGGACATCGGTCAAGCGGAATCTCCGCCCCTGATATTTAAAAGTCAAGCGCTCATGATCGATGCCCAATAGATGTAGTAAAGTAGCCTGAAAATCATGCACATGGACTCCATCTTTCACGACATTATAACTAAACTCATCCGTTTCACCGTAAGTGATGCCAGCCTTAACGCCTGCCCCCGCCATCCACATCGTAAAGCAACCGGGATGATGATCTCGGCCGTAGTTTGTCGCTGTCAGCTTTCCTTGCGAGAAAGAGGTGCGGCCAAATTCGCCGCCCCATATCACTAGTGTATCATCCAACAAGCCCCTTTGTTTGAGATCCTTGACGAGGGCGGCAGAGGCTTGATCGGTTTTCTTAGCTTGATTGCGCATTCCATTGGGTAGCCTACCGTGATGATCCCAACCCGTGTGGTATAGCTGAATAAATTTGACATCCTTTTCTGCTAGTTTTCGCGCCAAAAGGCAGTTATAGGCATAAGTCCCAGGAGTGCGAGCGTCCTCACCATATAGATCATAGATATAATCGGGCTCCCCCTTCATATCGACCACTTCGGGCACTTCCATCTGCATGCGGTAGGCCATCTCATATTGATTGATCCGAGAATTGATTTCTGGATCACCCCATATATCATATTGCTGCTGGTTGAGTTCCTTTAGATAGTCCAAAGCTTCTCTCCGATCTTGGGTGCTCACGCCATGCGGATTGCTCAGATAGAGTACAGGATCACGGCCCGAGCGAAAAGGAGTCCCCTGATAATGAGCGGGCAAGAAACCATTGCCCCATACCTGCGAATTGAGGGGCTGTCCGCCCCCACCGTGAGAAAGTAGCACGACAAAGCCGGGTAGGTTTTCATTATCGGCCCCCAAACCATAAGTAAGCCAAGAACCAATCGATGGTCGCCCACTCTGCATAGAACCGGTTTGCATAAACATCACCGCGGGCTCGTGATTGATGGCTTCAGTGTACATGGATTTGACCACGCAAATATCATCCACTATCCCAGCCGTATAAGGAAATAGATCGCAAACCCATGTACCGGATTGACCATGCTGCTGGAAGTCGAAAATAGAGGCTGCGACAGGAAAGGAGGCTTGCTGTGCCACCATACCAGAGTTTCGCTGAGAACCTCTAATCGAGGCCGGTAATTCCTTCATATGCCATTGACGCATCTGCGCTTTGTAATCAAAGGTCTCCAACTGAGAAGGAGCGCCACTTTGAAACAAATAAATGATGCGTTTTGCCTTAGGTTTGAAATGAGGTTTCCCTAAAACGCCACCTCGATCGCTGGATTCGATTCCTATTGCTCCGCCTAGCAAACTACCTAGCGCTACTGCCCCTAAACCCATGGCGCTTCGCTTCAAAAAATCTCTTCTGGATCGGTGTAGATTAAAGATATTTGGCTTCATACTTAGCGATGATTATCTCCGGACTATAGCTTCGTCTGTATTGAGGATGGCATTAGATACGACCCCTAGGGCTGCAATTTCTGCAGGATCGAGCGCTGGATCCCATTTAGATTTCCCAACCTCTAGGTAAGCAAGTGCTTTAGTCGGATCACTGGCGTATTTACGCCTTTCATTTTTATAGAAATCTAGGAGGGTACGCATTTCTTTTTCCGTAGGCATACGACTGGTACAGAGTCTGAATACATAAAGAAGTTGCTCTTGAGGCTGAGAAATCTCCGCAATTACAGTCTCTGCTAACTTACGGGAGGCCTCCACAAACTGGGGATCATTGAGTAGAGTCAGGGCCTGTAGAGGGGTGTTGGTTACTTGGCGACGCACGCTACAGATATCGCGGTTGGCGATATCAAGAAGCTGCATAGCTGGAGGCGGAGCTTGGCGTTTCCAGATGGTATAGAGGCTTCGCCGATAGATCCCCTTATCGGTATCATAGGGGTAGCGATAAGCCCAATGTTTGGTGGTAAGAGATTCCCAAATCCCTTTGGGTTGATAAGGATAAGCGGCCGGTCCCCCTGTTTGAGTTTCCAACAGTCCACTAATGGCGAGCGCATTGTCTCGAATCATCTCTGCTGGTAGGCGGAAGCTTGCTCCTCTCGCTAGCCAAACATTTTCGGGATCTTGTTCTAGGGCTTCGGGACTGATCACCGACGATTGACAGTAAGTGGTAGAAAGCATGATTTGTTTGTGAAGCCGTTTGATGTCCCAGCCATTTTGCATGAAGTCCCAAGCCAACCAATCTAACAAATCAGGATGTGAAGGTAGGCTCCCTTGATTACCAAAATCTTCTACCGTCTTGACGATCCCTCGCCCAAAGTGCATCATCCAGATACGGTTGACATAGACGCGAGCGGTTAAGGGGTTTTGCGGATCAAATAACCATTGGGCTAAGCCTAAGCGATCAGGCCTTAATTTGTCAACAAGAGGAAAGATGGCAGCGGGTGTTTCCGGTTCCACTCCTTCGCCATGCTCATTATAAACACCCCGATTTAAGATATAAGTCGGTCTAGGCTGAGGCAAATCTCCCATCACCATGATCTCTGGGATCTTGCTGATGAAATCATTTTCAGCCCGACGGGCTTGATTCAACTGAGCTTCACGCTCTTGAAAATCAGGATCTCTCTGCCAGTAATCATAAGCCCATTTTATTTTCCCCTTTATTTGAGTCAAAGAGATGTCTAAACTAGCAGCCACTTCTGGTGGGCTTAAAGTGCCTTGATATACCTTCAATTCATCAATCCCACCATTGGTCAGCACTTTTTCCCTCGATTGGAAACCCATTTGGAGGTTATGAAAGCCGTAAGTGTGGATATCTGGTTCGAATAAAATGCTTTTGTAAAGATGATCGCGTTTCACTTCCACCTCGACTTCCTGTCCATCGAGATAGATTTTGATCCCCGAAGCGCGACTAGAGCCATCATAGGTCATACTTATATGCGTCCACTTGTGGATTGGGAGTGTTGCTTCTGTTAGTACGTCTATGGCATTTTGAGGCCAGGAGTGAGAAATAAAAAACCTTAAGCGATTACTATCAAGCGCAAAATTATAGCCTTTGAAGCCTAAGCGCCTTTCCTCGCTATGCCACATAAAATAGGCTTCATCATAAAGGGTGTCTGGATAGAGGGCAAACTGGATGGAAAATGGATCTGTGCGATCAAACCAACCCAAGCCTTTCGGGCCCCTTCCCGAATTATATTCCTTGATAAAGAAGGCATTTCCCTGGTAGCCAGCTGCCCGGATATCGGGCTTTCCGTTAAAATAAATGGGTTCGGCTCGGCCCTTAGCTTCTTTTATACCAAACTTTTGGTCTCTTGAAGGGCTCAATGCCTCAAAATCATAATGCGCCAGTAGTTTACGCTTCAGGCTGGCTTTTAACTTCGCTGGAGAGAGAGCAGCCTCATTTTCAGGAGCCTTATCGAGTATAGACCTTCGTTCCTCTTCTAAATGAGCGATATAGGCACGCAGCGAGTCAAGATGAGCTCTTGTAATCTCATCGGTCAGTAATAAGGCTGGTCCGGGTGTTTGGCCGGGGCCATATACTGCAGACCCAAATTCATCGGTACTGTTAAAAAAGGCGAAGAGTTGGAAGTATTCCTTTTGGGAAATGGGGTCATACTTATGATCATGGCAGCGGGCACATTCCACCGAAAGGCCTAAGAAAGCCTTGCCAAAGGTATTGGTCCTATCGGCTACATTTTCTACTCTATATTCTTCGAAAACGATTCCCGCTTCAGAATTTTTTTTATGCAATCGGTTGAAGGCGGTAGCCAACACGCTTTCCTGAGTTTTATCGGGGATCAGATCGCCAGCTAGTTGCCAACTGACAAATTCTTTGTAGGACTGATTTTCATTAAAAGCTTTGATCACCCAATCGCGATAAGGCGAAAAATCTCGATGCTTGTCGTCAAGATAGCCATCGCTATCAGCGTAGCGAGCTATATCCATCCAATTAGCAGCCATGCGCTCGCCATAAGCAGGAGAAGCCAAAAATTGGTCAAGGACCTTTTCGTAGGCATTGGCTGAGCTATCTTGCAAAAAGGCATCAATTTCCGCTAGGGTAGGAGGCAAACCGCGAAGATCAAAGGATGCTCGTCTAATTAGCTTTGCTTTTGCAGCGGGTGAAGAAAAACTTAGACCTTTTGCTTGCAACTTGGCGAATACAAATTGATCGATTTCTTGATCAGGCGCTTCTGAGTTTTTGCGATATGGGAGACTAGGTTGAGTAACAGGAATCAAGGACCAATGAGGTTTATATTCGGCCCCTTCCTCTATCCATTTGACCAAGGTGGCAATTTCGGCAGGCGCTAAAGATAGATGAGACTCAGGCGTAGGCATGACAATCTCGGGGTCGTCAGAAAGAATGCGACGAAAAACTTCACTCTTTTCGGCTTTTCCCGCAACGATCGCTTGTCCTCCTTCCTCAAGCAGGGCCATTGCTCCCTCTCTAGTGTCCAAACGGAGCCCTGCTTTACGGTTTTGTTGGTCTGGGCCATGACAGGCAAAACATTTGTCAGACAAGATGGGCTTGACGTGAAAATTATAGTCGATTCTTGCTGGTAATTGGAGATAGGCTGTTTCCACCTCCTCGGGCAAGTCTGGTCCAAGCCCACAGGCACAAAACAGCCAACTCAGCCCGCAAGCGAGGATCCATTTAAGGCCTTGGGAGGGAAAAGGGAGCGTCATCTATTATCTGTTTGAGAGAAGCGGAGATCGAAAAACAGCAATCAATAATTTAAGTACTTAGACAATAGTATTTAGTATTAAGACCTAGGAAAACTGGACTATTTGGTTCAGCAGAACCTTTTTCCTCGGTACTTTCTACTTTCTACTCTGTACTTAAAGAGAAATTTAAGCAAAAAGGGCGTCTCAAAAACGCTGAACTGGGCATAATGTTAGGACATATCGTTCGGTGAAACCGATCCCAAAAAATAAGCGAAGGATAAGCGCCGCTTTCGCCTATAAATCTGGAAATACTTTTCCCACTTTGGCCGTGATATAGTCGCCATAGGTCCCTTTAAAGGCGTGAAGATTGGCTCCATCCCAACGCTCAGGGCGATGCCCAACGGCTTTTTCAATCGGAACGGCTCTGATCTCAGCGTCAAAACTTGGGTCAAAAAAGAAGGGAAAAGAATAGCGGTCCTTACCGGACTGATTCAAGACACGGTGCGGGGTAGAGCAATAATAGCCGCCCGTCATCCGGTCTAGCATATCACCAATGTTGCAGACAAAAGTACCAGGTACGACTGGCGCGTCAATCCAGCGATCTTGGGTTTTGATTTGGAGGCCGCCAACTTCGTCTTGCTTGAGGATGGTCAACAAACCATAATCCGTGTGTTCACCAACTCCCCAAGCAGGGTCTTCGACTGAGCGTTCCCCGGCGGAGGGGTAATGAAAAATCCGAAATAAGCAAAGTGGATCATAGGTGTAATGCTTGTAAAAAAAATCAGCCGGCAAGCCCAAACTGAGAGATATACCGCGCATCAAGAGCTGGCCTAATCGTTGAATGGCGTCAAAATAAGTCAGCACCGTATTTTTCAAGGCAGGGATTTGAGCGGGAAACAGATTTGCCCCATGAAGAAGTAAGCCTTGCTGAACGCTTTCCGCCTCAGGTCCCAACTCCCTACCAAAATAGAGGCCTTCTTTTTGATCTGGTTTGCCAGAGGTCAGCTCATCACCGACCGGAAAAAAGCCTCGCCAAGCTCTGCCACCAAGTGCCATTCTGATTTGCATCTTTTCTTCTTCTGGCAGGGCAAAAAAGGCTTGACTTTGCTGCGCTAAGTCAGCCTGTAGGGATTCGGAAATACCATGACCAGAGATGTAAAAGAAGCCGTATTGGGTACAGGCATCATGCAGGGCTTGGGCTACTGCTTGATGATTGGCATCAGCTTGCTGGAGTGGAGAAATATCAATAAGCGGGACCATAATTCTAATATCAACTTCGCTCTTAACTAATGCAATCTTGAAGGAGAAATAGCGAAAAAAAGGTGGGATAGCCTCAGAGCTACCCCACGGTCAAACACAATTAAAACGCCCTAAAAATTCTTTTAGCGAGGATACGCAAGGTCCCGATTGAAAACAAAGGCCTGATCATTGAGGGTAAGCAAGAAGGCGATCAAATCTACTTTTTCGTTAGGGCTCAGGGCGATACCTTGGGCCAGTTCTGGGGCTAGGGTGGCACTGCTTTCGATGCCTTTGGCGTAGTGATTGAGCACCTGCGAGAGCTTGGCAAAGCGACCATCGTGCATATAAGGATGCGAAAACTTGAGATTGCGTAGGGTCGGCACTTTGAACTTTCGGTCGTCGGCAGGATCTAGCGTGATGTTCATCCGACCATGATCCTGTAAAAAGGTATCCATCGGCAGGCCGTTATTGGCAAACTCCTGATTGGTAAAGAGCGGTTCTTGATGGCAGGAGGCACAGTGGGTTTGGTAAAGTCTGTAGCCTTTTTGCTCCTGTTCGGAGAACGCTACCCCTGATTCGCCTCGTTTGACTTGGTCATATTTGCTGTCGGCGGAGACAAAGGTCAATTGAAATTGAGCGATGGCTTTGAGTAGGTGCTCCCCTGTGATGGTGCTATCGTCAAAGGCCTGAAAAAAAAGTTGGCGATACTTAGGTTTGGATTGTAAGCGTTCCACGACCGTGGCAATATCACTATCCATCTCTGTTTCAGCAGCAATGGGAGCCAGCGCCTGCATATCCAAATGGTTTGCTGCCCCATCCCACATAAAGCTTTTGCCCCAAGCGAGATTCATCAAAGCAGGTGAATTACGAGTGCCAATACGATCTTCTATACCGTGGCTTAATTCATGATCGACATGGGTAAAGGCAGTGTAAGACAAATGACAACTGGCACAGGAAACCGTACTATCACGTGAAAGTATCGGATCGTAAAATAGCTGTCGCCCAAGGGCGACGCCCTCCTTGCTCAAGGGATTGTGGTTAAAATCATAGCTTGGCTCAGGCCAAGAAGCGGGATATTGTAAGCGGAAATAAGTACGCTGCTTTGCCATACTCGCTGCTAAGCAAAGCACACCCAATAAACTGATCCCCGACACGACCCACTTATTCATCGCCAAGGATTTTAAAGAGTGAGGCAGCATGTTCCGCAAGCTGGGCACATTGTTGGCCAGGAGACATGAGATTGGGGTTTTCTTCCAGATCAACTGCTTGCAAAAACTGCTCGATATCTAATCCTACTAAGATTTGGGACGAAGCTTCGCATTTGAGTTGAATCTTTTGCACGCTAGGGTAAGGCGGCAAATAGCCGCCCAAATGATAGATAAAGCGCTGGTTACGGCTACCAGCAAGCGGGCTTTGGCCTTCTAACTTGAAGTTGATATAACCCGTATTCCAGCTCCAATACATCCCTTTGGTAGGATCGAGATCGCCGCCCATGGCGCCAGAGACATTGGTCAGGCTATCGATACCTAGCTTAAAATGGACCTCATCAAAACTAATCTCTTCTTGGAGTGGAATCAACAGACTATTAGGCTCCGCCAAATCAATCAAATGATAACTTTCTTGCTCGGCCCAAACTTCCTCTCCCTCAACCAAAAGGCGGATGTCGCTGAGGTAAAAACGCAGCTTGCTCAACACCACACTATCCCCTCTGTAAGCGTAAGCGTGATCCAATCGCAAGGTCTCGCCCGCAAAAATCGGCACTAGTTTCATAGATGGAGCCCCTTTCTGCCCCATCATTGAATAAATCATCAACATCAGCGTGATGTAAAGTAAGCTACGCTTCATGATCTCTTGATTTCAAAAGTATAGATGCCAACTAGCACAAAAACTTTTGCATTTTTGAAGACTTCGTCAAAAATATATAGATTGTTGCATATAAAAACTTACTTCCATCTTCTCTAAAAGGGCATAAGCACTTCCACATCAGGCAATTAGACCTTCCTCGTTTTTTTCGTCAAGTACGAAAGACAGTTCCCTTTAGCCAAAAAATTATGCACGGAATTTTGAGTTTCTCTAAGATCAGCTTGAGTCTATTCTTAAGCTTTGGATTTCTGGTAATCCAAGCCTCAGACTTAGTCGAAGTCCTACCTTTACACCGTAACATCCTGATGCTTCATTTTAATGATGGGTATGTGCGACACCATCTCTTAGGCGAAGCGAGAGACAATGAATGGGTAATAGCTAGCCCACTTGATCTTAGTATCGCCGGCCAAGCCAATGCTTATTTGCTCACAAGCCCTGATGACACCCAATATCAGGGGGGATTATCGCCGCTGCAGGTTGGCAGGAAGTCCAAAGCCACTGATTTTACTTGGCTTTGCCAAGGCTGGAATGGGAATTGTGTCAATACGGATCCAGATCATGCCAAGGAGCATTGGTTGTACCTTGAACTTCCTTTTGCCTTGCAAAATGGCAAAACTTATCAGCTGTCTTTTCCAGGTTTTGCTACGCTAGATTCGGTAGTATTGGTTTACGATGATAGGGTTTCCCGCTCGGAGGCAGTACATGTCAATCAGCTTGGTTATGTCCCGAGTGCCACCGAAAAATATGGCTACATCTATCACTGGGGTGGAGATTTAGGCGGGCTTAACTGGGCAGGATTTGTCAATAACAGTTTTGATGTAGTGGATACTTTGACGGGTATGTCAGTCTTTAGCGGAAACTTAGCGTTCCGCAAAGCGGCTGATAACCAAGAGTTTGGTCAAATACAGCAGGCCCCTCCCTACGGTAACCTAGTGGGGGCCGAGGTCTATGAGTGTGATTTTTCGGCTTTGACTATTCCTGGTACTTATCGACTATGTGTAGATGGGATAGGATGCTCTTTTGCTTTTGAACTCCATGACAGTATCTACCAAGCGCCACTTGCCGCCATTGTCAATGGTCTTTATCAGCAGCGTTCGGGGATCGCCACTATGGCACCTTATACCGATCAGCCTCGTCCCGCTCCCCACAATCCTAATTTGACCCCGGGCTTTGCGGGGAAGTTGCTATACTCGACTTTTCGCTATCCGGATTTTAGCGAAAATGATAATGACACCGTTGACAAAGCAGCCATTGACGCGGCGGTTTTGGGGCCTCTCAATGTCTGGGGCTGGTACCAAGACGCAGGAGACTGGGACAGTTATTATTCACACACCGAGGTACCTCTGAGCTTACTTTGGCTGTATGAGATCGGAGCGAGTAAGTTTGCCGATCAGCAGTTTATGATCCCTGAGTCGGGGAACGCTTTCCCTGATCTTCTGGACGAAGCGATGTGGCTGCCCCGATTTCATTATCGCCTACGGCAAAGCTTGATGACCCAAAATTATGGTAGCGGAGGGGTAGGAGGCGGCCGTATATTTGGAGATCTGTGGGGAGAGGATGTCTTGGCAGATGGCACCACCATTGGTTCTTGGCAAGATACTGTAAGGACATGGGTCTGCACCGGCGAAGACCCCTTTATGACCTACAAATATTCAGCCTTGGCAGCCCATATTGCCTATCTATTAGCCCAAAACAATCTTACTGATCCTGATAATATCGATTGGTATCAAGAAGCTTTGGAGGCTTACAACTGGGCGAGCAATCATACTTTGCCGCAGGACACCAGTCTCTTTAGCTATCGCATGACGCATACGCGCATGCTCGCTGCGGCTAACCTCTATCGCCTCACGGGCGACAATGCCTACCAGATGCAGTTAATGGCCGATTGGAACCAAATCCCCAATGATGTCATTGTAGATGAGGAATTACTTTTTGCGATGGCCACTTATCTCGCGACCGAAGGCATCCAAAGCTTAGAGCCAAATACCTTTAATGCCATCAGCAATAAAATGGAAGCAGAGGCAGATTTCATTATGCTTGACTTTAGAGACAATCGAGCTTGTCGGTGGGCGGGGAATTGGTATTTTCCTTTTTTGGTTGGTCAGCCTACTACTCCTTTGGTTCAAGCTGGCGTCATGGGGCACTATTTATTCAAGGATAAAAATCCGCAAAAGGCAGAGCAATATAAAGCTGCTCTTTATTCGACCGCTGACTATTTCCTTGGCAATAATCCTTTGAATATGTGCTGGATCACTCGTATGGGAGAGCGCAGCCCGAAGGAGATCCTCAATTTGGATAGCTGGTATCTTGGGGGAGACGTTCCGCGCAGCGGTATCGTACCCTATGGACCATGGCAGGCAGAAAGTGATTTTGGCCCGCTCGGTCCTTGGAATCATATGTGGGCGCTTGAATTTATCTATCCTACCAATAAAAGTGATTGGCCAGCCCACGAACGATTTTTTGATCAACGCACTGCAGCCTTTACTAACGAGTACACAGTGGCGCAAAACTTGGCCCCCGCCATTTTTACCTATGGCTATCTCTACAGCCTTACGGCGCCAAAGGTCAGTACCGCAATAGAATCGGAGGCTTACCAGTTAGCGTTTAAAGTCTATCCCAATCCGACTAGCTCACAAATTCACATCACGACCGATAATCCTCAGCTTATCGAAGAGATCATACTATTTGACCTCCAAGGCAAAGTGATTGAGCGTTCTGCGCAGCAGGCACTAAGCCTCAATATCCAAACACTGAGTCCGGGTCTATATCAAGTATGCGTTAGGGCCAAAGGAGGGCAACAGGGCTGTCAAAAAGTCTTGCTCAGGCCCTAGAGGGCGATAGAAGGATAGCTTAATCGCCGCACTTACAGACGAGATTATCAGAATAGCTCTGCTTTTTGAGGCGATAACCTTTTTGGTAGGGATAGCCGCCTCCAATCCCCATATTTTCAGATCGAATGGTGTACAAGCATTGAAAATTGATCGCGCTCAATTCTTCTTGAAGATCATTGGGATCACAAAAGGGATTGGCAGCTGGGGCGCAATCGGTAGTGGTAAGGTTGCCGATCACCTGCTCTAAAATATACTTGACATCTACCTTATACTGGCGGGCAAGCTTTGTGTCTATATCTGTGGCAAATCTTCCGTAAGGTTCGCCTCGGCGAACGATAGAATCGTCATAAAGCTCAAACTTATCGATGAAGAAGGAGTGGATGGTAGCGATCTTGGCAAAATTACTTTCTTGATCAAAATTCAGTGCTTCAAAGGCAGCGGTAAATTGTTTGCTATCCTTATCAAAATAAGTAGGTGAAAGCGGGCTTAAATCACGATCTATCCAGATTTCATTGATCAAATACTCATAGCCCATCAGGACCCTTCCCTTGCCAGCAGTCAAAGTATCAGAACGACTACATTTCATGCGTACATCTGCCGATCGAGAAAGGTAATATAGTCCGGGTTGACTGGCGGGCAGAGGCAGTTTATAGGTTTTGTCTAGCGCCCAAGTACCCTCATAACCTCCACAAGGACAATAGTCTTGAACCTCCGAAAGATCTAGGTAGGGAGAATTAAAACTGGCTTGAAAATCTTGATCAAAAAAAGCGGCTAAGGGATGGCCCTTGATTTCGAAAGGAGAATTTGCCCTTGTATCTACCTCTGTAGTTTGCAAAACAAAAATCAATCCTGCCACCAAGCTCGCCAATAATGCTCCTCCACCCAGCCAAATTAGTTTTTGGCGTTTGCTTTCTTTAGCGAGAAAAGAGAGTCTGCTATGCAGCTTTTCTTCTTCTCCTTGGCTGATTCTCAGGGCTTCTAGGGTCGCCCTTTGTTGGATGACTCGTTCTACATTTTCAATGGAACGCTGGTACATACCTTCGGTGGCAGTACCGGAAATGAGTTTAGAGAACTGACTCGCGCTAATGCTCAAATCTCGGGAAATCACCCCAAAGGGGTTAGCGCCAAATTTGGATCTAATTTCATTCCAAGGCCCATAACATGTTTCTAATTTGGCAATAAATTTTTCCTTAAGTGTCCCCTCCATTTCGAGCAGCAGTCCGGTGTAAAAAGGTGTAAAATCGTTTAAAACTACCTTTTAATCTAACCAAAAAGGCATAATATAAGCAATCACTGCTGCTAGCTTTTTTTCAAAAACAGAGGACTACTACATGAATTATCTGGCAAAGATTCTCGGTCTAACGACCTTGATTGCAGTCTTTGGCTTTGCCTCCCAAGACTCTGCCCCTCCCCAAAAGGTATTATTTGTGGGGAATAGCTACACTTATTTTTGGAACCTCCCCCTTTCTGTTATGACTATGGCAGAAAGTCAGAATATTGACTTACAAACACGGCAATCAACGGCTGGAGGAGTCAACTTAGGGCAACATTGGCGGGGGGAGAAAAAGTTAGAGACCTTATCAATTTTAAAAGCCGGAGAATTTGACGCCATTGTCCTGCAAGATCATAGCTTGCAAGCCATCAGGTATCCCGATAGCCTCATGTATTATGGCCGTAAGCTCCAAGAAATATTAGCACCATCAGGAGCTGATATTTATCTATATCTCACTTGGGCGCGTGAATGGGACCCCTATATGCAAGACAGTATCACGATGGGCTATAAAAGCTTAGCCCAAGCGATAGACGCAAGCATTGTGCCTGTGGGGCCGGCTTGGGCAAGAGCCCGTAGCCTTAGGCCAGAATTGAAACTATACGATCCAGATGGTAGCCATCCCTCTCCTACAGGGACTTATTTGAGCGCCTGTGTGTTTTTTGGGGTGCTTACAGGTCAGTCTCCTATTGGACTCCCAGAGCGTCTTATCACCAAAGACGCCAATGGTCAGCCTCTCTATCTCAATATTCAGGCTCCAAATGACGCTATCTTTTGTCAAAAGGTAGCCTGGGAGATCATTCAAAATTGGGCTAAGCAGGAATAGTATGACTACTGATCAATCTATGCTATCACGTTCGCAAGTCTTAGGCCTCATTTTAGGTCCTACCCTTTTCATTACGACCCTACTACTCTTTCGCCCAGAGGGCTTGAGTAGTGAGGCCAACGCGGTGCTTGCTTGTACTTTGTGGATTGCCGTTTGGTGGATCACCGAGGCGATCCCGATTGCGGTCACCTCATTATTACCTATTATCATGTTTCCCCTGACGGGAGGACTTAGCTTAGCTGAAACCACAGCCTCCTTTGGGCACCGCTACATCTTTCTTTATATCGGTGGTTTCATTTTAGCGATAGCCATCGAACGCTGGGATCTACACCGAAGGATTGCCCTCAATATTATCAAGCTAATCGGGACCGATATCAAGTTCATCATTTTGGGTTTTATGGTCGCCACTGCCTTTCTTTCGATGTGGATTTCCAATACGGCGACTTCTGTAATGATGCTCCCCATTGGCTTAGCGATTGTCTCCCAATTAAAGGATAATCCCGCCACGGTCGAGAACGAGCATAAGCAGTTTGGTAAGGCCCTAATGTTAGCCATTGCCTATAGCGCTTCTATTGGTGGAGTGGCCACCTTGATTGGCACTCCCCCTAATTTAGTTCTTGCTGGAATTGTACAAGAGATTTACGGTATAGAAATCACCTTTGCCCAATGGCTCATCTTTGGCTTACCGATTTCGGTCTTGCTCCTCTTCTTATGTTGGAAGTATCTAACTGCCTTTGCTTTTAAGTTTCCTTTTCAATCTTTCCCTGGAGGTAGGGCAGAAATCAATAAGCAAGTGAGTGCGCTAGGACCAATGAGTTTTGAGGAGAAGGTGGTATTAGGGGTATTTATCTTTACTGCACTAGCTTGGATTAGTCGTTCGTACGTTTTGAATAAATTTTTGCCTGCTCTGGATGATACGATCATAGCGCTTGTTGCCGGAGTTTCCCTTTTTTTGCTACCTGCTTCAAGAGCAGAAAACCGCCCTATCCTGACTTGGGAGGAAGCAGTGAAGCTACCTTGGGGGATACTTTTGCTTTTTGGCGGTGGATTAGCTCTAGCCCAAGGTTTTAAAGTAAGCGGTCTCGCTGAATGGATAGGCTCTCAAATGACGCTGCTTGATGGTGTTTCATTACTCCTCCTTCTCTTGGTATTGATCGCCGGGGTCAATTTCTTGACTGAGATCACCTCTAACTTGGCAACTACAGCCATGCTGCTACCCATTTTGGCTCCGCTGGCTTTGGTCATTGATGTACATCCTTACATTTTGATGGTGGGCGCCACCGTGGCAGCATCATGTGCCTTTATGTTGCCAGTAGCTACGCCTCCCAATGCTGTAGTATTTGGCTCCGGCTACATCACAGTCTTCGACATGGCAAGAGTGGGCCTACGGATGAACTTAATTTCTATCGCCTTACTTACTCTGATAGTCTTCTACTTACTGCCATACATATGGGGCTTTGATCCTTTGATTTTTCCCAAAGAACTCAAGGATTTAGCACCTCAACCATAACCTAAACCTAATCTCTATCCTTATGAAAAGAGTGGATTACAACTACTTTTTGCTAGCTATGCTCCTACTGGGGATGATGGCAACCTGCCTTCCTTCTCAGATCCAAGCAAAACCACAAGCAGGCACTGATCTTATTATTGTCGGTCTTTTGGATGGCCCGCTTAGCGGAACGCCCAAATTTTTAGAATTATATGTCGTCAATGATATACCGGACTTGAGTATTTTCGGGATCGGCAGCGCCAACAATGGCGGAGGCACTGATGGGCAAGAGTGGACCTTTCCCGCCGACCCAGCGACCGCTGGCTCTACGATTTACGTAGCCAATGATACAGCTGCTTTTCGCACTTTTATGGGCTATGGTGCCAATTACCAAGATGGAGGAGCCGCTTGTAATTTCAATGGCGACGATGCCTTCGAATTGTTCGAAAATGGCACTGTAGTCGATATCTTTGGGGATATCAATGTCGATGGCACGGGGACTCCTTGGGAGTATCTTGATAGTTGGGTGAAACGGATCAATGCTACTGGCCCAGATGGGACTAGCTTTGTACAAAGCAATTGGACCTACGGTCCGATCAATGTATTTGATGGTACTACCACTAATGCCAGTGCTAGCTCCCCTTATCCGACAGCAGCCTATATGCCAGGAGGCAGCAGTGGCGGCAGCATCGGGAGTATAGACCTTATCCTCAAAGGAGTGATCTATGCTAGTGCAACGATCAAAGCCACCGAATTCGAAGTACTCAATGATATTCCGGATCTTAGCATTTATGGTATTGGTACCACCAATAATGGCGGTGGTTCTGATAGCGTGGAGTGGTCTTTTCCCGCCGCTACGGCAACCGCAGGAGATAGAATTTACGTAGCCCGTGATTCGGCTGCTTTCAATCAATTTTTCGGCTTTGACGCTAATTATTATGACCCTACGGGTGATGCCCACAACTTTAACGGCGACGATGGGATCGAAATATTTAAAAACGGCAACCTCACTGAAATTTTTGGCGATACTTTGCTAGACGGCACTGGCGAACCCTGGGAATATACCGATGGCTGGGCCCATAGAATTGACGGTACCGGCCCTGACTCTGCAACCTTTGTTTTAGCCAATTGGGAATTTAGTAGCCTTGGCAATTATGTCGGTACCTCAGACAATGCCTCCGCTCCTCAACCCTATCCAGTAGCCGTTATGACAGGCAGCACGATGAGTCCGGCTTTGGTACTCGTGGGGGTAATTCATGCCAATGCTGATGTCAAATCAACTGAGTACTATGTATTAGAGGATATTGCCGACCTCAGTATTTATGGGCTCGGAGGAGCCAATAATGGAGGAGGTACAGACAGTGTAGAATGGGCCTTCCCTGCCGCCTCGGCAAGCCGAGGGGATAGGCTGTACGTCACCCGCGATTCGGCCACTTTTAGAGATTTCTTTGGCTTTGACGCTAACTTCTATGACCCCAATGGGGATGCCCATAACTTTAATGGCGATGACGCCTTTGAAGTATTTGAAAATGGTGTGGTGATCGACCTTTTTGGAGATATCAATGTCGATGGTACCGGAGAACCCTGGGAATATAAAGAAAGCTGGGCTGCTCGGGAATGTGCCACGGGTCCAGATTCCTCCACTTTTGTATTATCTAGTTGGTCATTTGGCCCTATCGAAATTTTTGACGGCATTGCTACTAACAACGCGGCTGGACAGCCCTATGCTTTTGGCACCTACGATACCATCCCTTGTCCGATTCCAGTAGGGCCGAGTCCAACTGAGCTAGTGATCACGGAAATCATGTACAACTCCCCTGGCTCTGACTTAGAGTATATCGAGTTTTACAACAACACTACAGACTCTATTGATATTAGTGGTTATAGCATTAGTGATGCCATTAGTTTCACTTTCCCGAGCTATATCCTTCCCCCCGGAGAAATCGTCTTGATCTCTGATGACTCAACTGCCATGCAATCATTCTGGGGCGTAACTGCCTTTAATTGGAGCAGCGGCTCACTCAACAATAGCGGAGAATCCATTACGCTTAAAGATACTGCAGGGATGGTCATAGACTCCGTTTTTTATGACGATGTCGCTCCTTGGACCACAACGCCCGATGGACGAGGCCCTTCTTTAGTCTTATGTGATCCAGATAGTAACAACAATGCAGGCAGCAATTGGCAAAGAGCTATTTCGAGTTCCGGCAATCTTTTTGACGGTAGGGAGGTTTTTGGTAATCCAGGCACATTGAGTAGCTGTGTTGCAGATCCCATCGTAGGGATTCAGGCCGCCGAAGTCATTACGGGTGAAGCGGATGGCGATCTTACAGTACTTTTTTACCTTGATAATCCAGATCCAAACAATGCAACCACTTTAGATTTAGATATCGCCATGGGCGGCACCGCTGATGGATCAGACTATAGCTTCACTCCTACGACCATAACGTTCCCCGCAGGGACAGATACCGCTCAATCAACCATCATTGGTATTACAGATGATAGCGATCAAGAGCCTGAGGAAAGCTTTACCTTAAACCTAAGCAATCCTTCCGGCAACACTATCATTACCAATGACAGCATGCGGATCACCATCGTTGACAATGATGCACCGCTTACCTATAGCCTAAAGATTATTGGGTTAGTTCATGGCCCAAATTCTGGCGTTCCTAAAGCAGTAGAAATACTCGCTCTTAACGATATTCCCAACCTCAGTCTTTATGGCTTAGGCTGCGCTAACAATGGTGGTGGTACAGACGGTCAGGAATACACCTTCCCTTCTGATTCCATCCCTGCCGGCACTTGTTTCTTTGTGGCAAATGACACCGCAGGCTTTAGAGCATTTTTCGGCTTTAGCGCTGATTATCAGGATGATGGCTCAGCCAATAACTTCAATGGCGATGATGCTTTTGAGATTTACGAAAGCGGAAGCGTAATCGATGTCTTTGGCGAGGTAGATGTAGATGGAACTGGCACCCCTTGGGAATATACCCTAGGTTGGGTCCACCGCAAAGCAGGTACTGGTCCTGACACTGCAACTTTTGTCTTGGATAATTGGGAGTTTGGTGGAATCGATGCCTTCCTTGGGGTAAGCACCAATGATGCGGCCGCTAATCCTTATCCAGTGATGATGTGCGATCTAGTGAGCATCGAGCCAGTTGACCTCAAGCAAGAGATCAGGATCTATCCTAACCCTGCTCAATTCAGCGTCCGCTATGATGCTGAAGTAAGAATAGAAAAAGTCATTCTACGCAATTTGCTTGGGCAAGCGCTCATGGTCATTGATCAACCCGCCGATAGTGCAGAAATTGATCTAAGCCCTCTCGCGAACGATATTTACTTCTTGAGTTTTGTAACCGAACAAGGTATTTGGACCCAAAAACTTGTGGTCCGGAAATAATTTTTATGTGCAGGAGGGGCACATCCTAGCGCCTCTCCTGCCTCAAATTTTGTGCAAGCCTAAAGTCATGATCAAATCAATTACTGCTACGCTTTTTGTATGCCTACTATCGTTTACTACTTGGGCCCAGCAACAGATCAGCGGCAGCGTCCAAGACGAGGAAGGCAGGCCCATTACAGGCGCTACTGTCCTCGTGATTGGGGAAAATACGGGCATGATTACAGATTCTACAGGGAGATATACGCTTGTGGTCTCTGATCCTCAGAACGCTCAGATTGCCGCTCGCTTTAGCGGCTACAAAACTCAGCTAGTGGAAGTCGTCGGCCATAGTGAAATTGATTTCATCCTCACTGAAGATGTCAAACAATTAGACGAGGTCGTCATCAGTGCTATTGGGCTAGAGCAGCGTAGCGATAATATCGGATCCACCATCGCAAAAATAAATACCGGAGATGTCGTTCGCTCAGGCGAAACCCTCCTCCTCAATGGACTAGCAGGCAAGTCCAGTAATCTTAAGATTGCTCGCTCCAACGGAGAGCCCGGTGCAGGCAGTACCATCCAGATTAGAGGAGCCAATACCATTACCGGTTCCTCTAGTCCTTTGATCATTTTGGATGGGGTTCCCATCGATAATTCTACTACCTATGGCGGCGGAGACTTCAACAGTAATCGTCGTATTGCCCAATCCAGTCGCCTCAATGACCTCAATCCCAATGATATAGAGTCCATCCAAGTCCTCAAGGGAGCCTCAGCCGCTTCACTTTGGGGATCACGGGCTGCGAACGGTGTCCTCGTGATCACGACTAAACAGGGAAGTGCCGGCCAATTGAGAGTTTCCTTAAACTCCTCGGTATCCTTCGATCAAATCCTTACCCAGCATCCCTTACAAACTACCTTTGGTCAAGGGGATGGAGGTGTATTTTCGAGCTCCTCGGCCAATAGTTGGGGAGACAAGATTGCGGACCGTAGCGGGGAAGGGGATCTTGTAACTGATCAGGGGGCTAGATTTGTTTCTGATGATGGCATCAGTTTTTACCCAATACTCGAAAAACGCTCCACTGATATCTTTACAGACCGCAATTTTAATGATGTTTTTCGTACGGGTTACTTCATCAACAATAATGTGCAAATAAGCGGCGGAAGCTTAAGGTCTCAATTTTACTTGAGTCTGGGACGCTTGGATCATGAAGGCATCATCGAAAATAGTTTCTTCGATAAGACCAATCTTACCTTCAACAACAAAACCCAAGTCAACGACCGGATCACCGTCAAGACCAAAGCCAGCTTTATCCAAAGCCGAGCCAATAAAATCAATCAAAGCTCCAATGTTGCGGGCTTATATATTGGTTTGCTGCGGACTCCACCAGACTTCTACAATCGTTACTACCGTGGCACTCATATTGATGCAGGCGGCATTGCCTATCCCAACCGCCACCGTGCTTACCGAGATGGATTAGGGGGATCTGGTAGCCCAGCCTACAACAATCCACTGTGGACCATTTATGAGCAACGCGTCCTCTCTACCGTCAATCGCTTAATCGCTTCTTCAGAAGTAAACATCAACGCCACCAAATGGCTTACTTTCACCCTCAGAGGTGGCGTGGATCACTACGGGGACGAACGCGAATATTTTTTTCCTATCGGTACCGCAAACGCCGATTATAATTCGGGAAGATTTGATCAGGATGTAATCTTGCGGACCGAAGTCAATACCGATATTATTGCGCGGGGTAATTTCAAACTAGCAGATGCTTTAAGACTAAGCGTTACCGCAGGTTGGAACTTCAATGACAGCCGAAGAGTATTTAACACGACTTCTCTCATTGCCTTTCAGGCAGATGTACAAATCGCTACCTCTCAGCTCAATACCGCTAACGAAAACACCTCTTTCGTTACTCGCAGACGAAACAGAAGATCAAATCGTGGCTATGCCGTTTTCTCTTTTGATATAAAGGACCAGCTTTTTGTCAATATCAGTAATACCCTAGAGGCTTCCTCTACCCTCAGCGGTAATTTTTATTATCCGGCTGTAGATGTAGCCTGGCAGTTTTCAGACATTCTAGACTTCAAAGCCATGAGTTTTGGTAAGCTGCGGGCTTCTTGGGGTCAAGTAGGAGTAGATGCCGCGGCCCACCGCTTTCAAACGCTGGCCGAAGGAGGGTTTTCTTATAGTAGTTTTAGTGATCCACTAGACGTGTCTCTTTTTGGCGGAGGCTTTAGGGTCGATGATGACAAAGGCAATGAAAATCTCCGACCAGAAGTAAAAACTGAGTTTGAAATCGGTACCGATCTCCGCTTTTTCCGCGACTACCTTAGTTTCTCCTTTACCTATTACCAAAATGAGATTCGAGACTTGCTATACGAGATCAACACTGCTCCCTCGACTGGTTTTCTAAGTGAGTACAAAAACATCGGTACCATGGAGAACAAGGGTTACGAGGCTGAGGTAACTTATAACTTCTTGCGTAAAAAAGATTGGAATCTTGAGTTTTACGGCAACTTTAGTCAAAACCGCAATCGTGTTACCAACCTCTTTGGGGCAAGCTCTATAGCCTTGACCGGCGGTGCCATTAGCTCACGAGCAGTAGAAGGTCAGCCCTTGGGAGTTTTGTGGGGCACAAGGGCCTTACGCGATGATGCAGGGGATCTGATGCTCGACGAAAACGGATTTCCGCAACTCAATAGTCAGCAAGGTGTAATCGGCGATCCCAATCCAGATTGGCGTGCCGGTGCTGGTCTTAAGGCTTCGTGGAAAGGCTTCAACCTCAATATTTTGTTTGACCATTCCCAAGGAGGCGACTTCGCCGAACGCACCCGCTTTGTGCTCTATCGTTTCGGCACCCATGAAGACGTAGGCAAAGAGGTCACGCTCGAACAAAACGTCAAAAATGTCAATGGCGACATCTTTTACATAGGTGAAACGGTTAGGGGCAATCTCGCAGATTTTGGAGCTGGTACAGTCCTATTAGACGAGGCATGGTACACCACCATTGGTGGGGGATTCTTGAGCAGTGTGATCAACGAATTTTCGATTGGAGATGCTACCTGGACTCGCTTACGAGAAGCGACCCTTTCTTATACCATCCGGGGGGAAAAATTTAAGGATATCACCCGACTCAGTAGTATTAATCTCGGTGTTACGGGACGTAATCTTTTTCTCTGGACCTCCCTCAAAGGGGTAGATCCTGAAATCAATCAATTTGGTGTGGGCAACGGCTTTGGGATTGATTATTTCACCAATCCAACCACCCGCTCCTTGCTAGTAAACCTGAGTATCAACTTCTAAGATTCACTTGAAATGATGCGCAAAAATAATTTCTCCATCATCATATCGGCCATTTGCCTTATTTTCTCCTTAGGAGCCTGCCAAGGTCTCAATGATGGCATCAATGACAATCCAAACGATATTACTATAGATGCTATTCAGGCGCAGTCATTTTTGACCGGCGCTCAGCTTGGCAATATTCAGGTTCAGGTAGGCCACTTGCAACGCATATCTGGTTTGTGGACCCGCCAACTCATTGGTTTTCAAAGCTCTTACCTCAGCTTGGATCGCCATAATATCACCACGGCAGAATCCAACTCTACTTGGAACCGAGCTTACCATAGCACCCTTTCCCAACTGCGGACTATTCAAGAAAAGGCAGGAGACAATGTACAATTACAGGCGATTACCCAGGTGATTGAGGCCCATTGCATGGGAACGATGGCCTCCATTTTTGGCGACATCCCTTATTCCGAAGCTGTAGTAGCAGGGATTGAGGGACCTCGCTTTGATGCCCAAGCTAGTGTATTTACGGAACTACAACTCTTGTTGGACCAAGCGATCACGACCCTAGACAATCTTGAGGTCAATCTGAGCATTCCCGAAGATATATATTTTCAGGGGGATCCCGAAAAATGGAAGGCAGCGGCTTGGACCTTAAAAGCGCGCTATTATTTACAATCGCGGGAATACAGTTTGGCCTATGAGGCAGCCCAAAATGGAATTACTGCCCCGGAGAACTCGATGATGTTCAATCCGATCGATGATGCGAATACCGACAACAAAAACCTCTTCTGGCAATTGACCGCAGGTTCTAGAGCTGGGGATATTGGGAATCTCAAGAACGATGAAGCCAGTTTTTTACTACAAATGCTTTCAGATACTGCTGCAATATCCCGTGTGCATGGCAAAACCCGAGAGGGAGCAAGACTCGCATTTTATGTGATTTATGATGCTGATCCCAACGCTAATCTGGGGATAGCCTCCGCCACCCAACCTATGCCGCTTATTAGCTTCAGCGAAAATCAATTGATTTTGGCCGAAACTGCCCTTAGAACCCTTAATTTTTCTACCGCTCTGGATCATCTGAACGTTCTGCGCAGCTGGCTAAACTCAGGAGACGCTTTCCCTATCCTAGATCCAAATGCTAGCTTTGGTTACGTAGGCTTGGATGAAGATGATTTTGAAGAAGACGGATTAGAAAATAAAGATGGAATTGCTCCCAATACGGCCCTGCTTCGTGAGATCTTGGAAGAGCGTTATGTCAGTGGTTTTGGCACTTGGATGCCTTATAACGATGCCCGAAGATTAAGGGATACTGAGCCTGAGGTTGCACTTAACTTTCCGATCAACCCCAATGGAGGACCCTGTTTACCGCAGCGATTTTTGTATTCAGCCAATGAACTGGATGCCAATCTCAATGCCCCTAGCGTGCCCGATATTTGTACCCCAACTCCGATCAATCAATAATGGTTACAATCATAATTTCTATGCCTAGATTGAATATTTCCTCAATTGCTAAGTGGATGTTAATGCTCGGCCT
The DNA here is from genome assembly GCA_039024315.1 of Bacteroidota bacterium. Classification (GTDB taxonomy): domain Bacteria; phylum Bacteroidota; class Bacteroidia; order J057; family J057; genus JBCAWW01. The sequence goes on from JBCCQN010000019.1 coordinate 52,170, forward strand.
CGCATTAATAATATCATGTACGGAAGAGCAGCCCTTTTATCCAGCAGACCCTAATAGTTTGACGGTGGTAGCGACGCAAATCGATGGCCGCAAGCTCGAAGAGGGCAAAGAAGGGGTCAAAGTATTGGATGCTTTCACCGTGATATTTTCCCAAAGCGTCAATCCAGAAGTAGCCTCCAACGCCACCACCTTGCGGGCTGACAACGGCGAAGTAGCCATGACCATCAGCTTTAACGACAATCAGTCGATTATGGCGCTGACCCCCAATGATAGTCTCGATTACGAAACAGATTATACTTTAAGTATCTCCTCCGGAGAACTCGGCCTCATGAGTGAAAACTTGGCCACCGCATATAGTTTGAGCTTCCAAACAGAGATCGAACCCAAACCTATTTTTGCGGCAGGTACAGGGGTTAATGGTGATCCATACCTAATCGAATCAGCGGAACAGTTAGATCTAGTACGCCTCTTTCTAAGCAGCGAATTTGTTCTAATCAATGATATCGACCTAGGTGGATATCTCAGCGATCCCGCGGGATGGATTCCCTTGGGAAATTTAGCAGAGCCCTTTGTTGGTAAATTTGATGGAGGAGGATTTACCGTTAGTGGCTTGAATATAGATCGGCCGGACATTACCGAATTAGGCCTTTTTGGCGTGTTGGATGGTAGTGGGGAGATACGCAATCTCCAAGTGCAAAGCACTGGGATCTCTGGTGGACAAGCTACTGCTGCCTTATTGGGACGCCAACTCAATGGCTTGGTAGAAAATTGCCATAGTGCCGGTAGCGTTACCTCTACGAGTAGTCGTACTGGCGGCTTGGTGGGTTCCCAAGAGGCAGGAAGCATACTAAAATCATCCTCAAGCTGTGGGGTTTTTGGCACTCTTTCTCGGGCCGGTGGCTTGGTGGGCCTTTCTCAAGCAGGTCTGATCGCCGAATCCTATGCCACCGGCAATGTAGAATCTCTTTCTTCTCGCGTTGGTGGCCTAGTCGGCTCGCTTGAAGAAAATGCAACAGTACGCGATTGTTATGCCACTGGCAATGTCACCGCCAAAAACCGAGGCGGAGGATTACTCGGGCGACTAGACGGTTCAGCTACGCGTTCCTATGCCATAGGCAATATCACTATCACTGACGCCGATGCATCCGGCGACTATCCCGGCAATGTAGTTGGGCAGCTAGGCGGCACAGGCAGCTTCCAAGACCTTTACTATCCCAACAATCAGGTGATCAACTATGGAGGCCAAGCAGATATAACCAATGATGGTACGGCTCTGGATATCACGACCCTAAGTTGTGCTTCGCCCAACGCTTTGTTCACAGGCTTTGACTTTGCTACCGTTTGGGCTTGTGCCAGTGATGGTACATGGGTCCAACTTGCCTGGCAATAAGACATCCTTTTGTACTCAAGAACTTAATATTATGCAAGCACCCCTATATAGATTGCTCATTGCAAGCACTTTGGCCTTGTTTTTCACCCTAGCGCTGATCAGCTGTGAACCAGCAGATGATGGTTCTTTTACCCCCCAAGTCATTTTTGTAGATGATACGCCTATTGATACAAGTTTTACGGTAGAGGAGCCTTGTTTGAGTCCTGCTTGTGGCCTACAAACCATGCAAATCCCTGCGGGTACCGCTGAATTGACCCAAGAGTTTTACGCCAGCTTTGACATCCTCCGCCCTGATGCAAAATGGGGCAAAATCAAATCTGCGGTCATCGTTATTCATGGCAATAATCGCAATGCCAATGAATATTTCAGCTGGATGAGCAACGCTATACTAGGAATCAATAAGCAAAATGAAACTGCCATTATCGCCCCTCATTTCAAGACCAGCGATGACATCGGCGGTAATGCAAATCTCATTTATTGGTCAAGTAATGGCTGGAAAAGAGGCTTTCAATCTTCTAATATCACCAGTCAAAAACGTAGTTCTTACGAGGTGATTGATAGTTTGATTAGACGGCTTGGCGATAAGGAGCATTTTCCTTTTATGGAGCACATTATCCTTACAGGCCATAGTGCAGGGGCTCAGTTTACCAATCTTTATACCGCTGCTAGTACGCAAGCAGATGCTTTCCCTGAGATCCAATTCGATTTTATCGTTGCTAATAGTCAGTATTTTTTCTATCCGGGCCCGGAACGCTGGGACCCATCTAGCAGCCAGTTTACTACGCCCAACTCCTGTAATAATTATACCAACTGGCCCTACGGGACTGATAATCCGACAGAGTATCTTTCCAACTCTACCGCCGCTGAAATTCGTGATCGCTTTACAAGGAGGCGTGTGAGCTATTTGCTGGGCACCCTCGATATTTTTACGGGAGGATCGCTTAACACAAACGATTGTCAGGCTACCCTATTAGGCGAAAACCGATTTGACAGAGGTAATTTGATCTTTGATTATATGGAAGCCTTTTTCCCTGACAATCAGCACCAAAAGCAATTGGTCAATAATATAGGCCATGATGCCGCTCAAATGTACAATGCGACAGAAACCAAGAATTTCATTCAAAACATCTTAGACAACTAGCTTTTTCCTTGGCAGCCATTGACCTGTCAATACCCATATCTCTCTTTTATTGGTCTTCCATTTTTGAACCTTCAAATCTGGAAGACTTTCTTTTTTACTAGCATAAAGGCATTTTTACGCCAATAAGCTGACACAATTATGGCGGAGTTTTTTCCCGGACAAAGATGGACCAGTGAAGGAGAACCCGAATTAGGGCTGGGGATCGTACTAGAAACGAGCAAGGGTCGAGTCAAAATTCATTTTCCAACTAGCGGAGAAACGCGCCTTTATGCCTCCGAAAACACCCCTCTTCGCAGAGTGGTCTTCAAAGTCGGGGACACCATCGTCGATACCCAAAATCGGCCGTTAATTGTCGAAAGAATCCAGCAGGGCGATTTACTTCTCTATATTGGCAAAGATCGAACGCTTTCCGAAACGGACTTGGGTGAAGTAACTGTCACCCACGGACTCGACGATCGCCTTGCGATGGGAGAGGTGGATAGCCCGCAGCTTTTTGCCCTCCGTAAAAAGACTTTACAACACGATCATCAAAGACGGATTTCGCCCATTAATGGCTTTATCGGCGGCAGGATTGATCTGATCCCACATCAGTTATACATTGCGCATGAGGTAAGTGCTCGCTATGCTCCTCGGGTACTGCTCTCCGACGAGGTCGGCCTAGGCAAAACCATTGAGGCTTGCCTGATCTTGCATCGTTTACTTGTTAGCGGTAGAATCAAGCGAGTGCTCATCCTCGTACCAGAATCTTTGGTGCATCAATGGTTTGTGGAAATGCTACGCCGCTTCAATCTTTGGTTCAATATTTTTGATGAGGAGCGTTGTTTGGCCCTAGAAGAAAGTGCCCCAGATGGCAATCCCTTTTTAGACGATCAGCTCATCATTTGTAGTACTGGTTTTCTGGCGGGCTCCGAAAAACGAGCGCAGCAAGCCATTACGGCTAATTGGGATATGCTAGTGGTAGATGAGGCCCATCATCTGGAATGGAGTGTAGATCAAGTAAGTCCCGCCTATGCGATTGTGGAACTATTGAGCCAGGTGGCAAAAGGGCTTTTGCTTTTGACTGCCACGCCTGAGCAACTAGGTTTAGAAAGTCATTTCGCGCGCTTGCGCCTGCTTGATCCGGAGCGCTACGCTGATTTGGAAGCGTTTAAAGCGGAGAGCCAAGATCACAAAGAGGTAGCGGACATCGTAGAGCAGCTTTCTGAGGGAAGGGATTTGAGCAAACAGGCACAAAAGCGCCTAAAGATTCTCTTTGGAGCTGAGCGATTGACCCTCTTAAAAAAGAGCGGAGAATCTGCCCGCCAAAACCTGATCGAAGACCTCCTAGACCAACATGGACCAGGCAGAGTAATCTTTCGAAATACGCGTTCCGCGATGAGCGGCTTCCCCCAAAGAAAGGCCCATCTCTATCCCTTGGAGCATAACAAAAAGCCAGCACTTTGGCAAGAGCGTTTGGCTAAAGAATTTACCTTTGACATCGGTAGCACCAAGCTCAAACGCGAGCAGTTTTGGTTTGATGAGGACCCTCGTATGAATTGGCTTTTGGAGCTATTGGATCAACTTGCGCCAGCGAAGATTCTCCTTATTTGCCGCTCAAAAGCGAAGGCGCTTGCCATCGAAAAGGCCCTTTTGCTTGAAACTGCCCTCAATATTGGGGTCTTTCATGAAGACCTCAGCATTGTGCAACGAGATCGTAATGCAGCATGGTTTGCGGAAAAGGAGGGAGCGAGAATATTGATATGCTCTGAGATCGGCAGTGAGGGACGTAACTTTCAGTTTGCCCATCATTTGGTACTTTTTGATCTCCCTTGGCAAGCAGAACTATTGGAACAACGCATCGGTCGTCTCGATCGCATTGGCCAGACGATAGACATTCAGATTCATGTACCCTATGTAGTGGGTAGTCCTCAAGAAGTCCTCGCCCAATGGTATCACAAGGGCTTAAATGCTTTTGAAGAAAGCCAAGAGGGCGGCAATCAAATCGGGCGGTTTTTTGGCGAGCGATTATTAAGAGCGACTGAGACTACTGCTGCGCAGAACGCTCAGTTGGATACTTTGATCGAAGAGACCGCAGCCTACAAACAAGAATTGAGACAAAGTTTTGCTCAAGGACGAGATCGTCTTTTGGAGATGAATTCCTTCCGACCGGAGGTTTCCAATGCTTTAATCGCCCAAATCAGGGCAGCGGATATTGATCCAAGTTTAGAAAACTTCCTGACTGGTATCTTTGAGCATTTTAGCGTTGAGGTGGAAGATCTAGCGCCTCGCACCTACCTTTTGCACCCTTCTCGCATGACGCGAGAAGCTTTTCCAGCCATTCCTGACGAAGGTATTTCCATCACTTTTGATCGTAAAAGGGCCCTCAGTCGCGAGGACATCAGCTTTGTGAGTTGGGATCATCCAATGGCAACTGGAGCGATTGATATGATTTTAAGTTTAGGTACCGGAGCGGTCAGCTTTGGCGTTCTGCGCAGCGGAGGATCAGCAGCCATTTTGCTCGAAGCCCTCTTCGTACTGGAAACCAGTGGCGGGCAAGCAATTCATGTAGATCGTTTTTTGCCTAGCACTCCTCTGCGGATCGTGGTTGATCATAGTGGGGAAGAGGTGAGTGAGCTCTACCCTGACGAAAGACTTGAAGCAGGTCTGATTGCCGCTCCTGTAGGACCGCTGCTGGAAAACGAGACTTTGGTGGAAACGGTTTTGCCCAATATGATTGATGCCGCCACTGCCTATGCAGAGAGCTTAGCTGCTCCGATCATGATGCAAAGTCTGAAACAAATGCACGAAAGCCTTGAACACGAAATCAATCGCCTGCAAGCGCTTCAGCAAAAGAATAAACACATTCGCCCTGCCGAAATCCAAGCCGCACGACAGGAACAAAATGATCTTGCAGCACTCATCAAAGATGCTCGCATCAGACTAGATGCAATCCAATTGATTCAAAAAATGTAGGTTCGGCATGTATGCCGAACCCTGATAGTTTTATACATTTTCTGGCACCACGTAAGGGTAGCGGTAGCGGCGCGTCAGCATCAAATCGGCCTCCTCATTGTCGATGAAGGTTTCAAACTCATTGTTAAAATGTAGGGTCTGCCCCGTGCGATAGGCAATATTGGCGATCAAGGGCAGGACGGTTGACATATGTCCCACTTCGATATCGCAGTTGAGGTCCATCCGATTCTCGGAACGCACTCCCTCGATGAAATTGGCAAAATGTCCTTTGCTATCAGGCGCAGCCATGAAGGTCTGATCTCCGCCTACAGCAGCCGTCTCGGCCATATCTGAGCCCGCAAAAGGTTCTTTCTCTCGCTTGCGGTAGGCTCGCCAAGTGCCACCATTGACCTCCATATAACCTTCGGTGCCGTAAAACAGATTACCAATCTTGATGCCTAGATCGCCTTCACGATTGGTAAATCGGCCGCGTGTTTCAAACTCTAAAATCTTGCCATCAGCATACTCAAATACAGAAGTCTGAGTATTGGGGGTTTCTTGCGAACACTCCTCCGGGCTAACTCCAAAGATGCCTCCCATAGACTGAACTCTGACGGGATGCTCCTTTTTATTAAGGCCCCAGCGGGCAACGTCAAATTGGTGTGGCCCTTGGTTGCCAGTATCACCATTGCCCGTAGCCCAATGCCAATGCCAATTGTAGTGTCCGCGCTTTTCGTTATAAGGGCGATAGCTGGCAGGTCCTAACCACATATCATAATTAAGGCTAGCAGGAGGGGCACTATCTTTAGAAATCCCAAAGGAGTCCCTTGGTTTGTAGCACATGCCCTTGGCCATATAAACTTCCCCGATGCCCCCCGCATGCAAGAAGGCCATGGCTTGCATTACATTACTTTTGGAGCGGTTTTGGAATCCTACTTGCACGATCCGATTGTACTTGCGCGCCGCTTCGATCATTTTGCGACCTTCAAAAACATTGTGGGAACTAGGTTTTTCGACATAAACATGCTTGCCGGCTTGGCAGGCCCAAATCGTCGAGAGCGCATGCCAATGATTAGGCGTGGCGATGCCTACAGCGTCAATATCAGCATCGTCAAACATTTGCCGCATTTCCATCACAGTATTGGGTTTATTGCCCTTTTGGTTTTTGGCCGTCATCTTGATGCGGTCTTCAAAAAACTGGCTATCGACATCACAGAGCGTCTTTATCTCCACTCCGTCATCATACATACCAGAGAAATTATTGATCAGTGATTTGCCTCGACCTCTTAGGCCGATCACCCCCATTACGATGCGGTCATTGGCTCCAAGGATGCGACTGTAGGACTTGGCGGTGAGAGTACTAGCGCTGAGTACAGCGCCGGCAGTACCGACGGCAGATTTTTTGATAAAGTTTCTTCTGTTGGGCATATTAATCTTTGGTTTGGTAGGCGAGGTTTTCGATTTCTTCCACTGTGGGATCATGGCTAAAAACAGCCAATCGATACTGAAAAGAGGCTTTTTCTCCTTTGAGAAGGTAATAGTTGAGGGCGAGGGCTCCTTTGGAAAAGACTTTTTGGCCTAGGGGATTAGCAGCAAATAAGCCATAGCCACGGGCATGCCAATGGGTAGGATAGCCAGGATTATCGGGATGGTCATAAATAACGATAGCAACTGCTTTGCCCTCGATTTCCCCCTCTAACTTCATCCAACTCGCTCTCGTCCCCCAGACTTTTCCTCCAGAGAGTCCCTCGCTGCTGAGATAATCGCCATTGGCTCCTTTTTCCTCATTTTTTTCATTGGGTAGTTCGAGTTCAGTCGTTAGGCGAATCGCAAACATCCCTTCTTTGTTATCTGTCAACTTTACGCTATCTAATAAAGCTGAGAGTTCCGCACGGCGGTCTATAATACGGGTGTCTCCCTGTAGCCAAAATTTGTAATGTGTTTTTTCCCTAAGGAGGGTATTGCCTTGATAATCTTGCCAAGCTGAGTGGGTGTCTAGAGTAGCAGATTCCTCACCATTCTGGGAACGCTCAATTGATTCGTGCACGATGGTGCCATATTTAGGGGCTTTTTCGTCCTTCCTAGCCGTCGAATTATTCCAAAAGTCTAGGCCATTGACGTCGCCATAGTTAAACCAAATCCCTACATGGTGTTGATGGTCTTGGCGTTCACCTACTTTGACTTTGAAGGGAAAATGACGGGTAATTTCGGCTCCGTTGGCACTAATCACAGGCCAAAGCACCGGTTTTTTGAGGGGCTCGCCATAGCGAAAACTGGTGAATAGCTCGCCATCAATGCGCACCTCCACTAAGGATTCATCCTCCTTGGGTAGTAATTGAATCTTGGGCTGAGACTCAGCAAGCCCGTATATGCCACCTATCAAAACAGGGACAAGCAGTAGTAGCAGCTTCATATTATAATATATCAATTATCCGAACCTCAGTCCATCCAAGCGTTCCCATGAAATGGATAGACACAAAAAAAGCCACCAAAATGCAAAAGCTCTGTATATTGAAGCTATCCTGATCCAATCAAAAACAGACAAATGAAAGCTCTCCGTAATTTTTCTTTTCTCGTCCTTCTATTTATCATCAGTGCCTGTAGTGAGCCTTTGGCCAGTGAGGCACAATCGCCTGCTGCTGCAAGTCGCGAGTATTATCAACTCAAAATCTACACTTTCGCCACTGAGGCGCAACAAAACAGTACAGACCAGTATCTAAAAGAGGCCTTTTTACCGGCGCTCAAAAAATTGAATATGGGTCCGGTGGGAGTCTTCAAACATCGTCTCAGTGAAGAGGATAGCATCTTACGGACTTACTTGCTGATTCCGTTTCCCTCTTTAGCAGAATATCAATCACTAGATAGCAAGCTAGTGGCTGATGAAGCACATCAAAGCGCAGGCGCTCCCTATCTCAATGCGGCTCACGACCAAGCTCCTTATGAGCGTATAGAATCGAATTTACTCTATGCCTTTGAGGATATGCCCCAAATGAGCGCCACCAGAGTAGAAGGGCCTCGATCCGAAAGAGTTTACGAATTGCGCTCTTATGAATCAGCTACTGAAGAATTGTACCGCCTTAAGGTGGACATGTTTAATGCCGGTGGAGAGATTGCGCTTTTTGCGGATTTGGACTTCAAGGCGGTCTTTTATGCCGAGGTCTTAGCAGGAAATAAAATGCCCAACCTGATGTACATGACTACTTTTAGTAATATGGAGAGCCGCGATGCGCATTGGAAATCCTTTGTCGAATCTCCTCGCTGGGAAACCCTCAAAGCGATGGAGAAATATCAGAATACTGTCTCCAATGCGGACATCATGCTGCTTTATCCAACCGAGTATTCGGATTATTAAGCTTTGATTCTGATCTTAAGCCTAGCACAAAACCTACACAATCTTATGAAAACGCATTTATTGCTATGGCTATTTATCGGTTTCAATACTCTGTCGGCTCAAGAATTAGAGATAAGCGCTGGGCTGAGTGGCAATTTGTTTTACGATCTGGGGTTTAATGACGGGAACACAAGCTCTACCTACACCCCTAGTTTAGGCTATCGATTACAAGTGGGGGTCGAGAAGGCGGAGATAGAAGGAATCAGAATCCCTTTTCGCTTTAGCTTTGCATATGA
>JBCCQN010000020.1:0-61193 GCA_039024315.1 Bacteroidota bacterium
CTTCTAGACCTTGGAGATTGACGATAGAGATTTGTATTTCTTCCTCTTCGAGGGAACGATAAATCACGTTGAGTTGATCTTGGAAAGCGTTTGGAAAAGCCGTAACCAACAGCCCACTAATACCGTCGAGACTCAGCTCAGCTTGAGGGCTATAAGAAAACTCCCCGTCTAAGTCAATCTGTTTGATACGATAGATCAACTTTCTTTCCCCCAGTCGTAGGATGTCTCGATCAACAAAGTCATAGGTAGTTTGATTGCTGCTATTACCAATCCCTTCCATTTGCCCGATCACTGTAAATTCTTGTCCTTCAAAAGCACGTTCTACTTCAAAGTGGCTATTGTTGGTTTCGCTAGCAGTAGTCCAAGAGAGTAGGGCATCTTCATCAGCCCGCTTAGCGGTGAAGTCAAGCCACTCTACTGGGAAATTACTACCATTGAAGTCGAGGAGTGTGCCTGGAGCCAATTGCTGTGGAATCGCCTGATCCATAAATACTACAGTCGCTGCATTATCATCTACGATCCAAGTGAGATCAACGGTTTCGTTGGGCGTTTCGATATCGAAGCATATTCTTGCCAATTGGGTAGGCGTATTGCCAATAGATTGCCCAAAGGTAGCCGCATTGAGTACGATATTTACCGAGGCCGTACCTTCGATAGGTTGCGTTACCGTAGGGACCTGATAAACCAAAGGAGTACTCAAAACATGTGAACTTAGGACTGGGTTACGGATTGCACTGGTATTAAAAGTAAATACGAGATTACTGGTGGCTAATCCTCCAGCCACATCGAAGCCTATATTGACATCCACACAAAATTGCCCGCCATTAGACTCGGCATTGCTAAAATTCAGCTCATAGACTGTTTGGGCGGAGAGGCTTCCGCTCAAGAGCATGATAAGGACGAAAAAGGTATAGTTAACTCTCATGATTAAGGAAGTTGTTCGATTCTAGAATTGTTGATGAGCCAGTAGAGGTTAAGGTCAACGGCATTGACGGTAGCGTCTAGATTAAAATCGGCCTGATTGATACCATAATTGTAAGGCTGGCCGTTTTCGACCTGCCAGAAGTTGATATTATCCACCGCATTGATAGTACCATCGCTATTGGCATCGCCTGACCATAGTAGCATCACACCATTATCGTTTTTCATCGCGGGGCCGCCATTGGAGAATACAGCAGTAGTGGGATCACTAAAGTCAAGCAAAGGCGCATCCGCATTGACGGTTACTGTATTGGCCGTCATCACCCCCAGATGGTTTGCATGACGGAGCGCTACGTAATATTCTCCTATTTCAAAATCAGGAAAGGTAACGGCTTCCTTGCCCAGTGGGCTTACAACTTCACCATTGGCCCGAATGATCGCAGCTACGCTATCCAAGATGATCGTCGGATCTGCTTTGGCCCGTAGTTCTACCACCACCCAATCCACGGGAGCGAGCGCGCCCGTTTTATCCATCACATCTGAATCAGCCGTACTCCCTAAACCAAAAGGATCTGTAAGTGGGAGAATATTGACCAAGCTAGCGCGCATACTGTCGCTGCCAGCATAAGTACCCTCTAAAAAGGCTTTGATTTGCACGCTAGGCGTACCGGCACTAAAGATGCTATCGGCATAAGCAAAGGAACGTATGCCGACTGCTTTGCCAATCTTACGGCCGGGAATATCATCCGCTGGAGGGTGAATCCCCCCCCAGATTCGAGACAAACTACATTCGTCAGAGGCATCACGGTAGGTAGCCCATTGTAGCGTAACATCAACACTCGGGCCTTGCTCAAAGACCAAAAACTCATCCTTGGGGCAATAAAATTCGCCCATACCACCAGGAAAATATTCATCGCCAGTCATATAGGTCATAATCTCAGCGGCAGCTCGAGAATAAGTACTGTGTCCAGAGACATAACCGGCAAAAGGAGGCGTAACGAAGGATGGACGCTGATAAGGCCACCACTCATCCGCCAAAATCCAATCTACTCCAGCAAGATCCTCAGCCGGATCGATAATAAAATTGGGACCTTTCCAGCCATTGATTTTGATTTTACCAACATTCACATTGCCTGGACCAGCCAAGGGATCTCCTAACTCGACCAATTCGATATAACCAGACACAAGCGGCATACCGGCAGGATCGTAAGAGGCAGCCGACGGATCCGAACTTTGACCACGAAGGGCCATATACCGTAATGCCGAAACCGGACGGATGTAGTCATACCAGCCTTTGACACTCCAAGCGGAGATAGCAGCATCATGCATAGTCCCGCCCATCGTGAAATAGGTTTTCACATCCCATTCCAAATCAGAGAGAGTAGCCCCTTGCCCCTGCCATTTTTTCTCGAGCAGCGGGTTATCACTGACGTAATTGAGGATGGTAAACCAATGGCCTGGAGGGGTTTCAGAATCAGGACCATCCGCCCAAAACTCAGCCAAAACCCTAGCGTAATCCCCTCGAGGCACGTTTTGCGCTTGATATGGCTGGCCCGTATGAGGATTAAGACTGCGGCCAGTAGCACTGGTCCCGCCATCCAAGTAATCGTAAAATTGATCATAATCGTCAAAGCCATCAGGCAGCTCACTAAAGGGCACATTACCGATAGAAGCAGGAGAAATATCCCACATCACGCCATCATTAGGATCGAGGTGCTTACTCCAAGTAGCGACCATACTAAAGCCCCACTGATATAGGTCTGTAGTACCGCCACCGGCAATTGTATCCAGCATAGGCGGTTGCCCCGGATCATGCCATACTTCATAGGTATCGCCATCACGGGTGTAGGTTGACTTATCGTATTGGCTCATGGCAAAGCCCGGTACATTGCCCCACTCAGGACTTAAGAAATCAGGCGTATTGGAGGAAGTAACATTACCGCTTTGGTCAATGAAGACATCAAAGGCAAGAGGCTGCCAGCGGTTTGGCTTGGTTAGATTGGGATTACCTGGCTTGGCGATCTCAAGGAAGTTATTGGCCGGCTGGTAGTATAGGTTAGCGAAGTCATTACTTTCGTTAGAGTTGTCGGCTGCGCCGAACGCTAAGATCCGATCTGCGATATAATTTCCGAGTTCCGCAGGGCCGCCGTTTTGATAGTCAGTACTAGTAATCGCAGTACTATAACCCAGCTCTTGCATGACCAAATTTGCAATGAATAGTGTATTATTTCGACCGGGTGAGTTGGCGAAGCGAGCCATGATTAGCCGGTAAGCAGCATAACTGATAGCTTCTTTTTGAGCCGAAACCGAATCGGCCACTGTGGGAAGATTATTGAAGCTTATATTAAAACCAGAGATGCTGTTGCCAAGAAGGTAGCTATGCGAACGACCTTCATATGCAGACCAAGCGTCATACATAGCGGAAGAAATATGATAAAGATTACGAGCGTGTACAGTTGGGCGGGCAAAGTCTCCGCGAATGCCTTCTAAGAGGACTTCGTTCCACATACGTGCGACACTATGCCCAGCTACGAATACGTGTTCCCCAAAGGGAGCAGCCCCTTTCTCTTTTTTGTTACCATCGATCAAATCATCCAGCCCATCTAGATCATCATCTATCCCTCCATCAGTATCTGCAGAGGTGATCTGCCCGTCGCCATTGGTATCAAAATAGCCAAAGTCAGTAGCAGCTATATCAAAAGGTCCTATCCCATCGTTGGCAACATTGGTGCTTTCGAGATCGACAAAATCAGGTAAGTCGTCCCCGTCTGTATTGGGAGGAGTAGTCAAGCTCGCCTGATCGGCAGGATTATCAATAAAGGCATCTCCATCGACATCGACTCCACCGGCTTCTACCACATCCCAAACCCCATCATTATCACTATCTAAATCATATTCATTATCTATCCCATCTCCATCGACATCCTTTTTTCCATCCATACTGACTTTTAGCTGGTAGGTAATCCCAGCGCTACAACCCGTCAAGTCATCCACCTCTAGGCCTGAAGTACCTTTGATAGTGATGCCAGGAGTGGGCGTTCCAGATCCAATGTCAACTACGGTAATACTGCCATTGAGATTGGAGGTAGTAGTGGTCAGACTACCCGTACATTGCGTGCCAGTAGCGAAGCCGCTGACTACGTATTCGCCATTGTTAAAATCAAGTGAGAAGTCTTCCCCAGTACTATTGAGATCGCCATCGGCGACAAGATCACTCAGCTTGACTGTAGTCCCAATACTGACCCCAGTGCTACTCAAATCAACTGTCTGGGTGGCATCTAGTCCATCAGGTGGGATAGTAGCCGAGGCCGTAGTGAAACTAAATTGACCAATAGATCTTTCGAGGGTATTGGGTATCCCATCATTGTCAAAGTCAGGGTCTAGGCTCGGAAAGTCATCAATGCTGTTACCAATGACAATCAGCAAGGAATCCGTATCAGTTTCACTGTTGGCGAGGTTGGATACGGTCAGTGTGACCATATAGCTATCTGCTACTGCAAAAGTATGAGCGATGCTTTGGCCTGAGCCGGTAGTGCCATCTCCAAAATTCCAGTCATAAGTAAGCGTTCCGGGAACCGGTGAAAAAGTAGAAGAAGCGTCAAAATTGATCTGTACTGGCGCGGGATAAGCGACAGTCTGATCGGCGACAAAGTTGGCATCGAGCGTATTGTCGTGCTCTTTGTAGGTGATAAATTGATCGGCACTAAGATTGTAATATTTATTGACTAAGCCGCTTGGCCAGCGGATGATCAAACTGTCAAGCAGGGTAGCACTCCCTAAACCAAAATGCTGGGTAAAGGAATTCATTATCCCGTAGCCTTCTCCAGATCGGACCTCTCTAATTTGTTTGCTTAGGCCAACATAAGCTTCTAGCCGAGCCCCAATTGCGTTGATATTGCTTTGAGTGCCGATTAGGTCAAGGGCGAGGTAGTGATTACTATTACCCGCATTAAGGAATAAATCGTCGTCATTTGAGCCACTGGTACCGTTAAACCCTGAACCATGACCGGCATATACATCCAAAAACCCATCATGATTGAGGTCGCCAATGGCAAAGGAGTGAACTCGCAGGGTGCCTAATGGGTTGGCAGGATTGGACGCGAGGGTAAAAGTACCATCACCATCATTGTAGAAGAGATAGTGAGAAGAGCCACTGTATAGCAAATCGACATAACCGTCGTTGTCAAAATCGCGGAAGATGGCTTGAATGCCTATGAGATTGGCAGCAGCGCCAAGGGTTGGCAATAAACCAGATGCTGCGGTAACATCCGTAAAGGTACCGTCCCCATTATTGCGCATTAGCTGGCAATCATCGTCGTGATTATTGATAAAGGCATCGAGATCCCCATCATTATCGACGTCTGCAAAATCGGCCGTCCAGGTTTGAGCGCCGAAAGCCAAGCCTGCAGCAACGCCTACCTCTGTATAATTGTTATTGCCATCATTTTGAAAGAGACGATTGATACGACGTGGGTCAGTATAGCTAGTAGCGCCTTGACGGCATTTAGATAAGTACATATCGAGATCACCATCATTGTCATAGTCTGTCCAAATGGAGGCATAATTTCCCGCATCGTCAGAGGAAGACGAAAAAGCAGTAGGAAGTAGGCTATTGTCGAAGGTGAAGGTACCGTCCCCGTTGTTTTTGTATTTACGGTTATCCGCGTCGTCATGGCAGGTAAAAATATCTGCCCAGCCATCATTATTGATATCGGCAAAGTTGCTACCCTGCAAGAAGATATTAGAGTTTGTAAGTATGCTCCCACTTAAGCTTTCAGTGGCGGGGTCGCCAGCATAGAGTCGAATATTGGTATAAGCGCCTCCTACCAAAACATCATTGCGACCATTGTGATCGTAGTCTCCTATGCACAAGCTCCACTGATTGGAGCCGATCGCAGTAGTCTGATAAGTAGAAAATGCCTGATTGGGGGCATTTTGCGTTTGGATAACTAGTGTATTACGGTTGTCCAATAAAATAATATCATCCTTCTTATCGCCATTCATGTCAGCTACGCCAATGGGGGCGCCTGAACGGCCATTGAGTGGAAGGAGATTACTTTGTACAGAAAAGGAGGTGTTTTGAGTCTGTGCACGCGAGGAATTGGAAAGAAAAGTGTTTAGGAAAAAGGCCAAACCAATAACCAAGCAATTGCCTAATGTAGGAAGTCTTAACATATAAAAGAGCTATTTGCGTACAAGCAGAAAACCTTTAAAAAAGTCTAATTCTAACATCACAAAAATATCAAGAAGTACGGGCTTTCGGACCAATATCAGGCCCACTGGCTCAATTTGACTCCTTAGCAGTAAGCCTTGCCCCCTGACTTGGCAAGCTTTACCCAAAAGCTTACATCGCCCTCTAAAGCCTCTCTCTTTGCGCAAATAGTAAACTCGATTTAGGGGGTCAAAAGCAGGAAAATACCGAGGAAGGCACGAAATTTGGGAAATGAGGGATATTAAGGACACCCAAGCACCTATTACGATACACGCCTAAAGCCATCGGTATGTCTGCAATTTTGACTATATTTGCTGTTGTCAGTTTCGCACAACCTATGGCACTTTTTCAAGGTTATTTATACGGACTAACACTCATCCTCCTCATCGGCCCAGTGTTTTTCACCTTACTACAAAACACTTGGGAAAACGGGTTCAAATCGGGCTTTACCGTCGCCCTAGGCATCGTTAGTGGTGATGCCCTATGTGTGGCACTACTCTTTGGCCTAGGCGTTTCAGGCTGGTTTTTGGAATCAGAAAATCAATTTTGGCTAGGTATAATCGGCGCTATCATTTTATTGGTATTGGGTACTCTTTACACCTTCCGCTCCCCGCGGACAGATGGGGTCAAAGTCAACCTCAATGCAGGTACCTACTTGAATGCTTTTGTACAGGGATTTGTCGTCAATTTCTTCAATCCTTTCGCTTTTGCAGTTTGGATTGGAGCTATTGCATTGGCTAGTAGCCTGTATGATGACACCGCTTCGCAGTCTATCTTTTTAGGCGGTATGCTCATGGCGATTTTGACTACTGATACGCTCAAAGTCGGATTAGCGCACTATATCCGTCCTCTTCTCAAGACCGAATGGCTCAGCTATATCTTCAAAGGAATTGGGGTAATTCTTTGCCTAAGTGGTATGTATCTGCTATTTCGCGTTTTTTAAAGCTTTCCTTCTAGATATTATCCTTAATTTTATTGATCAGATCAGCTTTGATTCTCTCCATTCATGGCTCTTAGATCAAGGCGAACCATTAAGGAAGTACAATTGTTTCAACATAACTTATCTATGAATTTTAAACGAATAGCCCTTGCTAGTTTAGGGCTTTTGGGAGGCTTGGGCTTGCTCGCTCAGAGCGAAGACAAAGCAGCAGATGTACCTACAGATCAGCGCACCCACTGGCACCATGCCGCTCCTAACGCAAGCACATTAGAAGGCGTAAGTACCCTTGAAGCCTACGAAAGGCTCAAGGGCAAAAAAACCAAAACCATCGTTGTGGCGATCATCGACTCAGGGGTTGATGTAGAGCATGAAGACCTCAAAGACAAAATCTGGGTAAATGAAGATGAAATCCCAGACAATGGGATCGACGATGACCAAAATGGTTTTGTAGACGATATTCACGGTTGGAACTTTCTCGGCAATGCCGAAGGCGAAAACATCGTTATGGCCAATCTAGAATCTACCCGTATTTACCGTAAATACCGCAACGAATTTGAAGGCAAAAGTGCCAGCGATTTTCAGGGAGATGAATTGGCCCTATTCAACACCTATAATGAGGCCCGTGATGCTGTTTTGGCAGAACGAAAAGAAATGCAAGAATACCAGCAGATCATCGATCAAATCTCTGAGACTTATGAAATAATCGATGAAATCCTGACCAAGGAGTTCGGCGACGCCGAATATACCCAAGAAGAAGTACAGGCACTTGAGACCAATGACCCAAGGCTCAAGGAGGCAAGACGGATTTATCTTATCCTTGCATCAGACGGTATTGATGGAGAAGGTATCCGGCAGCAACAGGAACAAATTTCGGAGCGGCTTGACTACCACCTCAACCTCAATTTCAAATCTAGAGAAAAAATCCTAGGAGATGATCTCAATAGCCTTGATTATGGACAATATGGCAATAATGATGTGATCGGAGGCAAAGAAAATGCAGAACACGGTACCCACGTGGCCGGTATAGTCGCAGCAGATCGAGGCAATGATTTGGGCGTAGAAGGCATTGCAGCAGATGTAGAAATCATGGTTTTGCGTACGGTACCAAATGGAGATGAGATGGACAAGGATGTCGCCAACTCTATCCGTTATGCCGTAGACAATGGGGCGCAAATTATCAATATGAGCTTCGGTAAAGACTTTTCGCCTCAACGCCAGATGGTCATTGAAGCCATCCAATATGCAGAAGAGAAAGGGGTATTACTCGTCCACGGTGCAGGTAATGATGCTAGCGATAATGATGCGTTTGGCAACTTCCCTAACGATCGAGATGCAGGAAGTGCCATATGGCTCGAAGTTGGGGCCAGTGATGCCGAAGCGGGCTTAAGCCTAGTGGCTGATTTTTCAAATTATGGTCTCACTAGTGTTGATATCTTTGCCCCTGGCGTGGACATTTATTCGACCTTACCTTCAGATCAATATGGTGAACGTAGCGGCACCAGTATGGCGAGCCCTGTAGTGGCTGGAGTCGCGGCCTTGTTATGGTCCTATTTCCCCGAACTTACGGCAGCACAGATCAAAACCATCCTTGAGACCAGCGCGATCTATCATGGCAAGCAAAAAGTTTATCGCCCCAATGAAGATGGTAAAAAGAAGAAAACAAAGTTTAAAAAATTGTCTGCTACGGGAGGCATCATCAATGTACTAGAGGCCGTAAAAATGGCAGAAGACATGTAGCCAATTTGATTACCAAAAATATAAGTAATTAGACCAAAGTATTCAGTATTAAGACCTAGGATAATTGGTCTGTATAGCTCAGCAGAGCCTTTTTTCTCGGTACTACATACTTTTCACTTACTACTCTGTACTTAAAAAAAGTCCCCTCTAACAAATTGCTTAGGGGGGACTTTTCAGTTTATACTTTACGACTATTGCTTGATCGCGTCTAACTCGGTCTGGATGGCTTGCAGTTTAGCTACTTCTTCGCTGATTTTTGTGGCCTGCTCTAGTTGCTTAGCCTTATTGGCTTCCTGAGCCGTTTCGATTTCGGCGATTTGCCCTTTAGCGGCCTTAATCTTTGCCTGTAATTTAGCAATCTCTTCTTCCATTTTTTGAATGCCACTGAGTTCATCAGCGACGTCTTTGGCGAGTTTTTCCGCTTTCTCAATTAGCGCTTCCTCCACTTTTTGTTCTTGGGCGAGGACAGCCTGCTGGGCACTGAGCTTTTGCTCCAACTGATACATCTTGGTTTTGAGATCCAAGCTCTCCAAAAATGCAGTAGCCTTGGCTATCTCCTCTGGATACTTCTCAGAGTCGAGAAAATTGTAATAACCAGCAGACATAAACATCGTGATACGACTATATTTTCCTTCGGTATTTTCTACGGGTTCTACGCGATAGTAATAATCCATCGTACGATCGGAAATTTCTGAAAAAGTAACCGACTCTAAAGATTGCAGACCCTTAAAGTTCTTAACTTTTTCACCTGTACCTACGCTAAATTTTTCATTGAGAACAGTCAAAATTTCCTCTGCATTACCTTCAATCACAAAGGTAAGCGCATTGCCGCTAGGTTTTATTTTCTTGGCAAAGGTAGCAGTAGTCTCTTCTACTTGAGCAGCTTTTTGAAGACGAGCTGTGGCAGGATCTTGGGCTTTTAAGCTAAAGCTCAGGTTCAATAACACAAGTGCAAGGAGAGATTTCAATAGTATATTTTTCATTTTCTTAGAATTAGGCGTGATTATTTTTTTGGTTCTTTCTTTTGACGTAGACTTTTTCTAAAAAGTAACAGTATCGGAATGTAACAATCGGCACATCATTTGATATAATCTTACACCGAGGAACTAAATCCCACCAACTGATTGGGGAATTCGTTGGAAAACAGGATATTTACGGAGGAGAAAATGTTGTCTCAAAAACTCATGCAAGTTGACTACGGCAAACAAGGCTTTTTGATCTTGCTGCTGGCGAGTATTATGGTCGTCTGCGTTGAGGCTATCCGTCCTGATTCCACTTTGTGGAACGATTCCCAAACTACTGATTTTCAGGCACAAAAAGATACTTTAGATGATTTCCATCGCACGGTAGTCGAACGTTCGCCTAGCCTTTATGGTGCAGAATCTTGGGAAATTCTCCCCTCCGAAAAAGAAATTTTTGCCAAGCTAGAGTCTCCACTCTCTAGATTTTTCGGCGCATTAAACCTTAGTCGCTCCCGCAAAAGCAAAGTGCGGATCGCTTATTTTGGTGATTCGATGATCGAAGGCGACCTCATCACCCAGACTTTGCGCCACGAATTGCAAAAAATGTTTGGGGGACAAGGGGTTGGTTTTGTCCCGATTACCTCCAATACTTATTCCTTTCGCAAGAGCATCTGGCATCGCTTCTCCAAAGATTGGCGCTCCTACAATTTTTTGAAGTCCAACCGTCAAGACTTTGGTATCTCAGGCGAACTATTTCTCGCTTCCCAACCGACGGATGGTCGTAGAAACCTCAGTACTTGGGTCCGGTATCAAGGCTCAGATATGTATCCGACCACTCAGACTTTTGATCGGATCAGCCTCTTTTACGGCAAGCAAACCGATAGTCTTTATGCCGACCAAGAGGCATTTGTAGAAGTCCGTATTAAAGACCAAAGAGATACGCTTTTTCTCGATCCTTCTTATGCTGTCAATCAGCTTAGTTTGACAGGGGAGCCGGTCGAAAATATCGAGCTTCGCTTCTCCATCCCCAAAAATCTTCCGGTTTATGGCCTCAACTTTGAGAGTGAATCAGGTATCCACCTCGACAATTTCTCTTCCCGTGGTAGTAGTGGCCAAGACTTGGTAGATATTCCAGACGAGATGATGAAGCAGTTTCATCACCATCTAGAATACGATCTCGTCGTACTTCACTTTGGCGTCAATGTTACTTCCGCCCATCGTACCAACTTTGACAGCTATGAAGCAGGGATGAAGCGCGTGATCAAGCATATCCGCCAATGCATGCCTGAAACCGACATCCTTATGGTCAGTGTAGGCGACCGCGGCATTAAGCTCAATGGTCGCTGGCAAACGGATCCTTCTGTACCCTTAGTGTTGGAAGCCCAGCGTCGAGTAGCCGAGGAAATGAACGTTGGCTTCCTCGATCTTTACCGCAGCATGGGTGGTAAAAACACTATGGTCCGTTGGGTGGCCCGCGATTGGGCGATCCATGACCACGTTCACACCACCCGTAGAGGCGCTCGCAAAATCGCGGGCATCCTGAGAGACTATCTCCTGTCTCAATACGAGGATTTTGAGATTGAGCCTATGCAAGCCCTCAGATAAGCATGATGGCAAATTGTAGGATTTGAGCTTAGGGAAATGCTTCTGCCCTTATCCCTCATGTATTCTTCGCACAGATTCCTTAAATTCGCCGCATGAGACGTATTATTTATACCCTCCTCCTCAGCAGTTTGCTGTTGGCTTGTAGCGAGCCCATCAGCACGAAGGTTGATGTTTTGGTTCAAGACAAGCACAACACTCAGCCACTCGATAGCAGCAAGGTATATCTCTACAGTCAGTATCAAGATCAGACCAAAATGGTCATCGACAGTCAATTTACCGATCTGGAAGGAAGCGCCAATTTTAGCTTTGTCGCACAAGAAGGCTTAAAGTATTCCGTCTCCGCCGAACGCCGCCACTACCAAGCCAGCGTCAATAATTCAGGTTCTGCTTACGAAAATCAGCAGTCGGTTGATCCCGATATGATCAATACCCTCTATCTCTATTTAGAGCTGATCCCACCACCAGATCCGGATCGCTTTGAAAAGATGCACGCTCAAGTTTCGGTCAACGAAGTGATCGCCGCTATCAAAGATACCGCCTGGGAATGGGCCTTTCTCCCTCACCTTGAATGGGAGGATATTCCGGCTTTATTGGCCGTGGGCGGAGATACCACTATCATCGAAGATTACCCCAAACACCCTCTATCTACCTATCGGCCCAAAAGTGCTCGCGTCGGACTCGTAGCTTTATGGCTCGTCGAAGCCATTAGAAGGATGGAAGTCAAAGGAGGAGACCTAGCCGGTAACCTGATGCCTCCTTCTCGTACGCCGATTCTCGGAACGCGCAGAGGCAACCCTAGCGGGTACAACAGTCCCAAGCAGATCGAAACGGCTCACCAGGCTTATACCGCATGGTGGGAAGCAGCACAAGCAAAAGAAGATCGCCAAAAAGCCGCCCGCGACAATCCCCTATTGGGCAAAGGCCTTAGTTGGATGTAAAAAGGAGTTGGTATGCGCATCTACCTCATTGGCTTTATGACTGCTGGCAAAACTACCCTAGGTCGGGCTTATGCCGAGAAATCAGGCTGGACTTTTGTGGATATCGATGAGGCACTAATCCAACGTGAAGGCAAAAGCATCGCAGAAATATTTGCGGAGGATGGTGAGGAGTATTTTCGACTCGTCGAACGCGAAACCCTGGAAGCTACCGCTAGCCAGTACCCTAATAAAGTCGTCTTTGCTACCGGAGGAGGCTTAGCCTGTTTTTTTGACAATATCCAACGCATCAACCATTTAGGCAAGAGCGTTTATCTCCAACTTCCTCCGGAGGAATTGCTTAGACGTATTCGTAAAGATCGCGCCGACCGTCCTTTGGTACGTGATAAAACCCCAGAAGAATTAGAAGGATTTGTGCGGGAGTTGTTGGCCCAGAGACAAGCCTTTTACCAACAAGCACATCATACGCTAAGTCAAGAAAATCAAACTACTGAGGCCTTGCAGGCGCTTTTTGGCTAAGCACTTCGCGCAACAACATATAAAAATCCTCATGGCGATATGGGGCCTTTTGCTGTCTATCAAGCTTCAGCCCCTCCACGAATGAACGTTCCGCGAAGCGGTCTAACAAATCATAATCCTGACTCACTATGTGTACCGGCGTGGCAAGATCATCCTTCGCATCCGTCAAAAATGGCGGTTGATGATCGCCAAGAAAAATAAAAAGACTATTGCTGTCTCCCTGCTGCTCGATAAACTGCGTCATCATGCGCAATTGGTAATCCATCGCCCGCCAATATTTGTCCTCCGCCAAACCCGCCATCACAGAGGAAGTTTGCCCGCTTTGCGCTGTGTCAGGTAAACGCTCCAGCTCTCGCCAATTGTCTGTCATGACCGGTATATCATTCCAAGGACTATGTGAGTTGAGAGTGATAAAAAACAAAAAAAACGGCCGACGATCCTTGATCACTTCTTCCCGAGCGTAGCCCAAAGCAAATTGATCAGGCAAGCTCCCAAACTTACCGTAAGCAGGGCCAGTATAGGGAAAATCGGGTTCCTTGAGCCAATCGTCAAAGGCAAAAAAGCGATCGTATAAGGCATAAGGAATCCTCGCAGACTGTGTTTTCGCCTTAAGCGTATTCATGCGCAAACTATAGTAGCCTTGGTCCTTGAGATAGCGTACCAGATGCGGATAATCAGGCTCACGATTAAGTAGGGCCGTGTATTGGGGATGAGCGTAGAGCTTTTTGCCTGTCATAAAAGAGCTAAAGGCCAACCAACTTCGTCCGCCTGAGATGGGGGCCTCTGACCATGTCGAACGCATCCCCCAACGCCTTTTCGCTAGACTGGTCTCCAACTCGCCGATTAACTGATTATATCGCTCTGCAAAAGCCTCGTCGGTAGCTAAGACTTTGCCGTAGGACTCCAAAAAGACCAAGTAAATATCCGGCCGAGTGCCCAGGCTATCGGACCAGTTTTGGGTAAAAGGTGCTAAATCAGATTGGGTATTTACCTCTTGATATAGCTGACGTGAATCCTGCCAGTTTTGCCAGATTTGAGCACTCGTCCATTGCACATTGGAGGAAAGCAGGCCGAGTAAAAGTATCAGGCCAAGACTACTCCCACCAGCGGGAACCCCTCCCCATAGCTTTGCTCTACGTATCAAAAATCGCAACAAAATAAAGCTTAGCCCTATCCCTAAAACCACAAGCAGCAAAAGCGGTAAATAAGCACTCAGTTTACCGAGGGATAATTCGCTCCAAAAGATAGGCAGGACCTCTGTCAGTAAACTCCATTCATGATAAAAGTTTGGGGAAACTCGATACAGTCGCCAAGTAAAAAGCCCATATAGCTGTAGAAAAATCAGGAAGGCCCATGCCCCCCACCAAAGCCAAGCCCAAGTGCGTTTAGTTTGTGGATTGAGCCAAAGCAAAAGCATACCTGCGAGTAACCACTCCCCACTCAGCCAAGCAGTATCGGGTACACCATACAAGGGGCCTAACGCAGCAATCGCCACACTCAAACAGAGCCAGCAAAAAATCCATAAAGTAGGAGAAGCTAAGATTCGTTTCATGTGGTCCGCAGCAGGGCAATAAAACTGCGTCCAAATGAGAAGAGAAGCAAACCACTGAGCAAATAATACAGATAAATCCGCCAAGGCTCAGGGATCACCATACTTAGCGGCAGGCCAATCATAATCACTACGGCGATGATGGGTCCCCAAGGAAAGCGAGTTTCTTTTTGGGTCGAAGGCTTCCAGCGCATAGAAGCTAAAACGTAGAGATATCGAATCCAACCTAAGCCCAAAATCCAAAGCGGAGCATAGCCCAATTCATAGAGAATATGCCCCACGGCGAGTACGTAAAATGCATCCGTTTCCTTATCAAAGTACTCACCTATAGTAGAGGTAGAATGGGTTTTGCGAGCGACAAATCCATCTAAGCCATCCAAACTCGCCACTATCAGCAGCGCAATCAATAAGGTCCAAGGCTGATTAGCTGGCGCAAAAGCCAAGATCAATAGCAGCAAAAACAGGCGAAAGGCAGTAACTAAATTTGCGGGGCCGATCCCCCAAGACAGATCCTGCCACTCGGAGCGATTCATCACAAAGAGGCCAATAAAAGAGGCCAAACCGGCCGAAAAAAGTAGATAAGGACGATCCAACAGCACCGCCAGGCTGCTACCGCTAAGCAACAGTACCGCATTCGTTCTGGTCCATCGGGTGATTTCGGGATTTACACTTGCGCCCATATATCTTGGTGGCTGACCCACATACTCAAAGCGCCCAAGCTGAGGGCAGAGCGTTTTTCTGCGATCCAGTCTCCTAATCTAGTCAGCTCCTCCGGAGAACGCAACATCTCTCCTATCGCAGATTCCATAAAGCCTAGCAAATAGCTTTGCATGACCTCATTTTCTGGGCCAATGTGCCAATAACTAGGCGCTATCTGTACTTTATAACCAAGCTCACTCAAGAGGGCTTTCATCTTTGCGGGGCCTTCTGCTCCCATCGCACGGCCAAAAGATTGGGGACGCTGCATATGAGCTTCATAGAGGGCAATCATCTCCGCATCATGCTTATTTTCTGGCTCCAAGCCCATGCCTGTATAGTTAAGACTTAGATACATGGGCACCTTGGCCTCAAAGACAGGCTTAGCAAAGTGCAAAAACTGTGCTTCTGAAAACAGGTCGAAGACAGCATTGGCCATCAATAGATCTATCTGGGGAAGCTCGATAGCGCTACTGATATCAAGGAGAGAGTGTTCGATGAGATTCACCCTGCGGGGAACGCGCTTTCGCATCGCTTCGATCAGGAGCGGATCATGCTCAAGGAGGTGCCAGTTGACCTCATTGGTGAGCTTGGGAGCAAAATATTGGTAATTGGATCCAGAGCCTGCTCCTACGTCCACCACAGCAGGAGACTGGAAAGCTTGGAGATAGGTCAATACCTGAGCTTCAAGTACGGGATGTCTCCCTTCAGCATCGAAGGGATAGCGAGTTTCTAACCAATGAGTAGGGTAAGCGCTTATTTTTTCCATGAAAGCGTAGGCAAGGCACTCAGCACCCGATGCGCCACTTCTTGCCAGTCATAATCGTCTTCGGTACAGCATTGCTGCGCTCGATCATGAAAGGATTCGAAGCGTTTGGGATCTTGGCTGAGTAACTGAAATTCATCGAGCAAGTTATCTATACTACCGAAGACAAGACCGTTGGAGCCGTGTCTTACATGTGAGGCGGCATTGCCACCATCTAGCGTCAATATCGGCAAGCGAAAAGATCTCGCTTCTTGTAGAGACATGCCGTAGGTTTCCATATAGGCGGTTGAGATGTAAAGGTTAGAATAGCGGTAATACCTTTGCGTCTTCCGCGGTAAAAGAGAACCCGTCAAAAGGACCTTTTGTTGCAACTTAGGATGCTGAGCGAGCAATTCGCGGCAGGCCGCAGCATACTCAGGTTCAATCTCATCTGAGCCTACGATGGTAAGACTATAGGGTCCCATTCGATCGCAGCGTTCGGCGAGGCCGTACAAAAAAGGTAAAACTCCTTTGCGCTCGACCAAATTGGAAACCATCAAAGCTCTCATCTCCTCGGTATCCCCATCTCGCCACTCAGGTTGAAAACTCAAGGCAGGAGGAGCAACGATAATTTGCTCAGGGGCAAAACCTCGGAGCTGAAGGTACTTACTGGTGTATGGGCTCGTAACTAAAAACCACTCAAATCGCGCCAGAATAGCCGCTTCGTTTTGGTCATACCATTCATCAGACTCTACTCCTTGGGGGGGATAGAGACTCTCGAGGTGATGCACCAATAGGCCATGAATCATCGGTCCTTCCGCCATTTGAGCGAGGGCGCCAAATGGCTCAAGAAAGAGGGTATCGATCCAGAATAGCCCACTCAAATTTTGTTGCCGAGCCTCGAGATAGGTATCAAAATCCATCACCTCAAGCTCAATATCCTCCTCCCGCAATGCTCCGATCAATTGAGCATTGTAAAGATTGCCTCCACTGGGGATGTCTTGCATATCGGGCAAGACGAAGTACCATTTTAGAGATTTCATCGCTTCAAATACTTGGCCGAGAGCAGTATGACAATCAGAGTACTAAGGTGTCTCTATATCTCTTTTTATCAAACTACACATCTCCTTCATACGAAGCCCATGCCACGTGAGATTCACCCAGCGTCACTTTGAGTCTGCCCGAAAAAGATGCTTTCACGGCTAATCCAATTTGTTCATGAATATAGCGGGCCAGAAATTCTGTGGTTGTCAGCTTGCCGTCAAATTGCGGGAGATCGTCAAGATTTTGGTAGTTGAGCGGGCTGAGGACCGCTTTTAGCACCTCATGCGCGATGGCAATGTCGATTACGATATTGTTTTCGTCTAGTTCTGGCGCCATGAAGCAGGCGTCGATCACATAGGTAGCCCCATGCAATTTTTGGGCAGGGCCAAAGGCTTCACTCGGCAGAGAGTGGGCGATCATCACATGATCTCTGATGGTAACAGTAAACATAGCTTATATTAGTATTCTACCCCCCACATCAATCCTTGGGGACGTTTATTTCGAACTTGATCAAACCAGCTAGGTAGGTTCTCAAAAGGCACCCAATGAGTCAAATGCTCATCATAAGCGTTATCGACCAGAAGCCTAAAAACAGCCGTTTTGCGACGCATGTAATCCCAACGAGGAGTGCGTTCGGGGCTGATATAACTTACTTGTGAGGAGATGATTTGTTTGCGTTGGGCATGAAAGCTGCCCCCTAGCTGTAATGAAGTCTCTTTGGTACCAAACCAACTTAGTTCCACCACTTTACCCCCTTGGCTAAGCGCATCAATACAAAGCTGTAAGCCTGGAGTACTGGCCGTGGTATGGAAGGCACAGTCGTAGTTTTTGCCCGGCGGGCGAACGCTAAACCCCATGTCCGCGGCCAAAGCAGCTCGCCAAGGGTCTGCATCCCAAACGGTCAACTCAATACCCGGAATCCCTTGTAAAATCCGCGCTAGCAAAGAGCCGATGCTACCAAAACCCAGAACTAACACCTTATCCCCAATCGAAACCCCACTATCCCA
This sequence comes from Bacteroidota bacterium, assembly GCA_039024315.1. Lineage (GTDB taxonomy): Bacteria > Bacteroidota > Bacteroidia > J057 > J057 > JBCAWW01. The sequence goes on from JBCCQN010000020.1 coordinate 17,873, forward strand.
AATCCCCGTAATAGCGGTTTCTACATTACTCGCAAGCACTGCGCGCCGAGGGGAAACGTTCTCCGGCACGAGAAATAAACTATCGACCGGAACCCAAGAACGATCTTGATGCGGATGGAGTAAATGCACACAGCGACCTTCCCACTCATGTCCTACCGTAACTACCTCCCCTACCAGGGAATAACCGTATTTGATCGGGAAGCTAAAGTTACCTTCCATAAAAGGCACCTGCATACTTTGGTAGAGCCCTTCAGGCACGCCTCCCTTGGCTACGAGTTGCTCGGTACCCGTACTAATCAGAGAGTAGGCAGAGCGCACTTCTACAAAGTCGGGATTGTGATCTGTAGGATAGGTTTTGGTACGCAGTTCAGATTTTTGGGCACTGACATGCCAGAGAGCTTGGGCTTGCATTAGGCTTTATCACAGATTTGACCGACAAACATCATACTATCGCCGACAGGCACGAAGGTAAAAGGATCTAATTTGATAGAATCTTTGACCTCGCCAATTTCGGGGAGTTTGATCGCCGAAATACCGGAGCCAAACAGACGAGGCGACAAATGCAATTGTAAGATATCAACTGCTCCATCGTGCAAAAAATTGGAGGTGGTCTGCGCTCCTCCCTCTATGTAAACAGAGCAAATCTGCCTTTCGTAGAGACATTTTAGGATTTCCATCCCACTCCAGCGCCCTTGACTTTTGTCGCGCGAAACGTATTCAATACGCTGATCTTCTGACAATTGTCCGTTGCCCAATACCAAAACAGGATCCGAGCAAGAGCGCCAAAGGCTGCTAAAATCATGGGCTGAGGTACCTACCACAATCCGCTTGGGATTGCTGCCTGCAACATGTCTAGTAGTGAGGGAGGGCTCATCGGCCACTAAGGTTTGTGAACCAATCAAGATACCATCACAGAGAGCACGCATGCGGTGGGCGTGGATGAGGTTTTCTTTAGAACCAATCCAACGCGAATCCCCACTTTCTGTAGCAATACGCCCGTCCAGACTTTGAGCAAAATGCGTAATGGAAATCGCTCTTTTTTGTTTATGGGCGTGATAGGGCAAAAGACAATAGGGCAAATAGTCTCGGAGCAGGGAGCGAAGTTCTTCAGGGAGGAGAGCCGGGTCTTCAAATTGAACGGTAAACATATTTATCGAACGCACCCAACAGACGGACTTATTTTGTCCGACTAGGGGAGGTCGCTCGTCCCAATAGACCCCGATCAAGCGTTCTCCATCTTGGGGTAATACCAATGCATCGACGGCCCAACGAGCCTCAGCCTTGCCAAAGGTAAGACTCAACCATTTGAATGGAGCCTGATACGTGCTCAATTCCGTTTGAAGGGTCAATAATGCCTGCCAGAGAGAATCCATATCCTTATTCACTGAGCCAATGGCCCATCAAGTTACGCTTGGTATCAAGATAAAATTTATTTTCGGCATGGGCCGGAATCTGCAAGGGAACTCGATTTACCACTTGTACTTGACTATCCGCAAAAGCATTGAGCTTTTCGGGATTATTGGTCAAAAGGTTGAGGTGTGAGACATTTAAGTCTTCGAGCATGGCTATCGCAATGTCGTAGCGTCGGTCATCCACAGAAAAGCCTAAATGCGTATTGGCATCAGCGGTATTGAGCCCTTGATCCTGCAAGTTGTAGGCTTTCATTTTATTGATTAAGCCAATACCACGTCCTTCTTGCCTCAAATAAACTAAGACGCCTCCTTCTTTGGCAATCAGGGAAAGCGCCATATGAAGTTGCTCGCCACAATCACAGCGCCCTGAGCCAAAAACGTCTCCCGTCATACACTCTGAATGTAAACGCACTAAAGCAGGTTTTTGCTCATTCCATTCTCCGCAGTAGAGCGCTAGATGCGGTTGATCCGGATTAGGACCGGGATAAGATCGCATTTGAAATTCTCCCCAATGAGTGGGTAGCCGGATCTCCTCTATCGCCTCCACCTTCATAGCTCTATCCTTTGTATTCAGTATTTTTCCATTCATATCGTAACTCATAACAAGCGAGCATATACATCACCCGAACGATCGTTTTCACCATAGCCTGCTAATATAGCTTTCATTTCGCTACTGTTTATCCATTTTTCGCGCTCAAATCGCTGGGACTCACCAAATGACCAATTGTATTCATAAGCACCAATCCGTTCAAGCTCCTCTATACAGGCGAGGGCACTCTGTATACTCGGGATAAAATATTCAAAGGAAAGACTAGGTATGGCAGTTTGTAAGCCCTTGAGGATTGGTAATTCAAAATCCTCCACGTCGAGCTTACAAAAGTCAGGGATCCCATATTGCTCGATGAGCTGCTCTAAACTATATACCGGCACTTCTATAGTTTGGTCCCATTGTACGTGAAAAGAAGTTTTATCTGCCATTGCCTGTCGCCAAGACTCGTCGGCGAGGGTACTGATGGTGGGGGTCAGTTCGCTCACATACAAGGGCAGTCGACCCGAGCGTTCGCCGAGGGCGGCCTCTAACAAGGTGAAGTCTGGATTATCCTCAAAGTGCCGTTTAAGGTAGCGAATGCATGCAGGTTGTGGCTCTACGGCAACTACTTTGGCTCCTAGGGCTAACCATGCATCAGAACGATTACCTAAGTGAGCTCCTATGTCAAAACAAAGGCTCCCTTTAGGAACAAAAGGGGCGTAGAACCGCTTGAGACGTTGGCGGTTTCTCGGTTTTGCATAATACATGATACGGGAACGTAAAATCCCCAAACTTTGTCTAATCTTCATGTGTCTGTGAGCTGCCTATCCTGCGGACCACTCAATCAAATAGCTGGTATGTGATCGCAAGTTGATCACACGCCCTTCGTCAAGGATAAGATACTGGCCCCTAATGCCTTGCAGGGTACCGGTAATCTCTGGAATCTTATCGAATTTGAGGCTTTTAACTTTTTCCGGATAGGCCTCTACCGGATACGTTATTTCTGTTATCTCACTTCGCGGAACGATATACTCCTTGTACTCCTCGGGTAGTAGAGACTGCGCCTTTTCGATTTCCTCATTTAAATCTAGCTCAGTATTCATTTGGTTAGAGAGCATCTTGCGCCAGTTTGTTTTGTCGCTCATATGGTCTTTGAGCGAAACTTCTATTTCGCCTGCGAGGCGGCGATAAGGCACATGGGCAATCTGCACTGCTTTCCATGCTCCTTGATCAATCCAACGCGTAGGCACTTGGTCTTGGCGAGTAACACCGACTTTGATGCCGCTAGTGAGGGCAAGATATACTACATGTGGTTGGACATGATGCTTTTGTTCCCAATCTAGATCGCGACCTTTACCAAGGTGCCCCTCACAGAGCTCAGGTCGGATAATACAGGGGGAATTTTCGGGGGATTTTTGAAAATGAATAAAACAAAAGCCTTGACCATAGGACTTTTTGGTCTTACGACCACAAATACGGCAATTTATTTCTCCTTGAAAGGCCAGTTTGATTGGCTTCCCGATCCAATCGTTCACCGAAAAGGTGTCATCTCCTAAAGTCAAAGAGTATTGGACGGTATCTCCCAATTGAGAAGACATTTTACGCAGATTGCCGCGATACACCATAGAATAAAACAACTAAAAAAATAAAACGGATGCCCATTCCATTGCGGGAAGAGGGACTTCAAACTTTTAAAGCAGGAATATAAGGAACTCAAAAGGAATAGAGAAGGTTTGTAAAAAGTCATTGCCAGATTGTACCTTTGAGCACTGCAAAATAAGGAGCAGCATGGACTCGCACATTAGCAATATCATAGAATCAATCATCTTTACGGCCGAACAGCCCGTCAAGAAATCTTTCTTGATGGAAATCCTCCGCATGGAGGGTACGGCAAATGAGGAGGAGACCGCATCTCCTGAGGAGAAAATCGAATTAAACGATGAAGGCCTAGAAGAGATTTTGGGTGAGCTAGAAAAGAAGTATCAGAGCGATCAATATCCTTTTGAGATCCGTAAAGTCGCAGAAGGCTATCAATTTTTCACCAAGCGCTCCTATTATGCCTACATCAAAAGAGCGACTCTTACCAAAAATCAAAAGCGACTTTCGCGAGCGGCTTTAGAAACCTTAGCGATCATTGCCTATCGCCAGCCTATCACTAAAGCCGAGATGGAGTTTATCCGCGGTGTGAATTGTGATTATGCGGTACAAAAGCTTTTGGACAAGCAATTGGTCAGCATTACGGGCAGAGCCGAAGCTCCTGGCAGACCGCTTTTATACGCGACTAGCCCATTTTTTATGCAGTACTTTGGGATAAAGGATATGACCGATATGCCTAAGCTCAAAGAGTTCGAGGAGCTTGCCGAAGACCATCTCGAGCAGTTCAAACTACATCAGGAAAAACAACTATCCGACGATGCCGAGGAAACCAAATCAGAAGCAGGAACCCTTTTGGAAAGGGGCGAAGAAGGAGAAAGTCAAGCAGCCGAAGCGTCAAGCAACGGAGTCGGGCAAGAAGAAGCTCCTCAGCAGCCAGCAGCAGAAGGAGCAGGAACTGACGAAGAAGCGCAATCAGAGTAACGATCAGCCAATAAGGCTTAATCGCTTTATCGCTCAGGCTGGAGTATGCTCTAGGCGTGAGGCAGATACTCTCATCCAAGAGGGGCAAATCAAAGTCAACGGTAAGGTAGTTACTGAACTAGGGATGAAAATCATTCCTGCCCAAGATAAAGTCAGTTACGAAGGCAAAATCCTTGAGCCCGAAAATAAAGTTTACGTACTGCTCAACAAGCCCAAAAACTTTATCACCACCACCAACGATCCCGAAGGGCGTCGCACTGTCTTAGAACTAGTTAAGACCGCTACTAGCGAACGCATATTTCCGGTAGGTCGTCTGGACCGTAATACGACTGGCTTGCTCCTTCTCACCAATGATGGAGACCTCACCAAAAAACTGACTCATCCTTCACACGAAGTCAAAAAGCTCTACCATGTTACCTTGGACCAAGAAGTGAGTGAAGCCCATATGCGTCAATTGAAGGAAGGGATTGAACTAGAAGACGGTATGGCCAAGGCAGATAAAATCCGTTATGTCACCAACAAAGGTCCCAACGAAGTGGGCATCGAATTGCATAGTGGCCGCAACCGCATCGTAAGACGAATGTTTGAAGCCCTTGGCTACGAGGTAGTCCATCTAGATCGAGTTATGATGGGCTCTCTGACCAAAAAAAATGTACCCCGCGGCAAATGGCGTCATCTCACCGATAAAGAGGTTTCTTTCTTGAAAATGCAGGTGGGAGGGATAAGTAAACCCTCTAAATTTGGCAAGCAAAAGCCTAAGAAAAAACAGCGTCGCTAGGGATCAGCCTCAAAAAAAAGGCCCGTTCCAAGGAGGAACGGGCAACAGCCATGAAAACGCCCTAAAACGAAACGGAAAATAAATTTCCGTTCAATTGATTAGAGTTTAAATATCGTAAAAGGTCACAGTCTTACCAGAATTTTTTTAAATAAACCTTACTTCTCGTCATTTTGTTTTAATATTTCTTTCGCTTGAGCGACCCAATTGTCTCTTTTTATCCGCCCCGGAAAGAACTCAATCGCCTCATTTACAAGCTCTTCGTCCTCTGCTTCGAAGTTGGCAATTTGAAAAAAGGAAAATATTCCGATACTGTTTAATTTTTTCTCTAATGAAGGACCTATACCTTTAATTTTCTTCAAATCATCGGCATCTTCAGCTCGGGAGTAACCAATTCGATCATAGTTGATGCCTTTGCCTCGCTCTTTGATCCGAGCCAAAGTAAAGGCTTCTTTGTTGCGCTCTTTAGGTTTTAGAATCTCCTCAACACTCGCTTCGATACTAGCATTTTCTGCTTCTTTTTCCTCTACAATTGGAGCCGCGACCGCACTATTTTGGGCTTGTAAGCGTTGAATTTGGGCTTGCATAGCCAAAACCTCATCGTGCCATTTGGCTTCTCTCCTTGCGGCATCGGTGAGTTCTGTTTGGAGCGCTTGGCGCTCTCTTTCGGTCTTTTCAAAACGAGCTTTCCATTCACCATTGAGCAGCGGATCGCTATGTACCGCTTGCTCAGTGAGAGCCGCTCTAGTTTTACGAAGTTCGGTTTCCAGCTTTTCTGCTTTAGCCTTCCACTCATTTAAAGCCCTTTTTTCAGCCGCATGGATTTTTTCAGATGCTTGCCAACTGGCTTTCAATTCACTCATTTGATCCAAACTGTCTGATTGAGCAGCAAGAGAGGCTTGAGATTCAGCCAACTTTGATTCTGCACTTTTTAGACGATCTTGACTTTTTTCTAACAGAGAAGATTGCTCGAAAAATTGATTGCGCCATGCATTGAGTTGTAACCTCATCAATAACCAAACTAGCAGACCGCCCAAGGCAGCTGCAGCAAATACATAGAGCAAAGCATGAAGAATATCCGGGTTTTCCATCTGCGTCCGTTAAACCACTAAATATAGAATTTTCGGGATTAGGACCATAAAATGGCCCAAATTCACACGAGACGCAAGTTTTCTACGGAATATGTAGCATGACAAGGAGGAAGGGGAAAAGCCATTTAGCCTTTTTACCATTCTTCGGGATAATCAATCATAATGCGTTGTGTTGAATGCGAGAAGTTATTTTAAAAATGGAAGTATCCCATTTTCCAAACTTATGACTATCGTTTTTGACCGAGGTCACATCCCCCCTTTTTAGCAGACGAGGATCCAACTATCTGGATGTAGCTTGACTAAGTATCAATACTAAGAGTTTATTTTGGGGGGGGCTTACTCACGATGACTATGCGGGAACGCAGAACGCTTGTTCTTAGCAGCCTATTGCAGGTGCTGGTCAAAATAAGCGTTCTGCGCAGCAGATATCTCAAATCCTGAGGCCTAAACACCTTAGCCTTTCTATCTCTTACTTATCTGACTTATTCAGAAGCGCTAAGCCTCCACCAAGTCCCCCAACGCATGAATCCTTATATTTACAGCCAAAATTGAGCATTTATGAAATATCGGCTGTCCTTTGCACGTCCAAAAGAGCATATAGTAAGTATCCACCTCCAACTTATTGCCCCTCAGGACACCCTTACTTTTGCTCTTCCTTTTTGGCGACCCGGACGATATGCAGCTCAATCTTTTGCCCGCAATATCGGCGATCTACAGGCTCAAGATGAGCAGGGAAAGGTTTTGCCGATCCAACGGATTAGTAAACTCAAATGGACCGTCGAAGCTAAGCAAGGTCAAACCGTCCATCTACATTACGATTATTATACCCATCAACTCGATGCTGGTGGGAGTTTTTATGACGAAAATGGAATTTATATCAACGGTATTACGCTGTTTTTGTCCTTAGAAGGATACCTAGACCAAGCTTGTCAATTAGAGTTAGAGATCCCGACCGACTACCAAGTAGCGGGTGCTATGCATGGCAAAGGTCCTGTTTATGCATTTGAGGATTATCATCAATTAGTGGATTCTCCTTTTTTCGCAGCTCCAGAGCTTAGTTTACGCAAATTTAATGTGGGGGAGTTAGCGGTTTATTTGTGGTTTATGGGCGAATGCATGCCGGATCTAGATCGCATGGAGCGAGATATCAAGGCTTACTCGGAGGCTCAGATCGCCTTTTTTGGGGAATGTCCGGTTGATGAGTATCATTATCTCAACCTCCTCCTTCCCTATCGTTACCGGCACGGGGTGGAGCATTACAACTCTACGGTCATCGTTATGGGGCCGGCCCACCAGTTGATGGAGCGAGATATGTATCGCTCGTTTTTGGAAATCAGCTCACACGAGTTTTTTCATACCTGGAATGTCAAGGCTTTACGTCCCGCCGACCTCTTTCCCTATCGCTATGATGCTGAAGTATATTCTCGCCTCCACTATGTAACCGAAGGCGTTACAACCTATTACGGGGATCTCATGCTCTGGAAAAGTGGCATTTATGGCCCCCAACAATGGCTGGACAGCGTCAATGGAGAGTTACGCAGCTTTTACAGTATGGGAGGACGGGAAGTTATCTCTCTAGGCAAAGCCAGTCATGAAAGCTGGATCAATGGCTACGACGATACCGGTATGCCCAATCGCCGGATTTCATTTTATACCAAAGGCTATTTAGTGGCTATGTTGTTGGATTTTACCCTCCGTCGGGGAACGCAAGATCGCGTCTCTTTGGATTTGGTGATGCGCCAACTTTATCATAAGATCACCCGCGAAAAACGAGCTTACACACGAGAAGACTTCCAAGGCTTGATCGAGGAACTAAGTGGAGAGTCTTATGAGGGATTTTTTGCTGATTATATTGAAGGGACGCGTTCGTTGGAAACGCTCCTATCCGAACTAGCGGAATACTATGGTCTTCAAATGCGTAGCGTACCATTAGGCAATCTGGCGCTCAGCGCATGGGGGCTCAAAGCCAAAGCCACAGAGAGAGGCGTTCTCGTAGAGAAAATACTCCCTCAAAGCCCTCTGATTGAGGCAGGGATCCATCCGGGCGATACGATCATATCCCTCAACCGCACCCAAATACAGGAAGATTTTGAAGCATTGCTGGCCTATGAGTGGCAAAAAGGCAGCATTGAAATTCATTTTTTCAAAAGATCACAGCTTCAATCAGCCCGAATCAAGTGTTCGGCCAACTTTGCCTACACAGTCCCTCAGTTTTGGTTGATTGCCAATCAGGAAGACCCACAATTTACGCGCTTCCAAGCTTGGCGTAATATCAGCTCTCAATCCGTGCATTAAGTATGGGGAGAAAAAAACGCAAACCGCAAGCAAAGACTCCCGAACAGTTGTTTCAGGGCACTGTCATTCGTTCCGTCGGTTCGACTAGCCGCGTCAAAACTGAGTCTGGGGAGATTTATGATTGCATCATTAAGGGCAAGTTTCGCATCAAGGATCTCAATACCACCAATCCCGTAGCAGTTGGCGATGAGGTACGTTTTAGCATCCCTAAAGAGGGGGAGCTAGGCGTGATTCACGAAATTTTGCCACGCCAAAACTACATCCTCCGTAAAGCGATATCGCATCAGACTCGGGTACATATTCTCGCCGCAAATCTCGATCAAGCGATCTTTTTATTTACGATAGATCAACCTCAAACGAGTACCGGTTTTGCCAATCGTTTTTTGCTAGTAGCGGAGGCCTATGGCATTCCAATCCAATTTGTGATCAATAAAGTAGATCTGCTTGAAAGCAAGGAAGATTTAGAAAAACTAGCAGCAATACGCTCAATCTATGAAGCGGCAGGATATCCAGTGATTGCCCTTAGTGCGCTTGATCCGCAGTATCGTCAAAGCGTAGAGTCTCTGCTCAAAGATAAAAGAAGCTTTATTGGCGGGCATTCAGGGGCGGGTAAATCCACCCTGATCAACTTGATTGACCCAGACTTAGATATTAAGACCTCCACGATCTCAGAGTCAACCAATAAAGGAAGGCACACCACTACCTATGCGGAGATGCACCCACTATCGATCGGAGGCTACATTATAGATTCGCCAGGCATCAAAGAGCTAGGCTTGGTCGGCTTTGAGATCGAAGAGCTTGGACACTTTTTTCCCGAGATGCGAGAAAGATTACCAGATTGTCGCTTTCACAATTGTCTCCACCACAATGAACCAGGCTGTGCCGTCAAAACCGCCGTTGAAGGGGGCGAAATACATCCTTCTCGATACGAAAGCTACCTCAAGATGCTGATGGAAATCAAAGAGTCAAAAAGCAGATAATTCTCACAAGACTTGCAAAAATTTAAAACCGTTTTCAGTCTAGAGAGTTAAACATAGCAAAATCAGTATATAATACTAATACGTGCGATACAGGAGTTTACAGCATTGCGTTAAGGACCTCGAAAAAAACGGTCATCTAGTACGCGTACAAGCCGAAATCGATCCCTACTTAGAAATTGCAGAGATACAACGCCGAGCCTATCAGGCTGGGGCACCTGCAATCCTATTTGAAAATGTCAAAGGCAGTAGGTTTCCTGCCTTGACCAATCTATTTGGTACCATGGAGCGGACAAACTTTATCTTCCGCTCTACCATCAAGCAGGTCAAAAAGATCGTTCAAGCCAAGGCTGATCCTACGGCCATTCTCAAAGCACCGCATAAATATCTGGCGACTCCTTTTGCCGCAGTCAAAGCCTTACCGCTTAAGAGCCGCTTCGGAGCGCCTATTTTGCACGGTAAGACCAGCGTCAGCGCCTTGCCACAAGTACATTCATGGCCTATGGATGGAGGCCCCTATGTGACTTTACCACAAGTTTGTACTGAGGATCCCGCTAGTCCGGGCATCATGAAAACCAATGTGGGGATGTATCGCATCCAACTCAATGGCAATGAATATATCCCTGATAAAGAAATTGGTCTCCATTATCAGATTCACCGTGGTATAGGAGTGCATCATACTCATGCCGCGGAGCGGAACGAAAGGCTGAAGGTGAGTATTTTTGTGGGCGGTCCTCCCGCGCATACCTTTGCCGCTGTCATGCCATTGCCAGAAGGCTTATCAGAATTGATGTTTGCGGGCCTTTTTGCAGGCCGCAATTTTAGATATACTCGTAAAGACGGGCATTTGCTTTCATCAGATGCTGACTTTTGTATTGTCGGTAGTATTGATCCCCAAGCGACTAAACCGGAAGGTCCGTTTGGGGATCATCTTGGTTACTACAGCTTACAACATGAGTTTCCCGTCATGCAAGTAGATGCGGTGTACCATCGCAAAGGGGCAATATGGCCGTTTACCGTAGTGGGTAGGCCGCCACAAGAGGATACTAGCTTTGGAGATTTAATTCATGAGGTAACTGCTGAGATGGTACCGGTTTCGGTGCCAGGTTTGATCTCGATGAATGCAGTTGATGCTGCTGGGGTTCATCCACTCTTGCTGGCCATTGGTAATGAGCGATATGTACCTTATGAGGAACGCTCACCCAAAGAGATCTTAACGGTTGCCAATGCAGTCTTAGGGTTTGGACAGGCTTCTTTAGCTAAGTATCTCATGATGACAGCTTATCAAGACCAGCCAGACCTTGATATCCACGATATCTCTTCCTATTTCCAGCATCTGCTGTCGCGGATGGATTTTAGACGGGATCTTCACTTCCAGACAAGGACGACCATCGATACCCTAGATTATAGCAGTGAAGGCCTTAATGAGGGTTCAAAAGTAGTTTTTGCGGCTGCGGGTGCGCCTAAGCGAACGCTCAGTACCACAATCCCAGAAGATCTAAAATTACCTCAGGGCTTTTCAGACCCACGTTTTGCCATTCCGGGGGTGCTAATGGTCAAGAGTCCCCCTCATGGCGATGCCAAGCAGGGAAATCGTTCTGCGCAGCAGCTAGCCCAAAGTATTCCGGCAAAGTATTTGAGAGACGGCATCGCAATGATCGTCATGGTAGACGATAGCGAGTTTGCGGCAAAAACGTTGAATAACTTCCTCTGGGTTACCTTTACCCGTTCAAACCCTTCCCACGATATTTATGGTAGCGAGAGCTTTATCGAACATAAACATTGGGGCTGTAACGGGCCAGTCATCATTGATGCGCGTGTCAAATCTCACCATGCCCCAGCCCTAGTAGAGAATCCCGCTGTGAGCAAAAGAGTGGATGAATTGAGCGCCCAAGGAGGTCCTCTACACGGAATCTTGCCCTAGAAAAATGAAATAAATCTGCTTTAAAGTTGTAAAAAGGCGGTTTTTTACAAAATCAGACTTCCAAAAAAGAGAACAAAATAGTGATTTTTGCAATTCAGTCCTTTTATGCTGATGCACCAAGCTTACTCCTTGGGATCAGAGGAAAATCATTGCAATAATCATGTTTTAGCCTATTTCTGCCATTTTTTTGCCCAATAAAATATCAGCATAAGTACAGGATAGATGGTTTTGGCGCCCCTATTTAGACTTCCAATTTGAGATATGCTTTTTGCCTGCTCCAACTATGGCTTTACAAGAATTACAGCGAACCCCCAACTAATTTAAACACTGTAATATCTCACATAACGCAGCAAATACAGAAGTCCAGAAAACATTATCAGCCTATCCTTAAATCACCCATAAACTATTGTATGTCAAATACTTAACAAAACACAAAATCCTAATCTCCTCATAAATTGCAGCAAAAACGAGACTCACACTTCAGCCAGAGCACAAGCACTACTTCTGATATTCGTAAATTTGAAAACACAAATCATTTAAATGCGAAATCTTGAAATTTTGATGGTTGAAGTATATATTTGATTTCATTCAACACTACCTCCTTCAAATTTATTGTTATGAACTTGGTCGAAAACAAAGCGGCTAATCCTGAACTTGCTAAGCTTGAAAAGAACCTATATGATCTTGCTGATATTTATCGCAAGCATCAGACTTACATCAAGACAAAATATAAGATCAGTGCCCTCGACATGGAGATTTTGCAATTGGTGATTGTGGAAGGACCTAAAAAAATGAAAGAGATTGGTGAGCATTTTCAGGTCAAGCTTAGTACCCTTACTTCCATAATCGACAAAATCGAAAGGAAGCGTTTAGTCAAACGAGTAAATTCACGTCATGATCGACGAGTAGTACATCTAGCAGCCTCTCCTAAAGGCAAACAAGTATATACTGATTACAGTAACCATATCCAGTTGATCGCCAAGATGCTACAAACCTCCCTCGACGATCAGCAGCTAAGTGCGCTGCTTGAAGGTCTGGACCGCCTATCCCAGTTGGTTAACGCCGATGATTAAGTCCCCTTTTTAACAAATGAGATCCCATGCTGGTTTACAGGCAATCAGCTTAGCCCTCTACAATTCTCTTGCCCTTAAAGCGATGAACCCAAAATCAGACATTTTCCAAGGAATTGAAAGCTCTTTCATGCGTTTTCAAAGAAGCATCAGACGACACGAATCCTCTTGGCAAAAGAAGAGTCAACTAAGCCTACTGGAGACGATGATTTTGCGCTTTATTGTTTTGGAGGGACCGCAAAAGATGAAAGATGTTTCCAGTAAGTTCGAAATTAAGCTCAGTACACTTACTTCGGTGATTGATAAATTTGAAAGGAGCAACTTATTGATCAGAAAGCAAACAGAACATGACCGCAGAGTCGTCTTATTACATGCCAGCAAGAAAGGCAAAAAGCTCTTTGAATCATATCGTACTTTACTCGCGCAAATGTTTGGGCAGCTCAAATCCCATCTTCCCGATAAGCAATTTAGCCACTTCGTTGAGGCGGTATTTGCTCTACACTTTGCGATTTCAGATGCTTTGCCAAAAAGCGATACAGAATAATTTCTTGCTCCTTTATAGACTAAAGAAAGAAATATTTTACTCCGACATATAAAAATTATTAATCCAAAAAAGTAAAATATTCCAATACTTTTATTGTCTCTGCTGCGCAGAACGTTTCCCTCCCTCCTCTTTTCTGATTCATTTTCATTTTAGGTTTGCCAACTCTTTTTGCGGGCTCAATCCTGTAATCGATCGTATTGCCGCGTTTCCCAAAATGACAAAAACATCCTCACAAATAACTGATATATAAATATTTACAAAAAATCCACCGCTTCAATATTTTATCCCTTATGCAAAAGACAACCGTCTGGTATTAGCTTTCTAGCTGATAAAAAAGATGTGCTAGTCTTGGTAGTTATTCCATTTTTGATTTAGCCAAATCGGATTTTTTGTCTTTCCAAAACACGATCAAAAAGTAGCAATTGGTTACACCTAATGGCAATGATTTGATGAATGGATATTTTGTTTAATGGCATTAATTTCATAATATTGTATTATATCACACATGGAACAATGCCAATACAACAATATGGTACTTGATGTTGGAAATGTGTTTAGGAATATATTTTCACACTTGAGTATTTATATATTTCAAATTATCAATACTCGACTTTAACGGATTATTCGAAAATTGGAAGACAAATATATATTTAGTAAAATTGTATAACCTATTGATTCAAATGAATACTGTGAGCAAATTATTTACTGAGCCAAATGCTATTCGGCTTGAGAGCATTCTCAATGAACTAGTTTTAGCATTTAACTACCGACGCCTTTCCATTCTCAATCGCTACAACATTAATGAGATGGACGTGGAAATCATCCGTTATTTAATGGCTGAGGACCAAAAGAAAATGAAAGAGGTAGGTGAGTATTTTAACATCAAGTTGAGTACCCTCACCAGTACCATTGACAAGTTAGAGAAGAGTAAACTAGTCAAGCGCAAGAATTCTCGCGAAGACCGTAGGGTAATTTTTATTAAACCTACAGCACGTGGTGCCAATCTCCTCAATGAGTTGGACGATACGATGAGAAATCTTTCTGAAACGATGATCCGCGATACTTCTGCGCCTGAATTCGAATCCATGTTGAATGGCCTAGATAGGATTCTCAACTACATCAAAGGAAAGTAAATCCAATCTCTGACACACGCACAAAGATTAAAAGCTCGGCTTAGGCCGAGCTTTTTTATTTTCTAATAAAATTGGCCTTTTCTCTTTTGCTTACTAATTTATTTTGCAGATAAAGCTGAATTATAGCTATTTTGATGTATTGACAGAGATTGTAGGATACCACATAATAAAAGTGATTCATGCCTAACATATTTAGTGATATTGTGATAACTCTGGGGATCATTACCCTAGTATTGTTGGCTGCCCTCTTTTATTTCGTACCGATTGGGCTTTGGATTACCGCTCGCTTCTCAGGAGTCAAGTTGAGTATTCTACAATTGATAGGAATGCGCCTCAGACGCATCAAACCTAGTGTAGTGGTAGAAGAGATGATTAAGGCGAGCAAAGCAAATCTCCATGATGTAAAGCTCAGTTTACTAGAAGCCCACCTACTAGCTAAAGGAAATATCAACTCGGTCGTAGATGCGCTAATTTCGGCGAGGAACGCTGGCATCGCTTTGACATTTGAACAAGCCGCCGCCATCGACCTCGCTGGAAGGGATGTATTACAAGCGGTGAGAGAGTCAGTTTTTACTAAAGTTATCGACTCTCCCAAAATCGAAGCAGTGGCCAGAGATGGTATTCAACTGATCGTCCACGCAAGGATCACTGTACGTTCGCACCTAGAGAAATTGGTAGGGGGAGCAGGAGAAGAAACGGTAGTGGCACGAGTCGGTCAGGGAATTGTAGCGGCGATTGGCTCTGCGGAGTCTCACGAAGATATTTTGGCTAACCCAGACTTGATTTCAAAAAGAATTATCACAGAAGGCCTTACAGCGGGCACAGCCTATGATGTACTTTCGATCGACATTGCGGATATCGACGTAGGCCAAAGTATTGGGGCTAAGCTCAGAGCAGACGAAGCGGCGGCAGAATTAAAGGTTGCCCGAGCCAAGGCAGAGGAAAAACGAGCTGAAGCTGTGGCAGAAGAGCAGTACTTTAAAGCAAGAGTCCAGGAAATGCGAGTGAAAGTCGTTGAGGCAGAAGCCCAGATTCCTCGCGCTATCGCTGAAGCATTCCGCCTGGGCAATATGGGAGTAATGGACTACCATAGACTACAAAATATCGAGTCAGATACCGCTATGCGGCGCTCGTTCTCTGATTTGGACAACGATAACTTAACTGACGAAGAATTAGATACTGCACTTAAAAATAATCAAGATAACAAGGAAGGGGATGGAAAGAAGGACAACGAAAAGTAGATATTTCATTTTAGGCTGCTTGACTATTCTGACTTGCCTTAGCCTTCTTCCTAATCAAACCCACGCACAAGGTCGAAAACTCACCTACGATCAGGCTGTTGCCGTTTTTGGAGAGCAAAGAATATTTGAGTTTAGAAGATTTTCTCTCGAACTGACGGATGCAAGCAAAGCGGAGCTTCACGAACTAGTAGAAACCATTCGCAAGTTCCCTGCGGTATTAGGAGGTAATGTCATTGTCATTCAAACCTTCACTTGCGAAAAAGAACTTAACGTTAAACCATATATCGCCGCCTGTCGAGGCCAGGTAATCATCGATTATCTGGTAGAATCGATCAACATCTCTAGAAAGAAATGTTATATCCAAGATGGCGGACCCAATAAGTTTGATCCTGAATGCGAAGTCTTGAGTGGCGTCAATGTCTATCTCAAGAAAAGTTGGTAAGGATTAGCAGATAAAGAACAAAGCCGCTTCAAATTTTGAAGCGGCTTTTTATTTGAATTAAGTTCCAATATGTGATCGATATTATTTGCTCTTGGCAGTTGCTTCTGCCTCGGCTTTCTTAGCCTTAGCAGCTGCAGCCTTAGGATCTTCTTCTCGTATCCCTTTAGCCACTAGCACCTTGTGCTCCAGCTCTTCCATTAATTCTGGATTATCACGAATCAAGCGTTTAACAGAATCTCGACCTTGACCTAGCTTACTACCATCATAGCTGAACCATGAACCGGCCTTGTGTACAATGTCGAGTTCAACAGCAAGGTCAAGTACTTCACCGGCATGTGAAACTCCTTCACCAAACATGATATCAAATTCAGCGATCCGGAATGGAGGAGAAACCTTGTTTTTCACCACCTTCACCTTGACGCGGTTACCGATGCTGTCAGTACCCTCTTTGATCTGAGCCATACGACGGATGTCAAGACGTACAGAAGAGTAGAACTTAAGAGCATTACCACCAGTGGTAGTCTCAGGGTTACCGAACATTACTCCAATCTTCTCGCGCAACTGGTTGATGAAGATACAGACACAATTAGTCTTAGAAATTGCAGCTGTCAGTTTACGGAGTGCTTGAGACATCAAACGAGCCTGAAGACCCATTTTTGATTCTCCCATTTCACCTTCGATTTCAGCCTTAGGGGTTAGGGCAGCTACAGAGTCAATAACCACAATATCCATGGCACTCGAGCGAATCAAATACTCTGTAATCTCAAGTGCTTGCTCACCATAATCTGGCTGAGAAACGTATAGGTTTTCGGTATCGATGCCTAACTTCTCTGCATAACTACGATCAAAAGCATGTTCTGCATCAATAAAGGCAGCAAGACCACCGGCTTTCTGCGCTTCGGCAATCATATGCATCGCAAGCGTAGTTTTACCAGAAGATTCAGGTCCGTAGATCTCTACGATACGACCTCTAGGTATACCACCTATGCCTAATGCTATATCAAGGCTAAGAGATCCAGTAGGTAATGCTGGTACATCAATTACAGGGTTATCGCTTAGCTTCATTACAATCCCTTTGCCGTAAGTCTTCTCGAGCTTATCGACGGTCATTTGTAGGGACTTGAGTTTCTCTTGTTTAATATCCTTCGCCATGTCTATAAGGTAATTTGGAAATTTTTAGTCTATGTTATCAGTATTCGCAAGGGGCTAATCGTTCCGCGCAGCGGTAGAATCAGCGACTACTTGCATGGACAGGATACGTACAGGACGAAGTGGGTGATGTGTGTATTTATCTACCTGGCTAACTTCTATTCTGCGAACGAGATCCATTCCGTATATCACTTCACCAAAAATGGTGTATGTAAAATCTAGATGGGGAGCACCTCCTCGATCTAGATATGCATTTCGTTGTTCAGGGGTATAATCAAAGGCTTGAAAATCCTCTCGTTCTAAGAAGGCTTGAAAGCTAAGGCTTTCTCGTTCCTCTTGAGGCAAAAGCTGATAGGCATCATACATATCACCTCTCAGTACTTTGGTTCTCTCCAGCGCCACACTATCGAGCAAGGCATTGGACACTTCTTTACCAGTAACAATATAAAATTGGCTACCAGCTGAACGCTTTTCGGGATTCTCCTCATCAGGCTCTCGTGCGGCACCAAGCTTGGCTCGAGTGTGAATACGCTCTTCGCTAAACTCAGCTTCTAAATCATAGCCGGGACCGTTGTCTTGCGAAAAATCTCCATTTCGCGTGCCTGGATCACCAGTCTGAACCATAAAGCCTAATATGATCCGATGAAAATACAAACTGTCATAGAACCCTGATCGAGCTAGTTTGAGGAAGTTCTCACGGTGAATGGGCGTTTCTTCATAGAGAATGATCCCAACATCACCTACTGTTGTTTTCATGATCACATCTGCCTGCCCGCTCAAATCTTTAGCATTACTTGATTCTTCGCAGGATGTTAGGCTAAAAATTGCTAAGCAACTTCCTAACAACAGACACCTCAATACTAAATCCATGTGCAATCTACGGAATTATTTGTAAAATCCCACATTAAAGTGAGAAAAATGTTATTTTTTTTAGCAAAATGCTCTTAGCTAATGAATTTAGCCAAACAGTTCTTCATCTCTCTCTATCATCAAGATCGAATTCTGAGAAACAATGTAGTACTTTTCACCCTCATACATGACTTCATAGGCTTCCTTCTGTAAAAATATGGCGAGGTCTCCAACCTGAGGCTGCAAAGGGATATACTTGACTTTATCGATGGACTCTTTCCAACTTTCACTTTCATCGACTGGCATCGGGATAGGATAACCCGGCCCTACCCGCATCACATAACCGCTCTGCACTTTTTCCTTTTCCAATACACCTGGTGGCAGATAAAGGCCGCTTTGGGTTTTGTCAGTTTGGGACCGAGGTTTGATCAAAACTCGATCTCCGATAATGATCAGCTTGCTAAGCTTGCTACTGTTATCCATATCGTTTTAGAGTAGTCGGCTTGAATTGATTGTCTAAAGATTAATAAACACGCGAAAAGTAATTTTTGATTTTGCAATTTAAGCAAGATCAAATACGTTTTTGATTTTTGAATGGCTATTTCATCTGCAAACACCCCCAATTTTAAAGGAATCAAGCATTTGAATGCCAGACATATAGAAAACCATTTAGCCCCTGTAACGTAAGTATAAACAAAGATTGAACAAACAATTAATAAAAAATGTCAATTTATCTTTGACTTATAGTTTTTTTCTCTATATTTGTATCAGAAAGTAATTAATACTTAGAATATATTCCGAAAGGATTTTTAAGACTATTGTGTTTTCATGGTTGTGCTGTAGGGACGACACCTCCCCGGTGTCGCTCCCTTATTTTTTTGTCTTTCCCACTCATTTCGCACCACTCACTTCTCTCTTTTTGTTCAAACAGAAATCCTTTAAAGGAGCCCTTTTCCGGACACTGTTCTCAAGCAATAAATTGTATCTTGCAGCCAAATAAGACTCAAGCATATGTATCCCAGGATCAGCGACATTTTCAATGACCTATTCAATACAGATATTTTTCTGCTGCCGATTCAATCATTTGGCTTTATGGTGGCCGTCGCCTTTATGGTGGCCTACTACTTTCTCAAAAAGGAAATGGAGCGCAAACAGGCCCTAGGTATTTTTGCTACCAAGACCGTAAAGGTCAACAAAGGTGGTCCTATGCCAGCTACTGACATTTTGATTCAATTCGCGATTTTTGGGCTCTTGGGTTATAAAATAGGCTTGATGTTTGACGATTATCGCGCCTTCGCTTTTAATCCGCAGGAAGCGATTTTATCTACCAAAGGTTCCATCCCTTATGGCATCCTCTTTGGCTTGCTAGCAGCTGCTTATCAATTCTATTTCTTCTGGAAGCGCAAAGACGATAAGGTAGAGGTTGTCGAAGAACAACACGGCATCATTCAAGACTTAGGAGTCATTACTACCTTAGCCTTTGTATTTGGCATCTTGGGAGCAAAGATTTTTCACAATCTCGAAAACTGGGATACGTTTTGGGTTGACCCTATCAACGCCCTGATTTCTTTTGATGGTCTTACAATCTACGGTGGCTTGATCTGCGCAGGTGCAGCTATTATCTATTATATCCGTAAAAGAGGCTATCCCATCTGGCCCGCAGCAGATGCCTTTGGGCCTGCTCTGATGATTTCCTACGGAGTAGGACGCATCGGTTGCCAATTGGCAGGGGATGGAGACTGGGGTATCCCTAATACTGCTCCTAAACCTGATTGGCTGAGCTTTATGCCTGACTGGATGTGGAGCTTTACTTATCCACACAATGTCCTCAAGGATAACCCCGGCAATAGAATAGCAGACTGTGCCGAGGTTTATGGAGAATACTGTTATGAACTGCTAAAGCCCGTTTGGCCAACGCCTTTTTACGAAACAGTCATGGCATTTGCCCTTTTTGGACTTTTATGGGCACTCAGAAAGCGGCTGAAGCTCGCCGGTCAAATGTTCGGCTTATATCTGATCGTCAATGGTATCGAGCGATTTTTTATCGAAAAAATCCGTGTAAACAATCCCTATGACCTCTTTGGTATGGAGGTTACACAGGCAGAGATCATTTCTTCGGTCTTTTTTATCGCTGGAGCGCTCATCTTTTATCTTGCCACCTATAGATGGAAAATACGCGATCCTGAACCAGAGAGTAGCGGCAGCTAATCGTTTTTATGAAGGAAAACGAAAAACAGCTTAAGAAACATTATCGATCTAAAGACTTCGATCCAGAGGCTGAAGGCCATGGCGATGACACCCTTTACGATCATTTTACCCTCAAGGCTTCTGCCGGTCAGAAACCCCTCCGGGTGGATATCTTTTTGTCTAATCTCCTCTCCTTCACGACGCGCTCGCGGATCAAAAATGCCTCTCAAACCGGTTCTATTACCGTCAACGGCAAGAAGGTAAAGCCCTCCTATAAAGTACGAGCGTTCGACGAAGTCAAACTCATGCTCCCCTACCCTCCTCCACCGGAGTTGGAGGCTGAAGACATAGATTTGGACATCCGTTATGAAGATGAAGACCTCCTTATCGTCAATAAGCCTTGGGGTATGGTCTGTCATCCGAGTTTAGGACACCGGAGCGGAACGCTTATTCACGCCCTTTTGTGGCACTTTGACCATCTGCCAGCTCCGACTGGTAAAAGTGAATTTCCTCGTCCGGGCCTCATCCACCGCATTGACCGAGATACGAGTGGCCTTTTGGTAATCGCCAAGAAGGAGTATGCCATGGCCCATATCTCCAAGCAGTTTTTTGACCGGACCACGGATCGAGAATATCTCGCCCTAGTTTGGGGAGATGTCAAAGAGGATAAAGGCACCATCGTAGCTCATATAGGCCGCCATAAGCGCGAACGCAAGATTTACATGGCCTATCCCGACGGTTCGGTAGGCAAACACGCCACCACTCATTATGAGGTAGTGGAGCGCTTTGGAGTTTGTACGCTTGTCAAGTGTAAGCTAGAAACCGGCCGTACTCACCAGATTCGGGTGCACATGAAGCATATTGGCCACACCCTCTTCATGGACAAAGAGTACAAAGGCAATCATATCCTCAAAGGTCCCAATCATAAGAAGTATCAGCAGTTCATGAAAAACTGTTTCGAGCTGATGCCGAGACAGGCCCTTCATGCCAAGACGCTTTCTTTTACCCATCCCACCTCCGGTGAACGCATGGAATTTGATTCTGAGCTGCCCGAAGATTTCACCGCAGTTATCGAGAAGCTTCGCCGTTGGCAGGGAGTTTAGTTTTTGTTTTTTTACTCCCGAAAGCTTTCGGGACGCGGAACGCTTATTTCGGTCGGCGTATGCAATACGCGGCTACAAGGGGGGCAATTTTCTAGTAGCGGCGTATTGCATACGCCGCCAAGGACAAGCGTTCTGCGAAGCAGCCCCCCTAAGGAAAATAACAGCCCTTATCCGAATAAGGTAGCTTAAAGCGAAAACCTCCTGGCGCAAGAGTAGTACGCATTCGTTTCACTTGTCCATTAGTAAAAAACACATTGCAGACGTCAGTCGAGTAATTCATATAGTTGGGGAGCATATCAATCTCGCCATCACAGGTGGTAGTGAAGGGGCTACAGCCATAATTCGGAGCCGCTTGCTCGGGTGTATCATCGACTAAATCATCAAAGGCACAAGGCGGAAAATCAGGGCCTTCCATGCCCCAGGTATGCATCAAACCCAGCCAATGCCCCACCTCATGCACACAAGTGCGCCCTAGATTAAAAGGAGGCGTGGAAGCTTCTTCAATAGTCCCAAAATAGCGGTAGTCAATCACGATCCCATCTTCACCCGCTGGATAGATGGGCAAAGGATAAGTCGCCCAGCCTAATGGGACCCCTCCTGTAATCACCACCACCCAAATGTTGAGATATTCGCTGCGGGGCCAAGCATCTTTACCACCCGTTGCATCAAACTTCATGTCCGATGAAGGATAAGGAAAGCTGGGCACTGAAGTGAAAGTCTGCGTTACGCCTTTAGTGGGCTTACCATCGGGATCTCTTTCAGCCAAGCAAAAGCGAATCTCACTATCATCTGCATAGTTATCCGCCCAATAGGGAGGGAAGTTTTGACTCGTAGGATACTGATCGCGAGAGAAGGCACGATTGAGTTCTCTGATCTGAGACTGAATCTGGGCCATACTGATATTGGCAGGATGATCCGCACTCGGAGCAATCACATGAATCACTACGGGGATCGTGATATTGTCATCATTACTCTGGGAGAGCAGTGTATCCATAGCAGACTCATTCATCAGCATTTGCATGCGTTTATGATGCTTATGCCCAGGAGTAAGACCATTGCCTTGGGACGCTTGGCGATGATTTTCGATCCAAGCTTTCTTGAAAGCGGGATCTTTTTCGAGCATTTGCTGAAACAGCTCATCGGTACCACATTTTTTAGGCGGGTCAGGATTTACCAACAGCAAAGGCAAAAATAGTAGGGCTAAATAATTCATGGGGAAGTGGGCTTAGCGTTCTAAAATCAATTTAGCAGTATAGAATCCTTGCTCATTTTCAATAGAAAGTAAATAAACACCATTTCCCAAAAAGCTAAGATCAAGTTGCTGATGATGAGCGTTTAGCGTCCAGTTTCCCAGCAATTTTGCCTGCAGATCATATATCTTCACCCTAGCATTGATGAGCTCAGGGGAGTCTATGCTCAGTAAACCTTGATTCGGGTTTGGATAAACTGATAGAGGTAGGTGCAAGCGTTCTGATTCTATGGGTGTACTAAGATTGAGCAATGCTTCAACATCTAAGCGGACCAAAAACATATGATTGAGCGCGCCAGCCGAAAGGGTATCATTGCCAAGCTTATATGCCCCTTCTAGATCTCCGGTAAAGAACAAATGATTTTGCGGGCCAAAACTCATAGAGCGGGTATCCCAATCGTCAAGCCCAGGACTAGCGGATTGATATTCATCCACAAAGGTGGCGGCATCTAAATAATCACCATCACTACTGTAGGCCGCCACAAAATGGGTAAAGCCTTCTGTGAGTGGATCTTTGATGGCGAAGCTATCTTCCCCGAAGTAGATCCAATCGGTAAAGCCTGCAAATTGTCCGATCAGAAAACTGGTGCCATCAGGTTTGGTAGTAAAAGCAATAGAATTTTCATTGATCCCCGAAGTAGTAGGGAAGTCAGTATAAGCAATTTCCTTTATCCAAAGACGCTCACCCGCACCACTATACTTCAATAGCTGATAACGTCCGCGCAGGTCAGTCGGGAAGTAATTGGTATCAGGCAGCCAAATCCGGCCCCCTAATCTCATGCTGGTATAGACATTATCATTGGCATCTACGCCTATCTGATGGGCTTCCTGATTTTGGGCCTGTACACTAAAGGTTTGATACCAAAGTAGATCTCCATTGGTGCTGTTGAAGCGAGCCACAAACTTGGGATCGCTACCCACTCCCGGATGGAAGAGAGAATCACTGCCATAGCGTAAGCCGTCGTCACTCATCAAACCCGTCATAAACATATCGCCATTACTAGCAGGGGTCATATCATTGGCGAGAAAGAATTTTCCACCGTTTTCCTGCTCCATCAAGCGGAACCACAACAAATCGCTATTGGGTAAGAACTTAGCGTAGAAAAACTGAGCGGTATTGCTGTTTTGATAAGTGTTGACATTATACATCTGCCCATCGATAGTGATAGGAGCATTCATTTCCCCGATGAGTAGAATGTCTCCAGCAGCATCTACTTCTATATCGGTAGGACGCACAAACTGTCCGCCGAGAAGATTTTCGGCCACCATAGTTTGGCCCCAGAGAAAGGTCCCACTGGTGTCAGCCTTGGCGAGGAAGAGATTGTCTTCTCCATTGCCCATGAGGCTAAACTGACCGAAATCCAGTATGGTCGTATTGTTGGTGTGATTAAAAATCCCCGTGATATAAACATGGCCAGAATCATTGAGGGCGACAGCAATGCCGTCATTATTAGAACTACCCTTCACATAACGGGCCCAGAGGAGGTCTCCGGTGGGATTGTATTTGGCGAGGTAGACGGAGCCAAAATTATCCCCGAAGGTCGTATCGATTAGGATTTCACCCGTATAGTCTCCCACTACATAAGAATTGCCTTGAGCGTCTACAACAAGATCATTGCCTTTGGCTGAGCCGCCAATATTTGGAGCGGGCTGGGATTGCCTGGCCCATTCGACTTGGGCCTGCAGAGGTAGCGAAATTGCCAAGCATATCAGGAAGAGATAAGCGTTCCGCGTCCCGAAAGCTTTCGGGAGTAAAAAAAAACAAAAAGAGGGCTGATAGTAAGCTTTCATGACTAAGATGATTTAACACGATTGGAAAGTGAATCGATGATTCAAATTTCCCAAAAATCATCAGCCAAATCGATACCTCATATGCGGTAAATTGAGGGAGGTGCTAGACCAATTTGTCCTTCATCGCCTTGCGGACAGCCTCAGCACGCGAATTGACATGCAGCTTCTGGTAGATGTTTTTGATGTGGGTACGCACGGTATGTCCGCTCACAAAAAGACTCTCAGCGATCACCTTATAATTATGCCCATCACATAATTGGCGCAGGATTTCGGTCTCGCGTTCGGTGAGGGGAGATTCGGTTTCACGTCGAAAAGAAGTCAGGACTTTGCGAGCGATATTGGTACTCATGGGCGAGCCTCCTTCGCGTACTTCCTTGATAGAGCGGAGCAAGGTAGTAGGCGGAGTATTTTTGAGGAGATAACCCGTGGCACCCGAGCAGATCGATTCAAAGACGGAATGATCGTCCACTTGGATGGTCAGCATGATAAAATCGGTGTTTTCCAGCTTGGGTTTGAGCTTTTTGACCCCTTCAATCCCCGTAATTCCCGGTAAATTGATATCCATGAGCACCACATCAGGCTTGTAATCCAAAAAGGCGGGGATGGCCTCTTCGCAGCTTTCGTAAGCGTGCTGGCAAATAAAATCGGGGGTGCCATCGATAATGAGGGCTAAGCTTTCGCGGATGTCTTTGTCGTCTTCAACGATACCTACGTGAATCATGGGAGTAAATATTAGCGATTAGCGTTGTGAGAATCACAAAATACAGGTTTTATCCTTCAAGCCTCAATCACTCATATGGGGTAATTGTAGGGATATCCATATTTGGGTACCCGCTCCTAGCTCACTATTCACCTCAGCTTCCGCATCAATTTTAGCGGCGCGCTCGTGAATATTTTTAAGCCCGTAACCAGCCTTGATTTGATCAGCATCAAAGCCGATACCATTGTCATGGAAGCCTAGTTTCATCTTTTCCCCTTCGGTGAACGCTTCGAACTTTACCTCCGTAGCCTGCGCATATTTGAGACAATTGTTCATCGCTTCTTTGAAAATCAAGACTAGATGGCGCCTTAGATTGAGCGGGAGCTTATAATCTGAAAGTTGAGGGGAAATTCCCGCGGTGCGGAAGGTGATATCCGTATGCTCAAACATCTCATCCCCAAAATCCTTGATACGGACCAAGGTGTCATAAATAGAATCCTTTTCCGGATCCAGAACCCAAATAAAGTCTCTAATCCCCTGCGAAAGCATCTGCGTATTGTTTTCCACCTGACCGAGGTAGAGTTGCAGGCTTTCGTCCGCCATACCGGCTCTTTTAGCCAGCTCGACAAAGAGAGAAATCTTGGTCATCTTATTGCCCAGCTCATCGTGAAAGTCAGCGGCCGTGTTCTTACGGACCTTTTCGCGTTCGTCGGCTTTGGCTTTTTCGATCCGAGCCTTGGTTTGGATCTCTCTTTCGCGCTCCTGCGCTCGATAGCTAAAATAGGCATATATACTGCCCCCAAATAGCAAAGCATAAATCAAATAGGCCCACCAAGTCTGCCAAGGTGGAGGACTGACTTTGATAGTGAGTGGGCGCTGCATTTCCTGCCAGACGCCATCATTGTTGGAAGCCTTGAGTCGAAACTGATAAGTTCCGGCATCTAGATTGGTAAAACTGGCGTAGGGGCGCGTACCGGTATTGATCCATTTTTCGTCGAGTCCTTCCAATAGATAAGCAAATTGGTTTTGCTGCGGAGCGGCGAAGTCTAGGGCCGCAAATTCCAGCGTAAAGCCATAATCTCTATAGGTCAATTCAATTTGCTCGATCAGCCCAATATCCTGCTTAAGGAGGGTATCTCCATTGTCCCGTAAATCTCCCACTTTGATATCTCGATCCAAGATGCGCAGGCCTGTCAGCCTTACCTCTGGCGGATAAGGATTGTCTTTGAGTTGATTAGGGTGAAAAGCATTAAATCCTTCCACGCCGCCAAAATAAAGACGACCATTTAGCCCCTTACTAAAGGCGCCTTCGTTGAACTCGCTGCCTTGTAGTCCATCTGAGATATAGTAAGTGCGGATTTGAGTCTTGGGATCTGAAGCAGCAAGCAAACTATCTGGATGGAAGACACAAAGGCCATCATCAGTAGATACCCAAAGTTGCCCCTCCTCATCACTCAAGATGCCCTCTATATTGTTGCTAGGGAGCCCATCCGTTTTATAAAAGTGCACAAAGTAGGCTTCTTCATTTTCATCTTCGATGAACGCATTGATCCCTCCACCGGTAGTGCCCACCCAGATGCGATTTTTGTAGTCTTCATGGACCGCATATACTTGGGAGTAACTAAGAGTTTTGCGGTCATTGGGATTATGAATGTAGCTCAGAATGGTGGGTTCTTGATCGAAGGATTGGGTAGGAAGTATCGCATTGAGACCATGGTGAGAGCCCACCCAAATCCGATGCTTGCTATCTTCGAATAGGCAAAGGAGGTTATTGGAGTTAAGCGAATTGGGCTGGTCTGCTTCATGAATGAAGCGTTTATAGGATGAGCGTTCTGCGTTGTAGCAGTACAAAGCCCTATTGGTGCCTATCCAAACATTACCTTGATGATCACAAAGCATAGAAGGAAAAAATGCATTCGTAAAAGCTTCCGGCTCGCCATTGGCATAGCCTAAACGTTCGAAAGTGGGTTTGCTGATTTTGCCGCTGACATAAGCGTCTCGCACCTCAGGACGTAGGAGATTCAATCCTTGAAAAGTGCCTACCCAAAGATTGCCTTTTTGATCTTCGGTCAGTGAAAGTACCACCTCATCACTTAGACTTTGAGGGTCGTCTCCATCTGAGATATAGTGTAAAAAGCGGCTCGTTTGAGTCAGGGAGTCATAGATCATCTGATTGAGTCCGCCGCCATGGGTGCCAATCCAAAGGCTACGCCAAGGATCCTTTTGGGAATTCAACAGACTGAATACATAATTATTGCTCAAGCTATTAGTGGAATAGGCTTGCTGTTGATAATGCTCAAACTTGACGCGCCAAGGGTTATAATAATTGAGGCCGCTACCTGCAGTACTTACCCAAATACCTCCAGAGTGATCTTCAAATAGGTCCAACACGTAATTGCCACCCAGATGATTCACATTGCCCGCCTCATGCTTAAAGTGGCTAATTCTTCCAGTACTCGGATCTAAGCGATTAAGGCCCCGATCCTGGGTCCCAATCCAAACGATACCATTACTGGCGACCATAATCTCATTGACAATATTGCTACTCAAGCTTTGACCAGGGCTATCTGCAAAGTCATAATGCTTCCAGCTATTATCTTGAGGATTAAAACGGTCTACCCCACTGCCATAACAGCCGATCCAAATTGCACCATCAAGTCCTAGAGAAATATGCCAAGGGATTTTACCGCTTAGGCCATTTTTGACGCTAGCATCATAATGGTAAGCCTTGATTTGAAAAGTATGCCCCTGCTTTTTGTTGACTTGATAAAGCCCAGCATTGGTCCCCAGCCAAATCGCGCCTTGTCCATCTTCCAATATGTCGTACACTCTAGGTTGGGCAAAATCACGTGGTAAAATGATCGCGATAAAGGTATCCTGCTTGGAGGGAAGGTACCTTAGCTCCCCATTGCGAGTTGAAAGCCAAAGCCCATCATCAGAATCGACGAACAATCTCAGTATTTGATCCTTGCCAGAGGGAAAGCTACTAGGGGAGGAATCTTGGAAGGGGTTAGCGGTACCTATGTGAGGAAAAAATCGATAAAGTCCGCCTGCCTTAGTGCCCACCCAAAAACTACCATCTTCAGCCTCTGCTACTTGAGAGATATTGGCCGTAGTAAAGCCTGCATCTTCCCCAAAATGTTGAAAGGTATAGCCATCGTAGCGATTGAGCCCGTTTTCAGTCCCAAACCACATAAAGCCATACTGATCTTGCATTACAGCTCGCACTATGTTTTGAGAGAGGCCGTCTTTTTGGGACAAGGGACGAAAAGCAATTTGAGAAGTTTGAGCTCGGAGTCCGCCCCAAGCCCCTAGCATAGCCAGAAATATCATCCCAAACGCCTTCATACTTCAAGATAAAAAAAGTCTTTTCGCCCCAAAATCATCTCATCTTGTAAGCTTGCTATTTGTCTGCCTAGGATTTCTGGGCCTCTAGACCTAAAAAAGCTGGCTGATAATATTTTTTTCGCCTTTCGTAATCGATTTCGGCGTTTATTAACTGACTTTCAACTATATATAACTTGACTAATACGTGAACATTTTCGATATTCAAGTTCACTGTAGTTAGTGTTTATTATAGCAATTTTGAGGAAAGCGGAGGTACACCAACATTTGTTCGGTGTACCTCAATTTTTTTGTCCAAATTGCTAGTCCATAATCTGCTTTCCATTATGAACATATTCGACAGTAAAAATCGCTCTCAACTCCTCGCGGGCATCATACAAGAAGAATACGATCTCTTAGTGATAGGAGGAGGAGCCACGGGCGCCGGTATAGCCTTGGACGCTGCCTCAAGAGGCATGAAAACCTTATTGGTAGAGAAGGGCGATTTTGCTTCCGGTACCAGTAGCAAATCAACTAAGCTCATTCACGGAGGTCTCCGCTACCTCAAGCAATTTGAGATTGCCCTCGTCCGTGAGGTTGGACGTGAACGGGCGGTCGTCCATAAACTCGCCCCGCATCTGGTCGTCAACGAGAAAATGCTTCTTCCTCTCATCAAGGATGGTACTTACGGCAAGATGATGACCGCTCTTGGTCTCATGGTTTACGATGTACTTGCTGGAGTCGAAAGTGAAGACCAGCGGGTGATGCTCTCCAAAAAAGAAACCATCAAGCAAGAGCCTTTACTCAAAGAAGATATACTCGAAGGCTCAGGCTTATATGCAGAATATCGTACCGATGATGCTCGTCTTTCGATAGAGGTCATGAAAACCGCGGCTACATATGGGGCTCATTGCCTCAATTATGTAGAGGTTAGAGATTTCGTCTACACCGACGAACGCGTGAGTGGAGCGCTATGCCATGATTATCTCTCAGGTCAAGACCTAAGCTTGAAAGCCAAACAAGTAGTTAGTGCCGCAGGCCCTTGGGTCGATGAATTACGGGCTAAAAATGATTCCTTGGAAGGAAAGCACCTATTCTTGTCCAAAGGCGTTCATATCGTATTGCCACACGAACGTTTCCCCTTGCGCCAATCGGTATATTTTGATATGCCAGATGGTCGTATGGTATTTGCGATTCCGCGGGGCAAAATCACCTATGTAGGCACTACAGATACCCAATACTTTGGCGATAAAAACAATCCTCGGACAAACATAGAAGATGTTGAATATCTCCTTCATGGCACCAACTTGATTTTCCCCAATCTAGCATTGAGCTTGGCAGATGTGCAGTCCAGTTGGGCTGGCCTCCGTCCTCTGATACACGAGGAGGGCAAATCAGCCTCTGAAATATCGCGTAAGGACGAAATCTTCATTTCCCCTACTGATCTCATTTCTATTGCAGGCGGCAAGCTCACCGGCTACCGCAAAATGGCTGAACGTGTGGTTGACGTTGTTGCGAAGCGTCTCGACAAAAAGTATGACCTGAAGTTTAAAAAGTGCTTCACTCAAGAGATTGTCATCAAAGGTGGAGGTTTTAACAATAGTGCTGCAGTCATTGCTTTTAGCGAACAACTAGCGCAAACTTTAGCTAAATATGCCATAGATCCTTATCAAGCCCGCTATTTGGTCCACAACTACGGTCAACAGACCACAGAGATTATGAAAATTTTTGAGCAAATGGAGCAAAAGGATACAGAGGGCTTAGCGCTAGCAGAACTAGAATTCACCCTCAAAAATGAAATGGTTCATACGGCCATGGACTTCTTTAGTCGCCGCACAGGACGGATTTATTTTGATATACAGAGTATCAGAGAACTCCAAGAAAGCGTGCTATCAAAGCTAAAGGCTTATTTTGCTTGGGATGAGGAACGTTTTACCGCAGAAAAAGCCGAAGTTGAGCGAAGCGTTTTCGAAGCTTCTAACTTTCCTCCTAGGCATGAAACCGAAAATATTCCTAGCCTATAGACAGCAGAATAGTTGAAAATCTTACAAGTAAAGGGAACAATTGTTCCCAGATTTTTAACAACTCGGCCTAAATAATGAGAACATTCTTCTTTTTTGTATTAATTTTCAGGTCTTAGTACTAATAGCTAAGTACTGAAATACGCATCTAATTCAATTCGTCATATGATTGCAAACCAAACTGAATTCTATCCCGGTAAAATGACCAAATGGAAACGGGAGGATCAGATCTTTTGGTTTTACTGTGACAAGGGTGTTTCCTTACAGTTGAGTGTACTTTCGCCCTCAATTGTTAGGCTTCGCTTTTCTACCGAAAGATTTTTCTATCCAGATTTCTCTTACGCGATTGATCCTAAGTTTACGCCAGAGCAAACTTCACTCAGGATTCGCGAACGAGAAAACTATATAAGCATAAAGACTCCCTTAGTAGAATGTCGCATCCAAAAAAATGGATTACAGACAACCTTTAACACTACAAAGGGTGAGCTAATCATGGCTGACGACAAAGGTTTCCATTGGGAAAAAAGCCCCTACGGAGGCGATATCGTCAAAATGAGCAAAAAAGCTCAAGCCGATGAATACTACTTTGGCTTAGGAGACAAGACCTGCCACCTCAATCTCAGAGGCGAACGCCTCCAAAATTGGGTAACTGATTGTTTTGGCTATGGTAGTCAAACCGATCCATTATATCGTGCTGTACCCTTTTACTACGGCCTCAACCAAGGTCGTGGCTATGGTGTCTTCTTTGACAACAGCTTTCGATCACACTTCGACTTTGCTAAGGAGCGCTTCGACGCGACTAGCTTTTGGGCTCAAGGCGGTGAAATGAATTATTATTTCATCTATGGTCCTGAGCTACTTTCTGTCGCGGAGCAATATGCCCAACTGACTGGCCGCCCCGAACTGCCACCTAAGTGGGCCATTGGCTTTCACCAGTGTAAGTGGAGCTACTATCCGGAAAGCAAGGTAAAAGCCATCGCACAAGAGTTCCGCGAGCGGGAAATCCCCTGCGATGCTCTCTATTTGGATATTGACTATATGGAAGGCTATCGCTGCTTTACTTGGAACAACGATCGATTTCCGGATCCTCCTCGGATGATCAAGGAGTTAGCCAATGATGGTTTCAAAACAGTGGTGATTATCGATCCCGGTATCAAAATCGATCTCGAATATCCCATCTTTCAAGAGGCCTTGGAAAAAGGCTACTTCTGTCAACGACCTGACGGGCATTTTGTGCAAGGAAAGGTTTGGCCTGGAGAGTGCTTTTTCCCTGATTTCACACGTCCGGAGGTCCGTGAATGGTGGTCAGGTTTGTTTAGAGATTTGATTCGTAAGGCAGGAGTAAACGGGGTTTGGAATGATATGAACGAACCCGCTGTCTTTGAGGTAGCCAATAAGAGCGTCCCAGATGATGTAAGGCACGATTATGACGGGCATCCAGCGAGCCACCGCAAAGCGCACAATATCTACGGTATGCAAATGTCCCGCGCCTCTTACGAAGGCGTCAAGCATTATGCCTACCCTAATCGACCGTTTATGATCACGAGGGCAAGTTATGCCGGTGGCCAACGCTTTGCCTCTGCCTGGACAGGTGATAACAATGCCAATTGGGAGCACCTTCATCTCGCTTCTATCCAGAGTCAGAGAATGTCCGTTTCCGGCTTCTCCTTTATCGGTTCTGATATTGGAGGCTTCAATGATCAGCCCACACCAGAGCTATTTGCTAGGTGGCTACAGTTAGGAGTTTTTCACCCGCTCTTCCGCGTTCACTCCATCGGGAACCATGATGTAGGGGATGGCGAGGTTGATGAGGATGCAGTCGCTCAAAGTATGGCTGACAACACCCTTGATCAAGAGCCTTGGTCTTTTGGGGAGGAATACACCCTTATCAATAAAAAGACCATTGAGTTACGATATAAGATATTGCCTGTGCTTTACACCGCTTTTTGGCAGTATGTAACGAGAGGTACACCGATCTTACGCCCTCTCTCCTTCATCGATCAGCATGATCCCGAAACCCTGCACCGTATGGAGGAGTTTGGGGTAGGCGATCACTTATTGGTGTGTCCGATCTCCGAAGAAGGAGCTCGTGGTCGTTATCTATACCTTCCCAAAGGGATTTGGTATGACTATCGCACCGAGCAACCGATCCCAGGTGAGCAAGAGATTTGGATCGATGCAGATCTTGACGAGATCCCGATGTTTATCAGAGCCGGAGGGGCAATCCCTATCGCTCCAGTGATGCAACATACGCGAGAAAAGAAAATTGAGGAGCTTGCTTTACACGTTTACTACAAAAACGGAGAGGAGGAAAGTGAGCTTTATCATGACTCTGGCGACGGTTACGACTATGAAGAAGGTAAGTATCAACTTCATAGTTTCCATTTCAAGGGAGAAAGCCGTTCGGTATCATTTACGCAGCTACGTGAAGGGGCGCTTGAGCCTGAATACGAGACTTTTAAAATTATATTTCATGGCCTGCCTTATAAGTCTCGCCGCTGCTTGATTGATGGGGTTGAAACCAAAGTTAAGTTCACTCCGCTTACTACTGAGGTGATAGCGCCTTGGGATTTCGCGACTTTGGTGATTGAGTAAGCGGCGCTTAACGCATTAGCAACACAGAGCCGGATTTTTGGAGGCGTTGATTTTGCCCAAGCACTCCGAGGGTACAGTCAAGTTTCCAGATATATGCCCCTTCGGGGAACGCTTGTCTCTGGCCATTTGCTGTCCAAGCTTGGGTAGGATCGTTCGTCTGAAAGACAATCCTCCCCCAACGATTGTAAATCCGAAAGTCGAAGCGTTCCACCGAGAAGGTGGGATCAAAAAAGGGGGAAAAACTGTCGTTAAGCCCATCTCCGTTGGGACTAAAAGCGGTTGGCATATAGACTACCTGATTGCAATTTCTAACTTGCGGCTTGATGATGATGGGTACTCTCCCACAATCAAATTGTGCTTCCAGACGATACTCTATATTTTCAGGCAAGCGCCTCTCAGGGCCCATAAAGCCATCCTCCCACACATAAGTAGCTTCGTTTTTGAGTGAAAAGTCTAGCTCTAATAATAAGTTCACTTCAAGTTCTTCAAATTCGCAGACACCTTTTTCGATCACAATCTCCTTGGGCAGTTCAATCAGACTTAGCGAATCAATGTTAAAATAGAAGGAGTGAAAAACGCCACTACTCGCTTGCGTACTAGCACAGGCAGGTAGCGGCCCAAAAGTGCCTAATGGCATCATGATAGCAACAAAACGCTCTCCCCCTTGAGCTACAAAGCAGGCTGAGATTACTTCCCACTTTCCCTCCATTTTACTATCCAAATCTTGGGATCGAACCTCTTTCAAGAGATGAGCATTTGTAGTGGAGGTGCCATTGGAAGTATTTTTAAAGACAAAAATACTGTCTGTATGCCCATAAATGTCGATGTGACGGTCCGGATTTAAGGCACATAATGAAGCTGAATTAACAGCTCCTTCGTAGGCACCTCGATTGCGGACGGCAAATTCTAAAAAATAGGGAGTTCCTGCCTTGAGGGGTTGCGTTAAAGGAGTGGCAATTCCTTCTGCGACATAAGTGCCATTAGAATTCCAGCGACTGTTTAAACCCGCAAAATTCTTACCCGAGTACGCGCTTAGGCTTGCATCCCAAAAAAAAGATCCATTGGTATTGATAGGACAACCTTTAATAAAAAGATCAGGTGTCGCTTCTAATGGATACCAATAAGGATTATCAAACATTTGTTGGCTGGGGGATTTACAGAGCGAGGTACTCAGCTCTTCAAAATCCCCGTCTGGCAATAGGTTTTGGGCAGCCAAAGTCTGGAATTGTATGAGTAAAATACTCAGACAGATAAGTCCATATTGCCAGTTGCAACGCATTAGTATTTGATTACTTTTTGGGTAGTAGTGCCATTAGTACTGCGTACTCTCACAAAATAAATCCCCGAAGCTAGGCCGGCATCTGCTTGCCAATAAATAAAACCCGCTTTCGTATTAGGGAAGTCAGTAATGAGCTGAACTCTTTTCCCTTCCAAGCTATAAACGCTCACTTCTTCTAATTGGCTTTCTGCACCCGCTAATTGATAGCGAATACGCACTCCATCTTGGAATTCCGAAGGGATAAATTCTAAAATATCTTCATTATAAAGCTGAGGAGAGCTATCTTCTTGGATCTTAATGTGTTGATTAACCGCAACATTAGTTAGCACTTGCGTATGCCCGCCCGGCCATTTGACGGTCAAAGTTTCGATCTCGCTTTGGGTACCTAATCCAAAATGAGCGATCGTCGAATTAGATGACAAATGACTAGAACCGGCGTAAATTTCTTTCATGAGGAGCGTTCCGTCAACGATCAACTCTATGCGTGCCCCAATACCGTGTTTAGTAGCATTGACACCTTCTAGACTTACCTTAAGCCAATTGCCATTAGCAGCGTCATTGCGGAATAAGCGGCTCCGAGGATTGGGAAAGAGAGCATTTGGATCTTTGGGCTTTTGATTGACCGTGAAAATATCCATATCCCCATCATTGTCGAAGTCAAACACCACAGAGCCCCGACCTATACTATAATCATTGAGCCCCACCTCACTTGCTTTCTCGGTGAATTGTCCCTCCTGTGATTCAAAAAACAGATTGGGGTTAAACCGAATATCCGGATTTAGGGCCCCATTACAGACGAAGAGATCCTGATCCATGTCGTGATCATAATCAAAAAAATTGGCTCCCCAACTTATCGGAAGACCTGAGTATAGAGAATCATCTATCACCGATAGGGCTAAACCCGTTTCTTGGCCTCCATCAATAAATTCCGAACCCTCAGCATCACTGATCGCAAAAAGTCCCGTCCCAAGATTGGTAACATAATAGTCCATCCAACCATCATTATTGTAATCTGTGGCGGCATTACCCATAGCATTCATACCAAAGTTGAGCTCTAAAGAAAAAGCTCGATTTGTCATTTTGGGAGCTGGATAATCGTTGCGAAACATAAGATTGGGCGTAATCTTAAAACCAAAATCGTTGACAATGTGGAGGTCTAGATTTTGATCGTTGTTGAAATCTGTGAATAAGCCTGCAAAGCCAAAACCAGAGTAATCCAAACCATATAAGTCATTAGCGAGGAAAAAGTTGCGCCCCCCAGCATTGATAAACAAAAAATCCCTTGCAGGCACGAAAGAGTTGGTAATAGTATTGCCATTGTAAAAGGAAATACCCGTTGGTGCACTGTCATAATAGTTGGCGATAAAGAGATCGGGAAATCCATCTGCATTTACATCGCCAAAGGAAGCCCCCATACTATTGGAGCGAAAATCTTCCAAGCCCCAAGCTTCGGTAACCTCTAAAAAGCTGCCATCGCCTTGATTGAGGTAGAGTAGATTAGGCGCGATGGTACGGTTCTCATCGATGAAATTCATACTAGTGATGAGTAAATCTTTGTAGCCATCTCGATTAATATCAGCCGCGGCAGCACCTTGGGTGTGGATTTCAAGCGTTCGGCTGAAGCCGGCACCCTCAAACACATTGGTAAACGTACCGTCTCCATTATTGCGGTAAAGCGCATCAGGCGCATTACCACCCGTGACATACAGATCTTCATATCCGTCCAGATCAAAATCTAAAACGGCAGCCCCTCCACCAAAAGTGGCAAGGTCAACTTCGAAGGCATGGTTGATACCTGCTTCGGCCGAGACATCAGTAAAAGCAGTTTGCCCGAAGCCCATGAGGTAGCTAAGCAGAAAACAGAAAGCAAATGTTTTTCGCATAATAGAGGAAAGATGAAACAGAAGGCTGGGACCTTACCGATATGGGAAGGAATAATAGGGAAATTGGAAAAGGAGCAAGCTCCTTTTCCAATCATATCGTACAAAAAATTTGGGCTAAATTTAGTAGCCAGGGTTTTGAGTCAGTCCTGGGTTGAGATCAATTTCTTTTTGAGGAATTGGCCATAACTCATGCTTACCAGTGGTAAAGGCACGAGCATCACGGGACTCACCAAAAAGCGTCGCTTGAGGGATCACATCAGCAGCAGTACCCCAACGGATAAGATCATAGTAATGTAGGCCTTCGAAAGCAAACTCAACATGACGCTCTTGACGGATGGCTTGGCGCATTCCTTCTTGGTCCAAACCAGCTGCTAGCTCAGGCATCCCCGCACGCGTACGAACTGCGTTGACAGCTTCATAAACTTCGTTTGAAGGACCGTTTTGCTCATTTTCTGCTTCAGCAAACATCAAGAGTATGTCAGCATAGCGGATCAAAATGACGTTGTGCTCATTACAAGAACAGCCATTTTCACCGATAGTAGCATCTTGATCTACATACTTACGAATCGCAAAGAAAGGAGAAAAGCCAGACAGTGTCTCAGAGTAAAGCTCCCCTCTCCAAGTTGACTTACCAGGGATGAACAAGGTCTCCATCATACGTGGATCACGATTTTCATAGGGATCATTAGGATCAAAAAGTGGTGAATCATCAATCGACAATCCATCTGTCATTTCGAAAGCATCCGCAATACCATCTAAGGGGGTAAGTGAGCCCCAGCCATTACCAGGAGTTCCTTCTGGTCCAGGAGCAGTAGCAACCTGAATAAAGTTTCCTTCTCCCTGAGTACCTTCTACAAATTGGATATCAAAGAGGACCTCTTTGTTGTTTTCATTATTTTCGTTGAAGACCTGTCCAAATTCATCTTCTAGACCTATCATATCAGGATTAGAAGCAGACATATCCATAAGCTTTCTCGCTTCAGCAACAGCCCCGGCATTGTCGCCAAAGAATAGCTTGTAGCGAACTTTGAAGGCGATGGCTGATTGTTTAGTAGGACGTCCGATTTCACCACGGAATGGCTCCGTATCTAAATTTGCTTCGGCAAAGTCAAAATCCTCATAAATAGCGTTCAATACATCAGCTTTAGGAGTACGTGTTACGGCAAGGCCTTCTTCTCGGGTAAATACCTTAGTAGCCAAGGGTACATCACCAAAATGCTTTACCAGCTCAGCGTGAATATGAGCACGTAAAAAGCGCGCTTCCGCGATCAGCTTGGTTTTATCGGCATCGGCCATTGTAACTTTGTCAATGTTCTCTAGGACAGAATTGGCGCGGAAGATTCCTTCATAACCAAAGTCCCATTTCATATTGATGATACCACCAGTAGTTGGGGTATGCTGACCTTGTGCAATGGTAGTGTATTGTTGCTCCCAAGGGCAGCAACCAACCGCATTTTCAGTCAACATATCTAGGTGAGGCGCTTGCCCCCAGTAAAATGAACCACCCCAGATACTACCCTGGAATACATCATAGATACCATTTACGGCGCGTAATACGTCTTCCTCAGTTTCGAAGAAGCCATCTACACTACCCTGGTCGATTGGGTTCCTGGTCAGGAAGTCTCCGTCGCAGGATACGAGGCTGAAGACTAGCAACAGCATGCTCGCGAGTTTAAGTAAGTTTCTCATTATGAATAAGATGAAAGTAGGTTTTAGAACTTAAAGTTAACACCAGCAGTGAAAATTTTCAACTGTGGATAGCCTGAGCCACCATTAGTGTTACGTTCGGCACGCTCTGGATCAAAGCCCACATAGTCGCTGACAGTCCAAAGGTTAGTACCATTGACAAAAACGCGGATACTGCGGATGAAGTTGTTTTCAAACATAGCAGGCGGGAAATTGTAACCAAACTGGAGGTTTTTGAGGCGGAAATAATCACGAGAAGTCATCCACCAGTCATGCGTTACATTGTAGTTGATACCAGACTGACCGATACGGATCTTGGGTAGGGTCGCATCTGGATTTTCTGGCGTCCAGCGATCTTCCCAGATAGTAGCAACCCCACCACTATTTTGAAATGGTGCATAGAAACGCGAAGTCTCAAAAGTCTGGGCATCGGCAATACCTTGGAACAAGGCCGCTAGGTCAAAGCCTTTATAGTCAAAACTGATGTTTGCACCATAGAGCCAAGTTGGGTTATCCTGTCCCAGAACGATTCTGTCGTCAATCGTAATCAAGCCATCTCCGTTTTGATCAGCATAGCGAAGGTCGCCAGGAGTTGGTGTACCGAAAGCAGACTGATCAGGAGCGTTGTCAATCTCTTCTTGACTTTGGAAGATACCGATAGCATCCAGACCATAAAGGGCGTTGACAGGAGAACCACGCTGAATAATGAAGGCACCTTGTAGTACACGGTCGGCCTCGCCCGTGAGGTCTGGATCAATCTGTAATACCTCACTGACAACGTTTGTTACGTTACCTCCCACACGGATTCTCAAATCACCAATATTTTGAGCGAGGTTGATACCTAATTCCCAGCCTCTATTTTGCACCTTAGCGATATTTACCGTAGTAGGCGTACGTACACCGGTTACCCCAGGATTGATTTGATCAAAGAGGATATCGTCAGCAACCCGATTAAAGAAGTCAGCTTCGATATTTACTCGTCCTTCAAAGAGGCCTAAGTTGATACCGATATCAGTCTGAGTAGTAGTTTCCCAACGGATGTCAGGGTTACCCAAAGAAGTCTGAGCCGCAGCACCCACAATAGAGCCCCCAAAAGAGTAGGCCGGATCAAAAGAAATCGCAGCTGCAAATGGATAGTTACCGATGTTTTGGTTACCTAACTGCCCCCAAGAAGCACGAATCTTCAAGAAGTCAATCGCAGAGATATTTTTCATAAACTCCTCACGAGATACTACCCAACCAGCAGAAAAAGAGGGGAAAGTAGCCCAACGGTTGTTCGCACCAAA
Source organism: Bacteroidota bacterium (assembly GCA_039024315.1). GTDB lineage: Bacteria > Bacteroidota > Bacteroidia > J057 > J057 > JBCAWW01. Next base: position 56,985 of record JBCCQN010000020.1, read on the forward strand.
GCGAGAAGAACCATCACGACGGATGTTAAACTCAAATAGGTATTTATCAGCGTAGGCATAGTTGAAACGTCCAAAGAAAGAACGTAGCGCCCACTGAGTCTGACCACCAAAATTAGTAGAGGTTTCAGGGTTACCCGTGCTCAAAGCAGGGAGAGAGTTAGAAGGAATCTGAATACGAGAGGCACCATAAAAACGGGTATCAGAACTCTCTTGGTTGATACCACCGATTATAGTAATCGCATTGGCACCAAAAGTCTTTTCATAAGTAGCCTGTAGCCAAGAAGTCAAATTTAAGCTCTCAGTGTACTCATTACGTAGAGAACGGTTTTCAACCCAAATCAAACCACGATCCCCAGTTTCCCAGTCGAAGGTAGGCACGCTCTTATTGAAGAAAGTATTGTCATCAGTACGATAGTTCGCCGCAAAAGTGGCTCTTACCTTCAATCCTTCAATGATTTCGTACTCAGCATATATATTCCCTAACATACGGCTATCAATCAATTGACGATTGAGAGCCTGAATCTCTGCAAGAATATTTGGAGTAGAGAGCTCAATCGCATCGATATCACGACTACGGTCAGCAATACGCCCTTCACTGTCAAAAGCAGGGAAATTAGGACCCAATCGAGTCGCCCGCGCCAATATACCACCATCTTGCTCTACGGCGTCAAGATTTGATTCTTGGCGACTAACATAAAGGCTAGTACCAACCGTAAAGTTATCTGCAACTCTGGTATCAATATTTAAACGGACGTTGTAGCGTTGTGAACCTTCGGTAAACTCAACTACAGATGCTTGATTCAGATAACCTACCGAAAGGTTAAAGTTTGTATTTGCGCTACCTCCACGGATAGAAACATTATGCTGTTGGATAGGAGCATTTCTAAATACCGCATCATACCAGTTAGTATTATAATTAGGATTATTGGCATCACTAAACTTAGCCACAACGTCAGCAGGATAGAGCGCTGGGTTACCCGAATTTAAATCTGCTTCGTTTCGCAGCTGCATAAACTGCTGCGAATTCCAAACAAAGTCTGGGACATTATTTACTTGGGTGATACCGCCGTAGCCACTGTAGCTAATTTGAGGTTTGGCATTACGCTGCCCACGTTTGGTGGTAATCAATACTACCCCATTGGCCGCACGAGAGCCGTAGATAGCCGAAGATGCAGCATCTTTGAGTACTGTAATACTCTCGATATCGTTGGGGTCGATATTGCCAAAGGGAGCTTCAATACCATCTACTAGAATTAGGGGATTCGGGTCATTGAGGGTACCGACCCCACGGATACGAATGGTTGCATCGTCCTGACCTGGTTCCCCAGAGTTTTGATTGACCCAAACACCGCTGACCTGACCTTGCAAACTTTGGGAAGCATTGGTGATAGGCCGAGCCTCAATCGCGTCTGCAGAGACTACTCCAACCGCACCGGTCAAGTTTTCTTTCTTTTGTACCCCATAGCCCGTTACGACTACCTCTTCCAATTGGGCATAATCTGGATCCATACTGATCTCAACAGTCGTTTGGCCGTTGAGTGGGAATTCAATCTTCTTGTAGCCAATGTAAGAAATGATTAAGGTAGCACTAGAAGGATTCTCCACCTCTAAGGTAAATTTTCCTCCATTGTCAGTGATGACTCCTCGGGTAGTACCCAGGATCGAAACAGTTGCCCCTCCAAGAGGCTCGTTAGTGTCGCTTGCCCGTACGGTACCAGATACCGAAGCGAGCAGCGGTTCTTCTACTGGCGGTGTCGGGCTAGCCGAAACACTCGCAATGCCACTGCCAAAGCCAAAAAGGCAAAGCAACAACACCAGCAAAAGCGAGTAGTAGTAGTTTCTTCGCATAAATGAAAAGTTAGTTATAGTAGGTTATTAGAATTTAACAAAAGTTTGGTTTATGCGCTATGGCTAGACCCAAGTTTTTACCTTAGGTCTAATTTTAAGCGTTACCTGTGCTAAAAAGTCTTCCCCTAATATTGATCGAATACAGTAGTAGGACGGAGAAGCTAAAATGAAGTCGCGAAAGAATTAGTTAGTCTGGAAAGCGAATTAGTAGTTTGTTTTATAGTTAGCAGTAGCAATAAGCGTAGTATGTACGTTTAAAATAAAGGGTTCTGTGATCTTATCCAAAAGTTTCGGCCAATTTGTAGTTTCTTTAGATTTTTTTTCTAAGTTCCGAGCATGGTCAAGGTACCGCCTAACACTTACGCCCACGAGAATCAACTGCTTCTAGCCGTCGACTGTGTCATCTTTGGTTATCAAGACGGGGAACTTAAACTACTGATATTCAAGCGTGAAGTAGAACCTCTGGCTGGACAATGGTCCCTCATCGGTAGGATCGTAGAAAAAAACGAAGCTATTGAGGAAGCCGCGCACAAAGTGCTAAAAGATATTACGGGCCTTGATAAAGTATTTCTCGAACAACTATATAGTTTTGGGTCGGTTTCGCGTGATCCGGGGGCAAGAGTGGTGTCCATAGTTTATTGGAGTTTGACCCAAAGTACTGCTAACCAAGAGATCAAGATTGCCGATCACGAAGCCCAATGGGTTTCCTTCAACGAGATCCCACAATTGGTCCTCGATCACAATCAAATGGTCAAGATGGCCATCGAAAAGCTGCGAGAGTATGCCCGCTATCGCCCCATCGGTTTTGAGTTGCTGCCCTCCCAATTTACCCTGCCGCAATTGCTAAAAGTTTACGAAGCGATCTACCAGCGCAAGATCGATGATCGCAATTTTCGCAAGAAAATGCTTGCTAGCGGATTGTTGATAAAGCTTGATAAGAAGGATAAGTCCACTTCGAAGAAAGGAGCTTTCCTTTACAAATTTGACCGCAAAAAGTATAAACTCCTACTACAGCAGGGTTACTGGTTTGAGGTCTAAGCGTTCCACAAAGTGGCGAATTTGTTGATTTGTTGATTTGTTTGAATAAGGTTTCAAAGATTCAACCCTTCAACAAATCAATCATTCAACCAATCAACTAAGCGTTCCGCGAAGCGGCTACAAAAAGAAATCAGGCATCAACTCATCGGCAAACTCAGGATTGACAGCATAGGGGGTCAAATCCGTAATTCCTTCCTCTACCAAAACATCATCATCGATAAAGAAATTGCCCGTACAGCTCTTATGGTCGCGATTTAGAATATAAAAAGCCGCATCAGCCATGATCTCCACTGTCCGCGAACGCTGTATCATTTGGTCACCGCCCAATACATTTTTGACGGCTGCAGTGGCGATGGCAGTTCTAGGCCACAAAGCATTAAAAGCCACTTTATCCTTGAACTCTTCGGCCATACCGAGCACGCACATACTCATCCCATACTTGGCCATGGTATAGGCAACGTGGGTACCAAACCATTTAGGATCGAGATTGAGTGGAGGTGAAAGGTTGAGAACATGCGGATTATCGGCTTTGAGCAAATGTGGGAGACATAGCTTAGAAGTCAGAAAAGTCCCACGCGTATTGATATGATGCATGAGATCGTAGCGCTTCATGGGTGTTTGCAAGGTACCAGTAAGGGAGATCGCACTAGCATTATTGATAAGAATATCAATCCCGCCAAAGGTCTCAACACATTTATCTACCGCAGCTTGGATAAGGCTTTCCTCTCTGATGTCAACTACTACCGGCAATGCCTTACCACACGCGGCTTCCATCTCCTCGGCCGCCGTATAGATCGTACCTGGTAATTTGGGATGAGGCTCTGCTGTCTTGGCAGCGATTACAATATTGGCTCCTTCCCGAGCGAGACGAAGACCGATGGCTTTGCCGATCCCACGGCTAGCACCTGTGATAAAAACGGTTTTTCCTTGAAAATTGGACATCAAAGTAGTATTAGTAGTCTGGATAGTAGCGGAAAACTATGCCCGCGCAAACTTATATTTAGCTTCAATAATTTCAACTACTATGCGCACGATTGGTTTACTTTTTATTGTAGCGACAGTGCTTTTTGCTTGTCAAGAGCCAGTGAGTCCGGCTCCGCCTAACGTTATTTTTATCCTGAGCGATGATCAAGGCTATGGGGATTTACGAATACACGGCAATGATTCGATAGATACGCCCGTATTGGATCAATTAGCTCAGGAGGGTACTAGGCTGGATCAATTTTATGTGAGTCCAGTCTGCGCGCCGACCCGCGCTTCTCTCATGACCGGTCGCTATCACTTGCGGACGGGGACCTTTTGGGTAACCCGAGGCACCGAAAA
>JBCCQN010000021.1:0-60024 GCA_039024315.1 Bacteroidota bacterium
GGGAAATTCGCAAGCGAATCGATAGATTCTTCCCCTGCTGGGAGGGGCTAGGGGTGGGTTTGGAGCCGTATGATCCTTCTTGGGATGCAAGAAAACGTGGTTAACACCATTAGCTTGACGCCTATGCGATAGCTATCGGGATACTTTCTACTCGGTACTGAATATTCTTTACTCTGCACTTAATACTTTCTACTTCATACTTGAAATATGAACGAGGCCGCTTTGTATGGTTTTATGAGCGCGGTATTCTTACTCTCCTGCGTCAATGGCCTTTTTCTAGGGGCAATATTGTTGTTTAACCAGCGGTTAAAAACGAAAGCGAACCGTGCCTTGGCCTTCGCCTTGATAGGAGCCGCGATCATCTTATTGTATGAAAGTATTTTGTACCTAGGCTTAGAGGAGCAGTACCCCTTTCTGATGTTGATTCCCTTTTATCTGATTTCGAGTATCCCGATAGGGGTCTATTATTTTACCGTTTACTTTTTGCGGCCAGATAGAGCCTTTGGCAAGTGGGATTGGTGGATATTGTTGCCGCTTAGTTTGGAGATTTTGGGCGAGTTTCTTTTTGCCGCTTGGTATGGGGATGGGGCTGAAACAAGTCCCTATATCTGGGGAGATTGGGTGTTGAGTATTTTGAGTGAAGGAGTAGGCTTAGTAAGCTGTTTTGTTTTGCTCCCCCGCTCCTTACAAAAGATTATGCAGTACCGTAAGCAATTGACCGCACATTACTCAACTATTCCCAAGCAAAACATATGGTGGCTGCAGTTTTTTATCTATGCTTTGATTGTCATTAGCTTAATTTGGTTGCTGAGTTTCTTGGAGGGGATGCTCGGCTATGATCCTGATTTTACTTTTGCGATAGTTGCGCTTGGGCTTTCCTTTTTGCTCTTCGGTTTGGGTTATACCATGATATTGGGAAGTGCGAGTTTTCAATCGATCCCCACAGATGATCTTAGCCCGAATCCTGAGCCAAAGTCTAAACAACTCTCCAAAAAGACGGATAAATATCATAAGGACCTGCTTGAGTTGATGCAGCAAGAAAAGCTATTTCTCAACAGTGATTTACAATTGCGAGACCTCTGCCAAAGCTTGGATATCAGCGCCAGCTACCTATCCCAAATTATCAATGAAAAAGAAGGTAAGAGCTTTTTTGATTTCGTCAATTACTACCGCGTTGCCACGGTGAAGCAGAGATTAATCAGTCCTGAGTATGAACATTACAGCATCATGGGGATCGCTTTGGAGTGTGGTTTTAATACCAAATCGACCTTTTACAGTGTCTTTAAGCAGTTTGTTGGCATGACCCCCTCTGCCTACCAGAAAAAACACAAAATGTCTCCTCAAGCTTCAGAATAGACTTTTTTTGCCTTGGAAAAGGTCCGAGTACGCTGAATTTAGAGTCAATCGAACTCCCTCAAGCGGAAATTCAACGAACTTAGTTTCGATTTGTCGTAAGCCCCAATATCCTGTCGAAAAGGGCGGGGCTTTTTCAAACGAATTTTCCTATGATGACTAGAATCGAATTTATCAAACGCAGTATAGCTGCTGGTGTCGGGTTACCGCTCCTTGCTTCTATTTTGACCTCTTGTGAAGATGAGGGATTGATCCTTCCCACTGGCGGAGAAGACTTTGAGGGCAAGGTGCTCATTATTGGGGCTGGTGCCGCTGGTCTGACTACCGCTTATTTGCTCCATAAACTCAATATAGATTTTGAAGTGTTAGAAGCTTCTTCAGACTTTGGCGGCCGAGTCAAACGGATAGAGGGTTTTGCAGATTTTCCTATTGACCTAGGCGCTGAATGGATCCATACGGATCCTAGTATCCTCAATCAAATCGCTGGCAATGAAAAGCCTAATGAGGAGATCGAGACCATCGTGTACAATCCGCAAGAAATTTCTCTTTGGAAAGACGAAGACCTAAAGACTCGGGACTGGGCTAAGCGTTTTTATAGTGAGTATAAATACAAAAACACTACTTGGTACGGCTTTCTTGAAAACTATATCGTACCTGATATTTTTGATCGGATCGTTTTCGATGCTCCCGTAGATCAGATTGATTATACAAGCGACAAGGTATTGGTACGGACTGCTGCGCAGAACGCTCAAACCTATGAAGCCGAGAGGGTGATTGTGACGGTACCTGTCAAAATTTTGCAAGGGGATAGTATTGAGTTCAGACCGACTTTGCCTAGCCGCAAGACCGAAGCTATAGAAAGCATCACGGTAGGAGATGCTCTCAAGGTCTTTATAGAGTTTGAGGAACGCTTCTACCCCGACATCTTAATGTTTGGCCCATTGATTCAAGCCGCTTTCCGCGACAATAAGATTTTTTATGATGCTGCTTTTGGCAAGGATACCAGTCGCCATGTGTTAGGACTTTTTACGATCAACGAACAGGCGAGTGATTATACGGAGCTAGAGACAGATGAGAAAATTATAGAGCGGATCTTAGATGAATTAGACGAAGTCTTTGACGGCCAAGCTAGGCAGTATTATAAGCAGCATATTATTCAAAATTGGACGGCGGAGCCTTATATTCAAGGGGCTTATTCTTATGATTTCCTGGGCGATCGCTCACAGATCATGGCGGATCTTTTTGCGCCTGTAGAAGAAAAACTATTTTTTGCGGGGGAAGCTCTTTCTGATGCAAACCAAGCCACGGTGCATGGAGCCTGCGAGTCTGCCTACACTGTCGTAAGCAGGATGCTCGAAAAGCAATAGCCTTTAGATAAAACGATCTTTTACCAGTCCTAATAGACCATAGGCTACAAGTGAGGGGCTAAGTCTAGTCTTTCTCCCCTACAGTTGTCTGCTTCGCAGAACGCTTCTCTCTGACAAGCTCTCCAATAGGTTGATCCGAAAAAGCGTTCCGCGAAGCGGATGGCACCCACGAAAATGGTAGCTTGAAGCTTATGGTCCTATTGTTGGATTGGTATTTTTTATTGGGTTCACCAGTCTAGCCTAGATTATGCATCATCTAAAATTATCCCCTTTACAGAAAATTTAAGGAGAAGCAATACGCTATCCTAAAATGGATTGGACTCTTGCTCATTTTTCCTTAATATAAAGACAGATTAGTTCACCTTTGATTTTCGAGATTCTCATTTTTTCATTCTTGCATACACACTAAACGCTTTAACATTAAGAACTAAACCGGCGTTTTTACGCTATTCAATCACATTTCGTACGTAAACTTCCCCTCTGGATTCACACACCAGAAGGTAAGGCTTTTATTTATCTGCCCGAAATATTCATCGGGCCAGATATTTTCATTCACACATTTATATATCCTTTTTATGAACAAATTAAGACGCTATTTGCTCTTTGCGCTTGCCGTTGTTTGTGGCCTGTCATTTTCATGGGCGCAAACACATCGCAATTGCCAAAGCATGGAGGCTGATCGAGAACTCCGTGAAAAGTATCCCGAGATGGGGACTTTAGATGAGTTTGAAGAATGGCTCGCCCCGCTCGTACGCGCTTATCAAGCTCAAGACAATTCCACCAGAGCTGTATCTACTATTCCGGTTGTCTTTCACGTTATCCATGATGGGGAGGCAGTAGGCGCTGGGGATAATATTTCTGCGGCCTTAATCAATGCACAGCTCATTCAACTTAACAATGACTTCCGTAAGATTGCTGGTACCTCGGGTGATAATAGTGATCCTCGGGGCGCTGACTCCGAGCTGGAGTTTTGTATGGCTACCGTAGATCCAAACGGCAACACTATGGCGGAGCCTGGTATCAATCGGATCAACCGCAACAGTCAAGGTTGGACTGCTCCTCCATATGGAGTTTGTGTTGGCAATAGTATCAATAGAACCTACATTGATAATACGATCAAGCCGCAATCTCAGTGGAACCCCAATGACTATCTCAATATCTGGTTGATGGACCTCAATTGTGGACTACTCGGTTATGCCCAGTTCCCGAGCAATTCTGGATTAGGAGGCCTAAGTAGCAATGGAGGTGCAGCGAGCACCGATGGGGTAGTGGTACTTACTAATTCCGTAGGCTCTACTACTAATACTAATCCTAGCGGAGGAATCTTCAACGCCGGCCGTACCTTAACGCACGAATTGGGCCACTTCTTTGGCCTCCGCCATATCTGGGGAGACGCTACTTGCGGCAATGATTTTTGTAATGATACTCCCACTCAGCAGGGACCTTCTAGTGGTTGTCCAAACACTACCACCTGTGATGGTAATGCTGATATGGTAGAAAATTATATGGATTATAGTCGTGATAACTGTATGAACATCTTTACCCAAAACCAAAAAGATCGTATGCAGGCAGTAATGGCCAATAGTCCGCGCCGTGGAAGTCTCGCTAATTCTAGCGCCTGTGGCGGCGGTGGAGGAGGAAGCTCTTGTGCTACGACTGTAAGTAGCTTCCCCTATAGCGAAAGCTTTGAATCTGGTACAGGTAGCTGGAGCCAAAGTACAGCTGATGATTTTGATTGGACTCGTCGCTCAGGTGGAACCCCTTCTAGCAATACCGGTCCTTCTAGCGCGGCGGTAGGTAGCTTTTACATGTATGTTGAGGCTTCAAGCCCTAACTACCCAAGTAAGAATACTATATTCAACGGACCTTGCTTTGACCTAGGCAGTCTGACCAGCCCCGAATTTAGTTTTCAGTATCATATGCTGGGTAATGCTGTCGGTACTGTGGTGTTACAGGTAAGCACCGATGGTAGCAGTTGGACCAATGTCTGGACCCAATCTGGTAGTCAAGGAAGCGCTTGGAATAGTGCGACTATCGACCTTAGTGCTTATGCCGGGCAAAGTGAAGTTCGTTTGCGTTTTAACGCAACGACAGCTAATAGCTGGCAGGGAGACATCTGTATTGATGCTCTCAGCTTGGTTGACAACACCGGCGGCGGCGGAGGAGGAAGCTGTACAGATGTTACGGTTTCCATCACGCTTGACAATTATCCGTCTGAAACTTCTTGGACCATTATCGATGGTAGCGGCTCAACCGTAGCAAGCGGTAGTGGATTTAGTGGCAGTGGCTCTACCGTCAACGAAACGGTTTGTCTTGATGATGGTTGCTATGACTTCACCATCAACGATAGCTATGGCGATGGAATCTGCTGTGCTTACGGCAGTGGTAGCTATACCGTCACCGCTGATGGTGCTACGGTTGCTAGTGGTGGTGCTTTTGGTAGCTCCGAAACCACTAACTTCTGTCTTGGCGGTGGGGGCAGTAGCTGTCCAACCATTGACTTTAGCAGTACGACTATCAATCCTTATGGGGGAACCCAGGACAACGGAACCTTTAGTGTGCAAGGTGGGGGCAGCACCCTTGTAATCCAGAATAATGCGTGGAAATCTATTTCACTCAACTATACCGTAACTGCCAATACGGTCATCGAATTTGATTTCCGTAGTACGGATCAGGGCGAAATCCACGGGATTGGGTTTGATAGTGATAACAGTATTAGTTCTAATCGTACTTTCCGAGTGTACGGAACTCAAAATTGGGGAATCGGTACTTATGATGATTACAGTGGTACAGCTTGGAAAAGCTATACAATCCCAGTCGGATCAGCCTATACAGGCTCATTTAATCGTCTCTTCTTTGTCTGCGATGACGATGCTGGGTCTGCTGGCAACTCTGTTTTCCGCAATGTCAAAATCTACGAAGGTAGTTGTGGTAGTCGTTTAGTCAGTCAAGAGCTGCGTAGCTCGACGGCTCTCATTACGCCAGAGCTAAGTCTCGCGCCAAATCCTGCGAAGGATATGGTTGTCCTGCGCTTCAAGCAAAAAGAGGTGCATACGATCCAAGTTAAGGTGATGAACGCGATGGGACAGGCGGTACTTAAACAGCAGTTTGATGGCCAAATTGGAGATAATCAATATGAACTCAATATCTCCGAAATAGCCTCAGGTACCTACTTTGTAGTGATCAATGATGGTATCCGTACGCAAAGCGAACGCTTGTTGATTCAAAGATAAAATCTTTTGATATCACACAAATAGAAGAGGCTACTCCTAGCTCAGGAGTAGCCTCTGTTTTTTTATCCAATTCGAGCTTATTGCTTAAGGCTGATGACAGGCTTAAAGATAAAGCTGCCGTTAGGCTGCTCGATAAAAGAAGCATCTAAATCAAGGATGAGGGTAACAGTCTTTTTTTCTTGGGCGGCAAAATCTATTACCGCTTCATGCGTGCTGAGCGCTTCGTAATCAAGAGCTAGTTTTTCTCCTTTGAAAGTAACGCTTACTTCTGACCAGAATAGATCTAAGGATTTGATGGCGCTTGGCTCGATATCGGAGCTACCTAAAAGAAGCGGTTCTACTGGCTCGGCAAAATCTACAGTAAATGGTGTTTCTGACAAATAAACTGTGCGGATCGCCTCACTACCATCTTCAAAAACTTGTAGTGCTCTCGCGCCTGTAAAGCTAAAGCCTAATTGATCGACCTGCTTAGAGTCTGTAAATTCGAGATAGTAATCTACGTCGGCATTGAGGCTGATGGGCTCGCAAGCGCTGAAAGTGATTAGCGCAGCTAAAAAACTGAGAGATAAAATGAGGTACTTCATTTGAATGCGTTGTTTGTTGAGTAAATTGTTGTGTCCTATTGACCACAATTTCCTCTCAGGGTTGCATCCAATAGTTTAGGATCCCATCATCAAAAAGGCTTTGATGAACTCGCCAATCTCACCGTCCATTACGTCTTGTAGATTAGTGCTTTTGAGCTCGGTCCGTACGTCTTTGACCTGCTTATAGGGATTGAAGACATAGTTTCGGATTTGCGAACCCCACTCGATATTCATTTTCTCTGCTTCGGCATCAGCACGTTCGGCATTACGCTTTTCCAGCTCCAGCTGGTATAACTTGGACTTAAGTAATTGAGTCGCCTTTTCCTTATTGCGCAGTTGACTGCGCTCAGTTTGAGAAAATACGGTAATTCCAGTAGGAATATGCTTGAGACGAACGGCAGTCTCGACCTTATTGACATTTTGTCCTCCCTTACCGGATGAATGGGTGGTCTGTGTTTCAATTTCGTCGGGCTTGAGCTCAATCTCGATGGTATCATCTACCATAGGTCGTACGTCTACCGAGGCGAAGGTAGTTTGGCGTTTACCTTGCGCATTGAAAGGGGAGATGCGTACCATGCGGTGAACGCCTTTCTCACCTTTGAGGTAGCCATAAGCAAAATCGCCAATGATTTCAATCTCGGTACTTTTGAGCCCGGCAGTTTCTCCTACGACCTCATCGATCAAGGACCATTTAAAGCCATTTTTGTCGGCGTACATAGTGTACATGCGCTTGAGCATTTCTACCCAATCTTGGGCTTCTACTCCACCTGCACCGGAATTGATTTCTAATACACAATTGAGGCGGTCCTCTTGGCGATTGAGCATTTTCTTGAACTCTAACTCCTCGATGACGAGTTCTGCTGATTTAAAGGCTGTTTCCACCTCTGATTCCTCTACTTCTCCTTCGGAGGCAAATTCGGCTAGGACTTCTACCTCACCGACTTTCTCGATAGCAGCTTTGTAAGCATCAGTCCAGACTTTAAGGGCGGCAATTTCTTGGAGGACTTTTTGCGCAGCTTCGGGATGGTCCCAAAAATCAGGCTGTAAGGTGATGGCTTGTTTTTCTTCTATCAGGGCTTCTTTCTCAGCCACGTCAAAGATAGTCTCCCAGCGTTTGCACGCGTAAACGGAGTCCTTTGATTTGATCTTGGTTCATAAATGTCTATTGGGTGAGCAAATATAGGTCTTGCTGCTTCCTGCACCAAACATAAGGGAGATGAGCGTTCTGCGCAGCAGCCCCTATAAAAATAAATAAGCCAACTCAAAGACTGCCAAACATCCGAAAGGCGTCCTCAATATGGTGTATAATGGGATGCTCGGGATTGTCCATCGCAACGGCGATGATATCGAAGCGAGAGGGGACAGAGGTGAGCTGCTTTTCGTATAAGTAGGAATCGGCGACTTTGAAGAGGATTTTCTGCTTCGCAGAACTCACGGCCGCTTCTGGGGGAGGGCCCTGCGTAGAATTGGAACGAGTTTTTACCTCTACAAAAACTACTTCTGCAGGGGTCAAGCGCAGGGCAACAATATCGATCTCACCTTTTTGGTAGCGGTAATTGCGATCCAGAATATTGTATCCCTTGGCTTCCAAAAAGCCAGCTGCAATTTCCTCGCCCTGAATACCTAAATCGTTATGCGCCGCCATGAGAGTGTCGAATTAACAATTATCAAATTTGAGGATAAAAATAAGTAACTCCCTCGATATCCGCATAGGCTAAGAGTTACAATTCTTAAGTACTGGGTATTAAGGTATCCCGAAAGCTTTCGGGAGTATTCAGTACAGAGAAAAGCGGTCTTCCTGAACCGTGTAGAACCATTTTACCAGGTCTTAATACTCAATACTATTGTCTAGGTACTTAGTAACGATAATCTCGCATCTTGACCTCAAAATCTGCAGGAATGAGGAATTGAGAATCATCAAACTCCCGGCTAGTAACCTTATCTGCCGTGGTAATTACGGTTATGGCTTTGGTTTTACGGATGGTTTTGAGGGGGATACGTCCATCTAGTCCATCGACTAAAAAGGAGGCTTTGGCTCTACATGGTTGGGGAAATGCGGCTAAGTCCACTCTGATCTGATCGTTGACATAGTAAAAAAAGACTACGCCCTCTTTGACTAGCTTAAACTCTTCGCATTCTACGCCATTGATGGTTTCCGTTTTGCCAGTAGGCTGGGCGATATACTCTTTTTTCTTTTCGTTTTTGTGGGTATTGCGGTTGATATCCGAATGAGGGGAAAAGCGATAGGCACGCTGATTGCTCATATCGATGCTGTATTCAAAATTTGAGTCAGCCACAAACATAAATTGCTTGGGGTACTCTCCTCCATAAAGTTGGACGATATAGCTGCCTCCGCGGAGGTGCATGTTCATTTCATTGTTGGGCTTATTAAGGGCGAGCATTTCGGCTTCTGCCCCGCTCATTTGTACTTTGAAATGAATACTTCCTTCAAAAAAATCCTGTGCCACTAGACTAGTGGTGGCGATCAAAAAAAGACTAAAAATTAACGTGCGGTACTTCATGTAAAGGCTTAATGTTATGTGTCTCCTTAAAAATACGTTTCTAGTTCCCACATATTTTAACGGACTTCGCCTGAAAAGTTACTTTAGGAGGTCACTGTAAGATTGTTCAAGGAGATCTTCCTCTTTTATGCCAAAGGCTCTGAGATAGTGCTCACATTGGGACCGGATATGGCGTTCTCCAAGGGAGCCATCTACATCAATGGCCTCAATCTCAACAAATTCGCCTAGGCCTTCAACCCGATCGAGATGAAATTTGACGTTGTCAATGAAGTAGATCGCGCGGTCTTTGCTGACAGTCTGCCAACTCCCCAAGGCAGCACTAAGTACTGCTCTCAGTTTTGGGGTTTCTTTGGGGTGATAAAGATGAACTTCTGAGGTCTTGGGCCCTGCCTGATCGGGGCGATTATAAAAAATGAGGCTGTTTTCGATATTGCCTTCCCGTAGTTTGAGTCTCCCTGCGGGAACGACAAAATAAGTATCTACTTGATGATCTACTCCTCTAAAATCGGCATTATGGGCTTGAAGATAAGCTTCGATGGCGGCTCGGTCTCTGGCTTTGGCCTTGATTTCTACGTTTAGATGCATGACTTAGTCGGTTAAAATCGCACTAGCTTCTATTTCTACCACTAGGCCTTCTTTGACCAAAGAGTAAACTTCAAGCATAGTGGAAGCTGGCCTAATTTCAGCGAAAACCTCTCCATGAGCTTTGGCAACAGCTTGAAAATATTCCATATCTGTCAAGTAGATACGGGTTCTCACTACATCGGCCATACTGGCGCCAGCATCGATCAAAGCTTGCTCGATTTTGAGCAAAATATATTGGGCTTGATTATAAGGGTCATGGGGAAACATCACCGTAGTACCATCGACGGCGGTGGTGCCGGCAACTTCAATGATGTTGCCTACCCGTACCGCCCTTGAGTAACCCACTTCGGATTCCCAGCTTACCCCAGAGGAAATATTAACACGTTTTGCCATACTAAAAAGAAGTTGGGAGGGTAAAAGTAATATTTTAAATGTCTATATTCCGCATGCAAACAGCCTAACGAAATGAAAAGTCCATTTAGCCGTTTTTTTGGCCCCAAAGAAGAACCTAATCCTAAAGATGATCCGATCCTTGCTGATTTACCTTTAATGAACGAAGAAGCAGGAGACTTACTGGATCAACAAGCCGAAATGGAAGCCCTCAAAGCTTATAAAGCTGCGAAAGAGGGCAATAAAGGAAAAACCAAAACCAGAGGATTTTTACTCCGCCCTAACCTGGTCAATCAAGCGACTAAACCTAAGCCGGTGGCGCCCCAACCCAAATGGATGGTGATAGACGTAGTGCGTTATAGCTTTGGGAAGCATGATACCTTAGGCAAGTTGTATATAGACGGTAAATTTGTCGCTTATACCTTGGAAGACGAAAAACGAGAGGAAAAACTTAAGCATGATACCTGCATACCACCTGGGAAATATAAACTGAGCCTTCGGAATGTGGGAGGATTTCATAATCGATACAAAGTAGATAGACGCTTCAAAGATTTCCATATTGGTATGCTCTGGGTACGAGAGGTACCTAACTTCCAGTACATTCTCATCCACGTTGGCAATACGGATAAAGATACTTCTGGCTGTCTTTTGGTAGGCTTAGAGCCCGACCGTCGTAAAGAAAGCGCCTTGGAGGAAAAAAGAATGATCGTTGGTAGTGGCGCCGCTTACAAAAAAGTTTACCCTAAAATCGCTAACCATTTGGCCAGCGGGCAGCCTGCGTTAATCCGTTATACCGAAGATATCAATCACGTTGAGGGAGTGGACAGTTTACCCGCAGTAGGCATAGATAGTCTGCCTGTTGCCTAAGGTTCCCAATAATTGTTAGAGACCAAATGCTTGATAAACTAAAACAAATGATGGGCTTTGAGACAGAAGGGGATGCTTCTGAAATAGGGCCTATGGACCATATTTTGGATGATCTGCCTTTGATGTCAGATGATCCTCGTAAGATGTTAGAAAATGCTGGCGGGACCGGACAAAAAAGCCGAGGCTTTTTGATGCGACCAGATCTACTCAAGCCCAATCAACCGGCTGCTGCCCCCGAGGCTGCTAATACTGGAGTTACGGTCGATACCAACGATAAAGCCCTAATGGTCATCGATGTAGTCCGCTACAGTTCCGGCAAGCATGATACCTTGGGCAAAATGTATATCGATGGTGAAGAGCTTGCCGTCACCCTTGAGGATGAATACCGCGAAGTTAAGGTCAAAAAAGAGACCCGTATCCCAGCCGGCACCTATAATGTTACCCTTCGTACCGTAGGCGGCAAACATGCGGCCTATTGGCATAAGTTTCCCGATATGCACAAAGGCATGCTTTGGATTCGGGACATCCCCAACTTTGAATACGTACTCATCCATATTGGCAATCATGATGCCCATACCGAAGGATGTATATTAGTGGGGCTCAAACCTGATCCTCAGAAAGAAAATCAGCTTGAAGTAAAGCGTAATATCTGGTCAAGCACTGCTGCCTATAAAAAGGTTTATCCGATCATCGCTAATCACCTTGCTGCAGGCAAGCGAGCGGTCATCCGTGTTACAGACCCAAAATAATCACCCTTTTTTCTAAGGACTTCACCCCTAAATTTGGTGATTGCTTTAGCCCACCTCTTGGCTCGGGCGATTGTATCATTGCTTTTCAATCATACTACCAAGCTATGCTGATAAAGTCCTTACTGTCAACCTTACTATGTCTTTTGTTTGTCCTGCCGAGTAGTCTAGCGCAAGACTCCTTGCAGCTTTCTTTTTGGGAATCTTCTCCCAAACCCCATAAAAAACGTCAGCATTGGAGTTCTGCCATCATAACGGGCGGATATTGTGCTTCTATAGGTTTGATGGGGGCCGCTTGGTACTCGCAAGAAGATCTTAGTGCCTTTCACTTTTTTGATGACTCGCACGAATGGAAGCAAATGGATAAAGTTGGCCATATGCTGGGGGGCTATACCAGCAGTCGTTGGATCTACGGTATCTATCGCTGGACAGGGATGCCACACAAAAAGGCTGTCTTAGTATCCGGGCTTTCTGGTTTTATGATGATGAATAGCATCGAAGTTTTGGATGGATTTGGCGAAACTTGGGGCTTCTCTTGGTCAGATGTTGGGGCTAACTTCATTGGGAGCTCCCTGATGGCCGCGAATCAGTTGCTTTGGCAAGAAGAACGACTTCAACTGAAGTATAGTTATCTCCCTTCTCCTTATGCTGGTGATCCCGACTATGCGAGGCTATTTGGTAGCAGTCTGCCCGAATACATCCTCAAAGACTACAATGGCATGGTCATTTGGACCAGTGTGCGCGTACACAGCTTTTTGCCAGAAGGTCGCTTAAAGGAGATCTACCCCCGCTGGCTCAACCTTGCCATTGGCTATGGAGCCGAAGATATGATTGGTAATTATCGTCTAGATCAGGATCCACTGCAGACATGGAAAACTCGAGAATACAGACAATATTACCTCAGCCTTGACTTTGATGTCGCTAATATAAAGGTGAAATCCCCCTTTTTACGCACACTCTTCCAGACTGTCAACATCATTCGTATTCCCTTCCCAAGCGTCCAATTTGATCGCACCGGCGTAAGTTTGCTACCTCTCCGTTAAAAAAAACGACCCTACCGAGAGGTAAGGCCGTATTTATTGTACATCAAAATCTAAGAAGAGCTAAATTCTATCTTATATACGTGCGCTAGTTTGATTAGTTAACGGAGAAGCTTGTATTTTCGTATGCTCGTGCAAATTGATTTTTGTTTGTAGCTAAAAAAGATAATTCGTAAGTGGCTCCATCGCGTTTCGACTAGTCGAAATGAGGAAAGTCCGGACAACATAGGGTATCCTGCTTCCTAACGGGAAGGTTCTGAGCAATCAGAAACAGCAAGTGCAACAGAGAGTAAACTACCTTCTGCTTGCAGAGGGAAAAGCTGAAAGGGTGGGGTAAGAGCCCACCGGTATTGGTGGCGACATCAATAGCCAGGTAAACCTCAGGAGTTGAAAGGCCAAATAAACCGGCATTCCTGTTTCGGCGGGATAAGGGCGACCCGTCCGAGTCCGGAGGGTAGGCTGCTTGAGGT
This sequence comes from Bacteroidota bacterium, assembly GCA_039024315.1. Taxonomy (GTDB): domain Bacteria; phylum Bacteroidota; class Bacteroidia; order J057; family J057; genus JBCAWW01. The sequence continues at coordinate 13,158 of JBCCQN010000021.1, forward strand.
GTCGAGTGATTGACATCCTAGATAAATGATGGAGGTGTCTCGCTTCGCGGAACGCACAGAATCCGGCTTATAAGCTTGCGAAGAATGACGGTCCTACCTCGGTAGGGCCGTTTTTTTAAAATGCTGACCAATAAAGCAGAGCGGTAAAACCTAGCCACACAAAACCAAATATTGCTAATAAGACCTTAAATGGAAAGGAGGCAATCTTAGAGGTAGTATCCGCTACCTTATCAGCTGTTTTTTCTACCTTCTGTAGAACGCCTAATTGTTGAGCAGGTTCTGCTTTTTCTGAAATTTCATTTTCCTCGCCTGTTTCTTGGATGCGATTTTCGAGGCTATCTGCCATCTTACCAATGGCTTTGCCTGAGATCCATGCAATCACTCCGCCGATAAGGGGGACCTTTTTGCCAATTACCTTATTGACTTCTGGCAAGATCAGCGAAAAAACGACTCCTCTTACGATATCCACCAGACTTGCTTTGTAAGCACTCTTCTGGGCCGGATCATTGAAACTAGTGATGATAGAACCAGATTTCTGGATGGTCAGGTTGAGGAGGCCCGTCAAATCATTGGCGAAGGAGCGGATAAACCAAATACAGCCTAGATAAAAACCATTAATCAATCCAAAGAATATCCCAAACAGGAGGAAGAAAAAGCCAAATGTTTTATGTTCGGTAAGCATACAAACTACCGCAATGATGATGACCAACAAGATCAATAGCCCTGGCCCTTTGAGGATGTTAGTGATGGCATATTGTGGAAAAAAAACCAAGTTCGCGATGGTTTCCCCCCAGCTTTCATCTTTGTATTGTTCGAAGTCGATGCCCGTTTTTTTGCGTACTGCATCGTAATTTCGCTTGATAACAGAGGTTTTCATGGAGGGAAGATAATGATAAATTTAACTCGTCCATTTCCCCAGATCTACTGATTGATGGAGAAGACATAAGATCTCAACTCTTGATTCTTCTATTACTCGAAAAAATACAGCATAGGGGGAAGTTAGGGATTAGAGCCCTTCCCAACAGAATTCTATCTCTTCTGCTTGGTCTGATACTTAAGGAGTGAAGTACAGTCGAAAACTCATGCTCCGTTTCTTTTCAAGCTCCTCGCTGGCAATTCTTCATGAAAATCAGATAAGGGGATCTGTTCCATTTGCTTGGCATCAAGAGCATTGGCAATGCCCTCTGCATATTCAAATTGTTTGGCTAGGAGCTCTGCGCTATTCGAATCTTGGGATTGAAGATTAGAAACAATTGCTTGGACAATTGCTAGTTGCTCTGCTTGGGGCAGAGATAAAATATGTTGAAGCAGTTCAGCCACTACTAAATTTTTTTGTTGACTTAATATACGCATTTTTTTCCCCAACGTTGAAAACCGCCATTACATCGGATCAATATCCAAAATGATCCTCAGGGTCTTTTGGGGAGCCTGCTCATAGTAAAGGGATATGAGTTTATGGAGCGCTTCGCGCAACTTTGAGGCGGAGACTTTTCGCCCAATTTTGATCATAAACTGCATGCGATACTGATTGCGAACGCGGGCCACTAAGGCATAGTCTGGGCCAAGGAGGTTAGGGCCAAATTGGGGCTTGAAAAGATTGTATAATCTTAGGGCTTCTTGCTCAATATAGCGTCGATCTTTATGCTTGATCTCAATGCGGATCACCCGTGAATAGGGCGGGTAGCCCAATTGCTCACGGCCTAGTATTTCTTGCTCATAAAAATCCCGATAAGGCTTTTGCAAATGCTCCAGCACTATATTTTCGGGCATAAGGGTCTGGATAAATACCTCCCCTTTCTTCTCACTTCGGCCAGCGCGTCCACTGACTTGGGTCAATAATTGATAGGCTTGTTCAAAGGCGCGAAAGTCTGGAAAGCTGAGGATATTATCGGCATTGATGACGCCTACTAGGGTTACATTTTCAAAGTCCAAACCTTTGGATACCATTTGCGTCCCCACCAAAATATCGACCTGTTTGGCTTCAAAGCGACTGATGATGAGCTGGTAACTGTTTTTTGAACGTGTGGTGTCTAGATCCATGCGTTCCACGACGTGGTCTGGAAAACGACTAGCTACTTGCTCTGCAATCTGCTCGGTACCTATCCCTGCCCATCTTAGGGTGTAGTTGCCGCAATTTTGGCATTGTTCAATTCCAAAATCAGTATGGCCGCAATAATGGCAGCGGAGATGTTTTTTTTCTTTGTGGAAGGTAAGGCTGATATCACAGTTAATGCATTGGGGTACGTGGCCACAGCTATCACAAATCAAATAAGGGGCGTAACCACGGCGATTTTGAAAGAGGATCACTTGCTCGCCCTTGGCTAAGCGTTCTGCGATAGCATCCTCTAACACTTTGGAAAATACCCCGTCCACTAAGCGCTTTTTTTTCTGGACCCGCATATCTACGATTTGTATCTGCGGTAAGGTGGCTTTGGTGGCTCGCTCTAGCAATTCTACAAATACATACTTACCGGCCAGCGCATTGCGATAGGATTCAAATGAAGGGGTTGCCGAACCCAAAATGACCGGACAATCTACCAAGAGACTGTAATAGATCGCTAGATCTCGCGCATTGTAGCGAGGGGCTGGTTCATGTTGTTTAAAAGATTGATCGTGCTCTTCGTCCACAACAATGAGCCCTAAATCTTGAAAGGGTAGAAAGACTGAGGAGCGTACCCCAATCACGATATCATACTCCCTCTTTCGTACCTTGTTCCATATTTCTACGCGCTCGTGATCATTGAATCGGCTATGATAGATACCCACACGTTCGCCAAAGGCGCTCTTGACCCGATCGATAATCTGCTTGGTCAAGGTGATTTCAGGCAATAAATACAATATTTGCCTGCCTTCTTCGAGCACTTCTTTGATCAGCTCAATGTATAAGTGTGTTTTGCCACTACCCGTGATCCCATGTAATAAAATGGGTTTACGCGGTCGAATTTCGATGCCGGTCTTGATTTCAAGCATGACCCGTTCCTGCTGGGGAGTAAGGATGATCTCTTTGGTATGTTGCTTATACCCGTAGAGTTCCATGCGATCAACTTGGACTTTTTCCTCTTCGAGGAACGCTTTGTTGATTAAGCTCTTGACGATCTGCCCCCCGATCCCAAGTTCTTTAAGGATTTCGGTTTTGGGTAGCGTTTTGCCTTGAAAAAAGGCTTCGGTCACCCGCATCATGAGATTTTCCTGTTGAGGGGCTCTGCCTAAGCTGTCAAAAGCAGCTTTGAGCTTAGCTTCGTCCTTTTGCAGCGCTTCGGGGAGTCGCAAGAAGCTTTTGAATTTAGCTTTGTAGCGCTGTTCGACCTGTTGACTTAGCTTAATATAGCCTCTAGCAGCCATGGTTTTTAGCCTCGGGTTGGGATTGTTGATTTGCCAGATTTCGGCAACTTCTTTAAAGCCCAATTGAGGCTGGATACTCAAAGCCTCTAAAAGCAAAAACTCTTTATCATCTAGCGGTAAATTTTCCCATTCTAAGTCTGGGGAGGAAACTTCTACCCTCAAAGCACTTTCTGGTTTTAGGCCTACCGGCAGGGCAGCCTTAAAGACTTCGCCTTCGGTGCACATATAGTAATAAGCGATCCAATTGAAGAGTTTGAGTTGATTTGGGGTGATTACGGGCTCTTCATCTAAGATTTCTTCGATCTCTTTGAGGCGATCAAATTCCGCTTGATTTTCGAATTCCTTTGTAGCCTTGACAAGTCCGGTATAAATTTTGCTTTTACCGAAGTTGACCAGCACGCGCTTGCCGATTGCGAGCGCTTCTCGTTGGTCTTCTTTGACCCGGTAATGGAAGTTGGACCGGACAGGAAGAGGGAGGATAATTTCAGCAGCTAGGTACAAATTTTGGCCTTTTGCTAAGATTGTTAGCGCAATTTACATAAAAAAATGGCATTTGCCAGCTTGTAGATATGCGATTGAAGAATGACGGTTTGAAGACTTTATCGTCTCAAAGAACTAGATGAGGAATTAGTTGGCAGGATGAATGGGGATAGAAATTCAGCAGGCCAGCCTTAAAGACTCAACGCATCCTTGTTTTACACCGTGTAAGACAGGGAGACACATAGCTGCGCAAATACTATTATGACCCGTACAATACTACTATGCCTAATCGGATTGCTTTACAGTGGATTGGGCCAGGCTCAAGAGATCACCAATCTTCGAGCTGAAAATCAGGGAGATAGCGTCCGAATATCTTACGATCTACAAGACCCATTTGCTGCCCGAACCTATACCGTCAATATTCGAGGAATTTTTGGAGAAGATACTGTTGCCTTAGAAGCCTTAAGTGGTAGCCTAGGGGATAGTATCCGCGCGGGCGCCCACGAAGTATGGTGGAATCCAGTAGTAGGTTTAGGGCGATTTAAAGGTTCGGTGTCTTTTCATGTGGAAGCACTGCCTGATTTTTATATCAGTGCACCAGATACTGGTATGACTGTCAAAAGAGGTAAGCCGATTACTTTTAAGTGGTATGGCGGCAATGCCCAGACAGATAGTCTAAAGTTGGATCTATATCAATATGATAAGTTCCTTTATTCGGTTGATGTGGTCAGCAACGGTTTGCAGTACACCTGGAAAGTGCCTTCCAACCTTGCTGCAGATGACGGTTATCGTTTCAAAATCAGCGGGAGCGATAAAACCGAGATCGAAGCATATAGTGCTGAGTTTTCTGTCAAGCGCCAATACCCACCTTACATGGTGTACCTCCCCCCGATATTGGCCGCTGGAGGGATCATTTATGGCTTTGCCGTTAGATGGGGCTTATTACCTCGCCCAGAACCATTACCTCAACGATAATCTTAACTACTAGCGATTCTTACCAACCGATACGCAATGCAAATTTTGACTATTTCAAAAAATAAGGGCTGTTTCTACCTAGTATTAGGATTTTTGTGCTGCCTGCCAACCCTTGCCCTCGGGCAAAGCTTTACTGAGTTGGCAGGAACAAATTATAATACCTTACCATTCAATTTACAAGATGCGGCTGTGAGTTGGATAGATGTAGAAGGTGATGGTGATCTCGACTTTATCTATTCTGGTCGCCAAAGTATCCTACTGCCTCCTGTGGTACATATTTACCTTCGGCAGGGTACCTCCTTTCAAAGGCTTACGAATTCTATCACCCCTGTTTACAATGGTACGATTGCACCCGCAGACTTTGACAATGATGGTGATGTGGATTTGTTCATTGCCGGCAGCAAAGCAGGGGGGCAGTTTGAGGTAGGACTTTACCAGAACAATGGTAGTGGGTTCTTTTCCAAGAATGCAAATTTTACCACCGATTTCAATAGTATTGATATCAATATAGCTTCCCAACCGTCTGCTGCATGGGGAGACTATGATAATGATGGCGATCCTGATCTGCTATTTAGCTGGAATGAAGCCAATCCGACCAATAGTCCCCAACTCCGCCTTTATACCAACACCGGTATCAAACTAGATGAGAGTGTGGTCAACCAAACGACTAATTTTGGTGGTTCTGGGGTGATTAATGGAGACATGGATTGGGGGGATTATGATCAGGATGGCTTACTTGATATTGCGATCACAGGCGAAACCGGTAGTAGTAGTATCAGTCGAGTATTGCGTAATCTCGGTAACAACCAATTTCAGTTGCAGCCACTAAGTGTACCTGGCTTTAAAAATGGCAGTGTACAATGGGGAGACTATGATTTGGATGGTCTCTTAGACCTGCTTTTCTGTGGAGAGTCTATGGGAGTAGGTATGACCCAAGTCTATCGCAATACGGGTACGACTTTCTCGCTTGTCAATAGCGCTATGACGGGCATACGCAATGGAGTAGCTAGATGGGGAGACTACCGTAACAATGCGGGTAATCAAGGGAGCGACGGCTATCCTGATGTCATTATCGCTGGCTTTGACGGCACCACTAGCATTATCCAAGCATACAGCAACAATAATGGCTCCGGCTTTTTTAATGCGGACAACTCTAATACTTGGCAAGGCTTTGGCAATGGTACGGCCCTAGCTATTGGCGACTTTAATGAGGATCAATCCGTAGATATCCTTATTGCAGGCTTAGAAAATGGAACGCCTGCCACCAAGATTTTTGAGCGAACGAGTGTTAGTAGCCCTGCTGCGGCTGGTGTACCTACCTTAAAAGCCCCCGTGGTGAGTGGGAATTCGGTCAGCTTGAGTTGGTCTCCACCCGCTGGATTTAACAATCCGCTCAGTTATAACATTTACCTTGGTACAACCAGTCTAACGGATGATGAAGATGGGGCTGAGTCGGACTTGCTTACAGGCGAACGATTTATTGCCCGTCGCGGCGAAATTGCCGACTCTAGCAAAACTTACAATAACCTCCCCGCAAATACTTATTACTGGAGTGTACAAGGGATCGAAAGTAACTATAAGGGTACTCCCTTCGCTACCGAAGGTACCTTTACGATTGTCAATGTCCTGCCCAATAACTCAAGTTTTCAAGACGTAACCCTTACTGGTTTTTCGCCTTCTCCTCCGACAGGAGTTTGGAGAGGCTGGATGGATGCCGCAGATTTTGACGCCGATGGTGACCAAGATTTTATTATGATTGGTTCGAGTTCGACGGTAGGCAATAGATCCAAAGGCTTGTACCTGAATGATGGAAATGGAAATTTTAGAGATACCACATTATTCTACATTCCTTCAGTTCCAGAATTGGAAAATGTAGCAGGGGCAATCCATGATTTTAATAATGATAATTATCCCGATTTACTCATAACTGGACAGGGAAATGTTTCCCCCCCTAATCCGCAACCTTATTACACTGGCTTCTTTCAAAACAATGGAGGAACCTCTTTTTCCATTGCCAATAATATTGTTACCAACCTCCCCTTGGTAAGGTCTGGCAGTGTGGACGGAGGAGACTTTGACGGGGATGGTGATATTGACATTCTTATCACCGGTCAGACCGTTAGTGGGAGAATTTTACAGATCTACGAAAATCAATTAGCACAGGGTAACTTTACCTTTACCCTCTACGCTGATCTCTCGGCAGATGCGGGTGTAGTAGCGGGGGAGGCTCGTTGGGCTGATTTTGATAATGATGGAGACTTGGATTTTGCGGTTACAGGGGACAATGGCACTAACGACTTTCTCACTTTGGTCTTCCGTAATTCAGATGGTGTATTTGATATCAATGATACCTATCCATCAGGAAATAATTTTGGGCTTGAGGAAAGCTCTCTAGAATGGGGAGATCTCAATAACGATGGTTTACTCGATCTGGTAGTTACTGGAAAAGATGGCTCCCCCATCCCTTCATACAGGACATTAATTTTCCATGGTACGGGCAACGATATTGTAAACGCTTTTAATCCTTCGGGCTTAAATTTCTTGACCTTACCAGGTTTTGCCAAAGGAGATGTTTCCCTAGGCGACTTCAATGATGATGGCTTGATGGATATCTTCATGACGGGAGAAAATGCCTCCGGTGGGATATCTTCTTCTCGGCTGTATTTCCGACAAGGTACTGCTTTCGAAACCTTTTATCAGGAAGATACCGCTTCGTCTAATTTATTTAATTCCAATACTGAATTAGCCAATTCTTCGGCCCTCTGGGCGGATTTCGACGGTGATCAAAAATTGGACTTGATGCTTACCGGCATTGACTTGGTCCCAAGTCCCAGCATCAGTTATCAATATTATCGCAATATCGATCCTACTCCTAACATAAGTCCTCTGGCACCCGCACAAAGCTCTCTTACGGCAACTCTCCAAGGTTTTGACGTTTTATTGGAATGGGACCCATCTCTAGCGGCAGCTGGCCTGCCAGCAGGCGTCCAATCCGGATATACCTACAACATATATGTCGATACTGTTCCTCCAGCAGCAGTTTCACTCAGCCCCTTGGCAGATACCACTGACGGTTATCGTCGCATCGTCAAATTGGGCAATGCCTTTAGTCGTACCGAGTATCTGCTCAAAGAGCTTGCTCCTAACACCACTTATTATTGGGGAGTACAAGCCATTGATCAAGATTTTGAAGGTTCTAATTTCGTAAGAGGAGGCTCATTCTTTTATGATGATCCGAGCTTTCTCAATCAGACTACCAATGTAGTATTGCCTACCGCTTTGCAGAACTTTGAAGATGCTTATCTGCGATGGGGAGACTACAACGAAAATGGGGAACTTGATTTGCTAATTGCTGGCGGTGAGAATACCAGCGATTATGGGGTATACTTTTTGGAGCAAGATGGAGGCATCTTTACCCAAGACATCAATATCAATGGCAATATTGATCCCGTTCGTTTTGGTAGCATCGATTTGGCCGACGCTGATAATGATGGTGATATAGACATCCTGATTGCCGGAGAAACCAATTCTGGACCCATTTGTAAAGTCTATCGTGATATCCAAGCGGGCCAAGGGGCTACCTTTGGAGGCATCAATGTGGGGGATATCTTCAGCGTTCCCGGTGGCGGAATCAGCGATGGAGAAGCCCTCTTTGGGGATTACAATAATGATGGTCTGCCTGATATATTGATGACTGGTAATCGGAGCGGAAATCCCATCACCGAGCTGTATCTCAACCAAAGTACACCTGGTAATCTATCCTTTGTCCTAGACCCTATCTCTACTACTTTAATGGATATGTTTAGCTCTGCTGCTGTTTGGGCCGACTTCAACAATGATGGTTGGTTAGATTTTGCGATTCAGGGACGAGACGCCAACTTAGTTTACAAGCGGATTTATAGCAACGACCAAAATGGAGGCTTTAATGTGGTGAGCCTGCCAGGGCAAAAGATATTAGGCGGTAGCTTAGAAGCCGGTGATTTTGATGCGGATGGTTGGGTTGATTTGATCACCTCCGGTGAACTCTTCGTCGGGACCGGACGAGCCGAAGTAATCCGTAACACCACCAATAATACCTTCGCCTTTTTTCAAAATATCCCATTCCTTGAAAAGGGCTCTGCTGACTGGGCCGACTTTAATCATGATGGTTATCTCGACATTGCAATGGTAGGAGAGGACCTCGGTGATAATTCCACAGATGCACGGTTCTTGATTTATGATCCCGCTCTCCCCGGCAGTAATTTTGTAGATGATCCCATTGCGGCCGTTCCCTTTCCTGAAGTGGGGAAAAATAGTAGTGTAGCTTGGGGCGACTATGACGAGGATGGCCGGATTGACCTAGCCATTGCGGGCTTTAGCGGCTTAGGCAACGGAGGGGCTTTGGCCATCTTACAAAACATCAATGCCAATCCTCAAGTGTCGCCGCCACAACCTTCTGGCCTAAGTGCTCAAGTGATCGGCAATGAAGTGATTCTCGACTGGAATCCCCCTGCGATATACAGTTTACCTATCAAGAGCCTGTCTTATAATGTGAGCGTTCGGCGCAGCGGCACTCAAGTCGTATCCCCCGAATCCGAAGTCCCTAACGGATGGCGCCAAGTGGTCAAATTTGCTTCTGTACATGATACTACTCGCTTCCGACTTGTCGATTTAGCCCCTGGCACTTACGATTGGGCGGTGCAAGCCATCACCTCTGACTATGAAGGAGGGCCTTTCACGGCTACCGCGAGCTTTGATTATCTTCCCCCCTCTTTTCAGCAACAAACCCAAAGTCTTCTACCCTTCATCCCACCTGGACTCAACTATGTGGCTATGGCTTGGGGAGACTACAGCAATGATGGAGACTTGGATTTGGCCATTATGGGTGAAGATGGTGGTGGCAATGCCTTTAGCCGTATATATGAAAAAACGGGCAGTGGCTTTGACACTCTCAGCGCGAACCTACCCCAATTGGCCGAAGGAGATATCGCTTGGGCCGACATTGATCAAGACCAAGATTTAGACTTGATCATGAGCGGGCGAGACAACAGTAGCGTTGAGCGAAGCTTGATCCTCGAAAATCAGGCTGGCACTTTCGTACCGATTGCTAGCTCCATACTAGGATTGTATCAGAGTACCATAGACTGGGGTGATTATGATTATGATGGCGATCTAGATTTTGCTTTGATGGGCAACGATGGCTCAGCTGCCGCTACTAAAATCTACCGCAACAATGGCGATAATACCTTTTCAGATTTAGGCGTGCCGTTGCTAGGCCTTAAAGAAGGTGGACTCCAGTGGTTAGACTATGATAAAGACGGTTTCCTAGATCTTCTGCTCATCGGTAACCAGACCAATAACGTCCCCGAAAAAGCCCTCTACCGCAATGACGGTAATGATAATTTTAATGACGTTACCGCTTTAATTGCCAATAATATCCCTGCCTTAGGTCAAGCAGCCCTCGCAGTGGTAGATTATAACTTCGATGGTTATCCTGACATCGCAGTCTCGGGCCTAAATGGTGGCAGCACCCTAGAAGGGGTCTTGCTCAACTTCAATATCAACGCCAATCAATACAATATAGATCAGAGTATTGCTGGCTTACGAGCAGGTAGCCTTGCGTGGGGCGACTATGATGATGACGGTCGGCCGGACTTATTGCAAACCGGTAGTACCAGTACCAACGCAGATTCTACGGCTTTATATAGCTTTGATGGTAGCAATTATGTGAGTAGCCTATTTCCTGCCTTAGCCTTGCAAAATGTCAGTCAAGGGAGTGAAGGCATTTGGGGTGATTTTGATCAAGATGGTAAATTAGATATCGTGTTGGCGGGTACTACGAGTGCTGGGCCGCTGAGTCCGGTCATACATTGGTATCAAAATATTGATTCAACCAATCAAAACTTCCTTCCTGGACTGCCCGAAAATTTGAGCGAATCCATAGTAGGGGACACCTTGATTGTACAATGGACACCTCCAAGTGGCTTCAATGCCGCTCAAGTCAAGGGACTCAGCTATCAGTTATGTATGGGTACGACTGCGTCGAACGCTGCGGTCATTTCTCCTATGTCTGATCTCATTACGGGCTATCGCCGGATTGTGGATCAGGCTATCGCTGGAGGCGATGATACCATTAAGTGGAAAATCGCCGACTTAGCCGACAATACTTATCAGTGGTCAGTACAAACCATAGATCAGGATTTTGAAGCTTCTGGCTTCCCCGCTAAGCGCAGCATTAACTTTGTCAACCCTGCCTTTGTCAATGTCAGTAGCACGACTGGACCCACAGCTAATGGTTTTCCTGGCCTTTGGGACGCAGAGGTCAATATGGCGGACTACGACAATGACGGTGAATTAGAATTCTTAGTGTTGGGAGGAGATGTTTCTAACAACATTGGCTTGCTATACCAACGTCAAGTAGATGGTACCTATATCCAAGATCCCGTCAACACTATCGTAGGCTTGCGCCATGCCGCAGCTGATTGGGGGGATTTCAATGGGGATGGTTATCTCGATCTCATCGTGATCGGGGATGCGGCTTCTGGTGGTGCTTCCGCTAGCCCGACCTTACGTTACTATCAAAACAACGGTAGTGGCCAACTTTCCCCTATTAGTTTCCCCGTAAGTGGAGTACCACCACTGCATCGTGGTGCTGTCGATTGGGGGGATTATGACCATGATGGGGACCTTGACTTGGCCATTATGGGCAGCTTGGCCAATTCGCCTCAGCCCTACACCAAAATATTCCGCAATGATAATGGGAGCCTCGTAGCACAAAACTTTGGTCTCGCCCAGCTTTACAATGGAGATCTTGAATGGGGCGATATCAATGGCGATACCTACCTCGATTTAGTAGTCAGTGGCGATGATGGCACGGTCAATGGCGTTACGGAGGTTTATATCAACCAAGGCTTTCAAACGCCTGGTTTTACTGCCTTGACGGGAAGTAATCTTACCGGATTGGTAAATAGTCGTCTGAGTTTGGGCGATGTCAATCAAGATGGCTTGATGGATGTCTTATTGACCGGTAAAACAGGACCCAACTCATTTGCTCAAGTATTGAGATATAATGCTGCGCAGCAGAACTTCGTCACCAACCCCGGTCAACAATTGGATGAACTCAATAATGGTGATGCGGTCTTTGGGGACTACAATAATGATGGTCGCCCTGATGTCATCATTACGGGGGTGGATGACGCCAACCAGCCTCAAACTCATGTTTATAGCAACAATAGCGGTACTTTCATCCGCGATGCAGAAACTTCTGATTACCTCCGTCCTACCCTTGATGGGAGCATCGGCCTAGGAGATTTTGATCTAGATGGTAAACTGGACTTTTTGATTGCCGGTGAATCTGCCCTTTCGGGTCCCTTTAGTCGTATCACCCAACTTTATCGCAATATTGATTTGGGTAACCCGACGACTCCGCCTGCGATTACGGGTTTCAATATTACTCAGCAAGAGGATTCTATCGTGATCAGTTGGAATTCTTTAGGGCCTGACTTTAGCTATAATTTGTATATGGGAGATGCCCCTGTGGGGAACGATAAGATCCGTTCGCATAGCGATAATGCCAATGGATACCGAAGGATCGTGGCCAATGGTAATGTCGGCAAACGCAATAGCTTTAGCGTCCATAGCTTGGAGGAAATCACTTATTATGCGGCGGTACAAGCCGTAGATGGAGACTTTGAGGGGGGACCTTTTACTGCCGAACAGAGTATTGACTACGTTCAGCCCCACTTTGTAGATATGAGTGCGCTCAGCTTTGGCCAGAGTGTGCCCACAGGCTTAGAAGCCGCTTCCTTGGTTTGGGTGGATGTCGATGTAGATGGCGATTTAGATATCATCGCTGCGGGTAGTTCCAATAACGCTCCTGCTTACATCGGAGTACTGATCAATGAAAACGGCTTATTTGAAGAGGATGCGGCTTGGAGTGCAAACTTGACAGCCATCTCCGAAGGTGATCTAGCGGTCAACGACTTTGACAATGATGGCGATCCTGACCTTGCTTTAGCGGGTAAAAACGCGAGCAATAATGGATTTTCGGCTCTATATACCAATAATGGAGCTGGCTTTGATTTGATGATCATGCCTATCCAAAATGTATCTCAAGCTGCTATCGCTTGGGGAGATTTAAACAATGATGGGAGTGCCGATGTGATCTTTACCGGAGATGCGAATGGAAGTCCCTCAACTCAAGTTTTTATCAATAACGGTGAGGGAAGTTTTGGGATCCAAAACCTGAATCTAGAAAATGTCAGAAACGGAGACGTCGAGATCGTGGATGTCAATCGCGATCAACTCTTTGATATCGTAATCTGTGGCGAAGGAGATACCGATCTGATCCTCGAAGTCTATTACAACCAAGGAGAAAATAATTTCGCGGCCCTCCAAGACCCACTCATTGCCGGTCTGCAAAACAGTGAATTGGCTATTTACGATCTCAATGATGATCAATTATTGGACATTGTCATCATGGGAGAAGGGCCTTCTAATATTCCTGCCACCGAAATCTACCTCAATGAGATGGGAACTGGTTTTACGGCCAGCACAAATAGTCTGGATGATCTCAGCGGGGGCACCGTGGCGCTTGGAGACTATAATGATGATGCCAGTGGCCTAGTTGATTTGTTTATCAGTGGTAAAAGTTCAACGCTACCCAATACCCAAAATTCCAGCGTATATGCTTCCAACGGAACGGCTAGCTTTAGCCCTGACTTAGAAGCAAGCGACCCGATTTTTGACTTGAATCTGAGTGCCGCTGCTTGGGGGGATTATGATCTGGATGGCAAATTGGACCTCTTGTTGGCTGGTCGTACAGACAATACACCTAACCAAGGCCTTAAACTTTATCGCAATGTCGAAGGAACGGCCAATCGAGTACCGAGTGCGCCCGGTAAGCCTCAAGTCAAGGCTACCGGTTTGTTTGCGGAGTTTAGTTGGGCACCACCTGCTGATGCTGAGGCAGGAACCTATACCTACAACCTCTACCTCGAAAAAGTAGATGATGGTAGCTTGATCGTTACGCCTATGGCAGACCTAGCTACTGGGCTCCGACAAGTTGTTGGGCCTGGAAATGTCGGCATGCAGCACAGTATGACCATCTTCGGGCTTGAATTTGGTAACTATCGCTGTCGGGTACAGGCGATCGGACCTGACTGGGAAGCCTCCATGTTTTCTGACACGACCAACTTCCCCTTTGAGCCTAGTGCGATTACCGAAGAAACCGGCGGAGCGTTCCCCGGAGGGGTACCAGCCGGAATATACAATGGGGATATCATCCTCGCTGACTACTACCAAAACGACAATCGCCCAGACTTGATCCTGACAGGCCAAACAGCTGGAGGACTGACTACACTTCTTTATCACAACATCAATGGACAGTTTAGAGAAGATACGCTTTCAAAGGTAGTTTCCTTGGAGCAAAGTAGTTTTGCTTGGGGGGACTTTGACCTAGATGGACAGATTGACATCTTCCACATGGGCCGAGATGCCCTAGGTGCTCCTCGTTCTCTCGTCTATCTGAATCGTGATGACAAATTGCTCAACAATCTTGATTGGTCGGCAAATTTACTTCCTCTCTCGCAAGGGGATGCCGCTGCTGGTGATCTCGACAACGATGGAGACATGGATCTCATTATAAGTGGCTCAGATGCAAATGGCATAGCTAGCACACGAGTTTACCTCAATGAATCTGGTAATGGTTTTGTTGCGGCCGACGAATCGGTCCAAAATGCTTTTGACCAATTACAAAATGGTGAGCTTCATTTACTAGATTATGATAAGGATGGTCGCTTAGACGTACTCCTTTCCGGTGAAGGCTCTCTAGGGGCGCGGTGCCGTCTTTATCGTAATGAAGGCGGGTTAAATTTTGTGGACGGTACATTCTTAACCTCTTTGAGTGATAGTCGATTAGATTGGGGTGATTTCAACAATGATGGTTTAGTTGATATCCTGCTTTCTGGTGATCAGGCTGGAAGCAAGGTTACCGAAATTTGGTCGCGTGAAGCCGGTACGGATAACTTTTTACGCAATTCTGTTTCTGATGACTTGATCGGCGTTTCTGGCGGAGATATCCAATTTGTGGATATCCAAAACGATGGTTGGTTAGACATATTCCTCAGTGGTACGCAGGACGATGGCTCGCCTACTTCCCGTGTCTTCCAAAACTTTGAGTCCAATAACATGCGCCGTTTCCAAGAAGCCATTACGACTACGGATGAAATGATAGAGGTCGATCTTAGTGCTGCGGCTTGGGGCGATTTTGCGTTAGATGACAATCAAAATACAGGCAAACTAGACCTGATTTTAATGGGGGATTCTAGCTCCACGATATCAGCAAGTCCTGCTATTGCCGTTTACATCAACGTTGATTCAGTCGTCAATATCAAGCCCAATCAAGTGCGCACTTTGAGTCAAAATATTGTGGATTCTACGCTTTCGGTTGACTTCAAATGGGAGGCGCCGCTGCCGCAGGCAGGCCGCCCTTCTGCGACTGTAACGGCTTATCAATACGCCCTCTTTCTGCGTAATATCGAAACCGATGATACCTTGGTGAGTGCTGTCAGTAATACAGATGGCTATCGCCAAACGCCTGCCCAAGGAGCCATCAACAGCTTAGAATGGTCGGTTTCTGGCCTACCAGACGGAACTTATGAATGGGGAGTACAGGCTATTGACCAAGATTTTGAGGCCTCCGACTTTAGCACCGAAACCTTTATCTACACCAACCCAGTACCGGAGATCATTAGAGAAAGCTTCGTTGATGTGCATGTCAATGGCTCCAACGCTAGTCAGATTGAGATAGAAGTCAACAATAAAGCCTACGTCAAAAAAGTCCTGCTTCACTACAAAGGCATTGCTGCTGCTGAATGGGATAGCGTAGAAATAAGCTCCTCGGATGAAGTCTTTAGCTTTGACATCACCGAAGACTTGCTCGACGAGATTGGGCTTCGTTATTGGTTTGAAGTCAAAGGAGTTGCCATCTTTAGTGATACTTCCACCACTGGCCATACTTACATTCGTTACAACGAAGGCTTAGAGGTTACGGGTTTAGCCTTCGGCAAACGCCAGCGAGACTACAACATCATCTCTGTTCCACTCGAATTGGACAATGGGGCGATTAGTGCCGTGGTAGAGGACCAGTTTGGTACCTATAACAAGCGTCAATGGCGATTCTTCCATTACCAAAATGAGCGCTATGATGAATACAAAGAAGGCATTGATCAGATGACCGATGGCTTAGGATATTGGCTGATCACTAAGTCTGAGCGGACTTTCAATACGGGCGCAGGCGAAACAGTCAAAGTTACCGAGGAATCTCCTTACGTCTGGAATCTACAGCAAGGCTGGAATCAGGTCGGTAATCCCTATAACTTCAAACTGGCTTGGCAAGATATTCGTGATGCGAATGCGGCCACGATTGCTTCTGTAGCAGATATCATTACCTACAATGATGGCTTCAAGACCGTGCAGCAAGAGGGGACAATCAATAACTTTAGGGGGGGCTTTATTTTTGCCGATGCTGCTACCACCCTTTCGGTTCCAGTATTAAAAAACACTTCGATTCAGCGTTTGGCGAAGCCTACTGACCCCCGCAGCATCGGTCCATTGGATCATCACACGTGGGAGGTGCCGATCACAGTAGCAACCGATAATATGGTATATCCTATCGGAGGAGTCGGGATGAATCCACTAGCCAAGCCGGATTTTGATCAATTTGATCAAATGCTACCACCGCGGCTCGGAGAGTATCTGGACATGCACTTCAAGCATGATGATTACTTCTACCCATGGTTTGCTTATGATGTGGTACCGACGGCCAAATCTTATGTCTGGGAGTTTACGGTCGAGAGTAATTTGGATCAAGAAGAGATTCAACTCAAATGGGACAATAGCGCCTTTGGCAGCAGCGGTAAGCAGCTCATCCTCTTTGATGTAGAGCGTCAGCTACCGATTGACATGGCCACACAGACCACTTATAGTTCTTGGTCGCGAGAGGGTAAACGTCAGTTCAAAGTGTATTATGGGTGGCCATCGTTCATCGAAGATGAGTTACAGCCTGATAAGATTTGCCTTGGACAAGCTTATCCTAATCCTGCTCCAGCAGATTTGACGATTCCGTTTACCTTACCTGCTTCGCAGAACGATTATCAGTTGAGCCTGATGGTAACGGATATGATGGGCCGACCGCTTGCAGAACTCTTTAGGGGTTCCTTGCCACAAGGCTTTCATGAGGTCAAATGGGATGGTACCAATCAAAGTGGTGCTCGTCTTCCTGCGGGAGTTTATTTATTCCGACTTTCCGTAGAAGGCTATGATTCTCAAGGTGGACGCATCATCTTGCGCTAAGACAAAAAAGAGGATAAATATGGGAGGTCAGTTTTCTCCATAGAAAAAAAATTCCACCGCACGCGGTCATAATGTTGGCTCGTATGCGGTGGATTTTGTAGATTGCCTCTCTAAGGGGCTCATCGTTTTTGTAAGAATTTGAGGAAGTGAGAAGGGGAGGATAGAAGTTGGTTCCCAACCCCAATTAGGCCAATGCCGTGAATTTGCATATGGTCTTGATCACTTCAATACGTACTTTTGCCAAATTGCTATGCGTGTCTATTTAGATACGTTGTTAAGCATACATTTTATTTCAAACTAAACCCATCACACATGAAAGCGAAAGCCTTACTACTGCTTACCTTTCTTTTGAGTGGATTCACAGCACACCTTTCCGCCCAAAATTCAAACACTCCCCAAGGATTTACCTACCAAGCGGTCGCCCGCAACGGAGGGGCAATCTACTCATTCCAGACCTTCAATGTACGTTTTTCTATCCGTCAAGGAGCCGGAATCGTATTTTCTGAAGAGCACTTTGGTGTTACGACCAATCAATATGGTCTTTTCACTGCAGTGGTTGGTACTGGTATCCCAATCAGTGGCTCTTTTGTCAATATTGATTGGGGAGGAGGCAACTTTTTCCTCCAAGTAGAGCTTGATCCTGGTAGTGGTTATACCCTCTTGGGGGACAACCGACTCTGGGCCGTGCCTTATTCTCTCTATGCCGAAAAGGCTTATGAAGTCGAAAATGTAACCTTTGTCCTTAGTGATCTACTAGACGTAGATGCACCTGCCCCTCAAGTCGGAGAAGCCCTTATTTGGGACGGAACTAATTGGGTACCTGGACCTGGTGGTGGTGGCAGCAATCTCTTTGCTGGTGATGGGATTCAGATTGTAAATGATACGATCATCAATACCGGTGATCCTAACGAATTTGATGATGTCACAATTGGCTCTGCCGCTGGTGGAGACCTTACGGGGACCTATCCCAATCCTACGGTTAGAGGCCTCAATAGCCGGCCAATCGCCCTCACGGCCCCCGGCAATAATGATGTCCTCAAATGGAATGCAACTTCTCAACAATGGGAGCCCAAGCCAGATGCAGTTTCTACGGGGGGGGCTTTCAATGTTACCTCCAGACTCTCTGGTGATGGGTCGATCGGTTCTCCTCTCGATATCGCTCAAAATGGTGCGACTGACGGTCAAGTCCTCAAATGGCATAACCTTTCAGGAGCTTGGCTGCCAGCTAATGATTCGGGTCAAGTTTATGGCCTCCAGTTAATAGGTAGCACCTTGAGTTTGGTGCCTGGGGGCTCTACTAGCTCGGTTTCTCTTGGGACCCAATACAACGCCGGCTCAGGTATCAACCTAGTGGGTGGTACGATAGTCAACACTGGAGACATTGACCCGACCGATGATATCACTACCTCTACCCAAGCGGGTGGAGATCTAATAGGACTCTATCCTAACCCAACAGTCAATGGCCTAGCTGGTTTCCCGCTTTCTTCGCAAGCCCCTGGCCTCAACCAAATCTTAAAATTCAACGGTACGACCTGGGTTCCTGATACAGATGATGATACCGATGCAGATGCTGACCCTAATAATGAGATCCAAACTATTAGTATCACCGGAAATGTGATTTCCTTATCACAAGGTGGTGGCAGCGTCAATATTCCTGTGTATCTACAGGGACCTGGTATTGATATTAGCAGCAATATTATTACCAATACTGGCGACCTCAATCCTAACGATGATATTACCAATACCACCCCTGCTGGTGGTGACTTAAGCGGGGTTTACCCCTCGCCTGTGGTAGTGGCAATCAACGGCTTTTCTGTGGCCAATACTACCCCACTTAATGGCCAAATTTATAAATGGAACGGTGCCCAATGGATTCCAGATACCGATGAAGTAGATGATGCCGATGCCGATCCAACCAATGAGATCCAGTCCCTTTCTATCGCTGGAGGCAATATTAGTATTTCTGGAGGCAATAGCGTGCCACTACCGATTTATTTTGAAGGCACAGGTATTGACATCACTAACAATGTTATTACCAACACGGGTGATACCGATGCGAGTGATGATATTACTACCTCAACCAACTCAGGAGGAGATTTGAGTGGGCAATATCCGTCCCCTAATGTGGTAGGTCTCCAAGGCACTCCCATCGCCAATCAAAATCCATTGGCGGGTCAAGTGCTAAAGTTTGGCACTTCCCAATGGGTGCCTGCAGCAGATTTAGTATTTGATGGCGATAGTAGCCAGACCAATGAATTACAGATCCTTTCTATTTCTAGAGATACCATTTATCTCTCCAATGGTGGCTTCGTCAAGATGCCCTATAACGCTGGCGCTGGGATCAATATTGATCCTAACTCTCTCCAGATTACTAACACGGGCGATCTCGACCCAACCAACGAATTACAAACCTTATCCATATCCAATAACACCCTCACCCTTTCTGGGGGAGGCGGAAGTGCCAATTTGCCAATCTACATTGGAGGGGCAGGCATTGACGTTACCAATAATGTCATTACCAATATTGGTGATACTGATCCCAATGATGATATTACCAACGCTACTATGGCTGCTGGTGATTTGAGTGGCAATTTTCCTAACCTAATTGTCACCGGACTCAATGGGCAAGCTTTACCGAGTGGTATCCCTGCTGGTGGACAGATACTTAAGTGGACAGGAACGGGTTGGGTTTATGGCGATGACGAAGGCGAAATCTACAACGCTGGTGTTGGGATTGACATTGATGCTGCCAATACTATCTCCAATACAGGAGACCTTGATGGTAGCGACGATGTGCTTCTAGGGGCTAGTCCTTCTCCAGGGGACATCGACGGTTCCTTTGATGCTGGATTTGCCGTTATCGGCTTACAAGGAAACCCGATTTCTAATACCACGCCTAATAATGGCGAAGTCCTCAAGTATGTGGGAGGCCAATGGGTCCCCTCCGCGGATGTCAATACCACTTACAATGCGGGTACAGGTCTGACCCTGATTGGCAATACCTTCCTCAATACTGGCGATATCGACGCTAGTGATGATATTACTACTTCTACTACGGCCTCTGGTGATGTGAGCGGTACTTTTCCTACTCTCACCGTTGATGGCCTGCAAGGCTTTCCGGTTGACCCCGCTACTCCTGCTACTAACCAAGTCCTAAAATGGAACGGTACGACTTGGGTACCTGCAATTGATGACAATACTACTTACAATGCAGGTGCTGGTATCAGCATCAGTGGTACTTCTATTATCAATACTGGTGATATAGATGCCAGTGATGATATTACGACTTCGTCGAACGCTGCGGGTGATGTCAGCGGCACCTTTCCTACCCTCACAGTAGAAGGGCTCCAAGGTCGCGACGTCTCAAATGCTGCTCCTTCTAACAATGAAATTTTAAAGTGGAATAGCTCTACTTCCGCTTGGGAGCCTTCGGCAGATGTAAATACTACTTACAATGCGGGTACAGGCTTAGCACTTTCTGGTAATACTTTCACCAATACCGGTGATACTGACGCCAGTGATGATATTACGACAGCTACGGCTGCTACTGGTGATGTCAGTGGTAACTTCCCCAACTTGACGGTTGACGGCCTGCAAGGCAATCCTGTCGCCAATACTGCTCCTGCTAATGGCGAAGTCCTCAAATGGAATGGTTCGCAATGGGTACCTGCCGTAGATTTGGATAACAATACTACCTATAATGCAGGTACAGGACTAGCCCTTACTGGTACTACCTTTAGCAACACTGGTGATACCGATGCCAGTGATGATATTACGACTTCGTCGAACGCTGGTGGTGATGCTAGTGGTATTTTCTCCAATCTTACCGTCGATGGCTTGCAAGGCAATCCTGTAGCCAGTACGGCGCCAAGCTCTGGACAAGTCCTCAAATGGAATGGTACCCAGTGGGCACCGGACACGGACGACAATACCAATACTACTTATTCTGCAGGCACAGGGCTAAGCTTGACCGGTACTACTTTTGCCAATACCGGTGATACCGATGCCAGTGATGATATCACTACCTCTACTGCTGCTGCAGGAGATGTAAGTGGCACTTTCCCGACTTTGACGGTCGATGGCCTCCAAGGCAATCCAGTGGCCAATACGGCTCCTGCGGCTGGTGAAGTGCTCAAATGGAATGGTACGCAATGGGCCCCAGCCATCGATACAGATAACAATACAACCTATACCGCGGGTACCGGTTTGAGCCTTTCGGGTACTACCTTTATCAATACTGGCGATACGGATGCGAGTGATGACCTAACTACTTCCTCTACCGCAGGGGGAGATGCCAGTGGTGCTTTCTCTGCGCTTGTAGTTGATGGCCTCCAAGGCAATCCGGTCTCGGCTACCGTACCTGCCAATGGCGAAGTGCTCAAATGGAATGGTACCGAATGGGCACCAGCAGTTGATCAAGACGCTGGTACTACCTATACAGGCGGCGCGGGAATTACAGTGAGTGGTACCACCATTATTAACTCCGGTGATACCGATGCCAGTGATGATATCACTACTTCGACTGCCGCTGCAGGAGACCTAAGTGGCACGTTCCCAACTTTGACAGTTGATGGCCTTCAAGGCAATCCGGTGGCCAACACTGCCCCCGCTGCCGGGGAAGTGCTTAAGTGGAATGGTAGTCAATGGGCTCCAGACACTGATATAGATAACAATACTACCTATACTGCCGGTACAGGCCTCAGCCTTTCGGGTACTACCTTCATCAATACCGGTGATACTGATGCGAGTGATGATCTTACTACTTCTTCCACTGCAGGGGGAGATGCTAATGGTGCTTTCTCTGCGCTTGTGGTAGATGGCTTGCAAGGTAATCCGGTCTCGGCTACTGTACCTGCCAATGGTGAAGTGCTCAAATGGAATGGTACTGAATGGGCACCAGCGGTGGATCAGGACGCCGGTACTACATATACGGGTGGCACAGGCATTACCGTAAGTGGTACGACCATTATCAACTCTGGGGACACGGATGCCAGTGATGATATCACTACTTCTACTGCTGCGGCTGGCGATGTGAGTGGTACATTTCCTACTTTGACAGTTGATGGCCTCCAAGGCAATCCGGTGGCTAATACCGTCCCCGCTTCGGGTGAAGTGCTTAAATGGAATGGTAGTCAATGGGCGCCAGCTACTGATACTGACAACAATACTACCTATACTGCCGGTACAGGCCTCAGCCTCTCGGGTACTACTTTCATCAATACCGGTGATACCGATGCGAGTGATGATTTGACTACCTCATCTACTGCCGGAGGTGACGCTACGGGCGCCTTCTCTAACCTAACTGTCGATGGCCTCCAAGGCAATCCAGTGGCCAATACCGCTCCTGCTAATGGAGAGGTCCTTAAATGGAATGGTACTGAGTGGGAGCCCAGCACCGATAACGGAACCGTTTACACTGGCGGTACGGGTATCACCGTGAGTGGTACTACGATCACCAATAGCGGTGATACTGACGCCAGTGATGATATCACCACTTCGACAGCCGGCGCTGGCGATGTGAGTGGTACATTCCCTACATTGACGGTAGATGGCCTCCAAGGCAATCCTGTCTCAAGTACCGCTCCTTCCTCTGGCCAAGTGCTTAAGTGGAATGGTACCGAATGGGAACCCGGCACTGACGATGGTACTACCTACACAGGTGGTGCTGGGATTACCGTGAGCGGTACGACCATTATCAACTCTGGTGATACGGATGCCAGTGATGATATCACTACTGCTACCGCAGCAGCTGGTGATGTGAGTGGTACATTTCCTACTTTGACGGTTGATGGCCTTCAGGGCAACCCTGTGGCTAACACAGCCCCTTCTTCAGGCCAAGTACTCAAATGGAATGGTAGCCAATGGGCACCAGCTGCAGATATTGATAATAATACCACCTACAGTGCCGGTACAGGATTGAGCTTGACGGGTACTACCTTTGCCAATACGGGTGATACAGATGCCAGCGATGATATCACTACTTCAACGGCTGGCGCTGGCGATGTGAGTGGTAACTTCCCTACGCTTACCGTTGATGGCCTGCAGGGCAATCCTGTTGCTAATACTGCTCCAAGTTCAGGCGAAGTACTCGCTTGGAATGGTACTGAATGGGAACCCACAACAGATGCGAATACTACCTACTCAGCTGGCACAGGTCTGAGTTTGACGGGTACCACTTTTGCCAATACAGGTGATACAGATGCTAGTGATGATATTACTACTGCCACCGCTGCTGCGGGTGATGTGAGTGGCACTTTCCCGACCCTCACAGTAGATGGTATTCAAGGAACTGCCGTTTCTAATGTAGCGCCTAGCTCTGGGGAAATACTCAAGTTCAATGGTACTCAATGGGTTCCTTCTGCCGATGCTACTACTGATGGAGATGCTGACGACAGTAATGAGATTCAAACCTTATCCATCTCTGGTAATACGGTAAGTCTTTCTAATGGTGGAGGTTCTGTAAACATTAACCCTTATACCGGAGGAACCGGTATTTCTATCACTGGCACTACGATTACCAACACTGGGGACACGGATGCGAGTGATGATATTACCACTGCTACAGCTGCTGCTGGAGATCTCAGTGGTACTTTTCCAAGTCTTACAGTCGATGCATTGCAAGGCAACGGAATTTCGAGTTCCGCGCCAGCGGTATCAGACGTACTACGCTGGAATGGCACCGCCTGGACTCCTCATGCTGATACTGACTCTAGTGAAAATAATGAGTTGCAAAACTTGACCATCTCTGGTAATCTGTTGACCATTACCGATGGTAATACCATTTTGCTCCCGACTACCGCACCTGTAAATATCGCAGGGCCTGGAATTGATATCGATGGTACCAATGCGATCATCAATACGGGGGATAGAGATAGTACAGATGATATCACCAATACTACTTTAGCGCTCGGAGACCTGAGTGGAACCTTTCCAACCCTTACTGTGGAAGCACTGCAGGGGAGTCCTATCTCAAGCTCAGCGCCTAGTTCTGGAGATGTTTTACGCTGGGACGGTAGTAACTGGACTCCTCATACAGACACAGACTCTAGTGAAACCAATGAGCTCCAAACTCTCTCTGTTAGTGGGGTTACGGTTTCGATTTCTGATGGTAATTCGATCAACCTGCCTTATATAGGAGGAAGCGGAATAGCCCTATCAGGAGAAACCATTATCAATACAGGTGATACGGATGCCAGTGATGATATTACGACTGCGTCGAACGCTGCGGGCGATGTCAGTGGCACCTTTACTGCTCTCACCGTAGAAGCCATACAAGGCAATGCGGTCGCCAATTCGGCTCCTGCTAATGGCGAAATCTTGAAATGGAATGGTACGCAATGGGCACCAGCGGCTGATGACAATGATAATACAACTTATACCGCTGGCACTGGCCTTAGCTTGACCGGTACCACTTTTGCCAATACGGGTGATACCGACGCCAGTGATGATATCACTAGCTCTACGGCTGCAGCTGGCGATGTGAGTGGGACCTTCCCTACTTTGACAGTTGATGGCTTACAAGGCAATGCGGTCGCGAGTACTGCTCCTGCTAATGGTGAAGTCCTTAAATGGAATGGGACTGAATGGGAACCTGCTGCTGACGTAGATAATAACACAACTTACACGGCTGGCACGGGCCTATCTCTCACAGGTACTACTTTTGCCAACACGGGTGATACCGATGCCAGTGATGATATCACCACCGCCACCAATGGTGCTGGTGATGTTAGCGGCACTTTCCCAACGCTTACCGTTGATGGATTACAGGGAAATCCTGTAGCCAATACAGCGCCTTCTGCCGGTGAAGTGCTAAAATGGAGTGGTACAGAGTGGGAGCCTGCAGTTGATGTAGATAACAACACTACTTATACTGCTGGCGCTGGCTTGAGTTTGACGGGAACTACCTTTGCCAATACTGGTGATACTGATGCGAGTGATGATATCACGACAGCCACTAATGGAGCTGGTGATGTTTCCGGTACATTCCCGACACTTACTGTCGATGGTATCCAAGGGACTGCTGTTTCTGCGACTGCTCCGGCTCAGACTCAAGTCCTTACTTATGATGGTACTGAGTGGGCTCCCGATACCATCAACTCAGATGAGGTGCTTTATGACGCGAGCGTAATTCCTACCACGGACAATACGATTGATTTAGGCTCTGCCACCAATCGTTGGCGCGATGCATATGTGGCAAATGGTATCACTACTACTTCTGACCTCCGTGCCAAAACCAATGTAGAAGATCTCGACTATGGTATGGAAGAGATTATGGCCCTACGTCCAGTTCGTTACAACTGGAAAGAAGATGCGACTATGGAACAAAAACTGGGTCTGATTGCACAGGAGATGTTACCCATTATTGGTGAGGTCGTCCAAACCCATGAGACCCGAGTCAATCCTGAAACGGGAGAAATGGAAACGGTCGAATTATCTCTATTTGGTGTAAACTATATGGAACTGCTTCCCGTCCTCATCAAAGGTATGCAGGAACAACAACAAACCCTCCAAACGCAACAGCAACTGCTAGAATTGCAAAGCAAGCAAATCGAACAGTTAGAGAAACGTCTGGAGCAACTAGAGAATAAATAATCAATCACCGAGACCCAATGCTGAGTCTGCAAACTGCCATTTGATTGCTTAGTATTGGATCTTGGATTTTACCCAAGGCCTATGAAACGGATTTTATTTACTGTCTTTTATTTGGGTATGATTCTGAGTAGTGCTGCCCAATTGACCATCGATCATTTTGCGATTGTCCCGATGGGAGGGGAGCGTATCGACTCTTCTCTTAGCGTGACCTACACCATCGGGCAAGTGGAAGTAAAAACGCTAACCGCAAATAATGGCACTTTGATTCTTACTCAAGGATTCCAACAGCCTGAACTGCTGGGGACGGACATTGAAAATGACCTTGATGTCCTACTCCATTATCAACTCTATCCCAATCCAACAGACCGCTTTATTACCGTAAAACTGACTACGGATAAGGTCGTCGATCTGGAGTTACAAGTAGTAAATATTCTAGGACAGCCCATTGGAATTCCGGCCCAGCGGAAGAAAGTACAGGGTGTTTGGGAAGTACAGTTTGACTTGGAGGGTACCGCCGAAGGATATTACCTTTTGATGCTAAGGTATGCCGACGGTACAATTGGCGGTGCTTGGAAGGTGCATCGCCTTGACAATTAGACAATTAACAATGAAAAATATTTTAATACTCAGCTCACTTCTATTGATGACCCTTTCTTCCTTTGGGCAAACCCTCGAAGCCACGAGCAATCAGATTAGTTTGGACTTTGGTTATCCCGAACTTCGGTTCAAAAATGATGCGATCAGCTTTATTGATGAAAACGATAATGGGATCATTGATCCTAGCGAAGGTACAATCATCCGACTAGTAATCGAGAACCTAGGAAAATATCCAGCCAAAGACGTTAGACTACGTCCTCAGGAGCTAAATCAGATCAACGGCCTTGAGTTACCAGAAGAAATTGAAGTAGGAGACATTGCGGCAGGAGAGCAAAAGGTGGTACAGGTGGGAGTCGCTGCTGCTGATGAACTTGATACTGGAACCGCCAACTTCATTTTCTATGCCAAAGAAGCGGCTGAAAAAGGTCGAGTATCAGTAGTTTATGCTGTCGCGACTGTTGTGGATCCTAACGAATAGTGAGCTCTCCAAAATAAAAATGCGATAACTAGATTGATCTCTAGCTATCGCATTTTTATAAAAATTATGTGGCACTCAATACTGAGGCAAAAACGCGCAGCATTAAGGACTTAGACAGTAGTATCCAGTATTAAGACCTCGGAAAACTGGACTATATGGTTCGGCAGAGCCTTTTTTCTCTGTAATGAATATTTGCTACTTCTTGCCTAGTTTGCCGCTACAGGCACTGTAATCAGGGTACTCTCCCAACCGATGTACATATTTTCCTTGTCAAAGAAAATTGCCATCATCTCAATCGGTTCTTCGCTGCTCCCTGCGGGAACGCTTACCGTTAATACATCTAGCTTTTTGTTATGGCGATAAGCGCCCCACTGGTCTAGCTGGGAGTTGAGTACAATTTTCCATTCCGACTCTCCCGGTATGGTGAAAAGCGTATAGGTTCCCGCCTCTACCTTTTTTCCGGCTAGGGTGACATCGGTATAAAAACGAATTTCTGTAGCCTCATTAGCACCCGTGCGCCATACCTTGTCATATTTGACCAACTTGCCAAAGATTTCTCGACCATTCATAGAAGGACGACCATATACCACTTTAGCGATGGTTTCTCCACCAGCTTTCAGATAAGAAATATCCGCCGGACTTTTGTCTGCTTTAGGGACTTTTTGTCCGAAAGCCACTTGAGTTGCAACTACAAAAAGCAGTAAACTCATCCATTTAATCACATTTTGCTTCATCCTGTTATAAAATTGGGGTGATGTATTTGTACCCTCCAACAAAAACGGGCACTTTTTGTTAACTTTGTTTTTTAATGAATATAAATCCTCTTGAACTTTCAAAAGCCCGTGCCGCTAGAGCTGCTATCGAAAGGCTCTATATAGAAATGCGCCACCTATTCAATAGCGGCGTTTATCGGCACGCTGGCATGGCTGGGCAAGTCCTAACGGAAGCCCTCCTTACCCTCAGTCCCGAAATCTATGGTTCCATGGCTGAACCTGAAAAAGTCGAGCTCGACGGCCTCGTCTATGTCATGGATCGCCTACCCAAAGGAATCGAAGAGTGCCGCTTGGTCAAACTGATCTCCGAAGAAGGCTATAAAGAGTCAGACTTCGAAGTAATCACTCCTTATGCGCGTCGTCGCAATTGTTATCGGATAGATGCCGAGCAGATGTTTATCGAAGTTACTCGTGGACGTAGTGAGATTTATGATATCCTCACTCACCTTACCTTCATGTATATGGAGGCGGAGAAAATCAAAGAACATGTTCTCGACGAAAATGGAGAAACCAGCTTTGAATGGCAAAAACTTGCCGCTATAGTGGAGGGAGAAGCAACTCTCACTGATAAAAATGTTGAAACTGCATTTGCCTATCTCAGTACGATCCTTGGCCGTACATTTGCCGAGACCCAAAAGGCTCATGAACGCCTCAAGGCGCATGCTGGTACCAATAATGGACTCTTCCACGTGGTTTATTGGCTAGGCAAAATCGCAATTGAAGAAGAACTACAAGCCTTGCCCCGTGAAGTAAGTTTTTCTCCCACGCTGCGCGAACGCATTGGCCACCATATTTATGGGGAGCGTTGGGCCAACCAAATTAAAAGCTATCTCAAGCAAGAAAAATTACTAGATCGACCTGTTCATATCATTAGTGCTAATCTCCACAGCGTTCTCAATAGTCTGTATGCCTATCCTGCATTAAAAAAGACCTTAGGCAAAAAGGTCAGTATCCTAGAACTGGCGACCCAATTAAGTGTGGAAGAAAATCGCCGCCTACGCCGCAGGGTAGAAAAGTATGCTGCTGAGCATGGCATGACCGTATTGGAGGACCAATTTGGTACCAATATTTCGGTACAAATTATTGATACAGAAAAGGTTGATTGGGGCAAGATTACCCCCGAGCTGCCAATCAAAAAGGGGCCAAAAACTAAGAAGGCACCTGTGATAATCGTCATGGATTATGCTTTTGGGGAGCAAGCCTATGAAACCATGGATGAACTCCTAAAACCTATTGATGGAGATTCAACCAAAAAGGCCCGTAACCTAAATGTAGCTTCCATCAATGTAATGGGGAAAGCTGGGATTTTACATGGGGGCAAGGGCGATATCATGGTACCATCTTCGCACGTATTTGAGGGTACCGCAGACAACTATCCTTTCGAAAACGATTTGAGTAAAGCAGATTTTAAGGATACTGAGATCGATGCCTATGATGGCGCAATGATAACCGTTTTGGGAACCTCTCTCCAAAACCGTTATGTACTCGCTTACTTCCGTCAATCTTCTTGGAATGCTATTGGTCTAGAGATGGAGGGCGCTCACTACCAAAAAGCCATCCAAGCCGCCGCCCGTATTAGGCAAAGTATCAGTCCAGACGTGGTCTTAAGATATGCTTATTATGCTTCTGATAATCCTCTTTTGACGGGTAGTACTCTGGCCTCGGGTAGTTTGGGCATGGTTGGGGTCAAGCCGACCTATCTGATAACTCTAAAAATTCTCGAAAAGATCCTGAAATCTTAAGTACTTAGACAATAGTATTCAGTATTAAAACCGAGGAAGATAGGGCTATACGGTTCATCTAGACCTTTCTTTGTACTACATGATTTTTACTCTGTACTTAAGCGTATCGATTTTGGACAGGCCGTGCGTACATGGCGATAAATTGTTCGCTTAACTGCTCTTCTGGACCTTGGACTTCTTTCAACCTTTTTGCTAAGTGTTGGAGGAAGGCATCTTTTTCAGAAGGAGTGTAGTATTTGGCATAGGTATCAGTCCCATTCTGGAGGTCAGCAGCTACATAATGGGTGGGCCAAAGTTGATAAAGCGATTGAATCTTACGATCAAGAAATTGTTTGAAATTTTTGAACCAATCGTTCCGCTTAGCGGGATCTCCTAAAGACGCATAATCAGCTATACTCAATGGCTCACCAATGGCCATATTGATACGACCTTTATAATCACGGATTCCTCGTATAATTGCCATTTTGTCGCTCTTATCATAGAGCTCTCCATTGCGAGTCGAGACTATTTCAGCGGCTTTTAGCATATCGCAGGGCTCATATTCATAGGATATCGCCATTGGGATGATATTGAGAGCCAAAAAGCTTTGGATCAAGTCATCTGAGCCTGACATAGCTAGCATCTTCAACAATGCCGTTTGAGTTTCGTCATTGCCATCTTTGGTGCGTCCACTTTTCTGGGCGATCCAAACAGACTCTTTTTCTTCTAAAAGTGAGCTGCGGATGTAGTTGGAAAGCCTTCTGCTGTAAGGAATTAGCTGATTACGCGCTAGTGAACGGTGTACAATGAAACTTTTATTGAGCTTCATCAAGTCTGTAACCAAAGAGGAAACGAGGAGATTATCCCCTATGGCAATTAAAGTTGTAGGTAACTTACGTTGGTGCCGCTGTTCATTAAATATCCCCGGATCCAGTATGATGTCGCGGTGATTACTGATAAACAAATGTGTTTGAGAGGCATCTAGTTCGGCTAGGCCGCTTACCATTAGTTGGCCGGCTGAGGCTGAAATCATCCTTCTGATAGCTTCGCCGATATACTTTTCTTGCAGCTCTGCTGTGCTGTTGACCTGAGAAAAATTTTGTTGAATCTCTTCGGGTGTTAACTCTGGGAAAAACACCCCCATCATCACAAACAGAGAGGTCTTACTGGTAAGGCGCTTCATGACCTCTGGTACCTCCTCATCCGTGTAAGGACGGATCTCCTCAAAGTCAAAGGGTTTTGGGTTCATGCGGCGAAATTATAAAATTTAGGCCATATAGGCTTGCATTAATATCTCAACGACTGTGAGCTATAGTTTCCAGCTTAGGTTAAGGCCAAAAATATTGGCTTTTAAGCCATCAGAACGCCGATAATGACCATATCTCAAACTGAGGCTTTTGAGCATAGCAAGCCGTTTGTTACCGGCCTTGAATCGCAATAAGCCATACAAGGGCGAAAAACGAACTCCCGCTCCAAAACGGTGAGATTGAAAAGCCGAGAGGTCAAAATCAGAGGTCCAATAATCGACCCCATTGACATGCTCATTAAAAGGAGCAAAAAAGTAGGCGGCTGTTTGAGTGTGAAAGCGATAGTAAGGGAGGAGAGTTAGACTGAAATGTAGCTTGAGCGGTACTTCCAATCTTAGGGTATGCGCTTGTATATCAAAATTGTCAAAATAGTAGCGATAATAGCTGCGAAACACGAGCCAATCCGTAGCAAACCAGTTGAGACGTAGGCCTAGTGGGTATTTGAGTCGCCAAAGCGGAAACTTTTCCACCCTTGGCAAGCTCTCGCCTTGAAAATATACTCGATGAAATGGAGTGGAAAGTAAGCCTTGCTGAACGACTAACTCCGCTCCGAGGGAGGCTTGGATTTTAGGACTTATAATCTGTCCCCAGTTAGCGGCTAAGTTGAAGGAACGTCTCCGATCTGTAGGTACGCTGACCAAGCCAGGGCCTCTCAATTCTTCAGGAAAGATCACAATCCAAGTATCAAAATAGGCTTGAGCATTGAGGCTCAGTGATCGATTTTGGTCTTTGGATAGCCAGCCCCAACTCGCGCTGAGAGATTTGGACAGATAATCGGATTCAACACTCATACCCGCTCCTATACCCGCTTCATACTGACTGCCCCATTTGCGTTGGTAGGCTAGTTGTAAGCTGGCCCGACTGTCTCTACGTGAAGCCGAAGAAACGTAGCTGTCTATCTTATCCGTTGAGGCCGAAGTGTAATGATTGATATCAGTTTGTGCCCTGAGGCTTTGGACACTGTCCAGGGGGACGCTCACCACAATTTTACCGGCGCGATCCCTCAGCTCTTCTGTCCCTTGGCCGCCCGTAACGGCGGAGTGTATCCCATCTTGCTCATAATAATTGAAGAGAAAATCGACTTCTATCGTTTTGGGAATACTGTCAACTTGGGCAAAGCTTTTAATCAGACTAAATATAAACGAGAGGATAAGCAGGCTGCGCATAGAGACAAAATTAAAGGGCAAGAAAACCGTTTGCAAATCCTAGCGTGGACTTCTAATTTAGAATAAGTATGAAAACAATCATCTTCTACTGGACGCTCTGCTCAAGCCTTTTGCTGCCTCTGACTATTTGGGGACAATCTGATGGGCAGTTTCAACTGAGCTTACGCTTAGAGTATGAGGCTTCCTTGCTACAAGGTTTCGATCTAAACGACTTTTATCGTTCTCACAACGACTATTATGCGTCCTCTGCTGCGCAGTTTTTTGATACGCTGGCTGCTTCAGAGCTGAGTCATCCTGCCTTAGGTTTGGGAGGACGTTTCACTATGGGGGATGATTTTGGCTTTTCTAGTGGCTTGTTTCTGACCTATGGTCGCAAGAGTGTCCGTCGAGAGGCGCGCTTCCTGACCAATATTGTGACCCGAACAGACTTATTGACGCGGGATGTCAATCTGCAATTTGACGTGGGCTTTCACATTCAACGCAAATTTTTCTTGCACGGGCATATAGCGGGTCGTTTTCGCAAAAATGTCTTTGATATAGGTTACATCTATCCCGATGGCTCTTTTAGTCTGGGCAATGAGTACGATATCCTTGGCGTTTATCAGTCCAATACTACCACCCTAGACGCTGGTGCTAATCTGGCCTTTAAGATCAAAAAAGTCTATATCCCGATTGGGATTAGCTGGCCTCTCAATTTTGCTACGGATGATGGTTTGCTGACACTACAAGATTTTGATATCAGGCAGGCTCGTTGGGCAGAGGTACCGAGGGATTTTAGACAGTGGGCCAATGATCCTGCTAACCTAGATCCTCGTGAGCAACTGGTAAGAAGTCAAAGTTTTCAAGCCATAAGGCTCAATATCGGCATTGAATATTGGTTTGGTGCTAACTAAGCGACTCATGAAAAAATATCATCTCAACATACTCATACTTAGCTGCGTCTTATTGGCACTTTCCACTACAGCTTGCCGAGACAAGCAACAGCGTTATCTCCAGCGACTGGAGGGTAAATGGAATTTGGCTTCAGAAACGGTAACCATTATCAATCCCGACGGTACCGTCAACTTTGAGTCAGAAGAATTTGACGTAGGTGAGCTGTCTTTGACCAATGAGCAGGGCCTAGACTTCTTTCTCGAATACACCCTGACCCTCAACGATGGAACTGTATTAGCGGGCCCCCTACCTTTCCAAAATGATGAGCAAAACAAACGGATCATTTTCTATAATTATTTCTGTAGCGACCCCTTTGACTGTGATCTAGTGGCGACGGTGGAAGAAGATAAATCCAGCCGACAGGTTTGGAATTGGTATCGACCCTTTGGGAGCGGAAGCCATCGTCGCGTAAGCTGGGTTTTTGAACGCTAGCGGACTAATTACAGCCGCATCCACCTCCTACTTTACCACCATTGATGCCTGCGGCTCCTTCGCGATAAGAGGCAACATTGATCTCATAAGCTTGAATCTTAGCATCTTCCAATTGCATGTCCTCATCGTTTAGATACATCTTTTGATAAGAGGCCACTGAGACGCAACTGCTCAGACTTGTTGCTAGTACAAAAAGGAGTAAACAGGCTCTAACGATCTTTTTCATGGCTTTTTACTTCTTAGCTTGAGTTGGTAGGTAGTGTTTTCGCCTGCGGCGGAACGCTCAATTTCGATCCCTTGGGAGCTGAGCAATTCGTCCTCATCCGTCAAAAGAAGGCCTTCGACATCCTTGAGCTGGTTGATCAGGGCTAGACCTTTTTCTCTTCCCAAGACAAAAACCGAAGTCGCTAATGCATCGGCGAGCTCTGCATCGGGACAAAGTATAGTTACGCTTTTCAATCCTGAAACGGGCCAGCCAGTCTTAGGGTTGATGATGTGAGCGTAGCGTTTACCTTCGATCATGGCAAAGCGTTCATAATCACCCGAAGTTACTACGGCTAGGTCTTTGATACCTAACCAAGCGAGCATTTTTTCTTCAGATTTGGGATCAGCAATTCCAATGCGCCAAAGCTCGCGTTCCGCAGGGCGGCCCCAACAAATAATATCTCCTCCAGCATTGACCAAGCCGCTTTTTATGCCCATCTGGTGCATCAGCAAAGAAGCCCGATTGGCCGCATACCCCTTCCCGATACCGCCAAAACCAATTTTCATCCCCTTTTCCAACAAAAATACACTTGTGTCTTGGGGGTTAAGTTGGATGTTTTCATAGTTGATTTTGCTGACAGAGGCGTTGATTGCAGAATCAGTGGGTAGGCCTTGCATACTACCGTCAAACTTCCATATCCGATCAGCAGAGGCAAAACTAATGTCAAAAGCTCCTTCGGTCAGCTTGGCAATCTTTAGAGAGCGATTGATGAGGCTATACAGCTCCCAATCTACTTTCACGGCTTTGATCCCAGCCTGTCGATTGATTTCGCTGGTCTGAGAGTTTTTGTCCCAAGAAGAGATCAAGTTTTCGATGCGTTGAATCTCCTTGAGGCCGGCTCGTACCGCAGCGCGATTGAGACTATCGTTCGGCGATGTAGCCGTAAGCCCAAACTGAGATCCCATCATACCCGCACTCTTACGATAGGTCAGATTTTGCTGAGCAATGAGGCAAGCCGGCAAAAGGAGGAGAATGAGGAGAAGTCTTCTCATAGACACAAACGAATACCGGTGAAAATACCTATACTATAAATGTTTTGCTGGAGGTCGCGAAAAACGGGTTGTTCGTAATTGATAATTTGGCGGATGTAACGTGGCCGGAAGTACCATTGAAAGTGCGGACCTAGTTTGGCGCTAAGTTCTAACCCAAAGTTATAATGCCAAGGCGCTTTACTGATTTCGGGCTCGGGAATGGTGGCATTGGAAAAGAAGCCACCGATATTGAAAAAGGGACTCATACTAAACCTAGGCTGATCCACAAAAAGATATTCTACCCCCAATTGATAGAGCCAGATATCGACACCTTCTCCCTCGGTTTGAATACGGTAGCGAGAAAAATTACCACGCGCATTGTCGGTTCCGATCAAAACATTGTCGTCAAAGTAGCGATAACCACCGCCTAAGCTAAAGCGCCATTTTTGATGTTGATAGGACAAAGAGAGTTCGGCTGGCATAAAAAAAGCCAAGTGCGAACGATCGTAGCCTTGGTGGAAGTCGGTGAGGGTATCATTGTACCCATTGTTTTGCACCCACCAGCCAATTTCGCCCCCAGATCCGAGTTCGATACTTAACTGGGCCTGTAATGGGCTAAAGGAAAATAAAAAGCTAAGCCAAAAGAGTACGGTTGGTTTCATGGCCTATTTGCTTGGATAAATTGTATAAAGGCTTCGGCTCCGCCGGAACGATAAGCAGTGCGGGCCAATTCTTGGCCTTCAGCATCAAGCAACAAGACTAGGGGAAATTCTCCTTTTGGATTGTAGCGTTGCGCGAGGCGCTCATTATGAAGCTTTTGCTCATCTGGCAGGCGATTTTTACGGCTACGCGGAAAGTCTGCTTTGAGGAGGATAAGTTCGCTTTCAGCGAACGCTAAGAAACTGGAGTCTTGAAAAACTTCTCGTTCTAATTGGATGCAGGGCCGGCACCAGTCAGAGCCAGAAAAGACAAGTAAAATGGGTTTTTGTTCTTCTAAGGCTAGGTCTTGCGCCTGTTGGAAACTGGTCAGCCAAATGAGGAGTAATGCTACTGCCACCTTTTTTCTGATTTTGGTGAATCTAGGGAAAAAGTCTCGCCAAATCTATTTACAAATAGAGGAAATTACTCAGCGAACGCTATTTTCCGTTTCTTATACTAGATTGACGTAATTTAAGTTCAGTTGGTAGCTCTATAAACTGAAAATTTACTTCAAGATTGTTTTTTGAGGCATTAATTTCTTGTAATAGTAACTCGATGGCTTTTTTTCCCATTTCGAGGCTAGGCTGAGCGACTGAGCTCAAGGGCGGATCAACGATGGCCGAAACCTGCCAATCACTAAAGCCTGCGATCAGAATATCGTCGGGTACTTTAACCCCTTGAGATTTGAGCCCGTCGATAGCGCCAATGGCTACACTATCGGTGATGCAAAAGATGGCATCTACATCTGGAGAGGATGCGAGTAGTCTTTTGGCAAACGCGCGGCCTTCGGCGATGGTGATATCTTTGGTATCATAGATAAGTTTCTCATCAAATGTCAGACTATGATCTTTGAGGGCTTGCAGATAGCCATTGTAACGGTTGCGCGAGGTGTAAGCCATCATAGGACCTCGAAAGTGGGCGATCCTTTTTGCTCCCTGCTCGATCAAATGGCTTACCATCTGGTAGGCACCTTGATAGTCATTGACAGCGACTTTGGAAGTCTGAGCCATGTTTGCTTGTTGGGGAACTTTATCAAAGAAGACCACTGGAACCCCCGTATTGAGAAAATCTTCAAAATGACTGAGCGATTCGGTATGATGGGCCAAGGAGACGAGTAGTCCATCGACCCTGCTATTGAATAACGCATTAGCATCGGCGACTTCTTTTTCGTAAGACTCGTCCGATTGGCAAATCATCACTCGGTAGTCTGAGTCATAAGCTACCTGCATAATGCCCTTGATGACGGAGGAGAAAAAGTGATTGACAATTTCGGGGATGATGACGCCAATCACCCTAGATTCTTGTTTGCGCAATCCAGCCGCCATGGTGTTGGGCCGGTAGTTCAATTCTTTAGCTAAGGCTAGGACTTTTTGCTTAGTAGCCTTGCTGATATCGGGATAGTCTTTGAGGGCTCTAGAGACAGTGGCAGTGCTGATACCAAGCTCTTTGGCGAGATCGGATAATGTGATCTGACGTTTGTTCATATATACCAAGCCCCTTTTAGTGTGTGTAGAGAATATTTTGTCGCAATGTCAGAAAAAAAATACAAATTTTTTTGAGGACCGAAAAGGTTTACGTAATCGTTTTCGGTTGTCTTGACACAAGCTAGGGGCCTCATCTGTCTTGTTTCATATAGAAAAAAAAACAAACTTGAAGAGAGAAAGCTGATACTTTAAGGCCACGGAGTGATACCTATCGGCGTTTAAAGAGCAAGTTTCCTGATATTAAAAACAATTGATAGACTACTGTATTCGCGTTATTTACTCCTAACTCTACTCTAAATCGAAAGCCTGTCATTCATGCTGAGAATGTTGCAGGCTAATGTTGTAGTAAATAGGCTCGCACTGGGCCGGCTGCTAGTGATATTCACTAGGCAAAGGGGCATTTTCCGCTTTTATGGTGGTTAAACAATGGTTAAAAGATTTTAGCCTAACTGATAAACTAAGTTTAACTACTATTAATTATGAGCATTAAACACAAGCTGACTTCCATTCGGATGCTCCTGCTTACAATGCTAGTCATTGTTACTTGCGGGAGTGTAAGTGCTCAGACTGTTACAGGTAAGGTAACCTCAAGTCGCGATGGTGCGGCTTTGGCGGGTGCCACTGTATTGGTCCAGGGTACTAACACGGGTGCATTCACTGATGAAAATGGTGAGTACACAGTTAATGTTTCAGGCGACGGAGTATTGATCTTCCGTTATGTTGGTCATGAAACATTAGAAGAAGCCGTTAATGGACGGTCAACAATCAATGTAACGCTACAAGCTAGCGAGAAGACCCTTGATGAGGTCGTGGTAACCGGCTATGGTACCCAAAAAGCGAAGGAGGTAACTAGTGCGATTACTTCCGTGAAAGCAGAGGATTTTAACGGCGGTAACGTTAACGATCCTTCTCAGCTATTACAAGGTAAAGTAGCTGGTCTAGCTATTTCTCGTCCGGGTGGTAATCCTAATGGTGGATTTAACATTCGTCTTCGTGGACTATCAACGGTAGGGGCCAACACTCAGCCTTTGATTATTATCGACGGAGTACCTGGAGCTGACCTTTCTACGGTTGACCCGCAGGATATTGCTTCTGTTGACGTATTGAAAGATGGTTCTGCTTCTGCGATCTATGGTACCCGTGGCGCTTCAGGGGTAATCTTGATTACTACCAAGAAAGGTATCGCGGGTAATGCAAACATTGACTATAATGGGTATGCTGCCTTTGAATCAATTGATCGTGTGGTTGACGTATTGACCGCTGATGAGTATCGTAACTTCGGTGGAGGTACTGATCTAGGGGAAAGCACTGACTGGTTTGACGAAATCACTCGTACGGGCCTTTCCAACGTACATAACGTTTCTCTATCTGGTGGTACTGCTCAGACTTCTTACCGTGTGTCTCTGAACTATCGTAATATTCAAGGGGTCGCGATCAATACCGGATTTGACCAGTTAAACGGTCGTATCAACCTTTCTCAAAAGGCTTTAAACGATAAGTTGACCATTGACCTAAACCTAGCTTCGACTCAGCGTAACTCAGACTTTGGTTTCGATCAGGCGTTCCGCTACGCGACGATCTACAACCCCACTGCTCCTGTACGTAGCACTGATCCTGAATTTGATCAGTACGATGGATACTTTCAGCAGGTATTGTTTGATTACTACAATCCCGTAGCCATTCTAGAGCAAAACACTAACGAAGCGAAGCGTAAGCAAATTATTGCTAACATTCGTGGTACTTACGAACTAGCAGAAGGATTAAACTTCTCTATGTTTTACTCTCAGCAGCGTCAAAACACCATTGGCGGCGTTTATTGGGACAAGAACTCTTTCTTGACCGGTGCTGACCGCAACGGTTTGGCCACTCGTCGTAGTGACGATCAGTTCTTCCAACTTTTCGAGTCTACCTTGAACTACAATAACACCTTTGGTGCGTTGAATCTTGATCTCCTTGCTGGTTACTCTTACCAGGACTTCTTAAACGAAGGCTTTGGCGCCACTGGTGGTGATTTCTTGACTGATGCCTTCCAATTCAACAGTCTTGGTGATGCGGGTGATTTTAACAATGGTTTGGGTAGTGTATTTAGCTACAAAAACTCTGAGAAGTTGATCGCATTCTTTGGCCGTGTGCAAGGTAATATCGATGATACTTACTATTTCTCTGCCTCGCTTCGTCGTGAAGGCTCTTCGCGCTTTGGTACAGAAAATCAGTGGGGGCTATTCCCCGGTATTTCTGCTGGTGTGGTATTGAGCAATCTCTTTACGGTTGAAGGTCTTGATTTCATGAAGTTACGTGCTGGATATGGGGTTACGGGCAACCGTCCTAACCAGAGCTATATTTCTCTACTTTCTTTTGGCCAGGTAGGTAACTTCTTCTTCAATGGAGAGTTTGTTCCTTCTTATGGTCCAACTGGAACCAATGTAAACCCTGATCTTAAGTGGGAAACCAAGTCTGATATCAGTGTTGGTTTGGACTTCAGTATGATGGGCTACCGCTTAAACGGTACTATCGACTTTTATCAAACTACTACCAACGACTTGATCCTTCCCTTTACCGTACCTGTTCCTCCAAACTTGACTAACACAACCATTGTAAATATTGGTGAGTTGACTAACTCAGGTCTTGAGTTCTCTTTGACTTATGATGCCGTTGACAATGATGGATTCAAGTGGACCCCAGGTATCAACGGTACTTACTACCTAGGTACTAATCTCGTATCTCTTTCTAACGAAGACTTCAACTTTGGTGGTTTCCGTTTGATTTCGAACCTAGGTTCTCCAGGTCAGAACAACACCCCTCTGGTACGTGTAGAAGAAGGTGCTTCTCTTGGTCAACTTTGGGGACTTACTTATGAAGGGATCAACGACGATGGTACTTGGAGGTTTACTGACTTGAATGGTGATGGTCAAATTAACGATGAAGACGAATCGGTAATCGGTAATGGCCTACCAGTTTTCCAGTTAGGTTTCAACAATACCTTCCAATTCGGAAACTTTGATTTGAACTTCTTCTTCCGTGGTGTGTTTGGGCATGAAATGGTGAACACTTTCCGTGCTTTCTACGAAGCACCAAGTACTATTTCTTCTTATAACATCTTGGCTACCTCATCTGATATCGCTGAGTTGACTGACTCTCCACGTTTCTCTAGCTTACACGTTGAAGACGCTTCTTTCTTGAAGCTTGACAATGCAACTCTTGGTTATACTATCCCGCTAGCTGGTGATGCTTCCTTCCGTAAGATTCGCCTCTACGTAGCTGGACAGAACCTACTAACCTTTACTGGTTATACAGGTGTTGACCCTGAAGTACGTTTCCAGGATGGTGCTGATCCCTTAGCCCCTGGTATTGACCGTCGTAACACTTACTTCCGTTCTCGTACGATCACTGTAGGTGTAAACTTAGGTCTACAATAATTAGAACCTGCTTTTAATTTGGATAATTTCATTACTATGAAACGAATTTCTTTATTAGGATTTTTGATACTAGGACTGTTCACGTCGATGACCAATCAGTCCTGTACTAATCTCGACGAGGAAATCTTTTCGGAAGTACTGGCGGAAGATTTCTTCCAGTCTGACGAAGAGTTTATCTCGGCCCTAGGCTCTGCCTATACTTCACTTTATGGCTATATGGATGGTCGTATGCTATCTGTGCAGGAGGTTGCTTCTGATGCAGTAGTAGTACCAACCCGTGGTCAGGATTGGGATGACGGTGGTCACTGGCGTCGTCTACACCAGCACCTTTACACTGCAGATGATCCAGAAGCTGGCAACGCTTGGAGCTTTTGCTACAGTGGTATCAACGCATGTAACCGCCTGCTCTTCCAATTTGAGCAGTCTGGCAACGCTGATGCTGCAGGATTTATTTCTGAGCTTAAGGTATTGCGTGCGATGTACTACTATTGGTTATTGGATGTGTTTGGTAATGTGCCAATCGTAGAGCGTTTTGACGTTCCTGCTGACTTTGCGCCGGCAACCACTCCACGTGCTGAGGTTTATACCTTTATCGAAACAGAAGTATTAGACAATATCGATGCATTGACTAAGTCTGTTGACGGTTCTGTTTACGCTCGTGTTCACTACTATGTAGCGCAAGCCCTTCTTGCTAAGCTATACTTGAACGCAGAAGTTTACACGGGTACTCCTCAGTGGGACAAGGCTCTGGATGCTATCAATGAAATTGTTAACTCTGGTATCTACGATCTAGAAGACAACTACTTTGATAACTTCAAGACTGAAAACAGTGCTTCTCGTGAGAACATCTTCGTAATTCCTTACGATCAGGTATTTGCTGGCGGTTTCAACATCGTTGCTCGTACCCTACACTATGGTTCTCAGGCTACTTTCAACTTGACTTTCCAGCCGTGGAACGGATTCTGTACTGTACAAGAGTTTTACAACTCTTTCGACTCTTTGACTGACCGTCGCGCTGATATGTTTATCGTAGGTCCTCAGTTTGCTGCTGATGGAGTAACTCGCGTTGATGATAGCGGTGCTGAGGCAGATGACTTCGATGGTACTCCATTGACTTTCACGCCTTCGATCAACGAACTCGGTCCTAACGCTAGACGTCAGGCTGGTGCTCGTATCGGTAAGTATGAGTTTGCCTTAGGAGCAACTAACAACTTGAGCAATGACTTCCCAGTGTATCGTTATGGAGATATCCTCCTGATGAAAGCTGAGGTGCTATGGCGTCAAAACCCAGGAAGTACAGAAGCCCTTGATCTAGTAAACGAAATCCGCGCTCGCGCTGGTGCGCCTGAATTTGCGACCCTTGATGCTGACCTTCTACTAGCAGAACGTGGTCGTGAAATGGCCTTTGAAACTCACCGTCGTACGGACTTGATTCGCTTCGGTAAGTACAATGACGCATGGTGGGAAAAAGACGCTTCTGATCCTACCAAAAACATCTTCCCGATCCCACGTGGTCAGATTGATGCTAATAAGAACTTGACGCAGAACCCAGGCTACTAATCCTGCATCTGCACATATGATAGAAGCGGCGGTAACATTCTTCCGCCGCTTCTTTTTTTCTCTAAACTCTTGTAAAGATCCCTCCCTAAAATTGCTCGCTTTCTTCCCTATGAGTAAATTGGATATTCAAAAAGTGGAACGAGCTTCTCATATATCGCTACTTTTTTTACTCCTCCTTACGGCTTGTAAATCTTCTACTCCACAAGCCTCCACCCCTCTTTTTAATCTGCTCGATGCCGAAGCCACTGGTGTCGATTTTCGCAATGATATACAGCATAGCGAATCCTTCAATATGTACACCTATCGCAACTTTTAC
The DNA here is from genome assembly GCA_039024315.1 of Bacteroidota bacterium. Lineage (GTDB taxonomy): Bacteria > Bacteroidota > Bacteroidia > J057 > J057 > JBCAWW01. The sequence goes on from JBCCQN010000021.1 coordinate 54,998, forward strand.
AATGGGGCTGGAGTAGCCATTGGTGATATAAATGGGGATGGATTGGTGGACCTCTATTTTTGTGGCAATATGGTAGACAATAAGCTCTACCTCAACCAAGGAAACTTTCAATTCAAAGATATTACCGAAAGCGCAGGCGTCGCCTGCGCAGGTGTGTGGTCCTCTGGCGTCAGCATGGCCGATGTAAATGGGGACGGTTTGCTGGACCTCTATGTCTGTAAATCAGGCAGCCCTGAAGGCGACAACCGCAATAATGAACTCTTTATCAACCAAGGGGATCTAACTTTTAAGGAAGAGTCGGCCAAATGGGGGATCAATGACTTAGGCCTTTCCTCCCACGCCGCTTTTTTTGATTATGATCGAGATGGTGATCTCGACTGTTATTTGCTCAACAACTCCTTTAGACCAGTTGGAGGCTACGATTTTCGTCCGGACCAACGCCTTAAACGTGATTCCTTAGGAGGCAATAAGCTCTACCGCAATGAGGGGGATCGCTTTATAGACGTGAGTGAGGAAGCGGGTATATATGGTAGTGCCATTGGTTTTGGACTTGGGGTAACCATTGGAGACGTAAATCGCGACGGCTGGCAAGATATTTATGTGTCCAACGACTTCTTCGAACGAGACTATCTCTATCTCAACCAAAAAGACGGAACGTTCGACGAAGTCGTAGAAAAATACCTAGGAGAGCTCAGCTTGGGCTCTATGGGCGCAGACATGGCTGACCTCAATCAAGACGGCTATCCAGAGATATTTGTAACGGATATGCTGCCCAAGGAGGACTCTCGGATCAAAACCAAAACTGCCTTCGACGATTGGAATAAATATCAGCTCTATGAGCAAAACGGCTACCACAGACAATTTACCCGTAATGTCCTCCAACTCAATCGTGGCTCATTAGGAGAGGACGAAGGAGTCTATTTTAGTGAAATCAGTCGCATGGCGGGCGTTTCTGCTACTGACTGGAGTTGGGGCGCCCTGATCATGGATGCCAATAATGATGGCTTGCGCGATATTTTCGTCGCCAATGGGATTTACAAAGATTTAACTGATCAGGACTATATCAACTTCACCGCGGACCCTAAGGTGATTCAAGACATACTTCGTCGTGAAAATCAAGTCATATCTCAGCTGGTTGATTCGATTCCCTCTGTTCCCCTGGCCAACTTCCTATTTGTAAACCAAGGGGGCCTCCAATTTGAAAATCGAGCGCCAGAATGGGGGCTGGATCAATTGACTTTTTCTAATGGCTCTGCTTATGGCGACCTCGACAATGATGGCGACCTCGATCTAGTGGTCAACAATGTCAATATGCCTGCCTTCCTATATCGGAATGAGAGCAATGAAAAAATACCCCAAAATCACTACCTCAGCATCGCTTTGGAAGGAGAAGGGATGAATAAATTTGGTTTGGGAGCTCAGGTAAAGGTGCAGACTGATATAGGCGAGTACTACCAAGAACTCAATCCTATGCGTGGCTTTCAATCGACCGTAGACCATCGCTTGCATTTTGGGCTAGGGGAGAGTAGTAAGATAGAGGCCGTCGAAGTTAGTTGGCCTGATGGGCGTATGAGCCAACTGAGTCAGCCCCATTTAGATACGCTGATATCGATCAAGCAGGTAGAGGCGGGGACTGCTTCGCAGAACGCTCAGTCGGATAGTCAAACCTTGCTTTCTGGTCGTGAGCTAGCCTTTAAGCACGAAGAAAATACTTTCAAAGATTTTGACCGAGACGGTCTTTTGTTTCATATGCTTTCCACTGAAGGACCGCGTTTATGCCAAGGTGACTTCAATGGCGATGGCAGGGTAGATGTCTATCTCGGTGGAGCAAAAGACAAAGCCGGTCAACTCCTCCTGCAAACTGCCAACGGAAGCTTTCGTAAGGCCTCATCATCGGTATTAGCGCAAGATGCTAGTTCTGAGGATACGGATTGTGCCTGCTTTGATGCGGATGGAGACGGAGATCTTGACCTATATGTGAGCAGCGGTGGCAATGAATTTTCAAACAGTTCCTTTGCCCTCTATGATCGTCTCTATTTCAACGATGGCAAGGCTAATTTTGAGCGTTCTTCGCAGAAGCTCCCCACCTCACGCAAAGAAAGCAGCTCCTGCGTCCGGCCCGTCGATTATGATGGCGATGGAGATTTAGATTTGTTTGTCGGGATACGTTTACGCCCCTTCTTGTATGGCGTGCCGATGAACTCTTATCTACTCGAAAACGATGGTAAGGGACGCTTTACCGACCGTACGCCTCAAAAAGCTCCTCAACTCAAAGGAGTAGGGATGGTAACTGACGCGATTTGGTGGGATTATGATCAAGATGGGGACCCTGACCTAACGCTGGTGGGAGAGTATATGCCGATCAGATTGTTCCGGAATGATCAAGGTCAGTTGACTTTACAAGATTCTTTACCCGGACTGATTCGTTCGGAAGGACTTTGGCATCGCATTGCTTTGACGGATGTCGATCAAGATGGAAATCCAGATTTGGTACTGGGTAATCATGGCCGTAACTCTCGTTTCAAAGCTAGCGCCGATAAACCGCTCAATATGTGGGTCAACGACTTTGACCGTAATAGCACGGTAGAGCACATTATTACCGTCTATAATGGCGATAAATCCTATCCCATGGTCTTGCGTCAAGACCTCGTCAAGCAGCTACCAGAACTCAAAAAGAAATACCTCAAGTTTGCCAATTATCGAGAGCAAACCATTGAAGATATGTTTACGCCCGCCCAGATGGAGAAAGCGATTCGCTTAGATGCTTATTACCTAGAATCTGCTGTCTTACGCAATTTGGGCGACGGAAATTTGCAACTAGAAGCCCTCCCTTGGGAAGCGCAATTATCGCCGATATATGCAATCAGTGCGAAAGACGTGGATGATGATGGCATCGAAGATTTGGTGCTAGGAGGTAATTTTTATGCTGCCAAACCAGAGGTAGGTATACACGATGCGAGTTATGGGCTTGTGCTCAAGGGCGATGGCAAAGGTGGCTATCAGCCTATGCCACTACAGGAGTCTGGTTTTTTTGTGAAAGGTGAAGTAAGAGATTTGATATGGCTACCAGTTGCTGATAAGGAGCAATTATGGGTGGCCCGAAATAATGACTATGTCAAGGTTTTTGAGAAATAGGAGGATGCAAATAGGGCGTACTATTGGATTAGGGGCCTTAGGGATATGTCTAGCTTTGCTGAACGCTTGTTCGAGCCCAGGGGCAAAGGAGGAGGTAAATGGACCTCTATTCACTTTGTTGGACTCTCAAGAGACTGGCATTAGCTTTATCAACCGTCTCCCCAATCAGGATGAGTTCAACATCTACACTTACCGTAACTTCTACAATGGAGCGGGAGTAGCCATTGGGGATGTCAATCAGGATGGTTTACAGGATATCTTTTTGACGGCTAATCTCGAATCTAACCGTCTCTTTCTCAACAAAGGCGACCTGCAGTTTGAAGATATCACTGAGACTGCTGGCATTGCCGGAGAACGCGCTTGGTCTACAGGTGTCAGTATGGCTGATGTTAATGCTGATGGCTGGATTGATATCTACGTTTGTAACTCTGGCGATATCGCAGGTGATGGCAAACAAAACGAACTCTACATCAACCAAAAAGACGGTACGTTCCTCGAAGAGGCAGAAAAATACGGCCTAGCAGATCCAGGCTACTCCACTCACGCCGCTTTTTTTGATTATGATAAGGATGGTGATCTCGATGTCTATCTGCTAAACAACTCCTACAAAGCCATTGGCTCTTTCAACACCCAGTACAATATGCGCGACATCCGAGACTCTGTCGGCGGTGATAAGTTATTGCGCAATGAGGGCGGCCTTTTTGTGGATGTAAGTGAAGAAGCCGGTATCTACGGCTCGGTGATTGGTTTTGGACTTGGGGTTACGGTTGGGGATCTCAATGCCGATGGTTGGCAAGATATTTATGTGTCCAACGACTTTTTTGAGCGAGATTATATCTACATCAATCAGCAAGATGGGACCTTCTCCGAAGAACTCACCGACCGCATGCATTCCATCAGTGGTGCCTCAATGGGAGCTGATATGGCCGATATTAACAACGATGCCTCGCCTGAAATCTTTGTTACGGAGATGCTGCCTCAGCCTGATGCCCGTATTAAAACCGTAACCACTTTTGAAAACTGGGACCGCTATCAAATCAACCTTCGCAATGGTTATTATCACCAGTTTACCCGCAACATGCTTCAGCTCAACAATGGCGACAATACCTTTAGTGAGATTGGGCGCATGGCAGGAGTGGAAGCCACTGATTGGAGTTGGGGAGCCTTGATTAGTGATCTGGATAATGATGGTTGGAAAGACCTCTTTATCGCCAATGGGATCTTCAAAGACCTTACGGATCAGGACTTTTTGGTGTACATCTCCAATGCTGAGACGCAAAAGCAGATCGTAAGCAAAGAGGGGGTAAACTATGATGCTTTGATTGAAGCCATTCCTTCTAACCCAGTACCCAATTACGCTTATCGCAACCGAGGAGAACTCTCTTTTGAAGATAAAACCAAGGATTGGGGGCTAGACCAAGCGAGTTTCTCCAATGGTTCAGCCTATGCAGATCTTGATAATGATGGTGATTTAGACCTCGTAGTCAATAATGTCAATATGCCGCTCTTTGTGTATCGCAATGAGAGTCGGCAGCAACATCCTGATCAGCATTATCTCAAAGTTGATTTACAAGGAGAAGGCAATAATACCCAGGCTTTGGGCGCGCAGATAAAGCTCTGTACCGCTGAGCAAAGTATGTATTTGGAGCACATGCCGATTCGTGGCTTTCAATCGAGTATGGATCCTCGGCCGCATTTTGGTTTAGGCGCGCAGACCCAGATAGACAGTCTAGTGGTGCTATGGCCCAATGGTAATAAGAGTCTAATTGAGAAGCCTGCAGTTGACCAGACTTTGGTGCTTAAGTCTGTAGAGAGCATCCCTGCGGGGAACGCTTCTGCGGATCAGCTAATGGCTGGAAAGAGATTTAAGGAGCAAGCCATAGCGGGCCTTA
>JBCCQN010000022.1:0-57440 GCA_039024315.1 Bacteroidota bacterium
AGAACCGATTTTCACTAGGACCGTCGTGAATCGTATCAAGGAACAAGGTAAAACCTTTGATAATCGAACTGATTTTAAAAATACAATGATCAATAATCCTCCAAAAGGTTTAACAGATGCAGGTGTTGAAAGCTGGATAATGAAATTCAAACAAGAAATTTATCCTGAAATAGCTAATTTATTAAATGAGAAGAGAATTAAACTCAAATAAAAGGGTTAATGAAAAAATGGAGATTGGCACTTTTTGAGAAAGCAGAAGAATTAGAAACTAGAGAGGAGAGCGCGGAAGTGATTTTTGCTTTTAAGAGGAAAGCTACTAAAATAGATATTGAAGCGACTGAGGCTTTGATCGGAAAAAAACTACCGAAAGAGTTGGTTGATTTTTTCTTGGCAACTAATGGATTAAAAATTGATTGGACAATTGAATTACAAGGTAAGCAATCGAAAATAGTTCGTGGAAAGTCAAACATACTGAACATAGAATCTTTTTCTAAAAAAGAAGTGCTTTCATGGACTAATGGGAATTATCAATCCACAGTTTTGGAAACCAAAGAAGTTAATAACTTTTTCAAAGTTGAGCCTTTTGTTTCCGAAGACTTCTTTGTATTTGATGATATAGGCTTTGGTAATTTAGTCTTGATAAGTTGGGAGAATCAAGAAGATGTTGAGTTGTTTCTTGCGTGCTATAATGATAAAATATATAAATTGAGAATTGGCATAGAGGACTACTTTCGCCTATTGGAAAAGACTCGGGGAATTTATTTCTGGCAACAATACTTGATTGAAAACCAATCTTTAGACCTTAACAATCAAATTCCTGATGATTTCCATTCAAACATGGAACGCTTGTTCCCTGAGGAAGACATTTCAGAGTTTAGTCCTCCCCCGCTTCCGGATAAAAGCTCCGCTTATAATTCTTATTATCGACAAAAAAAACAAAGTAATTATAAAAAAGAAATTGAAAGGCTTTTTTTAGACTTGCAGAAAAATCAAGCTTTTCGACATGTGGTTTTTCAACCTAATCCTAGCGTACATATTGGCGTACTCAGAAAGATAAGGGCCGTTCTAAATCGAGAACTCCCTAAGAGTATGTTGGCTTTATACACTTCAATGAATGGCTTTGAGTTTGGCTGGAGCTTTTATGACAGAATTAATGAAAATATCATTAAAGGAAAGATTATTTTACCTCCACTTGAAACTGTTTTTGGTGGTGAGGGAGGGGAGCGCACAAGAATTTGGGATGAGAAAGTCAATAAAAACATATTTTGGACAGACGATTTGCCTAATGAAACACTCGAATCATTACGTCCATTAAAGAGAATAGAACTCGTAGAGGGATCCAGTATAGATACGTTGATTAAATTTTTGCCTGATCTGGAAGAGCCTATTTTATTTCTTAAATATAAAAATGATCTGTTTGAGTTGGATTTAAGCTTTGAGGATTATCTTTCTGCATTAATGCAAACTCATGGTTTAGAATACTGGCAATTTCATTTATTAACTAATAATGAACAGAAAGAACTAAATATAGAGTTGCCTTCCCTTGACCAGATACAGAAAATATTTCCTGAATCGGATTTAAGCTTCTTAAGCTAAAGTTGGATAGTAGGATTAAGTTGGTTCGGTTATGATTCTTGAATTTATTAATTCTCCAGCCCAATAAAGTGGAGTAAAACTTTAACTATGCCTTTTCACCCCACGCCTTCATCATCTCATCTTCCTTCACTCGATCTACAATCTTAACATAGCGCATCAAGGTCTTAAAATCCTTATGGCCCGTAATCTGCATAAGAACTTCGGGCCGGATACCTTTCTCTAGTGAAAGCGTAATGAAGGTACGCCTGGCAGTATGTGTTGTGATCAACTGATACTTCGGTAATGTCTGCTCTACCTTTTTGCTGCCAAAGTGGCGAGTGATAGAAACGGAAGTATCCAGTCCCGCCAACTGGCACAACTCTTTAAGGTAATCATTCATTCTTTGACTAGAAATGACGGGAAGGGCATTCTGATAGCGGTCGGTATATCGATCTAGGATTGCTCTTGCTTGCGGAATAAGGGGTATCGTCAATCGGTCTCTCGTTTTCTGAGTTTGAAGCACAAGGCCGCGATCCGTGATATGCTCCGCTTTGACCTGGCAGACATCCGAGTAGCGTAAGCCGGTATAGCAGCCAAATAGAAAGACATCTCGCACATGGCGAAGCCTTTCATTTTGGGAAAGATCTAAGGCGAGTAATTGCTGAATTTCTGCTTCGCTTAGATAGACAATATCTGTTTCCTCCTTATAGACCTTGAACTTATGGAAAGCTGGATTGATGGGGATTCCTTTTTCTACTCCATAGTTCAGAAATACCTTGAGCGTTTTGATGTATCGTCCGACTGTATTGGAGGACATGCCTTTTTCTTCGAATAGATAATTACAGAAACGGTTGTAGAAATCCTGGTTCATATCTTCAAAGAAGAGCTCTGTTTTCGTCTTCTTTTCGAACGCCATCAGATGAGTACGAGTAGAACGATAGCCTTTCAAAGTTCCTTTCGACCGGCTCAATCGGTTATTGTAGATGAACTCATCAATTAGCTCAAAAAAGGTAGGGCCTTTTTCCTCGGCAGCATTAGGATCATGTAACAGTCTTTCGCGAACTTTTTCAGCGGTTGGTTCAACGTCTTCAAACTTCAGCTTCCGGGCTACTTCGTCAATTTCGGCTTGCTTCTTACGGACGATTCCATCAATCGTCGTTAGGTGTGGATGGTTGCGTGATTTCTTGAGTTTTCCTTTTTCCTTATCCCAGAACTCAGGCTTTATCTTTTCTCCACTCGAAATGAGCGTTACTTTGCTCAGATGACAATATTGGATGTAAATGGTTGTGCGACCATCTCGATTTAGCTTCTTCTCTTTGATGACTAGTTTGGTTGTGGCCATATAAAAAACGGTAGGATTCGAGTCCACATAGGACTCCTTGATTTTTGGTCGAGTAATACTTCAAGTAAAGTTATGAAAACTTGACCCAAAATGGAATAGGTCGAGTGAATTTGTGTTTACTTAAAATGCTGAAAAATAGGATTTTAGTATAGTAAAATCAACTAGGTTCAGTTGTCTATGGGATCACTCCTAAAGCTCGAGGCAATCTGCCTTGAGCTTTTTCTCTTTTATAAACCTATCCTTTCTTTTATCATCATTCTCTAGTACAAAACGCGACGAAAATATGCGTTCCACTGTGCGGGAACTAAGGGTAACAGAAGTAAATTGCCCAGCCACAATGAGTGATTAAAAATTATTTTAAAAGCCTTGCTATAGCCATATAGTGATTTGCTACAAGCTGCTTTGATTCTAGCCCAAATGGTTTTGATAAAATCATCGGATTGTAGGAACTATATTATAAATTGATTCGTTACTCCTGCAATCAAGTATGAACCGGCAAGTCTCCTTCATGCGGCTATTATTTTCTCCTGCACTACTTTGGAAGTGCTTGGCGCTTGTCTGTTTGCTAGGTAGTATAATTTGCCTCCAAGCCCAAAATCCTAGCTCCTTTTCCATTCAAGCCACTTATCAAAATACCCCTCTCCTAGAGATACTCAAAGAGTGGGAATCTACTTATCAAATCTATTTTTCTTATGCACCTGAGTCGGTGGACGCTCAGTTTATCAGCGCCAAAATTGACGCCAATTCTCCTAGGCAGGCCCTCAAACAATTGCTCCAAAACACTGAATTGGAGTTTAGCGTTCGGCAAGGCCGCTTTGTCAGTATTTACCCCAGCACCAAGCAGCAATACTGTGCCATCTTGTTGGACAGTATCTCTGGTACCCCCATCTCCTACGCCAAGCTAAGGCTTTCCGATCATTCTTGGCAGGGACTAAGTCGAGAGGATGGTAGCCTTGCTTTTAGGGCGAAAAACAACCAATCAGCCTACCTTGAGGTCGAACATGTGGGTTATCAAAGTATTCGTATAACCCTCACTAAGCTAGCGACCCAGCCCTGCGACAAGATTTATTTGTCGCCCCGGGAGTCCAATTTGCAAACGGTCATCATCGCTGACTATCTCACTGATGGGATTTCTTATGATCAAGGGGCTCTAAAAGTAGATCCCAAACGCATAGATGCTATGCCCGGTTTAGTCGAACCCGATCCTTTTCGTATGATGCAGGCCTTACCTGGTATCAATACTTCAGAAGAAACTGCCATGGGACTCAATATCCGCGGAGGCAGTGCCGATCAGACTTTGATCTACTTCAACGAAATACCTGTTTATCAGTCTGGGCATTTTTTTAATATGATTTCTTCCCTCAACCCTTATGCCGTAGATGAGGCCAGTATATATCGAGGCGCATATGATGTCAGTCAGACCGGAGGGGTATCGGGACTAGTGAAAATCTCCCAGGGGGACGAGATCCCTGCTCAAAATCGCTACGGGGCAAACTTCAATTTTACTCATATTGGGCTTGACGGGGCCATCAAGCTAGACAAACATAAGACCGTTTTATATTTCTCCGCTCGTAGGTCTCTTACCGACCTTTTGAGTTCTTTTACTTTCAACCGCCTCGCGGAACGCGTATTTCAAGAAACCCAGATCGAAGAAAGAATTGATAATGAAAATCTTTTAAAAGAAACCAATACTTACAATTTTCAAGATGCGAGTTTCAAGCTCATACACCGCATTGATTCAGGCCATAGTTTGAGTTTGAGTGGTTTCTTTGGCAACAATAATTTAGATTTTTATGGGGAGGATTTGGATCAAGAGATAGGGATTGCTGATTTTCTCCGTACCCAAAATATTGGCTTTAGCCTAAACTGGCAAAAGCAACTTTCTGCCAGGCATCGGCAAGAGACACTGATTAGTTATTCGGATTATTTGTCGGACTATATGTTCAACTATGAGGACCTTGCCGCCCAGTCCTTCCTCGAAATCTTCATCAAAAAAAACGCTCTCAGAGATCTTCGCCTCAAGCATCAACATCAGCTTCAACTAAATCCGCAGTTCAATCTGCACCTAGGCTACGAAGGCAGTTGGAAGCAAGCTATCTATGAGATTGATGCCAACTCCATTTGGGATCAATACGCCGAATTCCAAAACCCCAGCACTTTTATTCACTCTGCCTTTGCGCATGTGGAGTATGCTCTCGCCCAAAAATGGTTTTTTCAGGGAGGGCTAAAATTGACCTATCAGGCTGGTAGGGACAAATGGTTTTTTTCGCCGCGTCTGGATATCCACTACAGACTTAAGCCTTGGCTTACTTTCAAAGCCAATGCTGGCCGCTATTTTCAATTTGTGGCTCAGTTTCAAGAATTTGCCCTTGGGGACAATCTCACAGGATTGGATAGTCAAATTTGGGGCGTAGCAGATGGTAACAACTTTCCCGAAATGAGTAGTGATCAAGTTGCCTTAGGTTGGGTATTTAATCGTAAGGGCTGGCTGATAGATTGGGAAGTCTATTATAAGTACGCCCAAAATCTTAATTCCTTCTCAAGGGCTTTTGATGGGGTTTCGTCTCTGACTGATGAACTCGTTTACAGTATCGGGGAGATGCGCACCGCAGGTATGGATCTGCTTATCAAAAAGCGTTGGCAAAAGCAACTCACTTGGTTAAGCTATTCTCTCAGCCGAATAGAATATGATTTCCCCGAGCTAGCTCCACGCCCCTTTTTTGCCCCACAGGACCAACGTCATATCTTTACGATCAATCATACTTGGCCGGTCAAAAAATGGCGTTTTGCCACTAGCTGGACTTATCGTTCGGGACGACCCTACACCCCTAACATTGGCGAGCGTCTAGAAAGTGGGATCGATGATGGCGAAATCTGGTATCGAATCAACCCTGTCTTTGGAGCCCTCAATAGTGAACGCTTGCCTGACTATCATCGACTCGATATTACCGCCTTTTATCCCTTCAGCTTCCTTCGATACCCTCGTTTCAAAGGCAAGGTAGGGGCCTCCATCCAAAATCTCTACAATCGCGAAAACATCCTTTCGCTCTCTTATTTCTCCGAGTACTATATCGAGTCGGATCCCAATCCCCCCACTGAGCTGTTTGAAGTGCAAAAAAATTTCATCTTCCTTCTGCCTAATCTAAGCTTACGCCTAGAATGGTAAAGCTTCCTTTCTGCCGCTGCGAATAAGCGTTCTGCGCCGCAGTAATCCATAAATAGCTAATGGTGCAAAGCCCAAGCGAAAAATAGAGCCCTAGTGATATTCCTTAAAAATTCCTTCTCCAGGTAGGGTAGCCCATCCTCCCCCGATTGTTGGTGCAGAAGTATGACAAATACTGCTCATCAAATGATCGAAATTATGAGACCACCCTTATTCATCTTGCTGCTATTGGGTCTTCCCCTCGCTTTATCGGCTCAGCAGTACACTGACTACCTCGGCAATGGACACACCCAAGGTATTGCAGTGAGGAGTAGTTCGACTACTGCTGCGCAGAACGCTTATCAAACTATCAATGGATTTCCTGCTAGCGAAGCCTATTTGTTAGGAGACGTCTCACGCTTTTTATCACAAGCGAGTTTTGGGGGTGATTGGGCGGAGATTGAGCGTGTCTCTCAGATTGGTTACGAAGCTTGGATCGAAGAACAATTAGGGATGGAGCCTACACTGGTAGGTCAGGCTTTGGCAGGTTTTAAGCGAGAGGCAGAGGAAGCCTTTTTGGCCCAATTTGGCGATGAGGATGAAGAAGATGATGAGGTCGAGGAAGAAGAGGAAGAAGAGGAAGAAGAAGAATTTGAAGAGTTCTTTGTCAATTTTCAACAGTTTAGAGAAGCTTGGTTTCATACCGCTATGATGGCGCCAGACCAATTGCGACAGAGAGTGGCTTTTGCGCTCAGTGAGATGATGGTAATCTCAGATGTGCCAGATGACTTAGAAGATTCGGGTGATGGTCTCACCAACTACTATGACATACTGGTCCGGCATGGACTTGGCAACTATCGCGATCTCTTGCTGGAGGTTACTTTGCATCCTTCTATGGGCTACTACTTGAGTCATCTCAACAATCCCCGCTCCGACACTAGCCAAAACATCCATCCTGATGAAAACTATGCTCGGGAGGTCATGCAGCTATTTTCCATCGGTTTGTACGAATTAAACCAAGATGGGAGCCACAAACTAGATTCCTTGGGAGTACCGATTCCCACTTACAGCAACGCTGATATCAAGGAGTTTGCCAAAATATTTACGGGTCTAGGCGGTGCCACTAGTCCTGAAGCAACCGATGATCCTGAGGATCAAGCCTTCTTTGGCTTAGACTTTTATAGCATCAGCCATATTGATCCCATGATCATGTACGAAGACGAGCACGAACCTGGGCCCAAATACCTCCTCAACGGACAGCTCGTACCCGCAGGACAATCCGGACGCAAAGATATCGAAGATGCTATCGACAATTTATATAATCACCCTAATGTGGGGCCTTTCATGGCCCGCCACCTTATACAGCGTTTGGTTACTTCTAATCCTACTCCCGATTATATCCAACGTGTGGCTTCCGTCTTTGCCAATAATGGGCGAGGAGAAAGAGGAGATATGGGAGCTGTAGTCAAAGCGGTTTTGATGGATGAGGCCGCCCGTGCATGTAACGATCGTGAAGGCAATCTATTTAGAGCGAGCCTGAGAGAGCCTATTCTACGCTACCTGCATTTTTGTCGCGCTTTGGAGCTGAGTCTTCCAGAAGGGGAGGTTTACTTTCGTAATCCCATGAACCGCCTAGACGAAGCAACGGGTCAGGCACCTTTGAGCGCATCAAGTGTATTTAACTTTTTCTTGCCTGATTATCAGCCCAATGGCTTGATTGCTGACTTAGACCTATTTGGCCCAGAGTTTCAAATTCACAACTCGACCACGGCCATCCAATACATCAATGAGGTAGAATTTTGGACTACGGAAGTATCTCCTATGGAAATAGAACTTGAATTTGAAGATGTGGAAACGGAGGAAGAAGAGGAGGCTCTTTATCAAGCTGCCTTGTCGCGCATCCCTGTACTCCAAATCGATCCCCTGATGCTGCTCGCCTCCCAAGCGACGGATTTGCTTGACCGGCTCAATATTTTGCTTGTCCGAGGCCAACTTTCCGCTGCAAGCTATCAAACGATACTCGATGCAATACAACAGATAGACGAGCTTGAAACACGCCTAGAAATGGCCGTCTTCCTCATCATGATTTCCCCTGACTATAACATCCTCAACTAATATGAGCGCAAAAAAAATATCCCGTCGTACTTTTCTGGGCAAGGCTAGTTGTGCGGCAGTGGGTTCGGTTTCCCTCTTTACTGGCTTGCTCAATCTCAAGGCTACTGCTATGTTGGCCGCCAACTCTCATCGGATGCATCTGCGTCCCCATAATGATTACAAAGCGCTAGTTTGTATCCTACTAGCCGGTGGCAATGATTCCTATAATATGTTGGTACCTACTGAGGCGCAAGCTTACCAACATTATCGTACTACTCGTTCCAATCAGGCCTTGGAAGCCAATGCTTTGCTCCCTATCAATCCATTGAGTGGAGGTACTTTTGGGCTGCACCCGAGTATGCCAGAAGTACAGCAACTCTTCCAACAAAAAAATCTTGCCTTTGTGTCGAATGTAGGTACGCTAGTAGAGCGAGTCAACAATCGTATAGACTACGAAAACAAAGTCAATCGCTTGCCTTTGGGGCTTTTCTCGCATGCAGACCAAATCCAACAATGGCAAACTTCCGTTCCGCAATCTCGCTCTGCCGTGGGCTGGGGGGGCAAATTGGCTGACTTGCTGCATGCTTCTAATGCCAGCCAAGACATTTCGATGAATATTTCCCTTTCTGGGAACAATGTTTTTCAGTCGGGTAATCAAGTGGTAGAGTATGCCATCAGCCCCGAGGGCAGTACGGGCATCTATGGTTATGGAGAAGAGGATCCCATCAATCAAATCAAGACAGCGGCAATCAACAATCTGCTTGAGCAGCAGTACCAAGACATCTTCAAGCAGACCTACGCGGACATTAGTATCCAAGCCCAAAAAAATCACGAGCAATTTAGCAGTGCGATCGATACCGTAACGGTCAATACCATCTTTTCGCCAAATTACATCTCGCAGAGTCTACAAATGATCGCTAGGACCATCGCGGCTAGAAATCTGCTTGGGGTCAACCGACAAACTTTTTTCCTCACTTTTGGGGGGTGGGACCATCACGATGAGTTGCTCAATACCCAAGCAGGTATGCTCTCTGTACTGAGCAAGGGCTTAGGGGAATTCAATGCCGCGATGCAAGAACTAGCTGTCGATCAGGAGGTAACTACTTTTACCATTTCTGACTTCGCTCGAACGCTCACCTCTAATGGCAATGGTACTGACCACGCTTGGGGAGGCAACACCCTGGTGATGGGCGGGGCGGTCAATGGCGGTGATATCTATGGCACCTACCCCTCCCTTGAACTGAGACAAAATCTAGATGTGGGAGACGGAGTCCTGATTCCTACTACTTCTACTGATGAGTACTTTGCCGAACTCGCCCTTTGGCTAGGGGTTGCGCCTTCAGACCTACCATTGATCCTGCCCAATATTGGCACTTTTTATAGTCCAAGTAGTACCAGTCCTCCGATCGGATTTTTAAGCTAAGCCCATGCCGTACACAACATTAAATCCTAAGTCTTTGCTCAAAATGAAAGTGTTTTTGGGCCTCCTTATGCTGGCCTTTTACTTACCCACTGCGACTTCTGCTCAATGTCGAGAAGAGCAAGCTTGGCAAGAAGCATGGACTTCCTGCCAAACTTCTGCTAGTCCTAATCAGGCCCGTGGTCAGCATCATTGGCTGATGTATGACTTTGGTTATCAATATCCCTTGAGTAACCTTCATATTTGGAACTCAAATGCACAGGGCAAGCTAGATCAGGGCATCAAAGAAGTGATTTTGGACTATTCCAAAGATGGCGTCAACTGGACAGAGTGGGGGTTGATTGAGGTTCCCAAAGCGGATGGGGATGCCTATTATTCGGGTAGCCTCGTCGCGGAACTCACGCTCATACAGGCTCGCTATGTATTGTTGACCGTTACCCAAACGCATGGTGATCCTACCTGTGCAAGCATCCATGAGCTGTCCTTTGGATTGACTGATTTTCCCGTTCCGCAAAGCGAGAACCTATGGCTCTATCCTAATCCCGCTAGCGAAATGCTAACCGTAGCTTTCGAAAACCAGATCCCACAGACGCATTATTTACAGTTTGTCAATGTCCTCGGGCAGCCGGTACTGCAAGCCAATTTTTTTGCAGAAATAGGTCGCCAAGATGTAGAAGTCAATATCAGTGGACTTGCTCCAGGGATCTATTTCTTGAGCCTTTTGGATACAGAACGAGAACTGATCGATGTTAAGAAACTAATCGTTCGCTAAGGCGAAAAAAAATATCACTATCTTCCTCCAAAGACACTCCTCTATGTCCGACTTTCCAAAGCGCTCAGTTTGTGAAGAAAACCATTTTGACGCCCTGTTTTTAGAACATGCCCAAGTATTGCGCAATTTCTGCTACTATCGCTGTCGGGATCTAGTACAGGCCGAAGACTATGTGCAGGAAGCCTTTTTGAGGCTATGGAAAAACTGCGCCAAGGTGCCTTTTCCTAAAGCCAAGAGTTTTCTATTCAAGGTCGCCCAAAATCTATTCTTACATCAAGTAGAACATCAAAAAGTGGTCAATAAATATTTTTTGTGGAAGCCCAAAGCCGTAGAAGAACATGGCCCTCAGTTTGAAATGGAAACCCAAGAACTGCAGGCTTTGGTCGAAAAGGCAATCAGCGACTTGTCTGATAAGCAGCGGGAGGTGTTTTTGTTACATCGGATGGACGGTAAGTCCTACAAAGAGATTGCGGAGATGTTGGAGATTAGTGTCAAATCAGTGGAGAAACGGATGCACCGCGCATTGCTGGCTCTGCGTAAATTTTTGCCCCAGCTATGAATTACCCAGACGATACATTTTTGGCTCGTTGGCTGGCGGGGACGCTCAATGAGGAAGAAAAAGCAGCGTTCGAACAATCTGATGACTTCAAGAAGTTGAATCTATTTTTGGATACACTCGGACAAGCCCAATCACACCCTTTTGATCATGAGAGCGCTCTGGCACAGATCAAAGAAAAACAGAGCGCCCATTTAGATACGCCTGCTACTAAGACGCGTTCTATTCGACCATTATGGTATTTGGCAGCGGCAGCAGTTGCGGCCTTGTTGGTGTTTTTGTTCTGGCCTTCGTCGAACGCTACTATCTCTATTCAAGAATTTGCTACGGTAGCTGGGGAACAGAGGGAGTTAGAATTGACCGATAGCACCCTGATGCAACTCAATGCAGTCTCCAAGGCCCGGGTAGAAATCGCTGCAGACCTTTCCTCTCGTAAAGTGTTTTTGGAAGGTGAGGCTTATTTCGATGTCCGCAAAAAAGGAGCTTTTGCCGTCTCTACAGAATTAGGGCTAGTCGAAGTATTAGGCACAAGATTTAGCGTTCGCGAACGCGAAAACGGGCTTGATGTCCAATGCTTTGAAGGAAGCGTAAGCGTTAGCTTGGGTGCTAAAGCAAAAATTGATACCCTTAGAGCAGGGGAAGGGATTCGGATGGATTCGGATGGTACAATTTCACGCCTAGATCTAGGAGATATTATGTCTGAACCAAGCTGGACAAAAGGTATAACTACTCTAGTGAACTTACCGCTTAGGCAAATTATAAAAGAGTACGAACGCATTTTCAATACAACGATCAAAATAGACCCCAGCTTAGATACTGAAAGAAAGTTTACCATTAGTTTTCCGAATGAGGATTTGAGAACTGCGCTTATGATTGGGCTGAACTCCTTCGGCATGGAGTTTACTAACGAAAATGATTCTACTGTCAAGATAATTTCAAAGTAGATTGAGGCTGTTATATTAAAAGGAGTCATCGCAATTAGGCAATGACTCCTTTTCGGGTTTTGATTGTTGTTACTTGATTTAGGCTATTATTGTTTAATCAGCTTCTCGGTCCAACTATGTACGCCAGCTTGTACTTGCACCAAATAGACTCCTGCGGCGAGGGCATTGAGTTTTAGCTTCACAGAAACTTTCTCCTCCGCATTCGTATCGACACTTTGTTGCAATACCACTTTCCCTTGGGCGTCAAGCACCTTGATGGTATGTGTAGCTGCTGAAGGAGAAGTGTATGTTAATTGTACGTTTTCATTAGCTGGATTAGGGAATAATTCTAGGGGGGAGGCGCTACTTACTCCTTCTCGTTTGGGGGAGTTGCCCTTTGGATCCTTGCAATCGTCTATAACACTGATACTAAATAGGAATGGGAAGTTGCCACAAATACTGCTCACATTATAAGAAAATGTATAAATACCCACCTGAGCTGAACTGATATTGATGGAAGGAGAGCCGCCCAAAACCGAAGAGTAGGAAATATTATTGCAATTGTTGAGGCACTGCAAATTGCTCATACTACTACCCGTATAAAGGTCGCCCGATAGCGTAATGGGTATGTCCTCCTTACATATTTCATAACTACTACAAAATACGGGTTTGGCATTGAGGATGATAGGTTTTCGGATGCGTGCATTGCAGTTATCGACACCAGCTAAGTTGATTTCTATCCAAGATATGTAGGCGCTTTGGGTAGTCGCAGTGATAGTGACTTGAAAGGGATTTTGATTGTCGATTTGCAATCCTGGTCCTACGCTCCAGGCATGAGCTGGTAAACCAAAAAAACTGGCACCTGCGACGTGATGGAAGCTGATCGTATAAGTCCCGCTTTGTCCTTTGCAGAGTAGAGCTGGGCCAAATATCTCTCCTAGATCTGTTTCAAAAAGACAAGTACCATGATTAGCGATATGTGTCAACATGGTATTTACGTTAGCGGGGTCGATAAAATTAATATCACCTGCATCACAATCCCCCAAGCACATTAGTGAATTACCTCCAGGACCAAGGTTACATGGATTAGCGGAACACGGATTGAAAAAATTTGCATTAGGATGAAATGCATTGAAAGTATGTCCAATTTCGTGGGCTGTCGTGATGTTTTGGCTCCCTGCGGTAAACGCGCAAGAGGTGATAAATGCAGCCGCATCATCCACACATACCGTTCCGAAACCATCAGCTCGGCCCAAACTTGCCACCAGGTCTCCATTATCATTTGGCCCAAGACATTCTAATCCAGTGTAAAGGATAGTGATATCTCTGGGAACATTTGCTTGAGAGATTCCTGCCCATAGATTATCAATGCTATTGATCAGCATGAGGCTATTTGCTTCAGTAGCCAAGTTTATACCATTGGGATAAGGATCGACATCAAAACCAGGGAGAAACACTCTCAATTGGGTTATCTGAAAAGACATGTCAAAGTTTGCTTCGTAGGCTGGCTCCGCTGCATCGATGGTGTTGAAAACCGTCGCAAAAGTACCAAAAGCGCCAAAAAGTCCGCCTCCAAAGAAATTAACCATCTCATTGTCTGCGTCAGCGGCAATCTGCAAAAGGATACAATCCAGAAGAGGGGTAAAGCTGCGAGGAGAATAGGGCGTGGCGGCACAAGTCGTGATGCTTCTACTTCCTCCTCCATTGGGAGTTAGACCATCCTCAGGCCTTAGATTTGGGGAAGGTACTAGCTCTGGTAAATTATCTGGCATTCTACATTCAGACGCCCCGATCAGTGCCGTCTCATCGTACAATATATAGATATCTTCCCCTGCTTGATTATGACCAAAGCTTCTGATTGGGGTGAGACGCGTATTGAAGCGCGGACCACTCATCGTCATGTCAAGGCCAATATTAGTCACACTAAAACGCACTTCTGTACCAGGCTCGCCTTCGAGATAGCCTCGAAAACTCTTGAGGACCAATTGATCATTGACGATCTGCTCTTCTCCTTTTTCATTGACCAATACAGCCCTGAAGTTTGGGGCAACAAGGGCGTTAGGCTCCGCGATAATCGTATAATTTCTCTCCGCGATTTCAATTTTCAAGTTTGCCTCCCGTTGAACTTCTTGCGCCCAGTTGACTATCTCTTGGGTAGGCAAGCTGAGCACTTCGTACGCTGCCAATACGCCTTCCAGTTCTGCTTGCACAACGCGCTCTATTTTGGTGGTCTTTGCACTGATTTTGAATTGTGCCTCTGCATAGGAAAAACTTCCTACTGCAATGAGGATAACGCATAAATACTTCTTCATGATTTTCTAGGATTATTAGGTCAAAAGTTATCTCGATATGCTAGTTCATATCATTACCAGACACTTTGTTACCTCTTCCGACCGGAATATTCAGGTGCTAGGAGTATTATCGTTAGTTTTACGGCCTTGCCGAACGCTAGAATTTTAGGAGAGTATAGGAGCGGGACAATCTCTGAGCTTAGTTGGATAACTAAGGCCCAAACAGGGGTTCCGCGAAGCGGAAAAGGATCAGCATAACAATAAATGGTATCGGATTTGTTTTGCCTTAGACCTAATGTTTCCTCCTTGGATTAAGGATAGATCAACTCCAATAGCTTGCGCATGGCCACTGGATGCAAAGGCATCAAAGACGCCTGTTGGCTACAGACGAGATAAGGATCTTCTTGTATTTCTGGATAAGTGGCAAGCTCCTCAAGCAATAAAGGCCGATCAATCAGGTTTTCGACCAATCTGATCTTGATGCGAGGCACAACATTATCTGATCCCTTGGCTGTCGGGAGATAAAAACCGGGTTTATTGGGGCCTAGTTCCGCCGGAGGCGCGATCAACTCAACAAGGGCATAGATACCCGGTAGCATTTTTTTTCTGCCTGCTAATTCCTTTTTAGTCCGTCCGTCTCTCCCTACTCTTATCACGGCAAGCTGACCTACTTCAAACCAATCCTGCTTACGATTATATGGGATCATACGCCAGCTATCCTCAGTCAATCCAGACCGTAAAAAGCGATCTGCTTCCCATTTACGAGGGTTACACATCAAGGTCCAATAGCCAGTAGGAGCAGTTTTTCCCATTTTGGATTAGATATTAGGGGGCATAATAAGATTTTTTTAAGGACTAAATGTAATTGTCCGGTTTCTCTCGTCAGACTAAGGTAATTAACACCTTAAAACTTTTTGAAGATGAGACACCCTCAATTACTTAGCCTCTTATTTGCCTTTTTGCTCCCCCTCACCGCTCTGGCCCAAGATCGTGGTATTTCCTATCAAGCTGTTGCTCGCGACAATAGTGGCACGCTCATCGCCAACACCAACCTCAACGTGCGCTTTACTGTCATCCAAGGGGGAGCTAATGTATATCAAGAATCTCAATTCGTCACCACCAATGACTACGGACTTTTTACGGCTGTGATTGGTAGCGCTGACTTTGCTAGTTTCAATACCATCGACTGGAATGCCGCCGAGAGTTCTCTCAAAGTAGAAGTAGATGATGGTAGTGGTTTTGTTGACCTCGGCACTTCTGAATTTGAATCTATCCCTTACAGTAAAGTAGCCACTGATATGTCTATTTCTGATCTCAAAGATGTTAGTGGCCTGCCTGCACCAGGTGAGGTCCTCAAATGGAACGGTAGTGCTTGGGTACCCTCAGTTGATGATGCCGGTAGTGGTGGCAGTAGCGTTTGGAACCAAACAGGAAATGATATCTCATACACAGCTGGAAATATAGGTATGGGCACTGCCGCTCCCTCGCACCCCTTACATATTGTTCATAGTACCACAACGGCCAATACGATCAGTATTGAGGCAGGATCTCCTCCTTCGGCTCGTGATGTACTAGAAATCAGAGTTGATGCAGGAACTGCAGACGGAGCTCAGTTCATTGAATTAGAGCGGGGCAACTCTGTGGTAGCGGCGGTTAATGCTGATGGTACGGCGAGATTCCCAGAGATCACCTATTCAGACGGCACTACGCAAAGCGTCGCAGGTCCAATCGCCAAAGCTAATCTAGATATTACCAATGCATCTACAGGAGCCGTTACCGTCAATGGCACTAGTAGCTTGAGTGCTACTTATAACGATACTGGTGATTACATAGAAGTTACCTTGGCTGGGGTTAGTCTTTCGCCTGCTACGCATATCATTCAAGTTACCCCTATCCGGATCAACTCTACTTCTGCGACAGTCGATCGCAGTGCCTCCATCTACTTTTCAGGTGGTAATGTGAGAGTGTATGTTTGGGATGCCAGTGCCAATGCGGCAGTAGCTAACGATTGTTATATCACTATCAGCGAACTCTAAAATCTAAATACCAAAGAGATGAAAGCATTTATTTTTGTAGTTCTCCTGACGGTATTTGCCTACCTACCCAACTTTGCTCAGGTCAGCCTTGAGCGTCAAGTATTGGGGGTCGTTGGGAGTTCTTCCACTGCGGGGAACGTTCAGTTGTCTGCTACGGCAGGGGAGGCCGTTTCTACGACTTTGATCAGCGGTAGCCTCATCTTGACTCAGGGCTTCCAACAAGATGATCGTAATTTTGGCGCCGATGCGCTGGAAGATTTGCTAGAACTAGTAGTGGACTTTCAAGTTTTTCCCAATCCTACTACTGACCTTTTGACCGTTCGCTTTGAAAGCGAAAAAATGGTCGAATTGCATCTAAGAATCTCCGATCTCACGGGCCGCCAAATTGCTGGCCTCGACAAAGAAGTCAAGGGCCAAGGCCAATTAGAGTCTAGTTTCTCTATTGGCAGCCTAGCCGAAGGTATGTACCTGCTCAGCTTTGTCGATACCAATGGTCAGGTTCTCCTCACCCACAAGATCCAAAAACGCTAGGCCTTCAAAACATAGATTTATAAAAAATAAGAGCCGGTCTGAATTTCAGACCGGCTCTTATTCTCAATGCTCGTAAGCAATTAGACGGCAGCGCCTTCTAAGGCAGGAGCCAATGGGAAGTCAACCGGTACTTGGGTTGTCCCGTGGATGAAGTTACTGATGATTTTATCACCGATGACAATCAAGGTATCCACTAGATTTTCTTTGGTATAACCAGCCGCAAAGAAGTTGTCTAGGACATCAGCGTCTGGCTTGCTGCGGTTGATAGTGATGTTGCGTACAAATTGGGCGAGAGCGTCAAATTTCTCGTTGAAAGTAGCGCGACCACTACGGATTTCAAGGATTTGTTCGTCGGTGAAGCCGTTCATTTTACCGATGGCAGTGTGAGCCGAAAGACAGTAGATACAATCATTTACTTGACTCACTACTAGATTGATAATTTCGCGTTCTTTGGCTTTGAGGCTGCTTTTACGGTTTTGGAGGGCAAGGTAATCACCAAGAGCGGTATCACTGTAGGCGTAGGCGGCATAAAGATTAGGTACAAAACCAACGTTTTTTTGGAGGTTGTCAAAAATCGCTTGGTTGTTTGCGCTTACTTCTTCACGAGTGGGTACATTGAAAGTTGCCATAATATTTTTGTAATGTTTAATGTTGTTTGAAATTGTTTACACTACAATTATACAGGCATCGGCGACTCAGGTAAGGGGGCATTTTTCCTGAGGAGGGGGCAATTATTCCTTTAGCACACTTTTTTTCTCATTTTTGAAAGCACTTGGGCTCTGACCACTCACTTTTTTAAATAATTTTTGCAGGGAACGCGGATCTGAATAACCCAGATCAAAAGCGATCTCCTTGACACTTTTGTCGGTGTACAAGAGTTGGCGTTTGGCCTCGAGCACAATCCTTTCGTGGATTTGCTGCAAAGGAGAAGTTTGCCCTTGAGCAGCAAATAGATTGGATAGTGTCTTGGGAGACTTAAATAGGAGCTCGGCATAGTCGGCCACCTGCTTCTTTTCTCTAAAGTGTACATCTACCAATACGCCAAACCGACGGATCAAATCTACTTGCTCAGTGGGCATATCCTCGGCTAGGTAGTGCCTCCGGGCCAAGCGAGTCGTCTTAATGATTTTTCGCTTCAATAGCATCTGCAGCATCTCGCCTTGGATTCGGTCATTGGTTTGAAACTCCTCAATAAACACCTGATACAATAGCTCAAAAGAGCGCTGCTCAGACTCCGGCAGATTGATGACTATGGGTTTGTGAGTACCAAAAAAGATAATCCCATTGCAGGAGACCTCATGATCGTGATCATTGATACAATAAAACTCACGATTAAAAGACAAGGCGGTCAACTCTTGTTTAGGGGCTGGCCATTCGAGCTTTTGCAAATAAGTCAGGGTGATGAGTTGATGGGGCCTCAACTCGTAGGGTACGCTATCGACGATGAGGGGGTACGGCTGTGCCGAACGATTCCAAAGGATATGGATCAAACCTTTTTGCTGCTCTAAAACAGTTTGTGCCTCGCCCCAGTGATCGGTGAGAGCAAACCAAGCGCCTAAGGCCTCATTTCGATAGGTATATAGCATAGCACAAAATTAGGGTCCTCATAGATTTTCTGCGTCCGCTAGCTTACATTTTGCTTGAGTGGTTTTTAGAGCTGCTGCGCAGAACGCTCATCTTCTTGACTCAGGAGCTTGAAAAACAGTAGATTCACTTATGTACTTAGACAATAGTATTTAGTATTAAGACCGAGGAAAATAGGGCTATTCGGTTCTTGTAGAACTTTTTTTCTGTACTACATACTCCCGAAAGCTTTCGGGATACTTTCTACTCTGTACTTAAATTTTTAGGCGGATAAGCGTTCGGCGATGGAGCCGTAAAAAAATCTCAAGCCCTCTCGACCCAAAGCTTCTCCTTGGTTGCCAAGCGAAAGCTGTAAATGATGATTGCAATGGTAATTACCGTAATAAGACAGCCCCACAAAAAGTAGTTGCCAAAGGTATGTTGGGCGATCATGGCAGTGTCAGAAAGTCCTTCTCTCCCTCCCACATTTGCTTTTTCGGTAAATAAGTAAAATACCTGCATAAAAGTGCTCAGGCTAGCTTGCAGCCCCAAATACTGGACGAGTAGCTGTTGACTCCTCGCACTTCCTTTCCAGCTTACATAAAGGACGAAAAGACCAATAATCGACAGGATGATAATGCCCCAAACGGTCCTAATCCAAACCCCAATAGAAAGAAAAATCATGCCGGCCAAGATGAGCAAGCAGATACGCGCCCATTTTTTTTGCCTACCGCTCACGATCATGATTCCCCCTGCAATGGGTGGACCCAGTAATCCTCCCAAGCCTACTAAAGCTCTCCCAATATCATCATTGATCCAGAAGCCTTGAGCGTTGGTATAAGCTAGCCCACTCCCATTGGCAAAGATCTCTAATTTTGAAAATGTACCGCCTAGCAACAAGGCCATCAAACCATGTCCCATTTCGTGAAACCAAGTGCCCAAAAGCACAAAAGGATAGCGCAAAAAACCGCCGAAAGGAAGATTCCAGATGATCAGCGTAAGGATGGCTACGCCCCAGAGCAGAAAATAGGTTTTGTCGCCTTTGGAGAGACCCTGATCGATCTCGTTTCGCATGTTCATGTTTGTTGCTATTTACTGATAGCCTTGGGCCTGTAGATGAAATAGTTCGGCGTATAAGCCATCTTTTGCTAAAAGCTCCTTGTGTGAGCCTAGCTCCACCATTTCACCCTTGGTCAGTACCAAGATACGATCTGCCATGCGAACTGTCGAAAATCTATGAGAAATTAATACTGCCGTTTTGCCTTTGGTGAGGTCCGAAAAGCGTTCGAAGACTTCATATTCGGCCCTAGCGTCGAGGGCAGCCGTAGGTTCGTCTAAGATCAACAATTGGGCATCTCGCATATAGGCGCGACCGAGGGCCACCTTTTGCCATTGTCCGCCGGAAAGATCTACGCCGCCTTCAAATTTGCGACCTAGCATTTGCGCATAACCGTTTTCCAATCGTTCGATCACACTGTCTGCCATACTTTGTTCGGCAGCATGGGTGATGGTGTTCTGCTCTTCGCGCAACGCTATGTTACCGATCGCGATATTGTCAGAGGCCGTCATATTGAAGCGGACATAATCCTGAAAAATCACCCCGATTGCCTGGCGCAGTTCTGCTAGGCTATATTTCCGAATATCTACTCCATCGAGCAAAATACGTCCCTCTGTCGGGTCATAAAGGCGCGCTAGGAGTTTTACAAGGGTAGTTTTGCCGGCCCCATTTTCGCCTACCAAAGCCAATTTTTCTCCCGCATGAAGATGGAAACTCAGATTTTTGACGGCATAGATTTCAGTGTTGGGGTATTTAAAGCTGACATTTTTAAAAGTAAAACCTCTTGAGATAGGTTGGGGGAGGGGACTAGGCTCCTCTGGACTGGCAATGGCAGGTTTGATGGCAAAAAAGTCAAACAAATCCTGTAGATAAAGGGCGCTTTGGGCGATGGCCGAAAAGCGGGTCAGCATACCTTGCAGGAGATTGCGCAAGCGATTAAAGGATCCTGCCAAAAAGGTCAGATCTCCCAAGCTTATCTGCCCCTGTATCGTTTGGATGATGATCAGTACGTAGGCCGCATAATACCCGATATCGCCCAAGCTATTGAAGACAAAACCGTAAATGGCTCTTTGGATCGATAGGGCACGATTGACGAGATAGTATTTATGAGCTAGCTTTGCAAAACGACTCTTAATAAAGTCGGCCAGACCAAAAATCTTTACCTCCTTAGCGGTCTGATCGCTAGCCCCTACATAGCGGAGATAATCTAACTCTCGGCGCTCAGGCGTCCAATTTCGCGCCATAGAGTAAGATCGCTGATTGAAGTGAGTCTCGCTCACAAAGGCTGGGATTACCGCCAAAACTAATAGTAGGATCAACCAAGGATTGAAGATCACTAAGCCAGCTGCCAGAAAAAAAATGGTAATCAGATCCTGTACCTGCTTGAGGAGTTGAGAGAGTAATACCGTACGACTAGTGGTTTGGCGTCTCGCTCTTTCTAGTTTGTCATAAAAGCCCGCGTCCTCAAACTGAGGGAGATCCATCTTGGCCGCATGGGCGATCAATTTGACCGAGGTTTCATTGCTCACCAAATCTCCCAGTAAAGCGTCGAGCAGAGAGATCCCGCGATTGATCACCGCTCCAAAGAGGGCAATTCCCAATTCTAAACCCACCAAGAGCCAAATATATTCGCGATCTGCATCAGTTCCGGCGGCACTCAGGCGCACCACCTCATCGATGATGAGCTTACCGATAAATAGGGTAGTAACTGGTATTCCCGATTTGATCAAGCGCAGCACAATATTGCCTAGCGTCATGCCGCGATGGGTCTCCCAGACTAGCTTGAGGAAGGGGGGCAAATGCTTTAAGGCACGAAAACTCTCGCGCAAGCTCAGTTCTCCGCCATAGCGTTGGCCGCGGGCAGAGGACTTAAATAATCGGGACCAAAGATTCATAGGCAATAATATAATATTTTCAGCAGGAGGGAGTTATCTAATCAACACAGATAAAAACGCACCTAGATCAACATGAAATCGTTCTTTTTTGGAGGGTTCCTCACCCTTCTAACGCTTTTTGCGGGGCTAAACGTGACACTTGCCTCCGACTCCACTCATATCATTTATCGTATTTATCTCGGTGTGGTCTCAGACCAAGCTGACCTAGATCAATTTGATCCACTCAAGCCCTTAGGCTTTATCTCCTCTTACGCCAATGTGAGTCGTGGTAGAGACCGCCTCGCTCCGGGTCTCAGAGTATATCTGGGTGAATACCTTGATAAAACTACTGCCGCCCATATGTTGTTACAGGTTTGGGGAGCCGGTTTTGACAAGGCCTATATCGAACGCGATAACCTAACCCTTAGATATGGGGTTGGCAGTGAATTGATCTACACTATCCAATTGGGTGCATTTAGACGTCTGCCCATGCAAAAATTTGCTGCATTACGAGACGAACTACCCTATGGTATTTATGTCCGCTATGAAGATGGCCTCTTTAAAGTATTTGCAGGTCTTTATGCAAGTTTTGAGCTTGGGGAGGTCAAACGTAAGACGATCCCTTGGTTGCGGCAGCAAGGCTACAATACCGCTTATGTCAAGCAATTTAGAGAAGCTTATATCTGGGAGGATTAGATTTTTGGAGTGGTTTCCGCTGCGCGGAACGCTTATTTGGCTTGGCATCTGAAATACGCTAATTGCGGTGTGTTATGCATACACTGTCTGAGTCCAAGCGTTCTGCGAAGCAGAAAAAAAATGTCTGTCAGCCTCACTCTACCTTATTGAAGAGAAATCCATTCCAGCGCATTTGCATCGGCTGAGCGTTCTCCGCAGGAGCAAATCTTACTCTATCTCCCGCATCTAAATTGATAAAATCGTCCTTAGCTGTGGGGCTCAAGCCGACATGTTCACCATCATTGGGGTCGTCCACATGGAGTTGACCGTCCTGGAAAGATACATTGACAAAATAATCGCCGGTACCGGGTACTTGTTCGGTGTAGAGGTATTTTCCCACATAGCTGCGCAGAACGCTTGCCTCTACTTCGATGATTTTCACTATATTAGGTTTGGCAATATCCCAATCGTAATAATCAGAAATGCCTCGGATGATTTCGCCCATCAGATCTACCCCATTGTCGGCATTGGTCATCACAATCACTCCCGCGCCTTGATAAGCAAATGCGATCATATTATTGGAAAAGCCTTCGTTTTTGCCTCCATGTCTAAACAGCAGAGAATCTCCCTCCTTAGCCAAGGCAGGCCCTAAACCCCAATCATTTTTATGTTTAGTAAGCATCATCTCGAGGCTTTCCTTACTTAAGGGACCAATTTCCCTACCGGCTAGGACGTTTTGCACTTTGAGGATATAGCGAGCGAGATCAGCAGGCGTCGTCCAAAGGCCCGCGGCTGCCTGCTCAGGATAATTATGCCATAAGCCTTCGATGATAGAACCATCGCTGCGGTAAGCAGCACTGGCGTTGGAATGAAAACGTTTGGCCAGAGGCTGGGAAAAAGTGCTATGTACCATGCCCATTTGTGGGAGTATATGGGCGGCTTCATACTCATCTAGACTCATGCCACTGACATCTTCAACTGCTTTTTCCATGACGGTATAGCCTCCTCCAGAGTAACGCCAAATCGCACCAGGCATCGTATCCACTAAAATGGGGTCTGTATTACCTTCTCCGTTGAGTACTGTGATAATGTTGGGAAAACTATCAGCATAACTATAGCCGGGAAAACCATGGACCGTCATTCCCGCATTGTGAGTCAATAATCGACGCAGGGTGACTTTTTCTTCGGCTAGAAATTTACTTTCAGGGATTTGCCAGCCTGTTAGATAGGTATTGATGTCAGTATCCAAGTCCATTTTTCCTGCTTGTACCAACTGAAGCGCCGCCAAAGCGGCTACTGGCTTACTAATCGAGCCTGCTTGAAAAAGAGTAGCCGTATCAACCGGCTGCTGAGTATTGGTATTGGCGATCCCATAGGCTTTGGCCCAACGGAGCTTCCCGTCCTTGACTACCGCAATACTGGCACCAGGGACATGGTAATGATCCATACGTTTAAGGAGGTCGAAGTGGGGGGCACTATCCCCATCCACTAGGATGGAAGGAATCAAGTTTTGCTCGATGCTTGCAATTTCTGCTTGCAGATCAATTTGCTCATCAACAGCCTTCTGGCAAGCAAAAAGGCCACAAATCAACACAGAGAGGAATAATGGCAGGGTTTTCATATATTAGAATCTATATAGGAGTACATCATATATACATCATAAGTATGAATGATGTGTAAAAGAGCGTGAAAAAAAAGTAAAAGTTGTAAATTTCCTCAAAGCACTACTCGTCTATGTCTATCACAAGTAAATCGTACTTCTCAAGCCTAAATATCCTTTTTTATGCAATGGCTGGCGGCCAAGCGATCTTTTTGATGGTAGCCTTTTATCTACGTAGTCAAGGAGAGATGGGGCCCGAGGATGAAGACTTAGGCCAACTGTTTTTGATTGTGGCGGCAGTATTACTAGCTAGTACCCAATTAGCTTCACGCTTCCTTATCGGCAAAAGGCTAGAAGCTATCCGTAAATTGGGCCTTAAAAGCAAAATGAATCAATATAGAGGCGTGTTTATTCTTCGCTTGGCCTTGCTAGAAGGCCCAGCTTTGTTTTGTATTGTCGCCTATCTAGTTACTGGCAACTTTTGGCTGATGCTTTGTGCGATAGGTATGCTGATCCTGTTTTTGACTTACTATCCCAGCTATAACAAAGTGGTCAATGAGCTTGAACTCAACGCTAATGAACGTCATCAAGTAAACAACCCCGAAGCGGTTATTGCCGATACAAATATTGAGAACTAATCCAATCTTTTAAATAATAAACCCGACTATATGAAGTACTACCTGCTTTCCTCCTGCCTGCTCTTGAGCATGCTTTTGTTTGCCTGTAAAGGCAATGAGCCTGATGTGATCAATGGCTTTATCATCCCATCGACCATCCTAGCCGAAAATGCCTCGGCTGCAGAGGCTACCCTGACGATAAACCTAAATGGCACTATCAATGAGCCTATCACTGCTACTTATGAAATCCGTGAAGGCAGTGCCAAGTTTGATACTGACCTCAAGGCAGGTTCTGGCGATCTAACCTTTGAGCCAGACAATGCAACTACCAGCCTCCCCATCGAACTAATCGATGATGATGCCTTGGAGATTGGCGAAGAATTTGAAATCATCATTTCTTACGCTGGTCAGCAGTGGGTAACGAAGGTATCGATTACTGATAACGATGAAATAGAAGCCATCAAAAAAGATGCTGACGGATTTTATACTTCCGCTACCCATACTTCAATGGAACTTGTCTGGAGCGACGAATTTGATGGTAGTTCTCTCAATGAATCAGATTGGACCTATGAACTGGGCGATGGTTGCGACAAAGGCCTTTGTGGTTGGGGTAACAATGAGCTTCAAAATTACACCAATGATGTTTCCAATCTCAAAATTGAAGACGGTCGGATGACGATCACTGCTCGCGATGATAACAACCAATACACTTCTGCTCGGATCATCACTCAAAAAAAGCAGGAGTTTCAATTTGGACGTATCGATGCGCGTGCAAAAATGCCTAAAGGACAAGGTATATGGCCTGCTATCTGGTTGTTGGGTACCAACATTGATGAAGTGAGCTGGCCTATGTGTGGGGAGATTGACATCATGGAAATTGTAGGGCATGAGCCTGATGTTACCCATGGCACAGTGCACTTTGACGACAGTGGTTACAAAACGAGCACTTCTAGTTACACCCTTGTAGGCAGCGATTTTTCAGATGAGTTTCATGTGTATAGCATTGTCTGGGACCGCAACATCATGACTTGGTATATCGACAATATTCCTTTCAAAACTTTCCGTAAGGACAACATCGGTACCTATCCTTTCAATCAGCCATTCTTCTTTATTCTTAATGTTGCCGTTGGCGGAAATTGGCCTGGCAATCCAGATGGAAGCACTAGCTTCCCACAAGAGATGGTAGTTGATTATGTGAGAATCTTCCAGTAGCGGCTTCGCCGAACGCTAGGTTCTATAGCCTCAATTGAGTAATGCTCGATTGAGGCTATTTTGTGTCTAGGCAGAAAAAGCAAAAGCGGAGCTACTTTTAGGTACTTAGACATTCGTATCTAGTATTAAGACTTAGGAAAATTGGACTATATAGTTCAGTAGAACTTTTTTCTCGGTACTACATACTCCCGAAAGCTTTCGGGATACTTGCTACTCTGTACTTAAGTGAAGAAGTAGCAAGTAAGATGAGCTCAATGATTCAGATAGCGCTTTTTCGCAGGTCTTAATACTAAATACTTTTGTCTAGGTACTTATTTTTTATAGAGATCGATATAATACTGGTCCAATTCTTCCGAATCCCCATATTTGACTCGGAGTTCCGCAAGGCGGGAAGTCAGATCCGCCACCACCTCAGCATAAGCAGGATCTTCATAGACGTTTTTTAATTCCAGTGGGTCTTTCTTACGATCATAAAGCTCCCATTCATCTACATCATTGTAAAAGTGAGCCATTTTGTACTCTGTAGTGACAATACCATAATGGCGTTTGACCATATGCACCGCTGGATATTCATAGTAATGATAATAAACTGAGTTGCGGGTCCATTGCTCATTGTTGCCCGTAAGAAGCGGCACGAGGCTTTCGCCTTGCATATCTTCGGGGGCAGTGATACCCGCCATCTCGAGGAAGGTCTGTGCGAAATCAAGATTTTGTACCATCTCTTCGGTAGTAGTACCAGCTTTGATTTCATTAGGCCAACGCACCATTAAAGGCGTTTTGAAGGACTCATCGTAGATAAAACGCTTATCAAACCAGCCATGCTCACCGAGATAAAAACCTTGGTCAGAAGTATAAATGACGATGGTATTTTCGGCCAAACCACTCTCATCAAGATAGTCCAATACGCGGCCCACATTATCATCTACTGAGCTAATACAACCTAAGTAATCCTGCATATAGCGTTGGTACTTCCACTGCATTTTTTCCTTATCGCTAAGCTGCGGCCAATTCGCTTTAAACCAATCATTGAGAGAGTCTAGCACAGGATCATAAATGGCTTTTTGCTCCTCGTTGACACGGTTTAAAAATGGTCCAGTAAAGCCATCAACCCCGCCCCAACCTACTGGAGGTACGTCTGGTTCCACTCCCCCCATTTCGGCGATGGTGGTCGGACGAATCTTAGAATCATGCCCATAACGAAGGTGATGGAGTAAATTCATTTCTGCTGTCTTGGCCGCAGTCCCTCGCCCTTCATAATCATCAAAAAGCGTGGCGGGTTCTGGGAAAGTCTTTTGGGTAAACTCTTTAAATTTCTCTGGGCTCGGCCACCAAGGACGATGCGGCGCTTTATGCAAATACATCATCAAAAATGGCTTATTAGGATCACGCTTTTCCTTTAGCCAACCCAAAGTCAAATCGGTAATGATATCCGTCACATAGCCCGTAATAGAGGTATCTCCCTCAGGTGTGATAAACTTAGGATTGAGATAGTTGCCCTGCCCCGGTAAGATCATAAAATCATCTACCCCCTTTGGATTGTTGCCAAAGTGCAGCTTACCGTACATAGCGGTCTGATAACCAGCGGCCTGAAACAGTTGCGGGAAGGTGACATTAGTAGTGTCAAAGGCCATTCGATTGTCGATCTTGCCGTGTAAGTGAGTATGCTTTCCTGTCAAGATGGTGGCTCGTGAAGGCGCACAGATGGAATTTGTCACACAGGCATTGCTAAACAACATGCCCTCCTTGGCGATGCGATCAATATTGGGTGTTTCGATCAGATGATTGCTGTAAGCGCTAATAGCTTGATAAGCATGATCGTCCGACATAATGAAAAGGATATTGGGCCTGGCTTTTGGTTTCTTTTCCGTATCAGAACAGGCAGTCCAAGCCAAAGCCAACAATAGGAATAGCGGTAGTAGTTTTTGCATAAAGATGTAGCTAGTTTTAAATCAATTTAAGCATAAATTTTACGATAATGGGTAGTGTTTATGCTGAATCCCAATAGTCTTATCTAAGTATGTGAGAATCGATAGATGCCTTCTCTCAAGCTATGGAGGGTTATATTGGATTCAGGAAGATAGAAAAAAGTATGAGAGCAGTTTAATCGAAATCTAAGCCTACTTTCTTTTCTATGACAAGAAATAGGGGATATTAGCAGTGGGATTCTATTCAAAAAGAAATACAAAATGAAAAACACTCACAATTGGCCAGCTTTAAATTTTAACGAGATTCAAGATACCATTGAAACCATGCATCAATGGATCCAGATCGTTGGCAAAATTCGTTTGCGTACCATGCCTTGGCAAAACCATTCTTGGCATACTGCCCTCTATATTTCTCCCACGGGATTTTCAACCAACGGTATCCCTTATCAAGGTCAAGTTTTTCAGATCGATTTTGACTTCAAACAGCACAGACTAATCGTCTCCAGCTCAGAGACTGATCCGATAAGTTGTGAGTTAAAACCACGCACGGTTGCGGACTTTTACGCGGATCTATTTGATAAGCTAGCTAGTATTGGGTTGGACATCAAGATTCATGCGAGTCCTAATGAGATCGATCCCGCGATTCCTTTCGCGGAAAATACGCTAAACAAATCATATGATCCCGCTGCTGCCTACGCACTTTGGCAGGCTATGCTCAAGAGCAATCAAGTTTTTAACAAATTTAGAAGCGATTTTATCGGTAAGGCCAGTCCGGTGCATTTGTTTTGGGGAGGTTTTGATTTAGCAGTAACCCGCTTTTCTGGCAATCCTGCCCCTTTGCACCCAGGTGGCGTACCCAATATGTCCTTAGAGGTGATGCAGGAGGCTTATTCACAAGAAGTAAGTAGCGCTGGTTTTTGGGTAGGATCTAAGGACTTTCCTTTCCCCGCCTTCTATGCTTATGCTTATCCCAGCGATCCAAGCTTTGGCGAGCAAAAAGTAGAACCCGAAGCTGCTTTCTACAGCCAAGAGATGGGAGAATTCTTCCTCAAATATGAATATGTTCAGAAGTCTGATACTCCGGAGGATATCTTATATAGCTTCTTGCAGACTACCTATGAAGCGGCTGCCAATACCTCCAACTGGGACCGTGAGAAACTAGAAAAATAGGCATAGTTCCTTAGAGGTTAAACGCCTTATCCTCAACTTTAAAAAATTGAGAATGAGGCGTTTTTTTATACTGTGAGAAAAAAGCCTAAGTTCTCTCTTCAATCCACTTACGGGCATTGACAAAGGCTTCAATCCAAGGCGAAATATCATCTTGGCGACCCGCCGGATAGTTGGCCCAATTCCAACGAAAAATCGAACGTTCAAGGTGAGGCATAGTCGCTAAATGGCGTCCATCTGGGCTAGCTATCATGGCCGCATTGTAATCACTGCCATTGGGATTTGCGGGGTAAGCCTCATAGCCGTATTTAGCAACGATATTATAGTTTTCCTCCGCCAGCGGCAGGTGAAACTTGCCTTCCCCATGCGAAATCCAGATCCCCAACTGCGTACCAGCCAAGCTCGAAAGCATAACTGAGTTGTTTTCAGATATCTTTACAGAGGTGAAGGCACTTTCGTGTTTATGGGATTCATTGTGGTGCATCCGTGCCGGAACGCTATGGTCGGGATTAATGAGATCCAGTTCCAAGAAGAGCTGACAACCATTACAAATGCCTACCGAAAGCACATCATCACGCCTAAAGAAATTGTCTAACGCTAGTTTGGCTTTTTCGTTGTAAAGGAATGCTCCAGCCCAGCCTTTTGCAGATCCCAACACATCAGAATTGGAAAAACCGCCCACAGCGCCTAAAAACTGAATATCTTCTAAAGTCTCACGTCCACTGATCAGGTCCGTCATATGAACGTCTTTGACGTCAAAACCGGCGAGGTACATGGCGTGGGCCATTTCACGTTCAGAGTTACTGCCCTTTTCACGTAATACGGCTGCCTTCGGACGAGCTTTGTTCAGATCTGGCTGAGGGCGTATTCCTGTAAAGACAGCAGGAAACTTATAGCTAAGCGGTTGATGCTTATAGTTGTCAAAGCGAGCCCTGGCTAAATCGCCAGCAGTTTGATGCTGATCGAGTAGGTAAGAAGTTTCGTACCATTGGTCTCGGTGTTCGGCGATGCCGAACGCAAAAATCTCTTCTCCATTGCGAATACTCAACTCCGGCTTGGTCTGAGCGTTCCCGATGAGGGTAAACTCAACTCCTGCTTCTGTCAATACTGTTTCAATCGAATTATCAATCGCCTGAATCAATACTCCAGCGTTTTCTGCAAAAAGTAGTTTTACGGAGTCTGTCTCCCCAATGGCGCTGAGGTTAATTGCTGCTCCCAACTTAGGATCGGCAAAGCACATCTCCAGTATTGCTGTCAACAAACCGCCTGCAGAAATGTCATGACCCGCGAGGATTTTATCCGCTTTGATCAGACTTTGGATAGTATCAAACGCACGAGCAAAGTACTTGGCATTTGCTACGGAAGGAGCCTTCGCTCCGATTTTATTTTGCGTCTGCGCAAAGGCAGAGCCGCCTAATTCATGTGCTTGTTGAGAGAGATTGAGATAGTAAATACCGCCTCCATTGGCCTGCAAGACGGGTTCAACGATGCGCGTAATATCATCACAATGTCCAGCGGCTGAGATCACCACCGTACCCGGAGAAATCACTTCTTCATTGGGATACTTTTGCTTCATTGAGAGAGAATCCTTGCCCGTGGGCACGTTGATTCCCAAGTCAATCGCGAACTCAGAGATCGCACTCACCGCTTCGTAGAGTCTGGCGTCTTCGCCTTCATTGCGGCATGGCCACATCCAGTTAGCGGATAAGGATACAGAGGCCAAAGCGTTTTCCAAAGGAGCCCAAACAATATTGGTCAGCGCCTCAGCAATAGAGTTACGAGAGCCGGCGACCGGATCAATCAAACCGGTGATCGGAGAATGGCCAATAGAAGTTGCCACCCCACTCTTGCCATCATAATCTAGGGCCATCACTCCACAGTTATTAAGCGGCAATTGTAGCGGTCCTGCACATTGCTGTTTTGCCACTAGGCCCCCAACGCAGCGGTCCACTTTATTGGTGAGCCAATCTTTGCAAGCGACAGCTTCTAACTTTAATACAGCTTTGATGTATTCGGGTATGCGTTCGGCGCTGTAGCCGAGTGCCTCATACTGACGATCGACCTCTTGGTCCTGCATGATCGTCTTAGGAGAACTCCCAAACATATCCTCCAGCGCCAAATCCATCGGTTTATCGCCTTTAGCGGAGGATTCGAAGGTAAAGCGCATGTCTCCGGTTACTTCGCCCACTTCGTAAAATGGTGCCCGCTCACGCTCCGCAATTCGGCGCATGGTCTCCATATTATCGGCTGCGATCACCAAGCCCATGCGCTCCTGCGATTCGTTACCAATCACCTCCTTAGCCGAAAGCGTAGGATCACCAATTGGCAGTTTTTCCAGATCTATATTACCCCCCGTGTCTTCCACCAATTCAGAAAGGCAGTTGAGGTGGCCACCCGCACCGTGATCGTGGATAGATACGATGAAGTTATTGTCTCCCTCAATCACGGCACGGATAGCATTAGCGACACGTTTTTGCATTTCAGGATTGGAGCGCTGGACCGCGTTTAGTTCAATACCTGAGCTAAATTCACCCGTATCAGCCGAAGAAACAGCGGCTCCACCCATGCCAATACGATAGTTGTCGCCCCCCATGATGACGATTTTGTCGCCTGCTTTGGGAGTATCTTTGAGGGCTTGTTGGGCTTTGCCATAACCAATCCCACCAGCCTGCATGATCACCTTGTCAAAACCCAGTTTGCGGCCCCCTTCTTCATGTTCAAAAGTTAGAAGCGAACCGGCAATCAGGGGCTGCCCAAACTTATTACCGAAGTCCGAGGCGCCGTTAGAAGCCTTGATAAGGATATCTAGCGGAGTCTGATATAGCCAATCACGCGCGTCCATATGCTTTTCCCAAGGACGGTCCTCCTTGAGGCGTGAATAAGAAGTCATATAAACTGCGGTTCCCGCGAGCGGTAGGGAGCCTTTACCACCCGCTAGACGGTCCCGAATTTCCCCGCCAGAACCCGTAGCAGCACCGTTAAATGGCTCAACCGTAGTAGGAAAATTATGGGTCTCTGCTTTGAGAGAGATGACAGAGTCGAAAGCGGTTTTTTGGTAGAAATCGGGCTTATCGGCGCTTTTGGGAGCAAACTGGGTCAATTTCGGTCCTTTGATAAAGGCAACATTGTCTTTATAAGCAGATACGATGTCGTTAGGGTTTTCAGCCGAGGTCTTCTTGATCAGTTTGAACAAGGAAGTCTTTTTTTCCTCTCCATCAATAACAAAGGTCCCGTTGAAAATTTTATGGCGGCAGTGCTCGCTATTTACTTGCGAGAAGCCAAAGACTTCAGAATCAGTCAGCCTACGACCGATTTTGGCTGCAACCTCCTCTAAATAAGCGATTTCTTCTGGGCTGAGCGCGAGTCCCTCTGCTTCGTTGAAGGCAGCTATGTCCTCAATCGCTAGGATGGGTTGCGGCTGATGATTGATGGTGAAAATCTCCTGATCTAGTTGCTGATATTTTTGCGCCAGCATGGGATCATAGTCTTTGCTATCGCTTTCCGCTTTGCGGAACGATTCCATCCGGATGATCCCTTGGATGGCCATATTTTGGGTAATCTCTACCGCATTGGTGCTCCAAGGAGTAATCATGGTAGCACGGGGTCCAATAAAGGGTCCAGCTAGACTCTCTGAATCAATCAAAGGCTGCTTACCAAACAACCATCTAAGTTTCTGAATGTCAGTGGAGTCTAAGGCATTTTTCACCTGGACGGCGAATACTTTTTCGGAAGGAGAACCAAAAAATAAGATCATAATCAGCCTGGATTGCTTTAGGAAA
This sequence comes from Bacteroidota bacterium, assembly GCA_039024315.1. Taxonomy (GTDB): domain Bacteria; phylum Bacteroidota; class Bacteroidia; order J057; family J057; genus JBCAWW01. Next base: position 32,152 of record JBCCQN010000022.1, read on the forward strand.
GTGCAAAGTTAGCCAATTTGAGCTTAGGAAGGGGAGGAATGTGAAAATAGTAGGTGCCGTTATAGCGTACTGCAAATCAGGCCCCATTAAATGCTTTTGCAAGCATGAGGGTGAGTTTTTTTCGCTCCAAAGGTACAGGATTGGGATATGGCTTTTGTAGCATCCGCTCAACCGCTTTGGGGATGTCGTCTTTTTGAAAGCCGATGGCTTCTAAGTTGTTGGGGGCGCCCATCTTTCTGGTCATGTTTTTTAACACATTTGGTGGGTACTCATTATCAAAAGCAGATACAAAAGCGGCTCGGATTTCAGGGGGAAGCCCTTCCCATTGATATTCGAGTACATAGGCTTGCAAGACAGTATGCACCTTGGCGTGCGCTAAACCAAAACTCCCTCCCAGTACATGAGCGGCTTTATGGTGGAGGGCCATAGAAACTTCCCCGAGGGCTTTGCCCGCGAGATAAGCCCCAAATAGGAGACTTTCATTTGCCGCTGCACTCAGTATTCCCGCTTCGACCATTTTATTCATCCCTTCCAAGAGTTTTTGGATGCCCAAAAGAGAAAGTTCATGGGTAATAGGATTGCGGTCGTGGGCATAAATGGCTTCGATGAGATGAGCCATGGCATTCATTGCGCTGGTGGCGGCAATGGCAGGAGGCAGGGTCTGGCTTAGTTCCGGATCATAAAATACATACTTGGGCTGCACGATAGGATTGCGGCCAGTGGTTTTTTGGCCATGATGGCGAATACCCCAGATGTTGGTCATTTCTGAGCCTGAATAAGTAGTGGGGATGGCAATGATCGGAAGCTCGCTTTGTAGCGCCAATGCTTTGGCCAAACCAATTGCGGAGCCACCGCCTATACTCAAAATTATTTGTCCTCCGGATTGAGATAATCGTTCCGCGCAGCGGTCCACCAAAACCTGAGGGACATGCTGGATAAGCTCTAAGAAGTACTCAAATTGCGTCTGGGGCGATGATTGTTGTAGTTTTTGGAGCTGCTGCGCAGAACGCTCAGTCCCAATTACAAATACCCGGTCATAGGCTGCTAGAAGCTCGGCAGCCCTAAGGTAGGTCCCAGCGCCAAACACCACAGAGGTTTGAGCCGAGCGATATCGAAAATTCATATGGCTTACTGAGCCGATTTACGCTGCTTCTCAAAGGCAAAAATTTGATCCAATTGCTCCGCGGTGATACGCTTAGCAATGATCCGTTTGTCTTTATCAAGCACAAACATTCTTGGCGTTGTCCGAAGGTCATAATAACGGTCAAAGCCCGATTGACGTCGATGGTCCTGGGTATGGATACCACCAGAGAATTGGTAATCCTTGGCGAGTTTATCTTTCCACTCATCCACATCGCCATTGATGCTGAGGGTCATGAGGGCTACCCCATCTTTTTGGTGCTTTTTGTAAGCATCGACGAGCTTAGGCGTCTCTGTCTTACAGTGGCCGCAATCATAATCCCAGAAATAGACGATGGTATAGGGCGCCTCTATGCTGTGCATGCTGACAGGCTTACCATTACCGTCATTGACCGTAAAGTCAGGCGCGATTTCTCCACAAATGGTAGGTTTCATCGCAACGGCACGCTCGCGCATATCGGCCAACATAGTAGAGTCGGGCCAGTCAATCATCGGGTGCTCGTTGAGATAGTATGTCTCGGCCATGTGCACGAAAATTTTATCCCAACACATCAATTCGATATTGACATATTTGTTGAAGATAGTGGTCAAGCAATAGCGAAATACTTCGTAATTACCTTGTCCAGCACGACCCAAGATTTCGTCAATCGAGACAATCACAGAATCGGGATGCTGATAAGTAAAGCGTTCTAGGTATTGGGTGATCTTGGGCTCAAGGGTCGGGGTCCGAACGAGGCCTTTTTCATTAAAGTCAATCTGGTCTAGCCACCTGGCGCGAGTGTATTTCCAGCCAAAGAGTGAATCAACCGGACTGCCATCCGCATTTTGAGGTGCTTCTGGAACGACTGGATCTGTCATCATATTGACTACTTTGCCATAAAGCATGGTGGGATGATCTTGAACCAGTTTAGCGCGAAAAGCAAGAACGGCGTCATTGATGTTCTTGCGCTCTTCTACTAGTTTATCATATTCGGGAGTACCCTGAGTAGCTGCTTGTAATTGCTGTTGTACCGACTGCATACTAGCAGACTGGGCACTCAGAAACCTAATATCTTCGTAAAAAATCTCGTTTTGCTCAGACCCTTCAAATTGCATCGTGCCGACGAAGTCGGTCGTATCGGTCTTAACCGAAAAAACTTGATCTCGGTCAAGCATGAACTCAAAGTAGGTATTACTTGGCGGCAGGGCGACGATATAAATCCCAGGCTGAAGAGGATCTTCCCCTTCCAAAACGAACTTACCATTTTGGGCGGGGATGGTATCATGCATAAGCTTAGAAGCGCCTTGGTTGAAGGCGATCAGCGCATAGTCGCCAGCAAAGTTTTTGACTTCGAATTCAATTTTGTGATTGCGAGTCATTTCCTCCTCAGGTTCCATATTCGCCATTTGGCTGGCGGTGGGTATCTCTGCCGGAGCAGAAGCTGTGGCAGTAGTACTTTGGCTGTTGCAGGCAATGCCTAGGCAGAGGGCGGCAAAGCAATATATGATGAGCGAGATTCGAGACATATTGGGTAGAGTATGGGGAGGCAATTGCTAGTGTAATGGCGATTGAGACAAAATTAATACGGCACGAGTAATAATCAATAAAACCTATTCTTTATCATCGCCTTCTTTGGTTTCCGTCTCTTCTTCTGCTTCAGGAACTTCAAGTCCTAATTCGTAAGAGAGCACTTGTTCCATGGAAGAAACACTGATCTGTTTGGCGAGGATATTTTTGCTTTTGTCTAGTACAAATAGTCTAGGCGTAGAGCGGATATCATACATTTGGTCAAAACGGCTAATGCGCCGGTGATCCTGCACATTGAGGACACCCTCTTGATCAAGTCCGTAGGTTGCTAGCTTTTCTTTCCATTCGGTTACGTCCCCATTGATACTGACAGCAAAGATCTTGACATTGTACGCTTGATATCGTTTGTAGGCCTCAGCCAAGGCTGGGGTGATTTTTTTGCAATGACCGCAGTCATAATCCCAGAAGTATAAGAGGGTATAATCTGCTTCTACGTCATGTAAACTCACAAACTTACCGTTTGCATCTTGTACTGAAAAGTTAGGGGCAATGCGACCTACTAAGGTAGGACTGATCGCCAAAGCACGCTCCGTCATTTTGCCAACAGTTTCTTCATCGGCCCAAAAGCAATCTCCTTTCATATAGTATTGCTCCACCATGTGGACATAGACAGCGTCCATGCCCATTTGCTTAGAGTTGGCGTATTTGTTGAGGAAATGCACCACCCAAAACTGGAAAACCTCGTCATTGCCACGAGTTTGTTCGATGATGATATCGATGGATTTGTTGATCGAGTCGGGATGACGGTAGGTCAAGCGCTCCATATAGGAGTTGACTTTATTGTACATGATGGGCGTTCGGAGTAGGCGGTCATCGCTCATATCGATATAATCAAAATAGTGGGAGCGATAGTATTTAAACGCAAAAAGGGAGTCGATTTCTGCTCCACTAGCATCTTTGGGCGATTCTGGTATCTCAGGCTCTTTGAGGGCTTTGAGGACCTTTGAATAAAGCATATCAGGATGCTTTTCCATGATATTGGCGCGGTGGCTTTTTACTTGACCATCGATAGCACTTAGCTGTATCTGAAGGTCTTTTTTGGCCTCGCCCTCGGCTACCTTTATTTGTGCTTGCAGAGATTCAGCTTCTTTTCTTTTCTCTGCGAGGAACAACATATCTCCATAAAAGATATCATTGTCTTGTGAGCCTTTGATCTTCATATTTTGCACCAAATCGTCAAGATTAGTGCTAAGAGCAAACTTTTGATCTTGGTCAACAATCATTTCAAAGTATTGATTGTCGGGAGGGAAGACTACTAAGTAAATCCCTGCTTCGAGTGGCTCATCCCCCTTGAAGGTAAAGCTACTCGCCTTAACCTCTACGGTATCCTTGATGTATTGCTTATCTCCCATGTAGTAGGCGAGGTAAGCTTCGTCGGCGTCAAGTCCAGCGATGGTAACATCTATTTTGTGGCCTTGTCCACAAAGGATCGTGGGAATCAGCGTGCAAAGGACAAGCAGTAGATTTTTTGAATTAGGGTTCATCTATGCAATTTTTTGAACTATAAATTTAGTTAATTCCCCATAATATTTACAGCAAATCCTGCCAAAATCTCACCTTGAGCCTGGTCTGACTAGGCGAAAAGCCCAAAGACAGCGCTACCACTACCAGACATGGCGGCATAGAAGGCCCCTTCATCATAAAAAGATTGTTTGATGCTTTCAAGTTCAGGATAGAGACCAAATACGGGTACTTCTAAGTCATTAGGAAGGCTTTCCTTCCATTGTTCTCTCGGAGTTGCTAACAAGCCTTTGAGATCTCGTGTTGGATCAAACATACTTGCATCTAAAGCTTTATAGGCAGCGATAGTTGAGGAATGGATAGGAGGCGTCTTGAGCTTAATGGTAAAATTGTGAGGCAGCTCGTAGTTTTCGAAATCTGTTCCGATACCCCGTGCGATCAATGGCTTATTATAGATAAAGAAAGGTACATCTGCACCTAGCTTTTCTCCTATCGCTGCAAGCTTATCTGCGCTAAGACCGAGCTCAAACAATTGATTGATACCATTGAGGGTCGCTGCAGCATCAGAAGAGCCACCGCCAAGGCCAGCACCTGCTGGTATATTTTTTTTCAGCCGCAAGTGGACGTTTGGCATTTCGGGTACGGCCTCTTTTAGAAGCTGGTATGCCTTATAGCATAGATTGTCTTCAGGCGAACCGTCGAGTTTTATCCCTTCGATTTCGAGTTTACAACCTTCTTCTTTGGTGGAAGAAATTTTTAGTTCGTCCCGGAGATCGGGCACAGGCAAGAATAGTGTCTCTAATAAATGGTAACCGTCTGGGCGCTTACCTTTGATCAGAAGGCCAAGGTTGATCTTGGCGTTGGGGTACAGTTTAATGAACTTCTTCGAACTCAACGTCTTCGGCAATTTCGTCAGCGCTTACGGCTGGTTTAGCTTTATCACGGGGAACGGTTACTTTGATTTCGTCATCGACGAACACGTTCTTCCGCATATTTCCTTGCTCGTAGTTTTGGTCAAAATCAACAATATTTTGCTGCATATTTTTGAGCAATCGATTGGACAATCTTTTGAGGAGAAATTGAACAATTTGCCTGCCAAAAAGCCGGCTCACTAGATATGTCCCCATAAAAAAGGCAAAGACCCAAAATAAAAAGTTCATTTTTCAATTATGCTTTAAGCTGCTTTGAGTCGATTCAGACAGGGATTGACGAAAAGTGAACGCCCTGGCCGAATACTCCGAAACTATACTACTTTTTGAGCATTTAAAACCGCTTCGTAGTAGCGTTCATAAGCAGGTACTATCTTTTCTACGGAAAATTGCTGCGCATGGTCGAAAGCTCTTTGAGAAAATTCTTTCCAGCGCTCATCATCTTGCAGAAGGTAAAGAGCATTTTTTCCCATTGCCTCTACATCACCGATAGGACTGATAAAACCTGTAACCCCGTCAATATTAACTTCTGGTAGCCCACCTGCGTTTGAACTAATCACCGGCACGCCACAGGCCATCGCTTCAAGTGCCGATAGACCGAAGCTTTCGTTCTCCGAAGGAAGAATAAAAACATCACCTATCGCATATATCTCTTCCACTGAATTTTGGCTTCCTAAGAAGTAGATGTCATCGCAAAGATGCATCTCTCGACACATTTCTTCGGCCTTGTTTCGTTCAGGTCCATCTCCTACCATAAGCAATCTAGCTGGCATCACCTCACGCACTTTCTCAAAGGTCTTGATCACATCTTGAATCCGCTTGACTTTGCGAAAGTTTGAGGTGTGGATCAGTACCTTTTGGCCTCCGGCAGTGATCAATTTACGAAAATGGTCTTTATCCTGCTGGCGAAAACGGTCCAAATCTACAAAATTAGGGATGACCTCAATTTCGGACTGAATTTGAAAATTTTCGATGGTTGCTTTACGCAAATAGTCTGAGACTGCTGTCAGACCATCGCTTTGCTCCATGGAGAAGGTTACTACTGGCTCGTAAGCTTGATTTTTTCCTACCAAAGTAATGTCCGTACCGTGCAAGGTGGTTATCACGGGCACGTTCAGGCCCAAGCTCCTGAGAATCTGTTTCGCCAAATATGCGACCGAGGCATGTGGCACCGCGTAGTGGACGTGAAAAAGGTCAATATCGTTGTAGCGAGCTACCTGGACCATTTGGCTGGCCAGAGCAGACTCATAGGGAACAAAGTCAAACAGAGGGTAGTCCTTGGTGCGAACTTCGTGATAGAAAATGTTTTCTGAAAACAAGTCTAACCGAATCGGCCGGTTATAAGTAATGAAATGAATCTTATGCCCTTTCGCAGCGAGTGATTTACCCAATTCAGTAGCAACAACGCCACTACCGCCATAGGTCGGATAACACACAACACCAATATTCATAGACTTTTTAATCAAATATTCCTTCTTACCATATCAACGCCTCACCTACAAAATAGTTCATTAATTGTTAAGGGAGTGTCGCTTAATTGCTAAAGGCGTTAAACAAAAACAGGAGAACGATAAACTTTAGGCTTATTGTTCTCCTGCTTGGGGCAGTCAAAGACTGTGTATTTTTTTATCCAAATATCAAGTAAGTCAGAATGGAGAGTACCCCCAATGATACAAGTAAAAGATAGTTGGAAACTAATCCTGTTTGCAGCCTCCGGAAGACTTCGCCTACCGAAGTAGTAACAGAGCCAGCGCCATTTACAAGGCCATCGACAATATTTTGGTCAAACCAAAGGACAATGTGTTCACCTGCCCAAACAAAGGGACGGATGATAAATGCATTGTAGAGTTCGTCGATGTAGAATTTACCTTTCATCGCCTCATACATACCTCCGAAGAATCTACGTACTTTGTCGTCGCCTTCAAGATCATGGCGCTTATAGAAGCTGTAAGCAAAATAGACCATACCTACTGCCACGATGATCGAGAACGGAATCAGGAAGTACTCCATAGAATGATGTACCTCAATTGCTTCGGTCATAGAGGCGCTATTTAGGATTAAGCCTTCTGCAGAAGAAGCAGCTTCAGCTCCTAACCAAGTATCGTTGAGGATATGGGGGATATGAAATGCGTGCCCGATCAAAGGAGTAAGACCTAAGAAGCCACCAACCGTTGCAAAACCAGCCAAAATCCATAGAGGAATGGTCATCAAGGGAGGGCTTTCATGCGGATGCTTTTCACTTGGAAAACGCTCTTCGCCATTGAAGGTCAAGAAGGTAACCCGTGTCATATAAAAGGCGGTCATCGCAGCAGTCGCTACGGCGACACCCCAGACTACGAAATAGACCCAATTGCTATAACCTGCAAAGAATAGGCTACTCAAGATTTCGTCCTTAGAAAAGAAACCAGAGAAGATCGGGATACCAGAAATGGCCAAGGTGGATATCCAGAAGGTTGTCCTTGTCGAAGGCATATACTTACCTAAACCACCCATCGTACGGATGTCTTGGGGGTCTTTGACGGTGTGCATATGCTCCATAGCGTGGATCACAGAACCAGAACCCAAGAAGAGACAAGCCTTAAAGAAGGCGTGGGTCATTACGTGGAAGATAGCGGTAGTAAACGCACCGGCTCCCAAGGCCATAAACATAAAGCCAAGCTGAGAGACGGTTGAATAGGCAAGTACGCCTTTGATATCATTTTGAGCGATTGCGATCAAAGCTGCAATCAGAGCCGTAAGACCCGCAACTACCACAACTACCACCATTACCTCAGGAGAGGCCAAGAATACGGGATGGATACGGGTAATCAGGTAGATACCGGAGGTTACCATAGTAGCGGCGTGGATAAGGGCCGATACGGGAGTAGGACCTGCCATCGCGTCTGGCAGCCAGACAAAAAGGGGAATCTGAGCTGATTTACCAGTGGCAGCGATAAAGACCAAAATCGCAATCCAAGTGGCAGTAGTGCTACTAAAAGCACTAGAGTTTGCCGCTTCATTGATTTGGGCATAGTTGAAGGTATCCAAATTGTAAAACACCAACATCATCGCACATATCATCGCAAAATCACCGATTCGGTTAGCCACAAAGGCCTTTTGAGCCGCTTGCGATTTGGCCATATCGGTGTACCAAAAGCCGATAAGGAGATAAGAACAAACTCCCACCCCTTCCCAACCGAGGAAGGTAACTACCATATTATCACCCATGATCAAGTTGTTCATAGAGAAGATGAACAAATTGAGGTAGGCGAAGAATTTATAATAACCAGGGTCGCCATGCATGTAACCAATCGAGTAAACGTGGATCAATGATCCAACGCCAGTTACGATCAGCATCATCAAAAGCGATAATTGATCTAAACGATAAGAAAAGTGGACAGCGAGGTCGCCAGACTCCATCCATGAGAAGAGGGTGAAGTCAATCGGTTGGCCATCGCCCTTAAATTGCAGCAAGGCCATCACGATCATGGCGAAGGGCGTAGCTACCATCATCGCAGCAAGTCCACCAATCAGTTTTTCCTGACGGCGAAATCCTTCATTGAGGAATCCCGTCAGTCCAATCAGGGCGGAGCCGATCAGCGGGAGGAGGATAATTAGATTGTAAATGTCCATCTATTTCTTACCACTTAAAGATGTTCACATTATTGATATCCACATCCAAGCGGTTGCGGAAAAGGGCAATGATGATCGCCAAACCAACTACGGCCTCGGCCGCGGCGACACACATCACAAAAAACACCAGCATCGAACCGGCCGCTCCATCTACTCCTTCGAGCCCGTTGTGCATCTTGGAGAAGGTTACTAAGGACAGATTCACCGCGTTGAGCATCAGCTCTATCGACATAAAGACGATGATCCCGTTGCGACGGGTCAAAACCCCTATAGACCCCAGCGCAAACATCACCGCGCTCACGGTCAGGTAACTAAAGGCGTTTGGCGTTAAAAAATCCATATTGTTTTGCTTTGCAGAACGCTCAGTCTGTTAGTTGGTGTAAGTGTGTTTGCGGGCAACGACAATAGCGCCGACCAAAGCAGCCAAGAGAATCACAGAGATCATCTCAAAAGGGAAGAGATACTCCGTCATCATGGAGCGACCAATCGCCTCCACGGAGCCGAATTCAAACGCTCCTCCCACTGAGGAACCACTAAAGGACCTAAAAACAAATATCATTTCGGCGATAAAAGCTAGCGCCAAGATTAAGGCAATGCCACGCCGAGCATCAAACTTCAACACCCCTTGTTCATCTTCCAAATTGAGGAGCATAATCACAAAGAGGAAGAGTACCATGATCGCACCAGCGTAAACCAATATCTGAATCGCAGCCAAGAACTCGGCTCCGAGCGACAAATAAAGTCCAGCGATACTAAAGAAATTAAGAATCAGGCTGAGGGCAGAATATACTGCACTACGGTTGAGGATAAGGCCTACTCCGCCAGCCAATCCTAGGATGGAAAAGACCCAAAAGAGTCCAGTTTGTATAGTAGCTGTGGCTTCCAAAATAGTCGGTTTTTGAATTGAGCCGTAAATATGGACCTTTTATGTTACAAATTCAACTTACATTGGTCTCTATCCATGCTAATAATCGCGCTAAATCTTCTGGTCGATCAATGGCCAGCCCTGCCTCCTGACCAATCGCAGTCTGTATGGACCAAGCATGTCCTAGCCAGCGTAATTGCTCCAATGATTCGGCCAGCTCCAAAGGATGTGGTTCTAGCGCTCTCAGGGCCAATAATGTTTCCCTTTTGAAGGCATATAACCCAATATGCTGGTAGAATTCATGTTTTTGAAGCCAATCGTTCTGCGCAGCATCTCTCACAAAAGGGATGGGGGCACGACTAAAATAAAGGGCTTTGCCATTGCGATCGCGGACTACTTTGACGCGGTTGGGGTTTTGGAGGTCTTCCGCTGCGCGGAACGGGCAAACGAGGGTAGCAATAGTAGCTTCAGTCTGGTGTAAGCTCGTTACTAGCAAATCTATCTGAGCGGGGGCAATAAAAGGCTCGTCTCCCTGCACATTGAGTACCGTTTCAAATTCGGGTAACTGGGCTGCGACCTCTGCTATTCGATCTGTGCCAGAAGGATGGGTTTTGCTCGTCATCCAGACCTCCCCACCAAAATCGCTCACATGATCGAAAATCCGTCGATCATCGGTGGCTACACCTACTTTATCTACCTTTTTGGCCTGAAGGCATTGCTCATATACTCGCTGGATCATGGATTTACCTTTGATATCGATCAAAGGCTTACCGGGAAAACGGCTGGAGGCGTATCGGGCCGGAATGAGTGCTAGAGTCGGCAAATTGAAGCGGTGTTTGATTGTTTTACCTCCCTCTGAAAGCATCTGGTTTGTAAAACCATTTCCCCCTTTGGAGGGGGATAAAGAGGGAGGAATCGACGACCAAAATACTATTTCTAATGAACTCCTTCCTAATGAAGCTGGCAATAAGCATAGGAATGATCGTTCTGCGCAGTAGTAAAAGTAGCTTGTCACATTGAGCGCAGTCGAAATGCCTTTACTAAGTTCCCTCCACTGCGGTCGGGATGACCACTTGGTGGATAAAAGCTACGACAGTTGCTAGAGCAATGGTTATCCGGTTGGGCCATATGATTTAGAAGGATAAGCGTTCTGCGCCGCAGTAAAAACCCAAAAGGGTTGAACACGGAGAAACAGAGATTGGATGGCCTCATCAATCAAGCCTTCATCAATCTATAAGCGATCCAACCCAAGATCCCTAATCTTACTGTCCAGGCTACTGTACGGATCCAATTGACACGAACGAGAGATTTGACAGCTTCTGGGCTGAGTCCATCGAGCAATTTATTGTGTAAAGGCACTGCCTGAAAAAAGGTGTTGAGCCATATGATGCCTATCAGGGCCATGCCGATCCAAAGGAAATAGGGGCTGATGCCTTCCGGCCGCCAACTTAGGAGAATAAAGCCGGTGGCGAGTTCTGCTACCATCAGCGGGCCGACCAAGGGGCTAATCCAATTACGGTGCAAAACTTCATATTGCGCAAAGGCAGTCTCTCCTACGTGGGCAAAAAGCGGATAGTGCAGGATTTGGATGATCCAGATAATCCCGCACATCATCCCAGTAATCAAGAGATGTATAGTAAATAATCCTTTCATATTGTCGTTAAGCAACAATAGACTGAAATTGTTTGTTAACTTGACATTCACATATTCCGTAAAAAAAAGGCGCGATATTGGCTAAGACACTTTGATGACGATTTTGCAACCTATGAAAAGCTGGTTTATACTCATTGCCGTAATCTTTGCTTGTGGCAACACCGCCTTCGCTCAAAAAAAGGCTACAATACTCGACCACAAAGACAGGATTCGGATTAGTCGCTTAGACGTACTTAACTCCTCGGCCCGAGAAACCAATCTCTCGGTCACGCCTGATGGGAGATATCTCTACTTTATGTCTTTGCGGGGAGGCCAGCCGTGGTCGCGAATGTACATGACTTTTAGAGGAGATTCTGTCTATGATGGCGATATCTGGTATGCCCAAAAAGTGGGTGGCGAATGGCAAAGACCGCGTTGTCTGCCTTACAGCATCAATACTTCCCAAGGCGAGGATGAACCCAATGTATCAGCTGATGGTCGTAAAGTTTATTTTCAATCTTGGAACTATATCTGGCCAGAAACCGGCGGACCCTATTACGAAGTAACACGAGATGGTAAAAGTTGGACTAGCCAAAAAGGCATGGGCGGCGGTATCACCGAGTTTTTTCATAACCTTTCGGCGACAGACGGGATGTCTATTTCTCCCGACGGGAAACGCTTTATCGTAGCCGCTGGGCCGGACTATGATGATGATATGGATCTGTTTATGAGTCGGAAGTCGCGCTATGGTTGGACGTATTGTCGCAGGCTTCCTATCAGTACTCGGGGCAATGATCGCTCAGTCTTTATTGCTGCCGATGGCAAGACAATCTATTTTGCCTCTGATGGCTATGGTGGCTTTGGTGGTTTAGATATTTTTAAGACTACTCTCATCAATGATACCACTTTTGGAGAGGTCATCAATATTGGCGCACCTTTCAATACTCCCAATGATGATTATGGCTTTATTCTGACAGGAGATGGGAATGAGGCTTATTTTATCAGAGACGGCGATATCTTTTTTGCAGATCTTAAAGAGGCTGATCCGCTTATCAAACCAACTGCTCCTGATGTAACAGTCAAACTAGCTGGTAGTGTAAGAGACAAAGACAATTGGGAAGGAATCAAAGCAGAAATCCTCTTGCTAGATGCTTATACCAAACGAGTCATCAAACGCATTGAAACGGATAGTAGGGGGAGGTACACCATCGTACTCAACAACAAGGAAAAGCTCTATGATCAGATCGTGACGGCAGAAGGCTATCCGCAGTCAAAAAAGCGCCTTTCGATCCAGAAACAATACACAAATAAGACAATTAGTTCCAACTTCCTCTTGGAAGCGGAAAAAGCCCCAGAGCCAATAATTGCTGATAATCCACCTGCTGAGCTAGAGCCCGAACCTGAGCCTGAACCGACCAAGCCTCAACCGGTGATTTCTTCGGTGATCACTCGACCCAATCCGGTCAATCAGCAGCCCCAAGTGGATCAACCAGAACCCGTAAAAGTAGCCCCTCCACCGGATCCGTACTCTTTTGACGGTGTCGCTGAAAATAATCTGGTCCTCTTATTGGATGTTTCGGCTTCAATGAAAAAACCAGAGAAGCTACCCCTCCTCAAAGAATCACTCACGCGTCTGCTAGACCATATGCGTCCAGAGGATCAAATATCAGTGATTGCTTATGCTGGAGAGGTCAATGTCGTGCTGGAAGGAATGTCTGCGGCCAATAAATACGAAATCCTCAACGCGATCGAAAATCTCCGTTCGGGCGGTGGCACCAAGAGTAAAGAAGCGCTTAGAAGAGCTTACAAACTCGCTGATGATAACTATATCTCCGGCGGCAACAATCGGATCATTTTTGCTACCGACGGCTACTTTGACGTTGCCTCTTTATATAGCATTGCAGAACGTAATGCCGAGAACAGTTCTGTCCATCTTACCGTATTTTCATTTGGTAAATTGGCAGAAGATAAAATCGGAGAGTTAAGGGCCCTTGCCAATATCGGGCATGGTAATTTTGCCAACATCAATCGTGATAATGTGGATCGCGCGCTCCTAACCGAAGCCAAAGCTGTCCGTAAATAGAGTATGGAAATTCTACAACGTACCAAAGAAACGCTAGTGCTAGAGGACAAATCCTCTATCCTACGGATCTTTTTTGCAGCTCTTATCATGACAGGTTTGCTGCTCCCCTTGGTTACGATGCGAGAGTTTGGGATCCAATCTTATTATCGCTTTACCTATTGGATAGGCGGTTTACTTCTTTTAGGAGGAGTATTGGGCTTTCGCTTTTTGTACCACCAGAGTCGTATGAGCCTCAATTTGGACGAAAAGCGGATTTCGCTGGAGCATATGCAGGGCTGGAAGCTATTGGAGCGCAAGCAGATCTACTTTCATCAGGTAGAGGAGCTCCGCGTCGCGGAACGCACCCACAAAGGCCGTCAGCAATATCGATTGGAGCTTAAGCACAAAAATCAGGGCTGGTTGCCTGTACATAAACGCTTTCGAAAAGATGGGCTAGGGATCAAAAATAGCGCTAAGGTGCTGCAAGCCTACATAGAGGCCGGGGCCTAGAAAGGGAGGATTAGGTAGAGAGTATTCTGTACTTGAACTTGAAGCTTGACTTTTCACTTCTGCACCTTCAGCATAACCTTATTATGCCTATCACAAAGGCCAGTAGGGAGTTAGGATGTGTTGTTTTTCCTCAGGTCTTCGGATAAAACAAATCCCCATCACGTATAGGTCAAAACTGAGCGTTACCGCAGGGTGGGCCACAATCTCCTGCCAAGCGTTTTGCATCTCCTTGGACCAATTAATATCATCAAACACAATAATGCCGCCATCCTGTATATGCGGTAGTAGCTTTTTAAAATAGGCTATGGTGGGCTCGTAGCGATGGTTCCCATCGACAAATACATAATCAGGTCGATAAGCAGCTAGGTCTAAGCGTTCCTCAAGGAGGAAAGAAAACTCACCCACCCATACCTCCGGCTCCAGTCCAAACTGCTTGAAGTTTTCTCTCGCTACCTCTGCGATAGGCTCAGCCCCCTCCATACTCACAAATCGACTGTTTGTCAACGCACCTAATTGGTAGAGACTTGAGATCCCAAGATTGGTCCCAAATTCTAAGCAACGCTTAGGCTGATAATTTAGACAGAGTCTGTAAAGCAATTCCCCTTCTTTGCGATGCCGCGCCGAAAGCTTGGCCAAATAAGCGACGGAGCGTTGGATTGTCCTACTGCCACTATTGTCAGAACCAGCGCCCAAATCTTCGAAGGTGAGAATGCGTTCTCCCGCGCTAGCTAACCCTTTGCGTAGTGTCTCTACTTTCGCCCCCCACTCACTGGGCTGATGGGGGATTATTTGCTGAAGAAACGAATGCACAAATGGCGAGCGAATCTTTGATTGAGATTGCGCTCGCCATTGATGCCTTAAATAACTAAGTATATATTTTGCCTTCACTACTGGCTAGTAACCAGATAGTCAAAGAAGAGCTTATCACGAGGATTGCCGGCACCACCGCCATCAAACTCTAGCGTAGTGATTTTCATCACCGCAAACTGAGGCTTAGGCGCTTTGGTGAGGCGTACAATCACATAATCCCCCTCTTTGAGGACAGGGGTACGCGGACTTGGTAGCGGGTCGCTAAAGAAAGCTTGAGAGATGGTCTCATAAGTCGCTTCATTGTAGTTGAAACGGCTTTCGTCAGTGATCACAAATACAGAATCATTGCCAAAGAATTCGTTGTTAGGAGACTCTAAGACTGGCTCCCACGCGCCGAGTGAGGAGGAAACCTCTGCGATATCTAGCTCGAGTGGGTTTTGGTTGGTAGGATTGGGCAGGGTTTCACGATTGGTAAAATTGAAGCCAAAACCAATCCCTAATAGGCGGTTAAAAACAAAGTCATTTTCGTAGGTCAACACCTGAAAAGGTGCTGGATCAATCGGAGTCGGTAAGATCGTCAACCATGCGATTGCAGAAGCTTCGGCTCCTTTAGAGTCGATCGCGTAGATCATGTAGCGAATCTTATAATAAGCCGGTAGATTGGGCGCAGTAAGCGTCAAATCGTAGTTGAGGTTGGTACCGCTTATGTCGATATCTGTAACCACAAAATCGTCCCCCACGATGCTATCCGTTTCTGAATAGACCCGTCCGGTTACCCGCAATAGTTTGAGGGCTTCATTGTCATAAAGTTGGAGGGAAAGCTCGATATCTTCTCCTGCCTCTTTGAGAAAATTGTTGCTAGCAGGTGCCAGTAGGCTTATGGCAGGGTCTTCGTCGGCAGGTAAAGGTGGCTCAATTTCCTCTCTACAAGCCGCAAAGCACGTTATTAGCACCGCGATTAAGAGCGGGCTTATCAGTTTACGGTACTCCATGTTAAGTATCACAGTAAGGGGTTATGTCACTCAATCAATTGACTAGAATACGAAAAAAACGTATCTGGATCAAAAATGAAAATATTTTCCTGAATTTATAAACTAACAAATGAATATTTGGTAAGCACGTAGCAAGTCCTAATTTGTATATTCGGGACATGAAAGCTCGATTTTGTCTGCTATCAGTATTTTTTGCCGTCTTGACGATCGCTTGCCAGAGTGATAAGCAGTCCTTACCCAGTCATGCGCGCAAGGTAAAAGAAAAGCATCGCGTCAAAGATAGTTTGCGGACGCTGGAACTCATTCAAGCATTGGAATCAGACAGTCTCAAAAATGATTCTACTGGCAATCTCCAAGATTGAAAGGGGGGCTTGAGTTAAAAACTTGGTACAAAGAAAAGAGTATTTTGGGTAAAGATCGTTAAGAGAGACTCTTTTTCTATATACTAAGTACCTAGACAATAGTACTTAGTATTAAGACCTAAGAAAATTGAACTATTGATTCAGCAGAACCTTTTTTCTCGGTACTACATACTTTTTACTCTGTACTTAAACAACAATTATCTAGGCTTTATCCCCCTTGGATGGCAGTTTCATGTATTTTGCCAACCTTCCATTACAAATGGTTATCCGTCAAACCCACTAGGGCGCAATCTCAAAAGGCACAAAACTACATTCTGAATCTGCGTTTTCTTCGTTCATGATCTTCTTCATCCGCTGGATCAGATCTTGGTGTTCGGCAAGGCCGGAAAGATCCTGGGTCTCCTCCGCATCGACCGATAAATCGTACAGCTCCACCGGATCATTTGCGCTTTGATTTTGTCCCCGATAAAGCTTCCACTGGCCCATACGGAGAGATTGCTGCTCTCTAAATTGGAAATAGAGATAGCCTTTTGGTAGGCGATTAACTGGCCCATTTTTAAGGATACTGGCAAAGCTCACCCCATCCATTTCAGAGGTTGGCTCTATGCCCGCTAGTTCCAAAATAGTAGGTCCTATATCGTACTGAGCGGCAATTATGTCTTCCACCTTGCCGGCTGGGATCTGCCCTGGCCAATAGGCAATCATCGGCACGCGTACCCCTCCTTCATAAAGACTACGCTTGAATCCCCGCAAGCCTCCGCTACTGTTAAAAGGACTATCCAAAATCCCGTCAATCTGCACTGAATCTACCCCAGCTTCGTCATGTGGGCCATTATCACTAGTTAAAATGATCAAAGTATTGGGGCCTAAGTCATTTTTGCTAACGGCCGCCAGCAACTTCCCTATATCGCGATCCAAGCGACTGATCATGGCGGCAAAAGTGGCCCGAGTCATGTAGGGTAGGGGACGAGCGTAAATCTTATCACCTTGGTAGTCAAATTCAGGAAAGAGACTCTTCCCATCCTTATCGAGATATTGTTCGAGCAGCCCTACGTCTTCAGTGCTGTAGTCAGGATCACCGCTGCGCGGAACGCTCAACTCTGCATGAGCAATGGTCAATGGGAGGTAGAGAAAAAAGGGTTTTTCGTGCTGGCGTTCGATGAAATCGATGGCTCGATCCATAAACTCATTTTGTACCCAGCGACTAGGTTCGATTGTCAAGCGCTCAAAATCCCCTGCTGGATTGGTGGTAAATAAGTATTGCCGGCGCTGCCAACCTTGGGTTTGGCCATCGATAAAATGCTGGTGGGCATCAACGGCATTGAGCCAGCCCGTAAATTCTTGAAAACCTCTATCCAAAGGACTATCCCCCAATACGCTATCGCCCGAAAGGATGGCTTTGTGTTGCTTACCGATCATGGCGGTAGTATAGCCTTGGTCTCTTAGCAACTGTGGCCATAAACTAAAGTTGGCCGATAGATTGGCTTGGCTATTGCCACAGGACTTGAGGTGTCCTGCATGCATGCCTGTCAGCAAGGAGGCGCGGGACGGTCCGCATACTGGTGCACTAGCGTAGAAATTAGTAAAGCGCATCCCGAAAGCTGCTAATTCGTCAATATTGGGCGTTTTGATCAGTTTTTGTCCGTACACCCCAAAATCACCAAACCCAATATCATCCACATTGATGAGGATAATATTGGGGGACTGGGCGTTCGTCGAAGGCGTAAACCCTAAACTAAATCCTAAGGCTACTAACAGCCTAAAGAAGCAAAATCTCGAAAGTCTCGCGTGTTGTCTCATCATTGATGTTTACCAAATAAAGTCCCTTGGACAGACGTCTGAGGTCAATACGAATTTGGCTAGCACCGGGAGTGATGATCTCTTCTTGCACCCGCTTTCCTTGGAGATTGAAGATTTCTACCGTGATCGGTATCGTCGCAAGTTGAGACAATTGTACACTCAAGATATTTTGAGTCGGATTGGGGAAGAGTCTGTATTTAGCTTCTCTCAATGATTGCACCTCTACACTTTGAGAGTAGCTAAACTGTCCGTCGAAATCCACCTGTCGCAAGCGATAGTAAGTAGTAGTAGCAGGTAAATACGGATCTTGATATTGATAAGTCTGTATTTGCTGGCTATTACCAGCGCCTTTGATTTGCGCGATCTCGACAAAAGCTGATCCACCAATCGAACGCTCTAAGCCAAAGTAATCGTTATTTTCTTCAGTTGCAGTCGTCCAACTTAAAGTAACACCTAGATCGTTCTGCGAAGCAGTAAAATCCAATAATTCTACTGGTAAATCCGTCGCGATTATGTCTCCAATCACAAATCCGGCCTCGGCAAAGCTAAAATAAGCGACTTCTTCGAGCACATGTCCAATCTCCGCATCGCCACACGTTTCCTCTTCGAGAAATAGCTCCACTTGGCCTCCGGCTACTGATCGATGACGCAAAGCGCAGACATCGCCCCCATTGTAACTGGCGATTTGGCCAAGGAAAAGCCCTGCATGCTCATAGTTTTGCACAAAGCGTAAAGTATCCCAAACTTCTTCTACAAGATTGTTGGTCTGTTGGACCTCAAAAGGTAAGTAACCATCAAATTCTCCAGGCTCGATAGCGATATAACCGACGGTCTCAGCCGTGTGAATACCGTCGCTGCCTTGGACTTCTTGTAGCCGTAGGCGAAAGCTGCTTTGGTTTGCGTTGTTGGCATTTTGGCGGATTGTTACTGGACTAGCCTCTCGCGTACTCATCGTCTGGGCCAAGACCACAGGCCTAAGGGTAAAGCTTTGTGGGAAGCTATGATCAATGAAGTTATGGTCCAAGGCAAGGGTATCTGCCATCAGTTTTTTGCCATTGGGGAGGGTGTGGATACCCGCTTCCACCGCAAAGTAGGATACCGCCTCAAAGGCATGGGTCGCATCCAAGCAATCCCATTCTTCCAATCTGATTTCAAAGCTGTTTTGAGTTACATTGCGTACTCTAACCGTAATAGGGTCTGTGCCGGCATAAGAAGGCGCTCCTGCTACAATTATTGGTCGTTGATAAGTCCGATTGAGATTGACCACCAGCCAATTATGGTCTACGCTTACTTGGCCCACTTCGCCCAAGGTATCAGTTTGCGTAGGAACTAGGCCTTTGATCCAATCGGTAAGCACCTCCATATATTCTTCATCCACTAGGCTTTTGGCTAAAGGGGGCATGGCATCAGCAGCTACACTATGATCGCGCAACCAAAGCTCAGAATTGGCAGTATCGCCTGGTAACACCACATTGGGTACATGAGAGGCAGCGCTGATCGTAGGACCATTGATGAGGTCTTGACTTGCCATTAGCGTTTTGATACGTCCATCAAAGTTAGCGTTCACCCCACCCGGCTGGTGGCAATAGGCACAGTTGGCATCTAGATAGGATCGTACTTTGTAAGCGTTAATGGCTTTGGGATCTTCGAGCGGAACATTGCGGAGATATTGCTCTGGATCACCGATAGCCTGAGCAAAGATGTCGATATGAGCCCAGGCATTAAGTTGATTATCTGTATTGCCCGTTTGGGGATAAGTAAAGTCTCCATTGAGTTGTTGGGTTTTGAGGCCTAGAACTTGACCTGCATTTTCATTGTGGCAAGTAAGACATTCGCCTCGACTGGGAAAGGTCCAAGTTTGTTGCCAAGTCTGACCAGCTGGGTCGAGTATGTTGAAGGCTTTCGTAGCGCCGCTGGAAAGCAAATCTGCGTCGCTTTGGTCATCGCGCCATTGGTAAGTCAAGCCGTAGGCTTTGCCGGCATTACCAATAATGATAAAGCGAGTCTCTACCTTGGTGGTATTATTGGGGTTACTCTCATCCAAAGCTAGGTCAAACTGTTTGATAATAACGGTTCCTTCTGGGAATACCCAAGGATTCTCCGCATCAAAGACCACTTGTTCTGCAGGACTATCAAAAGTACCGTCATTGGGTAGGGCAATCCAGCGCTGCTTTTCGGCCCTATCGGACCAAAGAGGGGTATTGACGGTATAAGGAATAAACCCACTAGCTGGAGTCATATTGACGAGATCACTAAAAGCCCCCGTCGCCGAAAGCGTCAGTGGAATGCTTGCATTCTGGGCTGGATTTTTGATCAGCTTCATCATGCTGCCATTGGTACGCATCAGCATCAAGTCGCCCAAAGGAGACTCAAAGATGGTATAAGCCGCGCTGGGAATATTGGGGAGCTTTTCGGCGGTAGTAATTTCCGTGACGGGATCGTAGTCAATGGCCCAAGCATTTTTCTTACTGATATCTGCAGTAATGACCTTGCCATAAAGCTCAGGATGCACACTCCCGCGGTAGATACAACCCAGCATGATATTGCTGGCTTGATTGCGTGGCGGCGAGAAGATAGGCTCTGTTAAAATCCCTCTAAAAGGATTGGGTTGAGGCGCCGTGGGAGGCGTACGATCCCAAGTAATAGTTCCTGTAGGCCCTACTCGATAAGGCCAGCCGTAGTTATGGCCTTTTTCGATACGGTTGATCTCTTCGCCATTATGGGGGCCTACTTCACAGATCCAAGGGTAACCGCTGACGGCATCAAAACTCAGTTTCCAAGGATTGCGGTGTCCAAGGCTGTAGTATTCCTCCATGATGCTACTATCAGCTGCTAGCCAAGGATTATCGTTAGGGATGCCATAAGCGATACCTGATAGTTCATCTGGATAGGCTTGAGGTAGCTTTTTGCGGGGCGGATGGCTTTTAAGCGGATCTTGATCCACGTCTATGCGCATGATGCCTCCAACTAAGTTATGCTCGATACGCTGCACATCATTCATGATCGTATCCTTGGCGGCTAAGCCTGTGTAGGGCCCAAAACCACCTCCATGCGCATCGCCAAAGGGAATGTATAAAAAACCATCGGGGCCAAAGTCTATTTCTCCCACGTTGTGGAACGATCCTCCTGGTACAATCTGTTGGATCATCACTAACTCACTGTTAAGGTCGAGCTGGCCCGTACTAGCCAATAGCTTGAACCTACTGAGTCTACGATGAGTGTTATTGCTCATGTAGGTGATGTAGATATACTCTCGATTAGGCGAGCCTGCTTGGCCAAACTCTGGATGAAAAGCAATACCTTTGAGGCCAAAGCGATTATTGGTAAAAGGAGTACCGTTGGCAATATCACCAATCAATAGGGCGCTAGGATTCGCTTGATCAAAGTCAAAACGATAAATTTTACCTTTTACTGTACCCATGACCATAACGTTAGTACTCGGTATGCGTCTAGCGGTGATGACTTGTCCCATCCCCGTACTGGTATAGGCATTGGTCCATTGCCAAGTGCTGGGTAGTTGATTGGGAAAAGCGCCGCCTAAATAGCCGCTAAAGGCTTCAGCACTCGTAAGCCCTGGGCCTGTAATCATAGGCGCTGCCGCGATCCCTAGTAGGAGGACGAGGGCAATAATTAGCTTCAGGCGGATGTTAGAAAAGAGTGAGCGAAGGCCAAAAAACTGCTGATCAGGGTTCATAAGCGGCCTAGCAAAGAAATTTACACTAGTCTAAAAACAAAAGCCTATCTGCTTGACAGATAGGGATTCACTAGCTAAAGGCTAGTGTCAATTCCGAAAATACGAGCTTGGGTAGGGTAAGTTTGTGTTTCTAACCGAGGTTAGATTCAGGACTAAATTAAATACAAAATTTTGGATTATTCAAAAATATATTCAGAATCAGCTATGGATAGTTGCTTAAACAGCAAGTGTTTAGCTGCTAAAAGCCCCAATTGAGCGTTCCGCGCAGCGGTCTGCCTAAAACTGACGGGAAAAAAGATAGTCGCGAATGAGATCAAACTCCTCCCAATCTTCGCGACGCAAAGTGATAATTTGATCATTGAAGTGGATGGTAAGGATATTTTGCTCACCATCTAGCCGTGGGTTGGCATAACGTAGGGGGAAAGCATTGTTTTCACGCTTGAAGAGAATCTCATAGACCGAGATCAAGGAGAAGTGCTCATTGACAAAAAAGATCTGCGCGTAGGTTTTTTTGAGCTTGGCGTAGGCGAGCAAATTGCCCAAACCAACGGCGATCAGCTCACCAATCACCGCAATCCACAGTGTATTGAGGCCAGCACCATGAGACACGACCCTGACCAATATACCCAGCATTAGTACCACATTAAAGCCCGCGATGTATTGCATCGCAAAGCCCTGTAGGACCAAAAGCCCATTTTTAGAGTTAGGAAAATGCTTGCTGTGAAAACTGGTCATTTATGAAGGGTTGATAGATTGAATATTTGAATGGTTGAATTTTGAGGTGCTAACTAGGGCGATATTCTGCGTATCAGCGCCCAAGGTTTTAGCAAAATTGATAAGGGCCTCGTCGCTCTCCATCAAAAATTCAACACTTCATCAATTCAACTAATCACTAAATTTACTCAAAGCGACTGAGCTCTTCTTTATATCCGCGCAAAAAATCAGCCGTGGCCATGCGTTTTTTACCTGCCAGTTGGAGTTGATCGATTTGCAGCCATCCATCTTGACATGCGACTAATATCTGTGATTGGCCCATAGCTTTAATGGTACCCGGCTGCGCCGAACGCTCCTCCTCGGTCATACTGACTTGCAAAATCTTGCAGTTTAGCCCTTCGAGTGTCGTCCAAGCCGCTGGATAAGGCGACAGTCCTCTGATATGATTATATACTTCTACGGTACTTGCTTCCCAATTGATTCGACAATCTTCTTTGTGAATCTTGGGCGCGGGGTTTCGATAGAGGCTATCGTCCTGCGGTTTAGCGGCTAATTGTTGGGCATCCAGTCCTTCTACTGTCTGTAATACTAGGCTAGCCCCCATTTCCATTAATTTGTCGTGCAGGTCGCCCGCTGTCCAATCGGCTGGGATGGCGGTCTTTTCTTGCAGTAAAATGGAACCCGTATCGATTTTATCATCGATCATGAAGGTGGTCAGGCCGGTTTCTGTCTCTCCATTGATGATGACCCAATTGATGGGAGCCGCCCCGCGATAGTCGGGGAGGAGGGAAGCGTGGAGGTTAAAAGTACCGATCTTGGGCATATCCCAAACCACTTTGGGTAGCATACGAAAAGCGACTACTACCATCAAGTCTGGTCTCAAGGCTTCCAGCGCAGCAATAAAATCTGGATGGCGTAGCTTTTCAGGCTGTAAGACAGGGATCGCTTGAGAGACCGCATATTCTTTGATTGCCGAAGCCCGTAGCTTGCGTCCCCGCCCTGCGGGACGATCTGGTGCCGTCACTACGCCCACGACTTCATGAGTTTTAGACTGATGTAAGATCTGTAAAGAAGGGACCGCAAATTCGGGGGTTCCCATGAAAATGATACGCATGTCGCGAAGTTAGCCATTTCTCTGCAAGCAACAACCGGCATTTTTGAGCTTTGAGTGGCATTTTTGAGAAAAACAAATAATTTTTATAAAAAATATTTCACAAATTGTTTTATATAACAAATTGATTATTTATCTTTAGGCATAGAAAACGCTCTTATGTTCTTCCGACGCATTCTCACAGGACTCCCTATCCTTCTGTTATGCCTCACTGCTCAAGCCACTGTCTATACCTTTACGGTGGTAGAAGATCATCTTTTTGAAAACCCCGCCAATTGGTATCCTGCCTTTCCCGGTACGACGATTGCTCCCTTTGATCATTGGGTGATCGAGGGGGAGATGTACGTATCAGCGGCGGTAATCCGAGTAGAAGGTAATCTTCAGATCGGCATGCAAGGTGCTTTGATTGCGACGGACTACCACAAAGGAATAGAGGTAGCATTGGGAGGAATCATCGACAATGGTGGTAAGACCCTGGTCAAGCAGATTGATTTAGAAGGTAATCTGTTTAATCGTCGTTCCTGCCGCTTTTCAGTGGAAAAACTATTGGCTAAGCCGACTGCTCTGACCCAAAATTATGGTAATCTCGAAGTCGAGGAGCAATTTCGTAACGAGGGACGTTTTGACAATTACTTTAGTTGTACAGTTAGAGGTGATTTTCGCAACCTAGCGGTTTTTAATCAAATCCGAAAAGCGCGTTTAGTGGTTGCCGGCGAAATATTTTTTCAGCCGGGTTGTGTACTGACCCAGTCTGCCGAAAGCGAAATTTACGTCGGTCGAGAGGAAAAGATAGCCATCCATGAACAGCTAGCTGCTATTTTTAAATAAATGTAATTTGACGATTGTTTACGTGAGTCCGGGGCTTAGCTCCGGATTTTTTTTTGCTCAAAAAAATGCTTGTGCCAGCATAAATCCAAAAGCTACTCAAAGGCCTTAAGTACTGAGTAGCAAGTATCCCGAAAGCTTTCGGGAGTATTTAGTACAGAGGAAAAGGTTTTGCTGTACCCTATTGGCCACTCTTCTCAATACTGAATACTGAATACTTGTCTCAGTACTAAAAGAGATCCTAATTCATCAGATTATTCATCTTTGCAAAAAATTCCTCCGGTCGGAAATCAGCTACCAGAATGGGCCAATTATGAATTTTTCGGCCATGGCAAGTTACATTTTTGCGTCTTGGCAAGACTAAGAAGCAAAACGCTTAGTCAACAAAATGAAAAATCTACTTCTCTTTTCTCTTGCCGTTTTGTTGAGTCTTCCCCTGATGGCTCAGAAGACCCTCAAACTCCAAAAATCCAAAGTTTACAGCCTCAAGATGCAGGTAAAACGTTCGGATGCTAGCGCTCAGTTCAAAACTTTAGCCCATACTGCTTTAGGGGTTGAGGATGACGACGATTGTACCCCTCCGCCTTGTAATGGCATTATTGATCCTTGGACCTGTGAGTGTACTCCTGATATCAAAGATCCTTGGGAAGATGATAAAATCAAGGCTCGCGCTAATGCCTTTATGCAAATGGAGCAATTAGCGCTCAAAGGTCAAGGCGGCTCTGTCCTCGGTGTCGAGCAGGTCAAGCAAGCCCAAAAACGTTATCCAGGCCAAAGCCTCAAAGCCATTACTAGCCGCATGAATATTTACGCTAACTCTGGCCGATAAAAAATAGTACTTCGCCCCGCTTAAGATGAGCGTTCGGCGAAGCCGTAACCTAAAAACCTAAAGAAACCCATGAAGAATCTATTAATCCTCAGCTTGTCGCTCTTACTCACTTTGCCTATCATGGCGCAAAAAGGGCCAAAATTTAAAAAAGGTAGTCTCAAAGCGTTGAATCTGAAAATCCAGAAGTCAAAGGCCAGTCCAGAGTTCAAAAAACTAATGGATATCACCCTCGCTGCCGATGATGATGATTGCACACCTCCGCCTTGTACGGGTATTATCGACCCTTGGACCTGTGAATGCTATGACGATATCGTTGACCCATGGGAAGAAGATAAGGCCAAGGCCACAGCCCAACAAGCAAAAAGACGCTACGA
>JBCCQN010000023.1:0-57080 GCA_039024315.1 Bacteroidota bacterium
CCGGCTTTAGGGAGCCATACGAGCGCTTATACCTACTTGGCCGAAGAACTAGTCTCTGCCGGTTATGTAGTGATCGGTATTAATCATCAGTACGAAAGCGAATATGTAGTAGATCCAGTTGGTCGCTATATTCCTTCCAATCTACGATTTCACGATAGCCTCAAAGAGATTCCTATTCCTGATCAACTGACGGCTGAAGAATATCGTGCGGCGAAAGCAGCTCGTCAAGATTTATTAGCGGCTGACGTGGGTTTTGTTTTAAACGAACTCAAGAAGCTCAATCCTTCCATTTTTGACAATCAGCTGGATTTTTCGCGCCTAGGCGCTTGGGGGCATTCTATTGGGGGCGCTGCCGTAACAGAAGCCGCCCGCAGTGAGCAAAGCATCAAAGCGGTCGCTAACCTTGATGGTACTCCTACCACTGCCTCCCTTGCCAGCGGCATAGCGGTGCCATTTATGTATTTGGAGGACTTAGCGGATTATCGTCGCCACCCCGGCTATAAATTGCAATTTGACCGTAGAGATGCATTTTGTGCCCGCAGTGGTCAGCCCGCTTATCGGGTTTTGTTTGCCGGTATAGATCATGCTAGCTTTTACGATTATAACTATCAGTTTGCCAAGGATAGCCCCAATGAGCTCGTAGAAAAGAAAACGCTAGATAAGTTCGTTCTGTATCTAGAGCACTTTTTTGATCGACACATTTTAACAGAAAATATCTCCATCGAAGCGAGCCTGACAGACAGTATGGAGATATATGTCTATCCTAAGCCATGAGCAAATCGCTGAAAGTAATTTTGATTGTTGGCCTACTAGCTGGCTTTGCCTTGTTGGGCCTAGTCTGGAAATACTGGCGCCTTAGAGACTATATCAATCAATGGCGCTACGATCGTACGCATGATACTCATGCAATAACCAGCGTCAAAGAAATCCAAGTAATCCTCGCTCAGTTTGAGCGCCTCTCATATTCGAAACTAGACAAAGTCTACCTCAAAACGACTCTCTCGGACCAATCTCCTTACAAAGCCATGCTGTCTGGCAAGAAATATTATGTCCTCAAGGGAGAGCAGATTTATCAAAAAATAGTAGGGGACTATCGCGTCAAAGATTTCTTACCCAAGGATCGCTTTTATCATCAGCATGTACTTAGTATGGATGAGTCCAAGGGAGTATATTGGCTCATCAACCCTAAACTCCTATATGCTTTTCTCAATCTCCAAAAGGAACTTGCAGCGAGAGGGTATAGTCCTGATGCTTTTGTGCTGGTCAACGGTCATCGCCACCCAGCTTACAACAAAGCCAAAGGAGGAGCCAGCCGGAGCCGACATATGTTAGGCGAAGCCGTGGATATATCCATTCGCGATATCAATAAAGATGGGAAAAGCAATCAGGCCGATAAAGCCATTGTCCTAGAAATCCTCGATAAAAAAGTCATAGGCAACTTTGGCGGTTTAGGACGCTATCCCGGCAGTATGACGGTGCATTTTGACGTACGCGGCAGGCGGGCTCGTTGGGATAAGCAGTGATATTTTTTGTAATATCACCCAAAACAAAAACTCCCCCTATGAAAATCCCATACGTGATCCTCCTACTGATTGTAGTACTTATTTTTAGCTGGGCTTGGCAGCCGAACGTTTACACTGAGGCAGAGCCTTTTGTCTTTGGCGATATGCTGCCCGATGCACCTGCCTTGGCGGCCCGCGGCGATCTCGGAGTAGGTGTAAGAACCATAGAAGTTACCAATCCGGACCAACTCGATATCCTCAATCGAAAAGATGGGACAACCCCGCGCTACGATCGCAAACTCAAACTAGAAGTATGGTATCCTGCCACTATACCAGATGGCGAGAAGGAATTGGTTACCTACGACCAGATGATGGGCAACAATGGCGATCCTAAGCGTCCTTTGGTGCCTTTTCAGTTTCAGGGCCGCGCTTTGCGGAACGCTGAGACCCTAAAAGGCGATAGCCCCTATCCGCTAATTATCGTCTCCCACGGATATACTGGTTCAAGCTTACTCTTTACTTATTTGACCGAAAATCTCGCTTCCAAAGGCTATGTAGTGGTTTCGATCGACCATACCGAATCTACCTTCCAAGATGCGGCCGCTTTTACTAGTACCTTACTCAATCGTTCTCTCGATCAACTTTTTGTGCTCAATGAAATGGCGCGCCTTAGCAAAGAAGAGGGATTTTTAGGAGGATTGCTAGATGCTAATAATACTGGTCTAATCGGCTATTCTATGGGCGGTTACGGCGCTCTCAACACTATGGGAGCCGGTTATAGTGCCAGAGCGGTACAATTTTTTAAGGGAGCCACCGAAGGGAGCGATGCCCTCTTACAAAGAGCAGCCGGCGAAGAAGCCTATCTCAATTCGTTTGATGATCGGATCAAAGCGGTGGTAGCTTTCGCCCCTTGGGGGATGAATGCAGGGGTTTGGGATGCTGAAGGTCTAAGAGGCTTGAGGACGCCTACTCTTTTTGTAGCGGGTAGTCAAGACGATATTTCGGGCTATGAAAATGGTATCAAAGCCATCTACGATGGGGCGACAAATGCAGATCGCTATATGCTCACCTATCTCAACGCTCGCCACAATGTAGCTCCTAACCCTCCGCCAGCCGTAGCCCTAAAAAAAGGTCTCCATCTCGATGAATATTTACGCTATGCAGACTCAGTCTGGGATCAGAAACGCATCAATAATATCAACCAGCATTTTGTGACTGCTTTCTTAGGCCAAATCCTACAAAAGCAAGATTATGGTAAATACCTTGACTTAGAGCAAAGCGCCAATGCAGGTCCATGGGAAGGTTTCTTACCCAGAACTGCTGTTGGTCTTGAACTCCACCATGCAAAAGCTGGCGAATAAAAATGAAAATCTGGTTTAAAGAGATAATCCTCACTTTGCTCGGGCTAGCAGTCCTGATTTATGGCTTACTATATTTCTTGCAAGAGAGGCTTATCTTTTTTCCAGAGAAATTACCCGCAGACCATCAGTTTAGCTTTCGGCAGCACTTTGAAGAGGTTTGGTTGGAGGCAGAAGATGAGCGCAAACTACACGCGCTTTTGTTTCAAAACTCTGCGTCTAAAGGCGTGGTTTTATTTTTTCACGGCAATGCTGGTTCTCTAGATAGTTGGGGGAGTCTGGCGCCCTTGTATTTGGAAAATGGCTATGATGTATGCTTTCTAGACTACCGCGGCTATGGCAAGAGCCAAGGCAAAATCAAATCTGAAAGTCAACTCATTACTGATGCTCAATTAGCCTACGATTGGGTGAAAAAGCGCTATCCGGATACTCCTTTGGTCATCAGTGGGACTTCTATCGGGACAGGTATCGCCACTCAGCTAGCGGCCCATAATGCGGCTGACCTACTCCTCCTTACTGCGCCTTATTCATCCTTGCAAGACTTGATACGAGAGAAATTTTCGATAGTGCCTCCCTTTTTGATCAAGTATAAATTGATGAGTCGAGCCTTTGTCAATCAAGTGGATTGTCCTATCGTGGTTTTCCATGGCCAAAAAGATGAGCTTATCCCTCCCACTCATGCTGTAGCCCTCAAAAAGGCAAGAGCAGATATACAACTACAAATTTTTCCTCGTGCTGGGCACAACGATATTTCCTCAGACCCAGCTTATGTGGAGGCCCTTGCTGAAGTTTTGCAGGGATTACCTTAGTTGATAGTATTTATATACCCTTTTTGTAACAACAAAATGTAGGTGCGGTCATGCATGCCGCACCGAATAAGCGTTCTGCGCAGCAGTGGAACTAAAATAATCCTATCTTAAAGTATGAATCTTTCATACCAGCGCTACTATCTATTCATCATCTTAGTTGCTGCCCTTTTTGCGCTGACAGCCTGTGGTGAAAAGAAAGCCCAAAAGCCTAAAGAATCTGTCAAAACCAGCACTTCAAGTACCCTCAGTCTGCCCCATGAATTTGTGTTAGAGCCGAGCGTTCTGCGCCGCAAATCAGCCGTAAAGATTGAGGAAGATTTGGTCCTTAAGGGAGAGCAGTCTTATCAAGCTTTTTCCCTGCGGAGAACGCTCATTCCTATCCTTGAACAACTAGCCGATACCGCCAAGCTGGAAGTGATTTTTGTCTGTAGTGATGGGTATGAGGCTAATATGAAATTGACAGAGGCGTTGCGGGCCGAGGGTTTTATCGCCTTCGAGGGTTGGCCTGCTGCGCAGAACGCTAAGTTTGCCCCTTATTACGTGGTTTGGGCTGATGAAGGAGCGGCTAAAAATAAAAAATTACCTTGGCCTTATGCTGTGACCAGCATTCGGTTGACTCGGTCAGAGGATGAATTTATGGCCGCTTTGCCCCCCGATAGTGTTCATTATGCGGGCTTTGAGTTGTTTAAACAGAGATGTATCAAATGTCACGGTATCAACAAAGTGGGGGGGATTCTCGGACCCGAGCTCAACTACCCCAAAAGCATCACCGAATACTGGGGAAAAGAAGACATTTGGGCCTTTTTGCAAGCTCCCCAGTCCTATCGTTACAGCAGCAAAATGCCCCCTCAGCTAGGCTTGACTCGTGAAGATTTTGAAAAAATCTATGGCTATTTAGTCTCAATGCAAGGCGTACATGGTGATAGTTAAAAACGTCAAATAAGTCCGATATTTGAGCCCTTATGAGCAAAAAGTCTAAAACTTATTTCAACTGGAGCTCTGGCAAGGACGCCTCGCTTGCTTTGTATCACTTACAAAAGGAGGGTAAGCTGCATATTGATCGCCTACTTACATCGATCAACCAGCATTTTGATCGCGTATCTATGCACGGATTGCGGCGAGAACTACTTGAAAAGCAAGCCCAATCTATTGGGTTGTCGCTAACCACTTTGGAGCTGCCGCTAGAGCCTAGCATGGAGGATTATGATGCCAAGATGACCTCTTTGGTAGAGGAACTCAAAAATCAAGGTTATACAGATACTGCTTTTGGAGATATATTTTTGGCTGATTTGCGGGAATATCGTGAAGCTCAGTTGGCTCCCTTTGGCATTCAGTGCCATTTTCCGCTATGGGAGCGGGATACAAAGGAGCTGATTCAAGAGTTTTTGGAGCTGGGCTTTAGGGCGGTAGTAGTTTGCGTCAAATCAGAACTACTCGATCAGTCTTTTGTCGGCAGAGAAATCGATCAGTCCTTTGTCGAAGACTTGCCTCCGACGGTAGATCCTTGCGGAGAAAATGGAGAGTTCCATACCTTTTGCTATGCTGGCCCGATTTTCAAGCAGCCAATAGCATTTGAAATAGGTGAAAAGGTATTCCGCGCTTATAAGAGCCCTAAGCAAGATCCTAGCGCAGAGGAACTAGCGCAAATGGGCTTTTGGTTTTGCGATTTAATCCCCCTTTAGGTTGAACTTTTTGTGAAATATATGGTTATTCATATATGCAAAAAGAGTCCGTTTGGGATTACCCTCGTCCCCCTCGCCTTGAATCCTTTCGTGGGCACCTGCGCATCGTCCATCAAGGTGTCATTTTGGCTGATTGCAATCGTGCTTACCGCATCTTAGAAACCAGCCATCCTCCCACTTACTATATCCCCCAAGCGGACATTAGGATGGAGTATCTCAAGGCCAATCCAAGCCAGAGTTTCTGCGAGTTCAAAGGCCGAGCCTCTTATTACGATCTTGATATGGGGGGACAATCGCTTAAGAAGATTGCTTGGTACTATCCTCAGCCAGCCCAAACTTACGCTGATATCAAAGATCATTTATGTTTTTATGCCTCAAAAATGGACGAGTGCTTTGTCAATGACGAAAAGGTGCAAGCCCAAGAAGGCGATTTTTACGGCGGTTGGATCACAGCTAATATCAAAGGACCTTTCAAAGGCGGGCCGGGAACCTTCGGCTGGTAGCACTTATTTCAAGCGTTCGACGAAGGCGATCATCTCCGCCAAAAACTGCTCTGACTCACTGAGATAGGGAAGGTGTTCGGACTGCTCCAAAATCACTAGGGTCTTATCGACACTTCCTTGCTCCGCAAGAGCAATCTCCCCTAAGGCGGGTGGCACACTCAAATCAAATCTTCCCCACAACAAAAGTGTCGGTAAAGTTATTTCGGCTAAGCGTTCCCGCAGGGCATAACCCGCATCTCTGGCTTCTAAATAGGGTTTAGAGGCTCTGTCGTTGAGCCACCAGTAGAGTGGATTGTTTTCAACGATGGTGGTACGATATAGATTGCCCAGATTGGCCGGCAAGATTTCGTTGTCGAGTAAAAGATAGCGCAAAGCATCTTCTACATAGGGCCGCAATAGATCGGGATCCGAACGCAGACTATCTTGGTTGAGGGCGCGAAGTTCAGTATTAAGGTCGATCCATTGTTGTTCCCGCATATCATTGGGATTGGGTACCGCAGCCTCACTGACATCGAGTAATAATAGATAGCGTTCATCGATGGTGAGCGGGAAATCATAGGCACCACTGGCCATAATCCAGCCTTTGAGCTGCTCTTGCGCACCTTCTTGCAGCAAATAGGTCATGCCGAGGGTCCCGCCCCAGCTATGGCCAAACAAAAACAACTTGATGTCCTCGCCGTACTTCGCTTTCAAAACTGAGAGTAGTGCACCTACATCTTTGGCTCTTTCGCCTACACTCAGCGCTTGAGCCTGATTGGCCTGACTCATACTTTGTTCCCGCTGATCCCAATAAACTACAGCATAGCGAGATTCTAACTCACGCCGAAAATCAGGGGTACGAAAGGCAAGACCAAAACTGCCTCCGCCATGCAAAACGACAAGAAAGACTTTATCCGAGCCGTTGCCGTGGACATAGGCTGGCATATCGGCTCCATTGTAGCGGACGTAAATGGTTTCATCGAGTTTGCTGAGGTCCGTCTTGCCGCAGGCGAGCGTCAAACAACTAAGCAAAAGCAGGCAATAGAGAATCGATTTCATGTTTAGTTGCTTTTGAGGTTTAGACCTATTTGAAAGTTGAGTATGGGTAGGATGCGGCTATTATAGGGCAACAAAAGGAATAGTTGAGGGCCAAAATATACCTGCTTGATTTGCTCATTTTTAGGTCTAAATCCCCATGTCAGGCTAAATTCCGGGGCATAATACCAGCGACCTGGCAAAAATATCTTGTCCGTATTGCCATTATCCAAGACTCGATAGGCTTCGGGATAAAACGAACGCAATAAACCCACTGGGCTGATCCTAATATCAAAATAGTCCCGCTTGCTAAAGGAGCCGCGATACTGCCAACCCGCAAAAGCATATAGATTGAACTGCGCTTGTGGATCCCAATAAGCTCCCAAATGTGCTTGATAGATCACCGGCCCTTCATGACGACCTAGGCCTGGTATGAGCCGTCCGAATTGTAAGCCGGGATTCCAAAGGTTATTACCAACATAGGAGACATCCCATTCAGGGGTATCGATTTTTTGAGCGGACAAATTGAAACTCAAGAAGCCCATGAGCAATGTTAATAGAGCAATTCTTTGCATAAATGATTGGCTATTTTGGGCGGTAGCTATTTAAATTACAAATATGAACCCAAAGCTCAGAGGGATATTTTTTTCCGCCTTCATTATCGGTATCTATTTCCTTATCCGCAACATGGCTCCCTTAATGCGAGATAGCCTTGGTGGAGAAGAGCGTGTCCTACGTCTGATCGGCTATTATGGTACCTACGCCATACCGGTGCTACTGTATATGGTCATTCGTTTTGGTTTTGGCCAGCTATTCGCTGAACTAGGCCTCGAAAAAGGATTTGGCAAAGCCTTGGGATGGGCACTACTCTTTACGCTACCGATGCTTATCGGCTATGGGATCATGGGAGATCTCAATTCCCAATTGAGTGCTTGGTCTATTTTGTTGGGAGCTGTTTGTCCGGCCCTCTTCGAGGAACTCGTATTTCGTGCCTTTGTCTTTGGGCAATTGTTTCGGCATCACAGCTGGGGCTTTGTTCCTGCCGCGGCTATCAATGCTATCGTATTTGGCGCGGCCCACCTCTGGCAGGGCAATACTATTGGTGAATCAGCCGGAGTCTTCATGATTACCTTTAGTGGAGCAGTATGGTTTGCTTGGCTATATGTCGAGTGGGATTTCAATTTATGGGTGCCCATCTTTATGCATTTCCTGATGAATCTTTATTGGGGCATGTTTACCATTGCGGATACGGCGCTTGGCGGAATTTGGGCCAATGTCTTTCGCTTTCTGACCATCGGTCTTTCGATCTATATGACCATCAAAATGCGCAAACCCATTTCGGTCAATCGATCCAATCTTTGGTGGCAAAAAGCAGGCTAATTACTTACTTCTCCTCTTTGACTAGCATTCACCTTCATGAAGTCTGCCTAACTCACCTAAAAAGTTTGAAAATGAATATTCTCATTACTGGATCAAATAGGGGCATAGGTTTCGAGGCCGCGAGGCAATTGGGAGTGAAAGGACATACCATCTTCATTACGGCGAGAAGCGATAAAGACCTATCAGGAGCAGTGGCATCTTTGATGGCAAAAGGAGTCAATTGTAGCGGTTATTTACTTGATCTTTCGTCAACAGAATCGATCGATACCTTCGTCGAAGATTTTGCAGAAGAATTAGATGTATTGGTCAATAATGCCGGTGTCTATCTGAGTGGATATCCCTCTCAATTGAGTAAGGCTAATTTGTTGGCCTCTTTTTACGTCAATACTATCGGTCCTTGGTATCTGAGCAATAAACTAATCCCTAAACTATCGAAAAGTCAAAGCCCCAAAATCATAAATGTTTCGTCGGGGGCTGGGGCCATGAAATCACAGCATTACGCTCCAGATCATTACTCCGCCTACCGGATTTCAAAGCTAGCTTTAAATGAATTTACCAGATTGTTGAGTCAGGAATATCCTAAGTGGAAAATTAATGCGATGTGCCCAGGCTGGGTGAGAACCCGAATGGGGGGCAGCAATGCCAATCGATCGGTGGCAGAGGGGGCAGATACGATTACCTGGCTAGCGCTCGAAAATGAGGAGACGGGTAATTTCTATCGAGATCGAAAAATCATACCTTGGTAGGAATGCGTCGTCAAAATAAGTTCATATTTTCTTTCGCCCCAATCTCACCACTAAATCCTCAATACCAGATACTAAAATGAGTGTCCGCGACTTTATTGAAAGCCAAGAAAAGGAGCGTCGCGATTTGATGCGCTACCTACACCATCTCTTCAGTGAAGAAATGGGACTCGTGTCAAAAATTAGGTACCGCGTACCCTTTTACTATAACCGCTCTTGGATTTGCTATCTCAATCCTATCAAAACAGGGGGCATTGAATTAGTTTTTCTTCGTGGAAACGAACTCTCCAATGTGCAAGGCATACTAGACCATCGAGGCCGCAAACAGGTTAGTGGTATCATGCTCGAAAAGCTGGCCGATATCCCTCAAGAAGCAATCCGAGAGATCATGCACGAAGCCATCATCCTTGATGAGACCGTCAAATACGCCTCCAAACGTAAAGGGAAATAATGCCAACCGCCAACGCACTCAAAACCTATTGCCAGAGTATCACTCCATTGAGTGAAGCAGAGTTGAGTCTTATAGATAAATACTTTGTACGCAAGGAAATCGCAAGGCGTAAATATCTGCTGGCGGTAGAGCAAGTATGTGATTTTATCGCTTTTGTCGAGCAAGGGGCGATCCGTCATCTTCACCTCAAGGATGGAGATGAGATCAGCTGCGATTTTTCTTTTGAAAACTGCTTTATCACGGATTTTTCCAGTTTCAATAGTGGCAAGGCAACTAATGCTGCTTTTCAAGCTATGGAACACTCGGTGGTATGGCTCATTTATAAGCCTGCCTTATCCGAGCTTTATGCAAAGGTGCCAGCCTTTCAGACTATAGGCCGAGTAGCCAGTGAAGAGGTGGCCCAAAAAGCTTCGGATATTGCCCGCTCTTTGGGTTCAGACCGCCCCGCGGAACGCTACCAAAAATTGCTCCAGACCCAGCCAGAACTTTTTCAACGCATTCCGCAACGTTATATCGCAGATTTTTTGGGCATTAGCCCCGAGAGCTTGAGTAGGATCTGTAAGCGCTTGAGTAGGGGTGAGTGATTTTTGCTGGTCTTTATGGGGTTTACTCCCGAAAGCTTTCGGGACGCGGAACGCTTGTCTCTACGGTGCGGCATGCATGCGCGCACCTACCGGATAATCACTTCGATCCCGATTTTTATCGGGAAGAAATCTCCTATCCGGCAAATTGTAATTACTTATACCACCCACGGAGATTTCTCTTCGTTCCGCTGCGCAGAACTCGCCCGAAAGGAAAATGGGATGTTTTGGGTATTGCAACAAGCCACTGCCTCGTCGCATAGAGATAATCGTTCTGCGAAGCAGAAAAGCTTAACTTAAAGCAAACAAATCTTCCTCATGAAACTCGTTTTTATTGTCGGACCACCTGCCTCAGGTAAAATGACCGTTGGGCAAGCCCTCGCTAAGCTTACTGGGCTCAAACTCTTTCACAATCATATGTCGATCGAGTTGGTGAGAAACTTTTTTGATTTTGGCGATGAAGGTTTTTCGGCCCTAAACCAAAAAATTCGCTGGTCAATTTTTGAAGCCGTGGCTGCAAGTGATTTAGAAGGCTTGATTTTTACCCTAGTCTGGGCGTTCGACGAAGTCGAAGATCACCGATACGTCGCCGAAATAGCAGAAATCTTTAGCCAAAAAGGGGCTGATGTTTTTTATGTGGAACTAGTATGTAGTCTCGACCAACGCTTGTTTCGCAATAAGCAACCTAGTCGTTTGCAGGCCAAAGCCTCTAAGCGAGATGTGAAGAGATCCGAGGAAGTACTGCTCAAGCAAGAGAAGCAGTATCGCATGAATAGCCTTTCGGGTGAGATCACACTCCCAAACTACTTGATCATAGATAATACCGAATTGCCGCCTGAAGAGGTCGCCAACCGCATTCAAGAAGCCTTTTCGATATAGCGTTGGAGCTGTTTAGCCGTTTGCTTTTGGAGGCGCTTTTTGAAAAAGCCAGTGCCTCCCAATAACCATCCTTGAAAACCAAGGGCTTGCTTGGCCCACTTCCTGACGGGAAAACGATCGATATGGCGGTAGATTTTGCCGTCCTTAAACATGAAGCTTGCTTCAATCACATTATGAACCTTGCGTTTTTTGGGGCCAAAGCTGTAGGTCGCTTCCCAATGGGCGGAGCCATTTTGCTCATTGGCCTTGACGTTGGAGAACTCGACATATAGGTCTTTACCATTTTTGAGGAGCATTTCCCACATCTTGCGGACCTGCTCGGCTTGTAGTTCGCCGAAGGCGGGATCATGAAAGACTGCCTCATCGTGATAACAAGCGGCCATTGTCTCGGCATCGCGTTTGGTAAAGGCAGTATAAAATTTCGTGATTAAGTCTTCCATCTTAGTTTTCCATTTTGGTGCCTAACATGACCTTCCAAGGGCGGACTTCCCATTTGGTGATCAGTCCTTGCTCAACGTAAGGATCATTTTTGGCAAAATCAATGGCTACTTGCTTATCTCGCCCCCGAAACAGGAGGACCGCTTTGTCAGCAGGCTCTTCTAAAGCGCCTCCCAGCAGTAGGTGTCCTGCTTCGACAGCTTTTTGAGCGTGCTGCAAGTGCGTGGCACGAAAAGGAGCTCGTTTTTCAACAAAAGCCTCTACCGTTTCATAAAAGAGGATGAAATATTTCATGAGCCAATTTGAAATGTAGGATTGAAAATCAGGCCGAGAATATTGCCCCACGGATCTTTGACTGAGGCAACTTTTAGTGCACCCCCAACCCCATGAGGGGCTTCGTGTTCACTCGCTCCCAGACTGATAAGATGGGCATAAATGCCCTCTATGTCCTCTACGCCCCAATAGACAAATACACTCTCCCCTTTATCCTCGGCTTGAACCTCTGAGGGTTGCAGGCCAAGTTCAAAGCCACCAATATTGAAACCTACATAAAAAGGCTCGTCAAAATAAGGCGCTGTGTTAAAGGCCTTGCTATACCATTCTTTGGCTGCTGTGAGCTCGCTAACTTGGTAAGCCGCGGTTCTAAGCCCAAGAAAGGGGCTATGGTTGTTTGCTTTCATATGCTCCCAAATTAAACCTTGGGAAGGCTAAAATAAAAGGAGGCGCCTTGGCCTAAGATACTATCTCCCCAAATTTTGCCTCCGTGCAGCCCGATGATCCTAGCGGTACTTGCTAGGCCGATACCACTGCCTGGAAATTCGCTCTGAGTATGTAAACGTTGAAAGATGGAAAACAACTTGGTTTTGTATTTGGGATCAAAACCGGCACCATTGTCGTGAACCGAAAAAGTGATCTCTTTTTCTGTTTCAAAAGCTTGAATCTTTATTTGGGTTTCCTCCTCTCGGGAAGAATATTTGATTGCGTTAGAAATGAGGTTTTCCCATACTTCAGTAATCATACCTTTATCTGCGTAGCAGTTGGGTAAATCTTGCATAACCCATGATATCTTTTGTGAAGGCATACTATCCTGGTATTCTTCTAGTAGACTGGCCACTAGCGCTTGGGTGTTTAGACAAGATTTTTCTAGTTGTAAGTCTCTAGTTTGGGCATATCGCAAGAGTGAATCGATCATGTTTGATAGGCGATTAGCTGAAATGTTAGCACGACTTATATATTTTTCTCCTTCATTGGATAAGATTTCCCCTGCTTGTTTGGGCAACAAGGCTAGCAGTGATTTGATATTAGTTAAAGGTGCTTTCAAGTCATGGGTAATGGAGAAAATGAGTCGCTCTAGTTCCTCGTTTGCTTCGTTTAAGGAAGTGTTGGAGGTTTTAAGCTCATTGGCGTTTTCTTCGATCTTTTGCACGTATTTATGACTTTCTAGCGTGAAAATGTAGATGATGGTAAAAGTGAAAAGAAAAGCGAGAAAGTCATTTAAGGTTCTGACAAAGAGATAACTATAAGGATCCACACTCAATAAGGGATCAAAAGCTGAAAAATGCCACTGTAGATATACCCATATGATAATCGCGACCAAGGCTAAGCCAAACTTCCAGCGACCAATTTCCCCACGGAAAAAGAAAAATGACATTCCCATGCCCGGTAATAAGTAAGCCTGGAAGTGCATTTCTGGAGCAAAAATAATGGGTAACAAAAGGAGAATTACATAGCCTGCAATTAAAAAGTAAAGCCTCGAAGCAAAGGTTTTTTGCCGATAGTTCAACGCTAAAGGGATAATCCCGTGAATGCAACCGAGCAATAAGAGCAGGGTGGCGATCAGGGGCCATCCAGTGAATAGAGAAGTCAGCCCCAAGATCAGCATGACTGCAATCGAGAGTAAAGAAGAGGCATTGATAAAATGCAGAGTCCGCACCATACTTGGCTCTGTATGGTCATCAATCCCAATATCTCTGAGCTGGTAAAAGGTTTTCAACATCAGGTATTGTGCTAAGGTAAAAGCCAGGAAGTGGGAGTTATGCTTAATGTACACTTTTATAGGCTTCCTTTCTAGATTTGATTGCTAAAAACAATCTTATTTCGGATTTGGTTTACTGTCTTTCCTTCTCTCTTGAGCCTATACATTATGATTCAATATTGCCTATTCATCTTACTTTCTAGCTTTATGACGGATACTACTAATAGCTTGAAAATTGACTTTGGTACAGATAAATCTGGCCAAACTTGGCGGGTTATCAATGATGGCGTAATGGGGGGGCTGTCTCAGGCTCAAGCTAGGCTGACCGATAATAGTGTCTTATATCGCGGCGAGATCTCTCTTGATAATAATGGGGGCTTTTCCTCGCTGAGGAGCCCTTATGAGCGTTTTAACTTTTCAGACTTCGAAACGGTAACGATTCGTTTCAAAAGCAAGGGACCTACCTTTGGTTTTACCTTGGAAACCAGTTCTTACTTCTACCAACCTTATTATAAAACCGTACTCAAGAGTGAAGGCGATGATTGGCAGACCATCACTGTAAAGCTTACCGACTTTAAGCAATATCAGTTGGGGCGTCCCTCTGGGGAACGCTTAGCCGCTTCTTATTTATCCAAGATCATCCGTATAGGTTTTATTAATCATGATAAGGTCGCTAAGCCCTTCGAGCTAGAGATTGATTACATTTTGTTTGAGTAGTAAGATGTAAAAAATTAGCGTTCCGCGCTCCCGCATCCCGACCATCGGGATCGGGAGGCAAAACCCGTAAAAAGCATCTCAGGAGGAAGCTTGATTAAGCTATTTATGCTTAATTTGAGCCTATGCGTCAGCCGAAAGAAGTTTTACAGCAATATTGGGGATACCCAGATTTTCGGCCTCTACAAGAAGAGATCATTCGGCATGTGTTAGCTGGTAAGGATACCCTAGCCTTGCTGCCAACAGGGGGCGGTAAATCTATCTGCTTTCAGGTTCCCACTATGTCGCAAGAAGGTCTAACTCTAGTGGTCTCTCCTCTGATCGCATTGATGAAAGACCAGGTAGAAAGCCTCAATCGCCGAGGCATTCCGGCTACTTATATCAACAGCAGCCTCGCCTATCATCAAATTGACAGCCGCCTACAAGGCGCGATGGATGGTGTGTATCGCTTTTTATATCTAGCTCCTGAGCGTATCCAAAGCGAAATGTTTCAGATGCGATTGTCAAAGATGCCCGTCAAACTATTGGCGGTGGATGAAGCGCATTGTATTTCGCAGTGGGGCTATGATTTTCGACCTTCTTATCTTGAGATTGCCGCTATTCGCGAACGCTTACCCGCAGTGCCTATCATCGCTTTGACTGCTTCGGCGACTCCCGAAGTGCAGGAAGATATCTTGGCCAAGCTTCAGATGACAGAAGCGCAAGTTTTTCGAAAGAGCTTTCGGCGCCCGAATTTGCGGTATTTCATGATTGAGGAGGAAAACGTTCCGGCACGCATTCTCAAAATCTGTCAACGCACCCTTGGCACTGGGATCATTTACGCGCGTACGCGCAAGCTTACCACTCTGTTGGCCCAGTTTCTGAAAGAACAAGGCATCGCTGCTATGGCCTATCATGGCGGACTCAAAACTTCAGCGCGTAATAAAATCCAACAAGATTGGCTCGAAGATCGAACTCGGGTGATTGTGGCGACCAATGCCTTTGGGATGGGGATTGACAAGCCCAATGTACGCTTTGTGGTCCATCACAATCTGCCCTTTGACCTGGAGAGCTATTATCAAGAAGCGGGTAGGGGAGGCCGCGATGGCGAAACCGCCTTAGCGATTGCTTTTGCCAATCCCGCTGATATCAATCAACTGCAAGTTTGGAACGCGGAAAAGTATCCGTCTTGGGAGCAATTGACTCGACATTATGAGTCGCTCTGCAATTATTTTCAAGTCCCGAAAGAAGGGAGTGTTGGAGAGGCAGAGCCTTTTCATATCTCTGAGATTTGTAGTGCTATCGGCGAACAGGCAATCCCACTCTACAATTCGATCAGGCTACTAGAAAATGAAGGCTTACTGCATTTTAGTGCCGAAAGCGATGATTTCGCTTATCTGCAGATGGTGGCTCGACCCCAAGATTTGCTGATTTACAAGCAGCAACATCCTATGATGGCAAGCCTGATTGACTTTATCTTGCGATCTTTGGGGGGAGAGGTATATACCAATGATATGCGCTTCTTTCCTGAGCCTTG
Organism: Bacteroidota bacterium; assembly: GCA_039024315.1. GTDB lineage: Bacteria > Bacteroidota > Bacteroidia > J057 > J057 > JBCAWW01. The sequence goes on from JBCCQN010000023.1 coordinate 15,546, forward strand.
GGCGCGAAAGTTAGATCTGCCACCTTTGGATCTCTATGCTCAGCTAGAGCGCTTGGACCAGCATGGTCTGATTCATTATCAAGCGCCTTCCCAGGAGCCTAGCATTCGCTTTTTGAAGCCGCGTCAGCGCTTGAGTAAAAAACTGCTCAACTGGGATAAGTACATCTTTTTGCGCCAGCAAAATGATCAAAGACTCAAGGAGATGCTGCGTTATGTCGAAAACAAAAGTTTTTGTCGCCAACTCACGATTCAACAGTACTTTGGTGAAAAAACTACTGAGCCTTGTGGCCGCTGTGATGTCTGTATTGGGCGCTATAAAGCCAAGATCGACGACAAGGAGTTTGCCTCAATTCGACAAGCCTTACTAGCTTTTATACAAGCCAAAACGCCCCGCTATCGAGACGTTTTGGCTGAGTGTAGGGAAGGGAGTCCGGCCCAACGTGAAAAAGTGCTACGACATCTTTTAGATCAAAAAGTAGTCCTTTCAGATGAGTTTGGAGTCTTGAAAGTGGCTGCTAAATAAAAAGGGATTGAGCGTTCCGCGCAGCGGTGTCAAATCTTTACCAACTTTTTTCCATTCCAACGGTAGCGAGTAGTAGTATTGACATTGTATTTGACGGTTGGCTCTTGGTTTTCTTGCCCATCTTCAGGGAAGATCGTCTCTCCATCTAGCATTTTTATAACCACTACTCCTTTTTCTCCCGCGGGATCTGCGGGAGTGGTTAGCGTTTGAGAGGTAAAAAATCCACCATCGCCCATACCGGTGTCTTCTCCAAAATAATGCAAGCGCTGCCCATCAAAGGCGAAGATCTTGTAACCTCCAGTATGCCCACAAGAATGGGCTGACCAATGGACATAAATTAGATCATCGACCAAGGGTACGCCCATTGGCCCTTTATTGAGGTATTGGTCTACTGCTTGAAATGACTTAATGCCTCGAAAAGAAATTTGCTGGACGGTTTTGCCTTTATGGATGACTTTGATTTTGCTATGCCAAGTTGAGTCCCCTTCGCCAAGCAAAAAATAGTAATCAGGGTTTTTGCCACTGCGCTGAACGTGATAAGTAATTAAGGGATGCCAGACGTAAGCGATTTGACCTTTATAATAGATTTTGTTCCAATAAGAAATCTTACCGTTGATCGTGTCCGTACCGACATTGCCAAAAAGGCGGATAGGCGTTCCCGCATTGACATTGGCTACTACTTTAGCCTCTAGATTTGGCGCTGCGCGTAGATTGACGCCATCAGCAAAGACAAAGGCGAGCGGATAGTGATCTGCCATCGCTGCTGTTTCTTGGGCCTGAAGCTTAGGGACCAAAACTATGAGGGCGAGGATGAGGAGCAACAAGTTTTTCATCGTGATCTTGATTTATGTCCTCAATTTGCCCCTACCACAATTGAATTAATTTGTTGTTCGAATATTCGTAGGCTTTGGGCGATTATTTGCTTTTACCTACCTTATCTTTTCACTAGTATATTCAAAAATAACCCTATGCCTAACTACTACTTTCGCTTGCTTTGTCTCGCTATCTCTGGCCTGCTTTTGGCTTGCCAGCCTTCCTCAAAACCCGCCCTTGAACTGGGTAAGTGGCAAAAATTGACCCTTAGTTTTACAGGACCAGAGAGTGCAGAGACAGCAGAAAAAAATCCCTTTACTGATTATCGTCTTTGGGTGACTTTTAGCCAAGGGGATAAAAAATATGTGATTCCCGGTTTTTATGCAGCAGATGGTAATGCCGCCGAGACGAGTGCCGAGGCTGGCAATGTATGGCAGGTGCGTTTTCGACCGGATAAGGAAGGCCTTTGGGACTACGTAGCCTCGTTTCGCGAAGGGGAAAATATCGCTATCTCAGATGATGCTACGGCCGGTAGCCCTACGGCTTTTGACGGAGAAAGTGGCCAGATCTTAGTGAAGCCACCAGTGGCTGGGGAAGAAGGCCGCTTACTAAGAGGAGATACGCGCTATTTGCACTATGCTGAAAGTGGCCGCCCTTTTTTGAAAGGAGGAGCCGGGAGTCCCGAAAACTTCTTGGGATATGCTGATTTTGATGGTACCTATAAAGGCAAAGCTCCCGAAAAAAGAGCAGGCGAAGCTACCGCTAAAGAGGATCTCCATACTTACTCTCCCCACGAAAAAGATTGGCAAGCGGGTGATCTCACTTGGCAAAACGGTAAAGGGAAAGGTATCGTCGGAGCCTTAAATTATCTGGCCAACAAGGGTATGAATTCGGTCTATTTTTTGACCTTTAATGTCGAAGGAGATGGTAAAGACGTCTGGCCCTACACGGGCTATGAAATACGTGATCGCTTTGATTGTAGTAAATTGGATCAGTGGGAATTAGTCTTTGATTATATGGACGAAAAGGGGCTAATGCTGCACATTATCACCCAAGAAACCGAAAATGAAAAACTGCTCGATGATGGAGATACCGGCTTCCAACGTAGGCTATACTATCGCGAATTAATCGCTCGTTTTGCCCACCATAAAGCCATTACTTGGAATATGGGAGAAGAAAATGGTCCTGCAGATTTCTCACCCAATGGTCAGAGCCTAGCGCAACAAAAAGCAATGGTCAATTATTTCAAAACTCACGATCCTTACCAAAATATGGTGGTTATTCACTCTCATGCCAACAAAAAATTGCGCTACGAGATGTTTGACCGTTTGCTAGATGAACCTTATTTAGATGGGATTTCGATACAAGCGGCCAAACGCTACAATGTCCATCAAGATACCAAAGACTGGCTGGCAAAATCAGCAGAGATAGATCGACCTTGGGTGGTTTGCATTGACGAAATCGGTCATTTTTCGCGTGGTGTTGATAATGATGCTCGCCCTGATAACAATCAAGATTCTGTACGCGCAGAGGTGCTTTGGGGCAACTTGATGGCTGGCGGCGGTGGCTCCGAATGGTATTTTGGCTACCTCAATCCCGAAAATGATCTAGGCTGCGAAGATTGGCGCTCCCGTGAAAATGTTTGGAATTATACTAAGCATGCCTTAGACTTTTTTCAGCTGTATTTGCCCTTTGAAGAGATGTATCCTGCGGACGAACGCTTAGTCGGGGACGAGTCCTATTGTTTGGCTAAGGCAGGGGAAATATATGCCGTATATTTTTTAGCAGGGGGGACAGGGACCCTGGATTTGAGGGATCAAAAAGGCACTTTTTCAATAAAATGGTATGACCCTCGCAGTGGAGGGGCTTTAGAGGACGGTTCCATCTTAGAGACGAGTGGTGGTAGCCTTGTTGAATTGGGTAATCCACCCGCGGAGCCTGATAAAGATTGGGCTGTTTTGGTCCAAAAAAAGTGAGGCGGCGGTTTTTTTAATGCCTGCTGCGCAGAACGCTTATTCATGCCGAAAGTGTAGAGACACAAGATTTGTCGAGCGGTAATTAAAACCATCGGATAATCATTTCAACAAAGTCCTGAGAATCGGGATCGGCACAATGAAACAAAATGTGGCTTCAGCAAAATGTCTTCCTGAGCCTTGCCTAAAGACCTTTATTATCTCATCACTGCTGTGCAGAACGCTCATCTCCAAAGCCAAAGCTAGTGCAGCATTAAAGGCAAGTTAAAGTTTACTAAGGAGATACTGCTTATTTCAAAAAAGGGGCTTAAAGCCTCCTGATTTGGACAGTCCGCAAGCTAATTTGTTGTAAATTGTATAGACAACTACAGTGACAAGTTATTGCTACGTGATTTGAAAGATGCTGGGTAGGGCTTGGCCTTGCCGAACGCTCAGTTTTCTCTATTTATTCCTAATAAACGAGTCGCTCTAGTACCTGAAATACAATAAGGACTTCAATGACTACTCGTATCTATTTTTGCGTACTATTTTTGACGATACAAGCCTTTGCCTACGGCCAAGGCTTAAAAATTGAGGGAACGGTAACTGCTGAGGACGATGGCCAGCCTTTGGCCGGTGCTAGCGTGGTTTTGCTAGGGACTAATCGTGGGGTCAATACCGATGCAGAGGGTAAGTTTCAAATCACCCTAAATAAAGCAGAGGACAGTTTACAGATCTCTTACTATGGCTATCTTAGTCAAGTGGTCAAACCCAGCAGGCAGCGCCTACTCAATATCCAGTTGGTAGCAGATGCTCAAAGCCTTGATGATGTGGTAGTCATTGGTTATGGTCGGATGCGTAAGAGCGATTTGACCGGATCGGTTTATTCGGTACGAGGAGATGATTTGGTCAAAAACCCCGCTGCCAATCCCTTACAAGCCTTGCAAGGCAAAGTGCCGGGGGTACAGATAAGTAGTGCTTCTGGTAATCCGGGAGAAAGTCCCATCGTGAGAATTCGTGGCATCGCTACGCTTTTGGGTGGTGCAGGACCTGTATTTGTAGTTGATGGGGTGATCTTGGATGATATTAGTTTCCTCAATAGCGGGGATATAGAATCGATAGAGGTGCTCAAGGATGCTTCTGCAACGGCTATCTATGGAACAAGGGGCGCCAATGGCGTTATCATCATCAGTACCAAGAGAGGCGTAGCAGGTAAGCCTAGGGTACAATTTAGCGCTTCGCATAGTCTCGAATCTGTCGCCAATCAGATCGATTTGCTCAATGGGAGGGAGTTTGCCGCGGTCGTCAACGAAATTGCGCCTGCGACCTACAACAATATTGACCTCCTACCGAATGTTGATTGGCAGGATTTGATCTTTCAGGACAACGCGCCGATTCAGCAATACGAACTTTCAACCTCTGGGGCAGAAGGAAGGCATAGTTATTACTTAGGGGGAAGCTATTACCGGCAAGAAGGGGTGATTGAGCGTTCCGCGTATGAGCGGATCACCCTCAAACTCAACAACAGCTTTAAGGCTACCTCCTTTTTGACTCTAGGCAATAATTTGACCTTCTCCCAAGAGCGCAAAGAATTTGGCCCTAATGTGGTCGCAAGCGCTTATCGAGCTTGGCCGACCAATGAGCCTCTGGATGATGAAGGCAACTTTTTGGAGGTCATGGGTAGTGGCAATCCCATAGCAGCCCTCAATTTCGGGGAAAACTACAATCGCAGGCTGAGAGCCATTGCAAACCTCTATGCGGAGGTGAAGTTTTTGAAAGACTTTACCTTTAGATCGAGTTACCAAGCGGATTTGGCATATACCAAAAGCACCTTTTTTAGCCCAGTGTTTTTTGTCTCTCCCACTCAACAAAACGAAACCAGCGACCTCGCCAAAACAGCCAGAGATGAAGCTACATGGATTTTTGAGAATACTTTGCGTTACAACAAAAATCTCGAAAATCACCGTTTTGAAGTGCTGGCGGGCTATACTGCCCAAAGCACTAAGCGCGAAGGGCTAACGGGTACGATTGAAAATTTATTGAGAGAACGTCCAGAGTTTTACTATCTGGATGCTGGTGATGGTACCACGATTGATGCTTTTAACAATCTGGAAAGCTTTGCCTATATCTCCTACCTCTTCCGCTTCAACTATGTCCTGAAGGACCGCTATTTATTTACGGCGACCTTCAGGCGAGATGGCTCCTCCAAATTTGGCCCTGAAAATCGCTATGGAAACTTTCCCGCCTTGGCCTTAGGATGGCGATTATCGGAAGAACCCTTTTTGCAAAGCTTTAGTGCGTTGAGCAATCTGAAGCTGAGAGCTAGTTGGGGAATCAATGGCAATGACCAGATCCCTTTCCGCTCACGTTTCGCGCGGGTAAATGGCAACAGTCTTGAAGCAGTTTTTGGACAGGACGAATCTCTGTTTCCAGGGGCCACTTTAGCAGATGCAGGTAATCCCGACTTACAATGGGAAGATACCGAAACCATAGATATAGGGCTGGAATTTGGCTTCTTTGACAACAAGTTGACGGGTGAGATTGATTATTTCAATAAGCGAACCAATAGGGTTTTGGTGCCTTTATTGTTGCCGGCCCATTTTGGGAACGGTCCGTTTCGTAGGGTGGTGTTTAATGCTGCCGACATTCGGAACGTAGGCTTGGAGTTTTTTGTCAATTGGAAGGAGCAAAGAGGCGACTTTGTTTACAGCATCAGTTTGCTGGGCTCAAGATTGAGAAATGAGACTTTGGATATTGGGGCGGCGGATGAATTTATCCAAGATGGTAGTCTCGGTAACGGACAATTGGTAACGCGTACGGAGACAGGAATTCCGGTGGGCTCCTTTTATGGTTTTAAGGTAGCTGGTGTATTCCAAAACGAAGAGGAATTGGGACAATTTCCGACCCTCTCAGGGCAACGAGTCGGCGATCTCCGCTATGAAGATATCAATGGCGATGGGACCATCAATACAGACGATCGCACCATTTTAGGTTCTTATATCCCTGATTATCTGTTTGGCTTCAACTTTTCTGTCGGCTACAAAGGGTTTACCCTAGATGCGGATATCCAAGGGCAACAAGGCAATGAAATTTACAATGGAAAACGAGCCGTCAGGCCAGAGCTGTACAATTATGAAGGCTACATCCGAGACCGCTGGACGGGGGAGGGGACTAGCGATACTCAGCCACGTTTGACTACCGGAGGGGTAAATTACAGCCCTTCGGACTGGTTTATTGAAGATGGCTCATTTCTACGATTGAGAAGCCTAACGCTTAGCTATGACTTTTCGTCCTCACTCGTGAGGCGCTTGCGCATGCAAGATGTGCGACTTTTCCTACGAGGGACCAATCTCTACACCTTGAGCCGTTTTTCTGGCTATAGTCCTGAGCTGGCGAGCGCGAATGTGCTTTCCTCGGGTATCGATCTAGGGACTTATCCGATTACTTCTGTTTACACTATTGGCCTAAACATATCTCTATAAAGCATCATGCAAAAGTACCCACTCACCACACTTAGCCAATTGTTCCTGCTGACGCTTTGCCTGAGCTTCTCGGCTTGTAGGGAAGATTTTTTAGAAATTGGTCTATTCGCAGAATTGGAAGAAACCAATTTCATGCAGTCTGAATCAGACGCTCGCTTGGCCACCAATGCAATCTATAATGTACTGCGAGAGTGGCGCTATCATGGCGGTTTTCCCATCATAGATATAATGTCTGATGATGCCGGTAAGGGCAGTAATCCTACGGACGGAATTCAGATTCTTGCTTTTGATGATTTCACTTTTACCCCTGATGCTGCATCGGTTAGTGGTTGGTACTCACAACTATATGTGGGAGTAAAGCGAGCCAATCTGGTGATCAATCGGACGCCAGAGATTACAGATATGAGTGAGCTGAGCAAAGCGCAATTGATAGGCGAAGCCCGCTTCTTACGCGCCTTGACTTATTTTCAGCTAGTAAGAGTCTATGGAGATGTACCCCTAATCTTGACTGTCAATCCAGAGCGAAAAGTGGCTCGTACGCCTGCGAATGAGGTGTATGATCTTATCATTGAAGACTTACAATATGCAGCTGAAAATCTGTTAGAAAGAAGTGATTATCCGGCTGAAGAATTAGGGCGCGCAACGCGCGGAGCAGCCAAAGGCTTACTGGCCAAGGTTTACCTCTTTCGCAGTGACTTTGCCAATGCTGAGAAGTTTGCCTTAGAGGTCATCAACTCTGCTGAATACAGCCTTGATCCAGATTTCGCTAATGCCCTGTCCGCCACAGGAGAGTTTGGCTCTGGTTCTCTCTTTGAAGTAGGGGCGACGGATGATGGATTTACCCAAGGAGGCCATCAGTATGGCAACACTCAAGGTATTAGAGGTACGCCAGACCGAGGTTGGGGCTTTAATCGCCCTACCTACGACCTCATTCAGGCCTTTGATAGTGATGATCCGCGTATGGACGCGACCATCGCTTTTCTTGGAGAAATGCTGGGGGGAATCGTTCTCCAAGGAGATCCTACTACCCCAGATACTGTTTACTTTGAAGGCACCAACCAGATCAAAGAACTGGAATGCTACAACCAAAAAGCTTGGACACCTGGTACGACTCCATTGGCTTCTTGGGATCATAATGTGAGAATGCTGCGCTATGCTGATGTCTTGCTTATAGCTGCAGAAGCCCTCAATGAAAACAGTAAAGCCAACGAGGCACTGGTCTATCTCAACCAAGTGCGTGAGCGGGCCAGAGGAGGTAATCCTAATACTTTGCCAGAGATCATGGAGACGGATCAAACCGCCCTGCGGCAACTGATTTGGGAAGAAAGACGTCTTGAGTTAGCACTGGAACAACATCGTTTCTTTGATTTGGTCCGGACGGGACAGGCTGCGACAGTCCTTGGACCCTTGGGTTTTGTCGCCGGCAAACATGAATTGTTTCCAATCCCACAAAGTGAAATAGATTTGTCAGAAGGAACCCTCAGCCAGAATCCTGGCTGGTAAAATAAAGTGAATCGACCTCAATTTTTGTAATAAAAGAACTACACTTCAAAGACTATGAAAAATAACAAGCTGAACATTATTTATCTCTTAGCCTGCTTACTGATGGTATTATCGGCCTGTAAGGAAGAATTGCCGGAAGCCTTGACGGTGAGTGCAATCGAAGCCAATGGTACAGATTTGAAAACAGGCGATGCGCTTACTTTGGATCTCAATGGTATCACTGCTGCGGTGGACGTGCCCCTAGATGCGGTCATTACGATTAATTTTAATAAAGCGCTGGATCCCAATAATGAACTGGGGACCAATGTCAGCCTAAATAATGGCTCAGAGGATGTTGCTTTGACCCTTGCTTCCTCGGGTTCTATTTTGACCATCACGCCCATGGAAAATTTAGATCGTGGCATTGTCTATATTCTAACTTTGGGGGGCGGATTACTAGCGGAAGACAATGGGCTCTTTAGCCAGACTACGAGAACTTTTACTGCTGCAGGTCGTGCTGCAGTGACGCCTCCGCAGTCCGCCGCGCAGATGGCCTATTTTAAGTTAGATGGAGATGCCAATTCTAGTGTCGGAAACTATGAAGGGACTGAGATTGCGATTGAATACGGACTCGATCGTTTTGGTGATGTCGGCTCTGCCGCGATGTTTGACGGTGATGTGAGTATTATCGAAGTCCCCAATGGCGATCAGCTTTTGACCGATAGCTGGACGCTCAGCTATTGGCTCAAGGTCGATCCGACGGATCATGTCGGCGGACATTTTGTGATGGGTATTGGCGATCTATATGGCTTTTTTATCGAGATCACCGGTAATATGAGTTCTATGAAATTTACTGGCCGTTATCAAAAAGACAATGCTACTACTATCGCCAATGATTTTTTTATCAATGCTGATGGAAAAGACGCTAATAATGGCGGTTGGGAAGCCATCGAATTTGAAGCTGACCTTCGTAGCTCAGGCGGCCTCGCCAGTATCTTTGATCAGGAGTGGGCCCATATGGTCATTACCTACAATGGCGAAACCAATAAACGTTCCCTTTACCTGAATGGCCAACTGATCGAGACCGATAATCTCAATGCAGTGGCAGATCTCTCCAACATTACTGGGCTTACCTTTGATGATAGCGGCTCTGGCTCAGACGTGATTGGCAATGCTTTGGCCCTTGGTTTTAATCACGACCGCACTACCACTCACTGGAGTAATACTTCTTGGGGCGATTACAACAAAGTGGACGCTAATCACTTCAAAGGGGCTATGGATGATGTGCGCTTTTTTGAAGCGGCTTATTCAGAGGCCGATGTACTAGAGCTTTATAATGCCGAGAAGCCCTAACAAAAAATACTTAACTAAAGGGTGGTGATTAACTACCCTTTATTCTTTTTTAAGCTTTATCCTTTTTTATTATGCTGCGCGAACGCTTGATCTTAATATGCTGTGCCACCTTTCTGTGCCTTTCTGCCTGCAAGGAAACCCCGCCTGAGCCACCCGCTCCTGATTTTCTGCAGTTGATTTCAGCCAAGGTGGGAACTACTACTTTGGTTAGCGATCAAGTGGTGGAAGAGGCACCCTTAGATCAACCCGTGTTGGTGCGCTTTGCCTTGGCCCTGGATACAGAGAGCGCTATGGATCAAATCACTTTAGAGGACGAAGATAGCAACCCCTTAAATCTCAACTTCTCCTTTCTGGATAATGATAAAACAGTTTCTGCCCGCCCTGAACAGCCGTTAGATCCGGATACGAGCTATAATCTCTTGCTTGGGGATGAGATCAAAGCTCCTACGGGAGAGACTTTTCCTGGCGCAAGCTTTCCTTTCCGAACCTTAAGGCTACCACTAGTCTTGGAAGAGATTACGATCGATAACATCAATATGGATACTACAGGGCGATTGACTGAGATCCCTTTGAGTTTTGAGATCAAGGCGCGCTTCTCGCAGGCCATAGATCCTATGGAGTTAAGTAGCAAAGTGAGCGTAAGAAAAGGCAATAGTACCCTAGCGCTGGATGTGCAAGCGCTAGACAGCGAGAATAAATATTTCTCCATCAAAAATACGAGTGCTGCTTCACATATTGAGCGATACAATTTTCGCATTAGTACTGACCTACAAGCCTCATCAAACAATCCTTTTGAAGGCTTTGAAAAGGAATTCTATACCGAGATTGACTTGACGTCAAAGTTTCCTTTGCTCTCAGATGAAGACCTCCTTACCAAAGTACAAGAGCAGACTTTCAAATACTTTTGGGACTTTGGGCATCCCGTAAGTGGGCTTTCTAGAGAGCGAAATACTTCCGGCGATCTGGTCACCTCTGGTGGTTCTGGCTTTGGGGTGATGGCGATTATCGTTGCGATTGAACGTGGTTTTATTACCCGTGCTGAAGGCATCGAACGCCTAGAGACCATAGTCGCCTTCCTCGGGCAAGCTGATCGCTTTCATGGCGCTTGGTCCCATTGGCTCAATGGTGTCAGCGGGGACGTGATTCCCTTTAGTGCTAATGATGATGGGGGAGATTTGGTCGAGACCTCCTTCATGGCCATGGGCCTACTTTGTGCTCGTCAGTATCTCAACGATCAAGTTCCGGCGGAGGCTACGCTCATCGCGGAGATCAATACGCTTTGGGAAGAGATCGAATGGGATTGGTACACCCGCGGGCAAAATGCTCTTTATTGGCATTGGTCCCCCGGCAAAGGCTGGGTCATGAATATGAAGGTTTCAGGCTATAATGAGGCTTTGATTACCTATTTGATGGCCGCTTCTTCCCCTACCCACGGTATAGATTCTTTAGTCTATCATCAAGGTTGGGCGCGCAATGGCAGTATGGTCAACGGCAATACCTATTACAATACTACTCTGCCTCTAGGTCCTCCTTTAGGTGGTCCGCTATTTTTTGAACATTATACCTATTTGGGTATCAATCCCTTTGGTCTCACCGACCAATATGCCGACTACCAACAGCAAGTGGTCAATCATAGCCTGATCAACTATCAGTACTGCATCGACAACCCTAACAATTACGTTGGCTATAGTGCGGATTGCTGGGGGTTGACGGCTAGCGATGGGAATAATGGTTACTCAGCCCATGAGCCTGGAAATGATCGAGGAGTGATTACGCCTACGGCAGCCCTGTCATCTATGCCTTACACTCCCGACGAATCCATGGATGCCCTCAAGCATTTTTACTACGTGCTGGGAGACAAGCTTTGGGGACCTTATGGCTTCTATGATGCCTTCAATCTTACCGAAGGCTGGGTTGCTGACTCCTATTTGGCGATTGATCAAGGACCGATTGTATGTATGATCGAAAACCATCGTACTGGCCTACTTTGGAATTTATTTATGTCTGCGCCAGAGGTGCAAAGTGGCTTAACTAAGCTAGGTTTCTCATATTGAGTGAGGCTGCTTCACAGAACGCTTATCTCTGAAAAGTTTCTTCGCCTGCGCTCAGAATGACAAATTGATTTTTTATGGCTTTGGTTTAATTCTCACAAGATGTCACCTTGGAGCGAAGTGGAAAGGCCTATGTAGTCTCTTGTCTGCTTCGCCGAACGCTTATCCAATTTTTGAATTATTGAATGTTTGATTTATTGAATTCAAGCACTCACGAAATCAAACATTCACCAATTCGACTGAGCGTTCTGCGCAGCAGTAAAAAAAATAAAAACCACTCACTAGCTGGCGCTACAAATCATGATCGGCATAGTAGCCGGTATCCACGTCCTTGTGGGCTTTGGTAAAGTAGGTGATCTGGCCCGTGTGATAAGAAAAATGCTCGATCACATGCACGAGTATGCCGATGCCGTTTTCTTGAAATCCTTGTACTTCATAGTCCCGAATGAGGTCCTCTGGCCCTAAAGAGGCAAGCGTTTGAAGAATTTCTTGCTCCAGCTGATCGAGTTGGGCAAGGAGATCTTTTGTAGGCCAAGGTCCTCGTTCCGAGAACTCTAGGTCGCGCTCACGAGTGTCTGGTGTTCGGCTCAGGCCGGAGACCAACCACTGCCTTACATTGCCACAAAGGTGCAGGACCAAATTCCCCACGCTATTGCTGTTTTCATTGGGGCGATACCAGATGTCGGCTTCAGTCAAAATATGTAAGCACTGCCTGATGCGAGGAATAGACTCGTCCACTAAGCGCCTTTTTACTTCGCGGCTCAGGCTGGAAAAAAATATCAAATTGCTGGGTAACATTCTTCTTCCTTAGGGGATTTTTTTCTACTTTTCGGAAGATACAAGATTTGCTTTCCCATTTGTCTAAACCGCAAGCTTTTTTCAAAAGAGCTAGCGGCGAGCTACTTCTATACACTATTTACAGTATTGCTTATGCGCCTTTTTACTTGTTCTTATTACTGTCTTTTTATTTTGATCCTGAGCTTGGGAAGCGGTCAAACGGCTAAAGCACAAGACCCTCAACTTTCGCAGTACTATCATTATCGAGTGGTTTACAATCCGGCGATGACCAACTATGAAGGAGGGATGCAGGGCCAAGTTTTTCACCGTAATCAGTGGATGCGTACTGGCTGGCAAAACGGTGATTATAGCCGGTTTAGCACCCAAGGAGCTAGTTTTAGCACCGAAACACCCTGCCGAGTTTGGAACTTTGGACTTCTCTATTTAGAAAACACCGAAGGAGTAGGAGATATGCGCTGGCAGCATATTGGTTTGGCTTCGGCTTATCGCTCCCCAGAGCTCAATCCTTCTGGTAAATTCAAGCATCAATTTTCGATTGGGTTCAAAATGAGTTACAATTTGTACTCCCTGACTCGTAGCGACGATTTTTTGTTTTCGGACCAATTTGACAATTTTTCGATTACTAATCCTCTTTCAGGCTTTTGGGCGGGTCGCAATCCATTGCTGCCTAGTTCCTTTATCGATGTGGATTTAGGAGCCGTTTGGGTGAGCAAGCGTATCAATGGCAACCGCATCAGATTAGGCGCCGCAGTGCAGCATTTTGCCATTCCTGATCGCTCCGTGATTGGGGTTACTGATTTGATTGGGGCCAAGCCGGTTTTTCATGTTTCATACCTCTGGGACGAAACCCCAGAAAAGATGGGCTTTGATCAAGTAAACTACATGATGAAATGGGAAGCCCAAAACTGGCCGGCCAACTTTCGTTTGATCCCTCCCTTCAATGTCAATCGCGATCCCGTACCTGTGTATCACAATTTCCAAGCAGGGATGATTGGCACCTTTCGAGGACCTACACGCATGCATTTAGGAGCCTTTATGCAAGGGAGTTGGGGGACGCCTGATCAAATTACTGAAGTGGACAATATTTTTTCGGCTACGGGTCTGGTCGGCATAGATCAACCTTTAGGAGATTTTAATATGCGTATTGGGCTCAGCTACGACCTAAACTTTATGCACACTGATGTTTACGGCTCCGCCGAACTCTCAGTCAAGTTTATCCGCACCAATTTCTCTTTTAATCCATACTGTAAGTGCGGGCAATATTCGACTGGACGTAAAAAACGTCTTATGACCTATGACCCATTTTAGAGCGTCCAACTGATTGCTTTCCCTTTTTCTCCTTCTGTATCAACTCAATCCTATAGCTTTGAAATATTCCTTAGCGCTCTTTTGCTTTTTCGCCTTGGCGAACGCTTCTCTCTGGGCACAGACCTGCGATTTTACCTTCACGCCCAATCAGCCTGTGTGCCCTGGCACCAACATCCAGTTTAACGCTACCCATACCCTAGACCCTACTGCAGTTTTGACTTGGGATTTTGGGGACGGTAGTAATGCTACGGGTCCCAATGTAACACATGCTTATGGCCCCAATACTGCGGCTCAGACTTATGTGGTGAGTCTGACGGTTACAGACTCGACAGACACCTGTATGGTTGCCTACAATGTCAATGTCTTATTTGCCCCCGATATCATCCTCTTCAATGGGCAGACCAATCTTTGTTTTAGCAATCTGGGTTGCGGCGATAGCCTCAGTGTACCTTACACCTTAGCCTCACCTACGGGCAATATCAATACCATGGGGCCCTTTACTTGGAACTTTAATGATGGTAGCCCTCCAGTAACCACTACCTTGCCTACTCTCACCCATACTTTTCTCAATTATGGCTCTCATCAATTGACAGTCACGGCCCAAGGCTCGACCTGTCCCAGTGTGGTAGAACCCATTTTATTTCAGGTCTTACCAGATCGACCCAATATTGATACTTTGGGGAGTTTCTTTTGCGAAGGAGATCTGGTCAATATCCCGATTACGCATAACCAATGTCCAGACAATGGAGAGTTTTATTTGATCTTTTGGGATTTTCAAAATGATCCTACTTTGGTTGATACTTTCTATACCCCTGGCCTCCAGTCCTTTGTGTATACGCTGACCGATGCAGAGGCTTGTGCCGCCACGCAGACGACCTTTACCCGTGAGATTCGTGTCTATGCCGTCAATGATTGCTTTGAGTGGAACGATCCGCAAAATACCAGCTGGAAGGCCACTGCAATTAACCTATTACTTGCTCCCCACCCTCAGTTTGATTTTTGCCCAGGCCCGTGTTCGATATTTGGTTGTCCCCTGGGTGCGGGAGGGCCTTTATGTTGGCCAGATGATTCACTGGTCTGTTTTTCCAATCAGTCCTGCCCAGATTTCTTTTTTAGTCCTCTGAGCTATCAATGGGACTTTGGCGATCCTACTTCTGGCGCAAATAATGCCAGTACTCTGACTTCCCCTTCGCATGTATTTACGGGACCTGGTATCTACAATGTGAGTTTGACAGCCACCAATACAGATTGTGGTAGTCGTACGATCACAGTACCAGTAGAGTTGATTGAGCGGCCGCAGGCGCAGTTTGACGTTTTTCCGGATTCGGGTTGTGCGCCGCTCGCCGTAACGATCATCAATAACTCCACCCCAGTGGGACAGTTGCAATATAATTGGATCATCCAGCCCCCGGGTAGTGGCTATCAATATGTCAATGGTACTGATTCGACCAGCGAAACGCCGGAGATCATCTTTAATCAGCCAGGAGTTTGTATTATCGAGCTTGAAGTGAGTAATGCTTGTGGTAGCTCTAGCTTTATCGATACGGTCAATGTCTTTGATCGCCCGCAAGCAAGTATCGACCTGATTCCAGATACTTGTAGCTACTTTGGCTGGAATCCTAGTGTGAATCTCATCCTCAACGGTTTGCCTTTGGACAGTGTCGCTTGGGACTTTGGTCCTAATGCCAATCCGCCTGCTTCTAATCAGCTCAATCCAGGTACCGTCTTTTTTACCCCTAATGCTAGCAATACTCAGACGATTTACTTTTATGCCGAAAACTTTTGTGGGCCTTTTACCGATAGCTTGACCTTCAATCACTTTGATCGTATCAATCTCTCTGGCGGACAAGATACTACCCTTTGTTTGGGTGATACGGCTTATTGCCTAATTCCCAATATTGGGGGAGGTTTTTGGACCTTTAATGGCATGGCGGATTCGGCCTTTTGTTTTGATCCTATCCTACCCGACACTTTTGAGGTCTATTACCAGATAGATTCTTTTGCCTGTACCTTCTTTGATACCGTGCGGATCATCGTCAGTGATCCTCCCATCGTAGATGCTGGGCCTGACCAGAGTGTTTGTCCTGACGATACCCTCTTCCTAAGTCCTGCTACTGGTGGTGGGGTATGGAGTGGTCCTTGGTTGGTAGGTGATAGCCTGATTGTTGCAGATTCGGCGGGAGTATATACCCTTTATTATTGCTTTAGCGATACGAGTTCCAACTGCGGCAACTGTGATTCATTGGAGTTGACGGTCTTTCCCCGCCATATGGTAGAGGCCGGACCTGATCAGACCTTCTGTCTTGCCAATGTCGATGAAGCCTTACCTACTCCCATTCCTACAGGCGGAACATGGTCTGGTGCGGGAGTTACCAACCCTACTCTGGGCCTTTTTAATCCCTCACTAGTGGGACTGGGGACCCATACGGTTTACTATACTGACACTAACGCCAATGGCTGTGTGGGGCGAGATTCTCTCTTGGTCAATGTAATTCCAATCACCCCAGCGGATGCGGGAGAGGATACTATGCTTTGCCGTAATGGAGCCTTGTTTCCGCTGAGCGGAACGGGAGATTGGAGTAGTACTGCTCCTGGTTTTATCGCGCCGTCCGCTTTCGATCCTACAGTTGCCAGTGGTAGTTTTGCCTTGATTTATACCCTCTTTGCCGGAACGAGTTGTGAGGATAGCGATACCTTGCAAATCACTGTAGTGGATACCGCTCTCGTTGAGGCAGGGCCCAATTTGGATGTCTGTATCGATACTAGCTCCTTCAACTTGACTGGTGCAATTCCCCCTGCTGGTATTTGGTCGGGCAATGGAATTATCGATCCGGTTACAGGTTTGTTTGATCCTTCTTTAGTGCCGGTCAATCAGGCGGTGAGTATCAGCTATACCTTCACTGATCCCACTACCGATTGCCAAAGTGTTGATATTAGGACGATCACAGTTAGGCCTCTACCTGCGGTGAACGCTGGGTCAGATACTTTGTATTGTTTGGTTCCGGCCCCACAATTGCTCCCTACTGCTTCCCCCGCCAATGGCTTTTGGAGTGGTCCGGGTCTGCTCAACGCCAATACAGGGCTCATCGACCCCTTGGCCATAGGGATAAACGTGGTCAATTTTGTTTATACCTTTCAAGATGGCTTCAACTGTACCAATACGGATACGGTACAGGTTACGATTGCCAGTCCCGATAGCGCTAGCGTTGGCTTCAACGATACCAGTATCTGTGTCAATGATTTGACTTTTGCTTTGAGCAGTTTCACTCCCGCGGGAGGCGACTGGTTTGGCGCTGGCTTTGTCGCGCCCAATAGCTATGATCCGGCCCAAGCAGGGGTTGGGGTAGACACCTTAGTTTATTGTGTGGGGAGCAATACGTGCCGGACTTGCGATACTACTTTGATCAACGTGCAAGCCATACCGGTGGTCAATGCCGGAAATTACGTCAATGTCTGTCAGTTCAGTGATTCGGTACTCCTCAACCAAGGGACGCCTGCTGCTGGTGTCTGGACAGGGCCACAGGTAGTACAAGTCGGGCCTGATTTTTACTTCCTACCCCTAGTAACGGGCATTAGCAATCTGACTTACACTTATACAGATCCTCTTACGGATTGTAGCAATAGTGCCAGTACTACTATCGAAGTAGATACTTTACCCCTAGTGCTTATCGCAGGCGATAGCACTTACTGTCTAACGCCCTTGGATCAAGCCCTACCTGCGGTCAATTTGGGCCCCGGTCAGTGGTCTGGCCCTGGCCTCATCAATGCTACTAGCGGAATCTTTAATCCCAGCACTACGGGTACAGGTAGCTTTCCTTTTATTTACGAATTTATCGACGGTAATGGCTGTAGCGATAGAGATACTGTGATAATCACGGTGATTGAACCTGATTCGGTCTCCGCTGGGCTCAATGATACGGTATGTATCAATGAAGGGGCCTTTCCTCTCGCTGGCTTTTTTCCGGCTCCACCTAACGGTAATTGGACTGGCGATGGTATTACAGATCCTATTAACGGGATTTTTGATCCGGCTCAAGCAGGAGCCGGTTTGGATACGCTAATTTATTGCGTAGGAGCAGGTTCCTGCTTGGTCTGTGATACGACTACGATTTTGGTAGAGCCTATACCCGCGGTAACTGCTTTACCAGATAGTATGTGTATCTCCGATCCTGCTATTAGTCTGGATGACAATGGCTTAGCCTTTGGTCAAGTGGCATCTGGCGTTTGGACTGGCCCGTTTGTCAACCAAGTGGGGGCCAATAGTTATACTTTTGGTCCTGCACCGGTAGGTACTTATACGCTCATCTTTAGCTATATCGATAGTATCAACACTCAAGGCTGTATCAATGCGGATACTACATTTGTTAGGGTGGATTCATTGCCGGTAGCGAGTATTGCGCCTCTGGCGAACGCCTGTGTCGGGGATAATATCAACTTTACTAACCTATCTATTGATGCGACTAGCTACCTTTGGGACTTTGGGGTTACGCCCATACAGACTTCAAATCAGTTCGAGCCTAACTTCACTTATTCTGATCCAGGGACCTTTACGGTTACGTTGATTGCAATATCAGCAGTAGGATGTGCTGATACTACCAGTCAAACGATTTTTATCTCTGAGCCTCCCTTGCCGCAGTTCAATAGTAATGTGGATACGGCTTGTGCTATGCCGACCCCTATTATGGGCTTAATTGGTGTAGGGGCAGATTTTACTGATCTCAGTAATCCCGCTGGCGGGACTTATTTCTGGGATTTTGGTGGAGGTATCGATATTGCAGGAAATACAAGTAGTACCGACCCGAATGTCCCTACTATCTACTTTGCTCAGGGCACAGACGATACTACTTATACCGTCAGCTTGACCATCAGCAATTATTGTGATACCGTCACTTTCAACCGTACTATTACGGTCCAACCCCTCCCACAAGTGCTTTTTGGTCCAAACCAAAGTACGGGTTGCTCCCCTTTTTGTGTGGACTTCAATAATGCAAGTTTGGGCAATGCGACCACTTTTGCTTGGTATGCCGATGGCGTATTGTTTTCTAATGATAGCATCCCGCCTCAGCAATGCTATTTTTACCAAGGCATAGGGGATACGACTTACACCATCAGATTGATCGCACAAAATGCTTGTGGGGCTGATACCGCGGAGCATATCATTACGGTGCTTCCCAATGATGTGGATGCCTTTTTCAACATCGATCAGACTCAAGGCTGTGCTCCCTTTACGGTAACGGTTACCAACCTTTCCGGTGCTCCCTTTTCTGCGTTTACTTTTGGCGACAATAGTGGTTCGCCTATCTCTCAAGATACAGTTAGCCATACCTATTTTCAGCCCGGTACTTATTGGTTAGAGCACTACGCCAATAACAATTGTAGTGCAGATACAGATAGTGTAATGATCACCGTCTTTGCGTTCCCCGATGTAGGGGTAAACCCAACAGACACCAGCCTCTGTATTGATGCCCTAGCGACCTGGGCTGATACGACTAGTCCTGCCAATAAAGCCGCTTATCAGTGGAGCATGGGCAATGGGGATACGCTTTCGATGATCAGCCCGACTTATGCTTATGATAGTGCGGGCACCTATGAGGTGATCTTGGCGGTCAGTTCTACGATTACGGGCTGCACGGCTAGGGATACAGCCAGCGTAACGGTGACCCCTGATCCTCCGGCTATTTTTACCGCTTCGGTGATGAGTGGTTGTGCGCCATTGAGTATAGCGTTCGCCAACGGCTCTCCCACAGGACTGACTTTCAATTGGGACTTTGGGGACGGTAACTTTTCCAATGTCGCCAACCCTACGCACGTCTATACCCAGGCAGGTACTTATACGGTTACTTTGACGAGCTTTGATAATCTCGCCTGCGATGGCGACAGCAGCATCACGCTAGTAGTACATCCGCAACCGACCAGTGCATTTACTTATGTCTTGGATGATAGTTGCGGTGCTCCGGCAACGGCTAGTTTTACCAATCTCTCTAGTGGGTCCCCCATTGCTTATCATTGGGACTTTGATACTGGCAATGCGGCTGATACGAGCAATCTCACTACTCCGAGCTTTAGCTATAATCAACCGGGTATCTATAATGTGAGTTTGATCAGTCAAACCGCTTTTGGCTGTCAGGACACTGCTTTTGATGTCTTGACGGTCTATCCTCAGCCTATTGCTCAAATTGGTGTAGATAGCCTCCGCGGATGCGTCCCCTTCAATGTCAACTTTAACGATCTTTCCCAGTTTAACAATAATCGTCGTTGGTTGGTGGATGGGAATTTGATCACAGCAGCCAACTTTAGTTACACTTTCCAAGTACCAGATACGGCTTATTGGGTGGTGCTGGAGGTCGATACGGGGGGCGTCTGCTTTGATATTGATAGTATCTTGGTCGAGACGGCGAGTAATCCGCTGAGTCTTTGGCGCTTTGATCCTGCCTTCAGTTGTGGCGCGCCGAGTTTGTTGAGCTTTCGCGATTCAAGTCAGGCGAGCTTACCACTGACTTATGAATGGCAA
This sequence comes from Bacteroidota bacterium, assembly GCA_039024315.1. GTDB lineage: Bacteria > Bacteroidota > Bacteroidia > J057 > J057 > JBCAWW01. The sequence goes on from JBCCQN010000023.1 coordinate 35,819, forward strand.
TTTGCAGACGGATCTGCTCCCTCAGTTTTACAAAGTCCAACCCATGTATTTGCCGCAACGGGCAATTATCCAGTTACCCAAATTGTAACCAATAGCTTTGGCTGTCAGGACAGTTTGACGCAGATCGTACCCATTTACCCGCAGGCTCAGGCTGACTTTGAGGCCCAACCTGATCGGGGCTGCGCGCCTTTGACGGTGCAGTTTAGCAATCAATCAAGTGCTTATAGCAATGTGCAGTGGGACTTTGGTGATGGCTCTATCGGATCTACTATCGATAATCCAACCCATATTTTTCCATTCCCCGATAGTAGCTTTGTGGTGCAAATGATCGTCGATACTGCTGGGGTCTGCGCTGACACAATGAGTGTAACCATTGAAACGGGTAGCAATCCAAAAGCAGATTTTATCATTCAGCCTTATGACTCTTGTGGGCCGACTCGGGTACAGTTTACGGATGCTTCCTTTACTACCAATCCGCCTTTGGCTTATTTCTGGGACTTTGGCAATGGCAGTAATTCTACTCAGCAAAGCCCAGAAGGCATCTATGCTCAAGCGGGTAATTATGAGGTCCAGTTGAAAGTAACCAATGATTTTGGCTGTGAAGACAGCTTTAGTAAAAGTCTGACCATATTCCCTGCGGTGAACGCTATGTTTGATCTCAGTGAGACTTTGATTTGTGTGGGGCAAAGCATCCAGTTTAGCAATCAGTCAACGGGGGCAAACACATATCTCTGGTTGATTGGTAATCAGACGTTTAGCGAAGCTAATCCATTTGTCGCCTTCCCTGAAGAGGGGCTATACCCAGTACGGCTAATCGTAAGCTATGATGACAAATGTATCGATACGCTTGACTACCCAGTGCCGATTGAGGTGATCCCTAATCCAGTGGCAGATTTTGTGATTCAAGATACTATTGCGATTCCGGCTATTGAGGAAGATGGTACCTTACAGTTTCTCAATCGTTCTAGTTTTGCCAATCGCTATGAATGGAATTTTGGTGGCTTGGGGATGAGTGGGGAGATCAATCCGATATACCGTTTTCCGGTAAACGGTGGTTATACCGTTGACCTGATTGCCTACAATGAGTTAGGCTGTAGCGATACCTTTAGTCGAGACACGAGTATCACCGGCTATGGTGATTTGATCATACCCAATGCTTTTGCCCCGCTGAGCGGAACGGCTAATCAAGACTTTACGCGCTTTTTGCCCAAGGGGCACGGGATCACTGCAATTGACTTGCGTGTTTACAACGTCTGGGGGCAAGTTGTTTGGCAAATGGATTCAAGCGCGATTGATCCGGCGACGGGCTCTCCTCGGGCAGATTTTAGAGGTTGGGATGGCATGATCAATGAAAAGCTCGCCCCAGGGGATGTGTTTTATTGGAAGCTCCACAAAATCTGCTTTGGAGAAGGTAATTGCGATGATTATGAGGAGCGTCGAGGGACGGTGACTTTGATTAGGTAGTTGAGGTTTTACCGCTGCGCGGAACGGAGGAATGCAGGATCAGGAACGCTCAAGGCAGAAGGGAAATACTATTGTCCTACTGTAAAAGTTCGAAATTCATGTATAACTTTTAGTACAGAGTAGAAAGTATTCAGTACCGAGAAAAGAGGTCTTTGTACTAAATACGATTGTCTAAGTACTTAAAACCCTCCGTTCTGCGCAGCAGTCCCCAAAAACCTAAGGCCAGTGAAAATGAAAGGCCTTATCGGGACACTGGTGGCTAAACGTAATTTCTTTTTTCGTATTGATTGTATATCCATAATATGATCACCCCAAAAGCTATGGCAGAACAGATCAAAATCACATTGACTATGCCAGTGGTATTGAAAGACACTTTGATCATAATGGTCGAAATCACAAAACCGGAGTTGCGGATCAAGGCGTTATAGTTTTCGGTATAGCGAAAAGAGATTAGTAATAAGAGAACATCTACGAGGATCAATATGGTGAAAAACTCATGGTAAAAGATCCCATTGACATCTGAAAGGGCATCGATCAAGCCATGATGATAAAGAAAAACTTCTCTGATCCAGCCTACTACGCTAAATATCGCTAGGCCGATCAAAACGATAATCAGGAGGTTGCTAGTTAGCCGTTTGGAAAGGATGAAATTTTCGAGCTTGGTACCTTCTAATTCGCTAGATCGAGCCTTATAAAGATTTTTGAAGACAAAGATCAACGCAAATATGGCCAGTATCCCTAGACAATCTCCAATAAACTGTTGGTTGTAAGGCACACTCAACCAGTCGCCTTCTAACTCTAATTTAGAGATGTCTTTAAAAATTCTCCGGATGACGATGAGGGAGATGACTTCATATTGCTTGCCGATATAATCAGTGATCGAGCGAGAAAGGAAATATACCAATAGGTAAACCTCATAGATCAGAATGAAGGAAAAGGGAGTGTATATGGCCGAAATTGGATCAGCAAAAAATTGGTTACTGATAAATTTGCCTTCTATCCAGCCCAGATTAGCCGCGAAGATCAAGCCTAAGTGAATCAAAAAACCTGCAATGGCGAGCGAAATGATCCAGTTATCAATCTTTTCTCGAAGTTTGTCAGAGGTGAGAAACTCGATACGGCTTAGGAGTTGACGTTTGAGAGCAGACAAGAAAAGGATATTTACTAAGTGAAATTGAACGGTTTAGATCATATTAAGTAATTCTAATGGCTGATTGTTTAATTGGATACTTACCGCATAAAAAACCGACGGTCCGTATAGCCTTTGCTAAACAAACCGTCGGACTCTCTCTGGACTAGGGCTTTAGAGCATGTTTGGATTATGGGGTTTTGAGGTGGGAGAAAATAATTTGGGGTTCTGGCAAGCCTTTTTAATGAAGAATAGCGGGCTATTCTGAAGAAAAAAGGAGTAGTCAGGTTCTCAAAAGCCCTTTTCGGCCTAAAGGAAAAGTCCCAACATGCTCTTAAGGTGCTACTAGGGTGAAACAGCCACCCAGCCACTTACTGTACCATCCTGCACGATGGTGTGACTCATGTGAAGGTAATTTTTGTCGTAGATCAGATAAGCTTCCATGGATAGGATCATCGGTACACAAGAGACCGCCGTTTTGTTTTTTTGCTCAAGTGGTCCTACTTCAAAGCGGCCTAGCCGACCGACTTCATTGCCGACAAAGTTTTCATCTTTGATGGTGAGGCGGCACACATCTTGTTCGAGCGTAGCGCTGTGGTCTGCCGTTAGGCGCAGCGTATCATTGCCATAGAAGAAAAACAGGGCAGAATTCCAACGATCGGTGAGAAGGGCATAGTCTTGATTACTCGTAATGTCATAGCGAGTTGGCTCTACGATCCCATCTTTGTAAAAGGGAGAACCTGGTGTAAAGCGTTCTTCCATACTGGCAAGATTGCCATCTACTGCTACGACCGATAGGATGAGGGTGTCTTTTGAAAATTGGAAAGCCCTATCGAAATTGTCGCAATCAGTGGTGTAGCGAACATAATAGGTGCTTTGTCCAACTTGAGGGTTGGCAAAATCTACCCACTCAGTTTCGGGAATTGGGGCGGGAAGCTCGACAGATTGGCAAGCCGCTAAAGTCAGGGCTGCACAAAGGATCAATAGGAATCGTAACTTTTGCATGATTGAGGATTTTATGGCTAGACGCGAGTGCTTATCCTATTCGCTGCATTGGTGGCTATTTTCTTAGAAAACTTGGCTTACTCCTCCTGTTTCTGTAAGGAACACCTGCTTATTTAGCAATTGAAGGCAAAGAATCCAAAATCTTCAAGATCCATGTAGTATCTTTATAGAAGAGCGACTGCAATAGGCTTTCAGCTAAAGTTAAACAAAGATGGGATTATTTACCGGTCAAAATAGAGGGGACATCATCAGAATCCTATGCGTTTTTGCCATCACAGGTACTACAGCCTCATTTGTTCCTAAGTATATCATGCCCCTGACTGGAATTGAAAAAGGCTGGCTCTATTTCTTGGTCTATTTTTTATTGATCACTCCCGTATATATGGTTTTGCTATTGGGTGTGGCTTTTGTGTTCGGGAAATTCGATTACTTTTACGAAAAAGAAAAAGCAATCTTGGCGCGCCTCAATCCGTGGTCGTCCTCCAAATCTCCCTCTAGCAATGAAGCAAATCATTCAGACTGACAAAGCTCCCGCTCCTATTGGCCCTTATAGTCAAGCCACCAAAGTGGGCAATCTTATATTTTTCTCTGGTCAAATCGCTATTGATCCCGCTGACGGAACACTCAAGACGGACGATCTCGATACCGAAACTCGCCAAGTCATGGACAATATTGGGGCGATCTTGACCAGCCAAGGTCTAGACTTCTCCCATATCGTAAAATCTTCGATTTTTCTCAAAAACATGGGTGATTTTGCTCAGATCAATGAGATCTACGGTTCCTATTTTAGTAGTGATTTTCCGGCACGTGAGACCGTTGAGGTGGCACGTCTTCCCAAAGATGTGAATGTCGAAATTTCTGTAATCGTAGTGGCGGGCTAAAGCGCTCTCCCTTAATTCATCCTACTCGTATTCATTATTCTAGCTCGTCCCTAGATAACACATTCTGCTATGTCTAAGCTACAATCCCTTATTCTGCTAGCGGTTTTCGCTTTTTTATTTATCCAATGTCGTGTTAGTCCTGAGCCAAGCAAGGCGGAGCCAGCGGTCAAAGGGCTAATTACCGAGGATGCGATGGTGGTAAGCGCCCATCCTCTTGCCACGGAAGTGGGAGTGGAGGTACTCAAAAATGGGGGGAATGCTGTGGATGCGGCCGTAGCGGTGCATATGGCTTTAGCGGTTGTGTATCCTGCCGCAGGTAATATTGGTGGTGGCGGTTTTATGGTGATGCGTTCCGCGAACGCTGAGACTTATGCCCTGGACTTTCGGGAAAAAGCACCTGCAGCAGCCTTTAGAGATATGTACCTTGACGCCAATGGGGAGGTAATCGAAGACCTTAGCTGGCGAGGCGCAAAAGCGGCAGGAGTACCTGGCTCAGTAGCCGGCATGGTAGCAGCTCATGACTCTTTGGGCACATTGCCTTGGGCTGACTTGGTGGCACCAGCTATTGCCCTAGCGCGCGACGGATTTGTCTTGACAGAAAAAGAAGCCAGAGGCATCAACGCTCGCAAAAGAGTGATCGATAAGTTTAGTACTCTACCCACCGTCTACGAACGGGAAGAGGATTGGCAAGCGGGCGATACGATCAAGATGCCTGAATTAGCGGCCACTTTAGACCGTATTGCTCAGCAAGGTAAAGTCGGATTTTATGAGGGAGAAACTGCTCGCCTCATCGTCGCCGAAATGCAGCGCAACAATGGGATCATGAGTCTGCAAGACCTCAAAGACTATGAGGCTGCTTGGCGGGAGCCTTTGCATGGCGATTACCGTGGGCATGAGATTATTAGTATGCCGCCGGCATCCAGTGGTGGCATTGCTTTGCTACAGCTTTTGGAGATGATTGAGCCATTTCCCATCTCAGAATATGGTTACAATAGTGCTGATGCCGTACACGTCATGGTCGAGGCCGAGCGCCGCGTCTATGCCGATCGCGCCAAGCACTTAGGTGATATGGATTATTACCCCGTTCCGCAAAGCGGCCTTCTCGCCGCGGACTATCTAAAGGAACGTATGGCTGACTTTGACCCTAATTGGGCTACCTATAGCGATAATATTAATGCCGGTACTCCCGCTCCCAAAGAATCTGAAGAAACCACCCATTACTCCATAGTGGATGCGTTCGGCAATGCCGTATCCATCACCACGACTATCAACGGCAGCTTTGGCTCCTGTACGGTGGTCGGCGGAGCTGGCTTCTTGCTCAACAACGAAATGGATGATTTTAGCAGTAAGCCCGGCACTCCCAATAAGTATGGTTTGCTAGGAGCAGAGGCCAATGCTATCGAGCCAGGTAAGCGCATGTTAAGCTCTATGACCCCTACCATTGTGGCCAAAGACAGCGCTTTGTTTATGGTAGTTGGGACTCCCGGTGGCTCTACCATCATCACCTCGGTTTTTCAAAATATCGTCAATGTGATCGATCACGGGATGGGGATGCAGGCTTCCGTCTCCGCCAAACGCTTTCACCACCAATGGAAACCTGATGTGGTCCAACTTGAAGCCAATGCCTTGAATGGAGAAAGCGCCGTAGAACTGCTCAATCGGGGACATGGCCTTAGCAATAGAGGTCCCATCGGTAGAGTGGATGCCATCCTTGTCCTACCCGACGGACGTTTAGAGGGAGGGGCAGACCCCCGCGGAGATGATACAGCCGGAGGATATTGATTGTAAATTCAATACATATCGATTTTGTGGGTAGTTTACTGATAGTAGGTGCCTACCAAGGCTTTCTCACGGCTCTATTGCTATGGTTTAGGAAATCTGGTAAGAAAGTATCTAATCGAATCTTAGGAGGGATTTGCATGGCCATGGCTTTGGGGATGACGCAGGGGATCATCATCCTTAGCGATAATATCTCCTCGACTCTGACTCTAAGTTGGACGATTGGCTCAGCTCCTTTCTTGTATGGGCCCGCAATCTATTTTTACATCCGAACTTATATCAATCGAGACTTCCACTTTCAACGGATTCACCTCTTACATTTACTACCTTATCTAGCAGCCTTACTTTTTCGCATTATCTACCAAAGCACCACTGAGGAAAGCATTTTTGAGCAGTATGAGGCTGTCAGACAGGGAAATCCGCCTTTGGTTTTTCGCATTATTGGGAGTGCGCTGATGACCCATATCATAAGTTATCTGTTTTATTCCTTGCGGCTGGTGGGGCGCTACCGACGATTTGTAAGGACTAATGCTTCATTTGAAGAACAGTCGCGCTTACGCTGGATTAGCTGGATCACACTTATCCTCCTTTTTCCTTTGATGACGGCCATATTTAGTGCGATCATTTTGGGGCCCATTCAAGAATTTCCTGCTCCGGCCGTAGCAGCTATCACCATGATCTTTATGCTTACGTTGATCTTTTTGATCAGGCCAGAAATCTTAGACGGAGTAGGGCCTGAATTGGCGATTGAAGCAGAAAGTGAACTTGAGCCAGCGCGTTACGTATCCTCCTCCTTGGCGGATAAGCAAAAGCAGCAATACTCTGAGCAGTTGTTAAAATATATGAAGGAGCAAGCGCCCTATCGCTCCCAGACCCTTACGCTAAACGAACTGGCGGATGGTTTGAAAATCAATAGCAAATACCTCTCTCAGGTCATCAACGAATTGCACGGCCTCAACTTTATGGACTTCATCAATGGCTACCGGATTCGAGAGGCACAGGATATGTTGGTGAGTCCTCGCTTCCAGCATTATACGATCATGGCCATTGCCAACGAGGTGGGCTTTCGCTCACGCTCAGCTTTCTACAGTGCTTTCAAGAAAGTCGCCGGCCAAACCCCTACCGAGTTCAAAAACTCGTAGGTACGGCATGCATGCCGTACCAATGCATGCCCAATACCTATCGAATATACACCTTCTGAGACCAACGATTCCCTCCCTCTTGCAGACTGAGGAGATAAACTCCCGCTGCTAGATTTGCCACGGAGACTTGGTGCTTCTCTCCCTGCCAGCTACCTGATAAAACCCATTTGCCTTGCAGATCACTCAACTGATAGTGAGTCTTTTGTTGCGGGTTGCCGCCTTCAAGAAAAAGCGTTCCCCGACTAGGGATAGGAAAAACACTGAACGGACTACTGAAAGTAGATTCAATCGGATTGGCCGTATCAAGAAAGGCACTGATCGGCACACTGATCTGCTCAGTTCCGGGGATGTTGGTAGTGATTTGCAAGGTGTCATTGACTAGGCCAATGCCATTATCTGGTCGAATCAAAATCGTGATGGCCTCGCCGGGACTGATCGTTGCGGGACTACCGCTATTGTCTTTAAAACTAAAAAAGCCCTGCTTGAAACTCAGCTGATTGAGTTGGATGTCTTGATTTCCGTGGTTGACCAAGGGATATTGATAGTAAGCTTGGGTAGGGAAGCCGACCGTGTCGAACGCTATGTTTCCTGCTTCTCGATCGAGCTGCCAATTGGCTGTCGCCACGGAGTTTGCACTGAAATTAGTGATGCGTTCGGCCAATTGGGGATAATCCACGAAAGGATTGCGATTGCCTTGGACTGCTTCTATGTCATCATTACGTTTAAGGGCCACCTCATCTGGTGGAAAATCTATATTCCACTGCTTGAGGATAGCAGTCTGACTCGCGATGAAATTGTTGTAATCCTGATAGCGAAGTACGAAATACAGCATCGCACGGGCGATTTCTCCCTTGTGCTCATCACGCGGCTCGAATCTGCCATTGCCTTTTTTAGAGCCGCCAACTTGCCAAGAAGGGTTGGAAACTACCCCAAAAGGCAGATTGCCTCGCTCCCCATTGGCACTCGCTTCGGTAGGAAAAAGATGGTGTATATCTGAGCGCATGGGGAGGTTACTGCTAAAAAAACTTTGGGGAAAAACGTGCTCTGTATTGAAGCCCATGCTTTGCGCTCCAGTTCGATTAGCAAAGCCCGAAATCTGTTGGCCAGTATAAGCCCCTTCCAAAGTATTGATCGAAGCCCCCTGCCCATTTACTCGCTGATTGTCGATAACCATAAACATCTCATCACGACTCGCATTGTAGGAGAGTTGGACATAATTTTGGGCGAGTAGGCTGCTGATGGCACCTTTGAGGGCTTGCTCTTCTTTATTGGCCAGACCGTTGTAATAGGGAATGCTATATTTACCAACCCCTCTCAGATTGACGCTAAGCGAACCCCTTTTGCTATCGGTAAGGATCAGCATCTCGCTATTGTAACTGATATTGTGCCGTGGTTGAAAGTAGACAAAAAAGGAGAGTTGCCCCTTAGCGGGAACGCTCAAATTACTGTTGTTGACCCAAAAGTCTTTGGCTGTGTAGGTATTGAAAAATCTGATCTCAGTAATCGCGACAGGGTAGGGGAGGGGATTGTCGAGACTGATACTTAGGCTATCGATTTGATTTTCAAAATTATCGCCAAAATTAAGTACACTAGGATTGGGAATGAGACTTTGGGCAGAGAGGGAGGTGAAAAGACAGCCCAATAAAAAACTTAAACAATATTTCATTTGGTAAAGGTAGGCATTTGTTCCATGCGACAATGTTGTAGCTTTGCAATCGAAATTATCAGTCATGAAACGTTTTTACCTAGTCTGTATTTTATTTTGTGTGAGCACAGCTGCGCTGAACGCTCAAGACCAAATCCCTTTGGATCTGTCTAGCCCTCGCGCTGCGGTGCATTTTCACTTGTATTATCTACAACCAGATACCTATGATCCTGCCAAGGCGGCCGAGGCTTTAAGGGGTGATTTTCAAAGCCAGGAAGAATTGGAGGAGTTGGCCATTGAGCTTAAGCAAATCTATGATGGTACTGCCTACTATGTTGAACCAGAAGAAATTCCGGCGGATTCCAACTATCGGGATACCCTCAAGGGGCAAGCGATCTACCGAGTTTATCCATCAGAGTATCCAGACCTGTATGTAAAAAAATACGGTAATCAGTGGAAATACTCCCGCAAATCCGTAGGCAGTATTGCCAAAATACACAACAATGTCTTCCCGATGGGCTCCGAATTATTTATGGAGTTCTTGCCTAGGATTGGGCAGCAAAAGTTTTTGGGCCTCTATCTCTGGCAGTATCTCGGCTTAGGGATATTGTTGATTGTTGCCTTCATTGGCTATAAGATATTGGATGTCATTTTCAACTTGATGTTGAGACGCATTCTGCCTAGGCTTTTTCCCAAAGCGACCTTTGCACGAGAGCTGATTGCTCCAGTGGCTAATCCTCTGAGTCTATTGTTGGTGGTCGTATTGGTAGAGTGGTTTTTGCCTTCTTTGCTGCTACCACCCGGAGGAATTGGCTACTATCTCCAAGTAATTTTACAGGTTATGGTGCCGGTATTCTCCATCATTGTATTGTACCGACTGGTAGATGTGATAGCAGAAGCGCTGACAGGCCTAGCGGCGAAAACAGAGACCACGATGGACGATCAGCTGGTGCCTTTATTGACCAAGATTACCAAATTGGTAGTGGTCGGTTTGGGGATCATTTTCGTCCTAGACAACCTCAACGTCAATGTTACGGCGCTTTTGGCAGGGGTTTCGATAGGCGGTTTGGCTCTCGCCTTAGCGGCGCAGGATACGGTCAAAAATTTTATTGGCTCCGTCTCCATCTTCGTAGATCGTCCCTTTGTGATTGGTGATTTTATCGATACCGGTTCCTTTAGCGGGGTGGTGACGGAGGTGGGAGTGCGTTCGACCAGATTACGGGCTTCAGACGGTGCTATGGTCAGTATCCCCAATGGTAAACTGGCAGATACCAATCTGACCAATCATGGAGTGAGAACCTACCGTCGTTACAGTACGACCTTAGGATTGACCTATGATACCCCACCTGATAAAGTTGAAGCCTTTGTCAATGCAGCCCGTGATATTATCAATGCGCATCCTCTTACTCGGACCGAGAGTACGCTCGTTCAGTTTCACGAAATGGCAGACTCCTCACTAAATATATTTGTGGCGGTGATCGCCGAAACGACCGAATATGGCGCTTGGTTGGCGAGCCGTCAAGATATTTTCTTGGCAATTATGCGCAAAGCCGAAGAACTTGGCGTGTCCTTTGCATTCCCTTCTACATCAGTATATGTAGAGCAAATGCCACAAGGAGATTAGGTGTAAGAAATGCCTCCTTTTGCCATGTGTAAAACAAAAGCTTAGCTGTAAATTCGTGCGAATGCCAGCGTCAGAGATCAAGCATATTATCACGAACGACGGTTCCTCGACTCTGTATTCTCCACAGTACGACGAACACTATCACTCCGTCCACGGAGCGATTCAGGAATCTATGCATGTATTTATCCGCATGGGTCTGGATGCTCTACCGGCTGAGCGAAAGGAGATTCGCCTCTTGGAGATGGGGTTTGGAACTGGTCTCAACGCCTTGCTAAGCCTTTTACATCGTAAAGACCGGAAGCTGCATTACACCGGACTAGAAGCTATACCCGTAGCTTCTGAGATGGCCGCTGCGCTCAACTATCCGGACAAATTGGGGGAACCCGCGCTCAAAACGCCTTTCATGGCCCTACATGATGCGCCTTGGGAAGAACCCGTCATTATTTCGCCAGGCTTTTCACTGGTCAAGCACCATACTCGCCTGGAAATTTTTCAAGCAGAAGAAGGCTTCGATTTGATTTATTTCGATGCTTTCGCGCCTAATTCACAGCCAGAACTTTGGACCGAAGATATCATGCGTCGCATGTATCAGATGATGCGTCCAGGTGGCATATTTGTCACTTATTCCGCCAAAAGTAGCGTCCGACGCGGTCTGCAAAGCGCAGGCTTTAATGTCGAGAAATTGCCGGGACCTCCGGGCAAACGCGAAATGTTGCGGGCAATAAAAGATAATGTAGAGGCGTAGTAATGCGCCTCTACTTTTTTTATGACCTAGTAAAACACTACCCAATCCACCTCCATCTCGAATTCCATCGGCTGCGCCCCGCTTGCTCCAAAGTTGATAGCGATGATTTTTTCTCCCAACCACTCCATAGCCGGACGACTGAAGGTCTGCCCCATCTCACTAAAAGGAATTTGGACTTCTTGCCATCCTTCTCCGCCTTCAAGCACAAAAGCATGATAATCAAAGTTCGTAATGCGCTCGTCTGAGAGGCTGACGTACATATTGCCTTTGTTCAGTTTGTAGCGGATTTTGATGCCCTCAAAAGCACTAATATTGACAGGCTGCCTATTACTATCAAAATCATGGCTGATCAACACCCAGCCAAAGGGCATCCTTTGAGTCGTTTGCAGTTTACCTTTCATTTTGAAGATACCATCGGCAATATTGGTTTCAACGCTAGAAGCACCGCCTTGGATTTGGTCGGAGAGCGCTTGCCAGTTTTGCTTAGCTTCGCTAAAGTCGGAGATGGTTTTTTCGGACCACTGCGTGGAACGACTTTCTTGATAAGCCAAGGCTTTGCGATCAACTAATTGACCATGCTGGATTACGGCACTGATCATTTGGGTATGCCTTATATCTTGCGTTGGATCAGCTTGCAGGATCACTAGATTGGCGAGGTCTCCTTCGCTTACTCCATAATCTAGGGCGAGGAAGTCTGCGGCGGCGGTACTGCTGGCTGCTAGGATATCCCAATTACTCATTCCCATCTCAGACATAAGGATCATTTCTCTATGTACGGAGTAGCCTTGAAAAACTCCCGGATTGCCGCCATCTGTACCATTATAGATCGTTACTCCTGCTTCATACAGGGCTTTGAGCGATCCTCCTAAGTGTTCAGCCGTGTGCTCCTGAAAGTGCATAAATCCTGCGGTACGGGGATCGAGATTGGCTTTGTCGCGATAAGAATTGATCACAAGAGGATTGACAGCGCTAGTCAATAATTTGCTATCCAAGATTTCTGGGTGATCATACAGCTCAACGAGGTCGGCTTCTACCGTCAAAGTAGGGATCAAAACCGCTTTGCTTTTGAGAAATAAGGCGGGGACCTCTTCTGGCATTTTTCCTGCCGGTAGGTGAGTGATAGCTGAGGCACCTGCTTCCAAGGCATCGATCACATCCTGCCAACTACCAATGTGGATGACGGTTTTGACCTTGAGGTTTTGGGCCGTGTTGATGGCTGCTTGCAGGGTGGGGAGATCAATGGTCGGTAATCTGTTGGGTGCGTTGTCATATACGATTTTGACTACGTCGGGCTGGCGTTCCTCGACGAGGGCCTTGACTACCCTGACTGCCTCATCTGGATTGTTGATGACTCGAGTAGGCAGACCGTACTCGGTACCGTGGCCCCCATCGCAAGTCAAAATGGGGCCTGCGCAATAGATGTCAGCTCCGACTAACCCTTCCTTGCGCTGTTGATCACGTACGGCAAAAATGCTGTTTTCTTCTGAAAAGAGGTCTAAAAAGGCGGTTACCCCACAGTAGAGCATGCGTTCGGCAACGCCGCTGGTCATCAACATTTCCATTTGTCCACCGACCCCAGCATTGCCCCAAGAGTGGGTATGCAAATCAATAAAGGCTGGTAGTATATATTGGCCAGAGAGATCCAGACGTTGGCCCTCAAAGTTTGCGGGGGAGTTGGCTAATCGCCGATGAATTTTCCCATCTTTGATCCACAAGTGAACCTTTTCAGCGCTTTGACCTTGGGGATCAAGCACCGTGGCATTTTCTAAGAGGAGGTCTTGGGCGCTCAAGAGGTTGAGGGTGAGACCCCAAATAACAATTAGTAGGCTAGAAATTAGTTTCATGCGTTTTATCTGTTAATGACAGAAGAAAGCGGCTGGCCAGCCAAAAAATCAATCTTGATTGATGAGTTGTGGATTTAGACAGATCAAACGCGGACTTTCTTACAGAGGGAAAGAAAAAAATGATTTGGGCGGCAGATTTACCATTAGTCAGCTAGGCTTTGCCATTGGTCAAGTGAATTGTGAGAAAGGTCAAAATCCTTCTAACTTAAGTAGGGATGAAAGCTCTTTCTGAAATACTCGGTCCGCAGTGGCGCCAAAACTGGCGTAAGTACAAGCTTTATCATATCCCCTTTTGGCTAGGGTATTGCTTTATTTGGTATGGCTTTTCTTTAGGGATGAGTGGAGGAAGCCCTTCATGGCGGGATGTGTGGGGTAATCTAATGTATCTGACTTGCTATGTCGGCGTTACCTACCCTAACCTCTACTTTTTGATGCCTCGCTTTTTGTATCAAAAGCGCTACTTAGCCTACGCTCTCGGACTTAGCTTGAACATCTTGCTCTTTACTGGAGTGTTGATGCTCTGGTATTACTCACAGACAAGTTCGCCTGAGGAATGGCAATATATAAGAGGCGAAGCTTGGTTTTATGGGGGAACTTTTTGGGCAATGGTGACTACGGCGATTATGACCATGATCATCAAATCGGTCAGAGACGGTCGCCAGAGCGCTCAGCATAACCGCTTATTGGAGCGAGAAAAACTGTTGACAGAGCTCCAACTCCTCAAAGCTCAGCTCAATCCTCATTTTCTTTTCAATGCTATCAACAGCATATACTTTCTGATCAGAAAAGATCCTACGCTAGCGGAAGAAAGTCTAGCTCAGTTTTCTGAGATCCTGCGCTATCAGCTTTATGAGTGTAATGAGCCATTTATCCTCGTCAGTAAGGAAGTCGAATATCTCGATAGCTACCTTCAACTGGCAAAGCTACGAAAAGGGGACCGAGTCCAAATCCATACAGAGATTGATCCTAGGATAAAGGATGAAGTGATTGCGCCTTTTTTGCTTTTGCCCCTAGTCGAAAACGCGATCAAGCATGTGTCTCATCATAGTCAGCAAGAAAACCTCATCCTCTTGAAATTGGAAAAAAGCGCCGAAGGCTTAAAGTTTGAATTAGAAAATACTTACGCGGAGAATGAGCGTTCCGCGCCAGCGGAAAACAAAAGTGGCGGCATCGGATTACCTAATGTCCAGCGCCGTTTAGACCTACTTTACCCCGACACCCACCGCTTTGAAATCATGAAAAAGGGCGGCCGCTTCAGGATTCGATTGTTGATTCCAACCCAAGGGATGAGTATGTCTCCTTCTGCTGATAGTCAATCTGAACTACCCCAAGTATTGACAAAGCCATGAAAACACTAATCATTGATGATGAGCCATTGGCCCGCGAAGGTCTGGCCGATTACCTCAAGCAGGTGCCATTTTTAGAATTGTATGGCTTGTGCGAAAGTCCGATGGAGGCTATCGGGCCGCTTGCCAGTGGAGAAGTGGACTTGATGTTGCTGGATATTCAGATGCCAGGTATTACGGGTTTAGATTTTTTGAAAAGCCTCGAAAGTGCCCCCATCACGATTTTTACTACCGCTTATCCTTCCTATGCCTTGGAAGGTTATCAATTAGATGTACTCGATTATCTGGTCAAACCGATTACCTTTCAGCGCTTCCTCAAAGCGGTAAACAAAGCGTATAAACAGTGGCAGTTGCTTCGACCAAGCGTTCCCGGAACGGATAAAACGGCTGAGGACCACTTTTTTGTCAAAGTCGAAAGTCAATACGAAAAGATCCGCTATGATGACATTCTTTTTGTGGAGGCATTGCAAAACTATGTCTGCTTGTATACAGCCAATCGACGCTACACCAGTTTGTTGACGATGAAGGCAGTGGAGGAGGCTTTGCCGAACGATCAGTTTATGCGGGTACATCGCTCCTATATTGTGGCTTTGGATAAAATTGAGACCCTCAAAGGTTACGAATTACTGATCGGAGAACATCGGGTGCCAGTAAGCCGCTCCCATCGCGAAGCAGTACACAAAAAAGTCGTGCAAGATCGACTGTTAGGATAGGCACGGGAATTGCGTATTTTTCATTTCTGCCGATATGTTCAGTATTTTTAGGAGATTTGATGTATTTCAAATCTTTTAAACGTCTGCACAAGGAATACCCTAATAAACCTGTATGCAATGAATTTTAAGAAGAATGCACTCCCCGTCCTGAGTCTAGGTCTGATGCTTGCCATCTGCCTGATGGGACTCTACAGCTGTGAAACTATCGATCCCGTAATTGAAGAAGTCGAAGAACTAGACTCCACCTTTGAAGGTACTTACTTCTACACCATCTCTGCCCTTCAGTCCTCACGCCAAGCCTTAGTAGCTTTGCAGGATGCCTATCAAAACCAACGGTTTGAAGACATCGGTGAGGAAAATATGCTCGCTTTGATTCAAACTCAGTCTGCCTTAACTGATAATCTGATCATGGGTATTGAGGCAGTAGGCCGCATCAGATGTCGTCCCCCAAAGTGTCCACCCCCCAATCCTTGTGATAATCCGCAGGGCATCGTTTGTGATAAATTTCAGCTGGATCTGAGTACCATTGCAGACTTTCGCTTACCTGAGACTTATGCAGTAGGTCGTCGCATCGAAGTTATGGATGCCCAAGGGGAAATCGTAGCGAAGGCAGAAGAGGGAACTTCCTCTTTTGTAGAGCGTGCAGTTCGCTATCAACTAGACGTACCTGAGAACCTCAAAGAGGGAACCCTGATGATCTATGAAGATCGTAAAGGGGTCGAAACAGTAAGTACGGTGGCCTTTCAAGTGCCTCAGTAGCGTTTTTGACGCGCCCAATAATTAAGTAATTTGTAGACCCAAACGGTAGTCTTTCACTGCCGTTTGGGTCCTGTATTTTAGGAAAATACCCCAAGAGGCGATTGATAATGGCTGTGTTAAGGACCATATTTTTTATGCTGGCTATTGGCCCGTTTTGTTTGCTTGCTCAGCTAAGCGAGGAGCTATATGAGGCTAAGCTAGATAGCTTGTCAGAGCTGATTTATGAGGATTGTGGTAGCCCTAGCTTTATCGATCAATTGCCCAATATTGAAGCGATGTATGAACTTGCCATCGCTCAGGGAGATTTAGATGGTCAATTTGTGGCCTTGGATTGGCAGGTGTATTGTGCGAGTGAGTCTGAGCTACTAGAATTTTTGAAGCAAGGCTTGGATAGGATGGATTCGCTTTTTGTTTTGCACAAAGCGGAGATGGCAGCATCTGATATCGTCTCTCGCCAAATTTCGATAGACTTTTTTTATGGCTCTTACCATTTTCGTTTTGGCGATTTCGGCGCGGCTGAACCTCGGTTTCGCCATGTGGTTTCTCTGCTGGACCAGCATCCAGAAAATGAACTGATAGATTATAAGACCAGTGCTTACCGCTATTTGGGCAGTACCTATCGGCAGCAAGGCAATAGTCAAGCGGCGATTGAAATCTACCAAGCGGCTCGGGCCCACAATCTCAAACTGGAAAACCTATTGGATTGGGGCTTGGATAGCAAATACCTTGCGGATACTTACAAGCAGCGCCAAGATTTTGATTTGGCTGCCCAATATTATCGCGAAGCCTTGAGGGTCAACCAAGAGCAATATCAAAAGTACCCTCAAAGCCTCCGTAATCGTAACCGTTTGGTGGCTACTTTGCATGCCTTTGCCGAGTTGTTTTTGCTAAAAGAGGGAGCAGATAGCAGTCTTTTCTTGCTCCAAGCGGCCCAAGCATTGTTGCCAGCCGAGGATCCTGGCCTAGCCAAAACCTTCCAACTTTTTGGCAAGAGCTACCTACAAAAGCAAGACTATCCGCAAGCCAAGCGTTTCTATCAACTCTCCCTCGCGGCTACTGAGCTTCAATTTGGGCGTCAGTCCTTGGCCGTAGGGGAAAACCTAAGGCATTTGGGAGATCTATTTGCCGAGCAGCAAGATTATACACTTGCTTTGACCTTTTACCAGCAAAGTCTAGAGAGTTTGGTGCCTGGTTTTGAGCAAGATCGCCTTGCCGATAACCCCTCTTTGCAAGGTCTCTATGTACGCAAAGAGCTGTTATATACCCTTGGTAGTAAAGCTAAAGCACTGAGGGCTATGCATTTGGCAGAGCCGGATCACGTCATGCCTTTGACGCAAATTGCCTATCAAACCGTAGAGTTAGCTGTCAGTTTGATCGACTCTCTAAAAACGGACTATACTGATGATGCAGACAAGCAGCTATTGGTAGATGAAAGTTACCCCATCATCGAGTTAGGCTTAGAGTTGGCGCAGGCTCTTTATGAAAAGGAAAAAGAGCCAAGCTACCTAGCCGCAGCCTATCGCTTAATGGAAAAAAGTCGTGCCGTGGCCCTGTTTCAAAGTTTAAAGACCGCTCGAGCCCAAGATTTTGCAGGCATCCCTGTGGATTTACAGGCAAGTGAGCGCCAATATCGTTACGAATTGAGTTTGCTGCGTGATAGCCTGCGACAACAAACAGATCCAGCTGAGCATCCAGATCGACTTCAACGCTTTCAAGACCTGAAAAAGGACTATCAGAGCCTATTGACTCGCTTTGAAACGGAATACCCTGAATACTATCGCCTCAAATATGATCAATCCATTTTGCCTTTGGAGATCTTACAAGACCGTTTGCTGGGGCCAGATGCGAGTATGGTCGAGTATTTTGTGGGAGAAAAAGATATCTATCTATTGGACGTTCGTAAAGGCGAAATTCATTTTTTCAAACTGTCCAACGACTTTGGCTTGGCGAGTTTAATTCAGGACTTTCGAGCTGGTATTTATGAGTTTTTTGTTAGCGCTTCAGCCTATGACGATGAAGACTATTTGCGTCTGAGTCAGCAATACACCCGCGCTGCTTATCAATTGCATCAAGCCCTTTTTGCGCCCTATTTAGGAGACAGTTTGCCCTTGGCTCGTGAATTGGTGATTGTTCCAGATGGCATGCTTGGCTATTTACCTTTTGGCGCCTTATTGCAGACTCCGGCAGAGAACGCCACCCATTTTCGCTCGCATGACTATATGTTGCGGGACCATAATATCTCTTATGTGCCTTCAGCTAGTCTCTGGGATCAAATGCAAAACGAAGACCCGCTGCCTGATAAAGCCAAGTTGCTAGCTTTTGCACCCATATTTTCGGGAGAATCTGGTGATCTCCGTAGTTCTTGGATCAGAGACTCCTTGGATTTGGCGGCCTTGCCCTACACAGAGCAGGAATTAGCGGATATTAAAGCAGTTTTTAAGGCTGATACCTATCTCAATGAAGCGGCCAGTTTGCTTCACTTTCAAGAATGGGCGGCTGATTATCGTTTGATTCATCTTGCGACTCATGGGGTGCTAAATGATGAAGATCCAGATCAGTCTTTTTTGGCTTTTTACCCTGTTCGGGGAACGCCCAGTCAAGGCGGCCGCCTGATGTTGAGGGAGCTATATGCGATGGATATTCCTGCCGAAATGGTAGTGTTGAGTGCGTGTGAAACCGGTATCGGTCGTTTTTCTCGTGGGGAAGGTCTGCTGAGTTTGGCTCGGGGTTTCAGCTACGCTGGAACGCGCAGTCTCTTAGCGACGCTTTGGCGGATCCCCGATGGAGAAGTCAACAAAGACCTCTTGCCCAATTTTTACTTAGCCCTCAAAGAAGGCCAGACTAAGTCCGAGGCGATGCGTTCAGCGCAGCTGGGCCAAGTAAATGATGCTTTCACCGACCAATTGGCGCATCCTTTTTTCTGGGCTGCTTTTACCCCAATCGGAGACATGCGACCCTTACAAAAAAGTGACAATCTCTGGTGGTGGGGTTTTGGGGTAGGGCTACTCTTAACCTTAGTTGCCGGATTTTTGGCGAAAAAGAAAAGGTGAAATTTGTGAAAAATGCCTTTGTTTCTTGTCTTTTTATAAAAGACGATGAGCCAAATGCGAAAGACAAATAAGCTTATTTTCTCTCCCATGATTTTACCGCTGCTCAATGTCGTGCTTATTATCCAGTTTCCCTTTTTCCTTGATACTGTTTTATGGCAGACTCCTTACTCTCTAAAGATCAATGTGCCTAGTCAAGGGAGTAATGATTACGGTGGTATCCATCAAATTGATTGGGAGATATCTCTTGACAAAAGAGCTCAATGGTGGATAGAGTCATCAGAGGTCGGGCCACATAAGATTGATCCTCAAGGCTTAGTAGACTTTATTGATCAACATCCAAAAGATCGGCTGATGCTGCAAATAGATGAGAATACCCCTTATTATGTGATTGCATCCTTGTTTGAACATCTTAGCCCACCACACAGAAAGGAAGGCATTAGTCTGAAAACAAAAAGGGAGTGAAGCCTTCCCAAAATTTGAATATTTCTCTCAGTAGTTACTTTTGTAATGTCAAAACTATGTGACGTATGCAATTGCAGTCCGTCCCAAACAAGTATTTTTGACAAACAACTCTATTTGAGATTCGAAATATTCAAATTTTCCAAACATGAAAAAGATTTCCTTATTACTCAGCTTGTGTTTTGTAATGGTGATAACGGCTTGGGCACAAGAAGCTCCAGCTGACACTTCTTGGAAAAGAGGCGGCATCGTTACAGTGACTTTTAACAATACTGCCTTGAGTGACAACTGGCAAGGTGGTGGTATTGATACTCGTGCTATCAGCTCTTTGGTCAATTTGTACGCGCATTACAACAAAGGCAAACAAAGCTGGAACAATAACCTCGATCTGGCCTTTGGGGTGATCAACCAAGGCGAAATCAGCGACTCACGCACTCGTAAGGGAGATGACCGGATTGACTTTACGTCTAAGTATGGCTATAACTTCAATGAGAAGGTCGCGCTTGCAGCCTTACTTAATTTCCGTACGCAATTTGCGCCTGGTTTTGAGTTTGATGCCGATGGAGTACCCGTAGGAGAGGCTATTTCAGATATCTTTAACCCTGCCTATCTCAACTTCGGTGCGGGTATTGATTTTAAGCCAAACGAAAACTTGAGTGTGTATTACTCTCCTATCAACTCTAAGCTTACCATCGTAACCGATCCCAGTTTACGTACTCGCTATATGCCGGAGGAGTTTGCTGATCAGTCAGTTCGTTACGAGCTAGGTTCTTACTTAAATATCCGTTATCAGAAAGCGATTTGGGAGAATCTGACTTATCAGACCAAAGCGGACTTCTTTTTGAACTATCTGCAAGATCCCTTGGCGGTTGATGTCAATTGGGAGAACCTGTTGAGCCTACAAGCTACCGAATGGCTAGGAGTAACCTTCTTTACGCATTTGATTTATGACAAAGACATTGTGGCTGATGGTGCAGAGGTAGGCATACAGTTTAAGCATGTACTAGGAGTTGGCTTGACTACTAGCTTTGGCGATAAACTAAATTAAGTACTTAGGCCATGGTAGTCAGTATTGAGATCTAGGAAAATGGGGTTAAATGGTTTAAAAAGACCTATTTTCTTTGTGCTAAATACTTTTTACTATCTACTCTAAACTTGATTTTTGGGCCAATGGCTTGCTTGAATCAACAAATCATCCACGCTTTTGGCGTCTCAAGACACGTTTGCTAAGAGGGGATATATTGCCTAAAACATTTAATAAAAAAGCCGTAAATTAGGATGTAATCAATTCAATAATCACAATGAAAAAGAGAATCATTCAGCAATTTATTGGCGCCAGTTTATTAGTGCTGGCTCTGGCGGGCAGTTTAGCCGTCCTAAGGTCTCTACCCGAGACATTTGAGGCCCAGGCTGAGACCCAAACCGAAATCCGCATGGAAGATGCGATCTCCGTTCTCCCCTAATGATCCTCACACCTCCGAAAGTCAGTTCCGCTAGCCGGAATTCATGATAAATTCCTTTTGGTTAGATAATGAAAAAATTGCCCCGCTTCGGTGGGGCAATTTTTTTGTACCTTTTTATTTATAGGGATGCAGCATAATCAAAAAGCCTTCCGTCAATCAATAAAACGCGCAAACCGCCTTTATGTATCAGGAGATAATCCAAGGATGCAAGGAC
>JBCCQN010000024.1:0-56553 GCA_039024315.1 Bacteroidota bacterium
GTAGGATCCATCGGATCTACCCCTAAGTTCGAGTAATTACCACCAAAATCTGAGAAGGAATACTCCATATTGGGATCTTCAAAAGTAAGAGGCAATTCCATCTGAGATAAGAACCGAACATCATCCCAGAAAAAAATAGTATCAGCTCCAGCAGCAGCACCGGTGACGCCATAATTGAAAGAGATCGAAGCCAAATCATAGGTATTGTTAAGATCTAGCGGACCTGTACCAGGAATGGGTGTATTAAAATCAAAGACCAAGGTTTCCCAAGCATTAGCCGTGGTGGTAAATGTACCCGCTTCAACAAAAATAGTGTTATCACTTGCGTCTTCAACTTTGAGACGAATGGGTAGTCCAGCTGAGGGACTATAAATCCTTACACTCATTTTTGATTCTGAAGCAGAAAAGGGGATAGGTGAAGCAAAACCCAAAGGGGTTCCAATTACCGTTCCGGACCAAATTTCGGCACTAATTGACTTGGTAGTCATGCCTACCATATTGCTAGGGTCAAGCGGGTCTAGAACAACTGATGAATAGTTTCCGCCAAAATCATCTAGCGTATAATCTATGGTATCGTTATCGAAAGTTACTGGAAGTTCTATTTGGGAACCGTTACTGACTATTTCAAGCTTAGATTCTTCTTTAAAAAGCTCCAAGGATTCTAGCTCAAGGCTAGACGATTCAGTATTTGAATCTTTATCGTTTAGCGTGAAATCAGAAGAGAATGTGTGGCTGTAAGCACTGACGATGACAAGAATGAGCAGGAGACGTAAATGATTTTTCTTCCCTTTTTTTCTTTTCATTATTGATATGGTGAGAATTTTAGCTCTATTAAGGAGCCTACTTACTTTTATTTTATGCTACTGAAATGAATGAATTAAAGTGGATTTACTAATACCTATAAACCTGAAGTCGTAATAAATATGAAAAATCTCATTTGTCCTAATTTTTATTACAATAGATGAATAAATACATAAACAATATTCGAGCCGCAAAAACATTAATTTCCTTAAGTCCCCTACTCAAGCACCTACGGTGTAAGCTTAATCCTCAATCTTGTGAGGTAATAAATAAAAGTGGATAAGACTGAGCGTAATCGAGGGATCCAATTTTTATAGTACCTCTTTTTCTAAGTCCTTTGAGGGTGTGTAATCAGTATTAGTTTTGGGCTTACCGCTGCGCGGAACGCTTGTCTCGGGGTTTACGAAATACGCCCCTCCTACCAACTATCTGTAAGGACCTATTAATTAGGTGGACAAGGGCTCGTCTAACATGAGCAAGAACTAAGCGTTCCGCGCAGCGGTCCTCCCCCAAAAAGCTATCAAAAAACAAAGAAGTAGCGAGCACTTAATGGAAGTGGAAGGCAGACATTCACCTATACCAGCTTGAATCCGAGTATTACCTGAGAAATCGTTTTCAGCAATTGCTTGAAAAAATGCCCCCTGTGCGCTGAAAGTTATATTTCATTGGTAGATTAGCGGCACCCTATCACGATTACTTTAGGAGGAAAGTCAGCGGAATATGCAAGCGTTTTCGCCAAGCGTTTTCTGAGTGATTTTCATTTTCAAACTTCATAGACATCCAGTTATCGAACGTATAGCCATGTTTTTGGACAACAGAATCTACTAGCAGCTGGTATGGCTCATAAAAACTATCCAGCGTTTCTGTACCATAATCAAAGTAGATTTTATGACTTTCGGGCTTGGGTAGATTATCGTCGAGATATTCCACAAATTTTTGCGGAATAGGATTATTAATGGTATCAAATGTCCCCACCCAATGAGTGGATAAACAAGCTGCACCAGCAAAAATCTCTGGATACTCACAAATCGCGTACATCGAAATCAAACCTCCCATACTAGAGCCTGCAATAAAGGTGTTTTGCTTGTCGGGCAGGGTCGAATAGTTGTCATCGATATAGGGTTTCAGTTCCTCTACGAGAAAAGTTAAATAATGATCAGAGCAAACAGCCGTTTTGAATAAAGCAGTTTCTGGATTTCTCTTTCCATGTTCAATGAGAGAGTCTTGGAGACTTTCTGGCAAGCTCTCGAAGGGTTTTTGAGGAAAGTATTCCGAGTGCCTTAGCTCTGTATTCCAAATTCCAACCACAATAGTCTTTCGAATTTCGCCCTCATCTAGCAGCTTACTGATGGTCTCATCTGCGCCCCATTCTTGTCCATTCCATGAACGGGTGGAATCATAAAGCATTTGCCCATCATGCATATAAAGGACAGCGTACTCTTCCTCTTCTGAATAATTATCAGGCAACCAGACATCGACGTTTCGTGAAACGACATAATTAGAACTAAAGGCCTCAATTCGCTCTACTTTTCCACTGCCCAAGCTTAGGATTTCGGTTTCCTTGACATCAGAAGCACAATGGGCAAAAATCAGTACAACAAGCATGCTGGCTAATAATCTTTTCATTTTAATTATAGGTCAATCAGTTTTACTAGAATATTAGCTTCTCAAGGTGGGAATAACAACAGAATCATTCATTTTGATGAGCTGCGGTCAAAAATTGATGCACCAAAAAGGAGTTACTCGCGTAACTCCTTCTGGATTTTTTGGCGGTCTGGACGGGACTCGAACTGACGTTTTAACTTCCTTTTTTCAGTGGTTTATAGCATTGAAAAACGAGAGGTCTCGCTTACAGCTCCTCATTTTGGTAAGAAACTATGCTTTTCTCTCTTCCCAAATTCATGGAAAAAGAACCCTAAGTCTATGATCATTTTTCATCAACCTTTGGACTGCTTACATAAGGAACGAGTGTTACATCCTGATAGATATCTGAAACCGAAAGTTCAACCCCACTTTTTTCTAGTGAAATGATATCTTGATTTCGGTCAAACAGATTATAGGCCCAACCACCGGTTTCCATTTTTGCAAATAGTTCCACTTTCAGCTTGTCTGGGGACACCAACACATAATATTGTAAGGAAGGTAATCGCAGATAAGCATGAAATTTATCACCTCGATCCCTGATTTCTGAAGATTCTGATAAGACCTCAATTACTAGCAATGGATACCGCTTCGTTTGGTAATCCTAATGATCCTTTGCATCACAAGTGAGCATCACATCAGGCAAGTAGTATTTTCCCGCTTCTTCTACTTCTAGCCGAATGGTCTCAAATTGTACTTTGCAGCCTTTACCGGCAGTTGCATCTTTGAGCAAACGAGTGAGGTTAAACACCAAGTCATTATGGGGCTCGGAGGTAGTCCCCATATCTAGGATTTTTCCATGTTCATACTCATACCGAGACTCAGCCTCTTCACTGATCGCAAAGTATTCCTCGGGTGAATAATTATGAACTTTGGTTACGGGCAAACCCATATCAATTCTTTTAAATAAAGATAGGGTTTATTCAGGAATATGTGAATCAGCAACGGCAGCAGCCTCAAGATTTCCAACAAAACGGAGAGTAATAGGCACAAAAAAATGTCCTACAATTACGATATGTAGGACATTTTTTTCTAAAAATTCTAGCGGTCCGGACGGGACTCGAACCCGCGACCCCATGCGTGACAGGCATGTATTCTAACCAACTGAACTACCGGACCAACATGTCAAATGTGCCATTTTACAAGCCATCATTAATGCTGCTTGTTTGATGGGACTGCAATGATAGGGCAAGCCCTGATATATTCCAAATCTTTGACCAAAAAAATCACTTTTTTTATTCTTTTTCCTTTTGCTTCGCCTTGATCCAAAAGTCCTCCATCGTGGCTAAACTTAGCTCATTTAGATCTTGCTTGGCTGCTCGAGCCTGATCCTCAACAGATTGAAATCGACGGTAAAACTTTGCGTTGGTTCTGGCCAACGCATCTTCCGCATTGATGCCTTCAAAACGGCAATAATTGACAAGCGAAAAAAGTAGGTCTCCCATCTCCTCGGCCCGCTCTTCTGGAGTAGCAGCTTCTTTAAACTCTTGTAACTCTTCTTGCACCTTGCCCCAGACGTCTTCTTTATTGGTCCAGTCAAAACCGATATTGGCCGCTTTTTCCTGCATGCGCTGAGCTTTGATCAAGGAGGGTAAGCTTTCGGGCACTCCATCCAGCACAGAGGCCTCTTTATGCCCTAGCAATGCTTTCTCTTTGGCTTTGATGATTTCCCAATTGGCATTGATCTCAGCTTCCGTTGCCCCTTTCAAATCTCCGTACACATGAGGATGCCGACGAATCAATTTCTCAATCTGAGCTTCAATCATCTCCGCGAGCGTAAAATGACCGTTCTGCGCAGCAAGACTACTATAAAAAAAGGATGTGTAAGAGTAAATCTCCCAACTCCACCTTAAGCTCAGCATTATCGTCCTTGAGAATCGCATCTGCCAACTCATAGGTTTCCTCGATGGTAAGGTGTCTCAGACTTTCTTTGGTTTGTTTTCGGTCCCAAGGGCATTCTACTCGTAATTCCTCCACAATCTGGACCAGACGTTGAAAAGCGCTTTGTACTTCTGTCATTTCATTTTGCTTTGCGCAAAGTTCTCAAGAAATACGCTTCCTACAAAAAGTTTAGCTTCAGATTACTGATAGATTGGAGTAAATATTCATGCGTGAGTCCTTCATCTAATGAATATCGACTATCTGTTGGATTGTGCTCGTCAAAAGGCATCATTCTAGGCTCTTTGGCAGTAAGGACCAATTCAAATACTTCATGCCCACCTTCTAGTTGGCAAAGCTCTAAATCATACAATCGCCCGCGGGCTTCACGAATCTGACAAGAGCGACCTTTACCGTTTTTAAACTCAGAACCCTTAGGAGAGATCATCTTAAAATATCGCATACAGCCCTCATAGGCTTCTTTGCCTTCTTTCCTCGTAGCAAAAACACGGCGCATTTGGATTTCGTAGAGCATCCCACGGTTGAAATGATATCCATAGGCAGCATCATTGTAATCAACTAAGATCATTTGATTAGCCACCTTCTCCGTGATTTCAATATTTGATTTGCCCTCCAGCCAAGCGAGTACTTCCCCAAAGTGGGACTCGAACCTACAAAACATAGGATTCTGCGCTTGGAGCGCTAGGACAGGCAATGCACTAAAAGCAAGGGTAATAATCCATTTCATTTTTGAAGGCTATATTATGCATAAGATTATAACCATTACAAAAGTAGTTTTTACTTCAAAAAATTCAAAAATCTTACAAATCTTTAATCTCGTATCAAGATGCCAATTCAAATATAACTAACTATTACTGACTAATAGCATTTTAAATTCAACTGATATGTAAAAAGCGAATCCTTTTCTTACACTGAAACGAAGCTCCTCGATCAATCAATAGCACTACTCTATTATGTATCCTCAGGTATAAGATCAAAATAAATAGTGATTCTCTAATATTATGGAGTTTTAAAAGGGTAAGATATTATCAAAAATAAACCTCTCTAAGTATGCCATACTGATAAAATTTCAGGATTGCTGCCTCAAGGGAAAAGCTGTAAATTCATCACGTGAGAAACCCACTTCGCTACTATTTCTTTATCGCCGCTCTGATCTTCAGTAACAAGATTCAGGCGCAAGAGACGCAACCAGGGCTTCAACTTTCCATTCAACGCCAAAACAATTTTACCTACGCCACTTTTTGGGACATCAATCATAGCTGGCAAAAAGATCGCTACAGCCTTGCGCTCCGCTTTCATCATGACAATCTGTACAATAGTTTCCGTCAAACTGATCCCTTCGTGCAGCTTTACTTCAAACTCTATTTTCAGCAGGCTTTCAAACTCAATGATCATTGGGAATTGGCCCAGCATACCGAACTAGATCAGTTTTTCAATTCTGGCACCCAAGCGTACAGTCTCTATGCGGGAGCTACCTATCGCAAAGGCAATTGGCTAAGTATCACCCCTCTTTTGGGATATAGTTGGGACCTTCGCTCTCAGATTTTAGATCAGGGTTTATCCCCAGCTTTGATTATAAAATCCCAGTACCAGTGGGAAGATGGGCTCCAAATGCAAACTCGGTTTTATGCACGAGATAAGTACATTCAACCTCGGCTTCAGCGAAATCTGATGCTCCAAAGTCTCTGGTCTAAGCGTTTCAACCAATCCGCAGCTTTGGCGCTTGGCTTAAGAGGAGGCAGCAATCAGATGGATAACTATACTTTGGGTTCTGTCAAACAAATCAAAGCCGATACCCTCGGTGGGCAACTCAACCTGCAATATGAACTCCTACCAGGCGTTTTGCTTGAGTCTGCCAATGATTTGACCTACACAAGACGGCAGTTTGATTATGGCCTATTTACTGCCTCTGAAGCAG
Organism: Bacteroidota bacterium; assembly: GCA_039024315.1. Taxonomy (GTDB): domain Bacteria; phylum Bacteroidota; class Bacteroidia; order J057; family J057; genus JBCAWW01. The sequence goes on from JBCCQN010000024.1 coordinate 6,260, forward strand.
AATTTAACGATCTGCTCTTCAATCAGATTGACTTTTACACCCGTCAAAGGATTTCGAGTACAACTAAAAAGCTTAATCTAGCCTTCTTGTATGAATACCAATATTTAGGCAGGCGTTATGAATTAGAAAATTCTATGGAGCTCCCCGATATAGAATACAATCGCCTGCTCGAACGAGAGCAGCAAAAGGATTATTTCCGCAATCTCACCAATCTAGAGCTTCAAATTGCCTATCACCCTTCTGCCAAACATCGCATTACCCTCTTAGGCTCCAATCGATATCTTCAATATGATACCCCAGCAGATGATAATTTTGATGATCACGATGAGCTAAACTACGGTTTGAGTATTGATTGGAGGGGCCGCTGGTCGCGGAACTTTTCCACTCGTTATCAATTGATTGGGGGAGTGCGGCGGTATGCTTTCCTTTTCAAGGAACGCAGCCAAGACAATTACACCCAACGCAATCTGCGCATGGAGTTTGAGTATGAATGGCAGTTTCTTTCTAAATGGCGCTTGAGTGGGCAACAGTTCATTTATGTAACCTACAATGTCAAGGACTTTGAAGACCGCAATTTGACCGATCGCTCTACTCGCAATCTTGAGACGCGTATGCGACTTCAGTACCGTCATGGCCCTAAATTCAATTCTGAGCTTTCCTTTTACCGCAAAGAAATTCACGTTTCCTACCTCAATTGGGATGCTTTTTCGGAAACAACGCTTGATACCACCACCATCTATCTCGCTACCTGGGAAAATCGCTGGCAGATCAAATCTCCAGTGCCCGATGCATTACTCTTTTTCGATTTTGGTTATAAGCATTTTAGTCAGCTGAGATTCACAAATACTGCTATGATCAATCTCAGCAACATCCTCACTCCTATCAATCTACACATCCGTAACCATCAAACCGGCCCTACTACCGGTCTCCGCTTGAGACTACGCAATCCTGCCTTTATAGAAGCCTCTGTCTGGTGGCAGCTACAATACCTCGACAATAAGTTCTTTGCTGTCGAGAGCTTCAGCACTCTCAGTAGCAGCTATCGGGAAAGTGAACTCATCATTCCTAAAGTCAATTTCAGGCCTTTTTTCCAGCTCAAACTCAATCTTTGGCTAACTCCCAAATGATAAGTCCTTCGGGATGTTTGCATAATTCCCTCCCCTTCCCTATGCTTGTGCCCAAATAAACAAGAATATGGCGTCTTATTGGGGTATAGATCTAGGCGGTACCAAAATAGAAGGGGTGGTGTTGAAGGAAGCTAATGCACAAGCAGTCAAATGTCGCATCCGCGTACCCACCGAAAAAGAACATGGCTATGAACACATCATCAATCAAATCGCCAAACTGATTGATTTGATGGCCGAAGAAACGGGCGAAGGTCCTCAGAAAATCGGTATTGGTACTCCTGGAGCCATTGATCCGACAGATCAGGTCATGAAAAACAGCAATACTACTGTCCTCAATGGCATGCCGCTTCACCGCGATCTCGAAACCAAATTAGGTATTCCAGTAGTGATGGCCAATGACGCCAACTGCTTTGCCTTAGCGGAGGCAATGATGGGTGCGGTTCCAGCGGCTTTGCCGAACGCTAAGGTCGTTTTTGGTGTCATCATGGGTACAGGAGTTGGCGGAGGCGTGGTCGTCAATAATCAAATCATTAATGGCCGGCATGGCATAGGCGGCGAGTGGGGCCATAACTTCTTAGATGAGTCAGGCGGGGAATGCTATTGCGGTCGAGTCGGTTGTGTGGAAACCATCTTATCAGGCCCTAGTCTTGAGCGTTATTATTCTTCTATTTCCGGCAATAAGCGTAAACTCAAAGAGATCGTAGAGCGCCACCATGCGGGTAGCGATAAACATGCTGATGCCACTATGGATCGTTTGGTTCACTTTTTTGGCAAAGGTATGGGACCCATTATCAATATCTTAGACCCAGACGCCATTGTTTTGGGCGGAGGAGTCAGCAACGTAGACGTTTTATATGACCGAGCTGTGGCAGAAGTCGCCAAATACGTCTTTAATCCTCGCATGGAAACCGTCTTTTTGCGCCCCAAATTGGGGGATAGCGCAGGCGTTTTTGGGGCGGCTATGTTGGTCGTATAGTCTCTCGGTCAAACTAATTGCGGATAATGCATCTCAATTCCAACCTAAGCCTTGATTAGTAGTCCTTTAGATAGCATAAGCAAATACGACACTAGATGAAACGACTACGAAAAATACTATCCTTCCTGCTTCAGTTAACGCTGATGTTGGTCTTGCCATTTGTCCTTCTCATCAGAGGGGCAACTTGGTTGTATGAATCCTATCATTGGAATCATTGGTTAGCCTTATTGACTAGTTTGGGAGCCGTTTTCCTCGTTTTATTGATCTATGTAGTGATGCTCTATGACTCTATCATCGGCGCAGGCAAAGTCACTCGTACCAGTCTCAAAGTCAAGTCTTTTGTTGTATTTGCTGTCTTAGCCGCTTTTGTAGGCTACAGCATGATTAACCTCTCAGGAGCCAATGCTAAGACTGAAGCAGTCAAAAAAGAATATACTTCCCTGCATCCCTTTATGCGCCTTGCTGTAGGTACTTTTGTTTTGGCCGATCAAGGCTTATTAGTTACAGATATGTCCCGAGTCCAAGAGGACTATAAAAAAATGGGGCTTAAGACGATTAAAAACTCGCTCCATTATGAACAAAGCACCGGCTACGTTCATGCAATGGATTTACGGACTAATGGTCGATCAGAGCTTCGCAATACGCTGACTCAGTGGTACTTCAGGATCATGGGATTCAATACACTTAGACATGGCGGCACAGGCGATCACCTCCACATTTCGCTTTCGGTTCATGACAAGCCGGGTGTGATTTGAGCATTGAGGATCTTTCGCTGGCCCTCGATGACCAAGCGCTTCGCCTCTTGCTCAGAAAGACAAGTCAGTTTTACTTCGGGCCTTAGAGATCTTATCGCCAGAGAGTAGCGTTCCCAAAGGGAATCTCCTGCTACTAAAACCACCTTATCGCTAGGCAAAATTTGGCACTCTGCTCCAATCAATAAGCCACTTAGGTAATCAGCGTTGCTTTTTGGGGATCTTAGTTTGAGCAAATCAGCGCTTCTGATCCCAAACAGATTCGCAGTTAGAGGCTTTTTTTGACTTTGGGAGAGCCCTGCTTTAAAGGCGACTTCGTCGAACGCTTCGTTCCCTGCAAGGGAATCGCGCAATATCGAATGCTTAGTAAGAATAGCGTACATTTCTCCAGTCATCACGGTTTGACAAGACTGAATCAACTGATTATCAACTAATAAGTGTTTACTGTGGGTCCCCGGCAACAAAAAACAGTATGCACCCTCCAAGGCTAAATCCAAACCTAGGCATTGCGTTTCTTCACCCCGCATGAGTTCAGTGCCCAGTTGCAAACCCGAGATGAGCAAGACATCTTGTCGAATCCATTCCGAAACGATATTCTGTCCTGTTAAGGAAAAGGGAGACTGGGCGTAGGGCAATTCTTTGAGGCCGATTGAGGCAGAAGCCATGCCTGAGATCACTATTGGAATTGCACTAGCATCCGGGAAGTCCTTTTCAGGGAAGAGATCAAATAATCGTTCTAGATAGAAAGCGATCCTAGAAGGCTCCCCAGCCTTTTGCCATGCTTGATAGAGCGCCCAAATTCCTAGATCAAAATCACAACGCTTGCTTACACTACCATCAGGTCTATTGACTAGGGCAATTCGAACTCTGCTCGTTCCCCAATCTACACTCCAAAACCATTCTTTTTCCAAGGCCATTAACTTAGACTTTAACAAAACATTAACACCCCTCAGGGCTCAAAAAACGATATATTTGCATGGCTTCAAAAATAATATGCGGCAGCGTAAATCAAGCAAATTCATCATTCTGAGCCTGATCCTTTTGATCAGCTTTCCTCTGGCAAAAGCACAGAGTATCAGGGCACAGGCAGAGGTAGATAGCCTCAGGGCCCTCATCGGAAGCCCCATTCCACTCAAAATCACCGTTGAACATCTAGCTGAAATGGAGCTTGAGCTTCCTGCCTATCAGCAAGGAGAAAAGCTAGGTAGTTTAGAAATTCTCTCCCTCGGAGAACGCCAAGTCAAAAGCGTAGGCAACTATCAACGTTCGATCTTGCAAATGGAAGTTACCAGTTTTGATTCTGGTTTCGTATATCTTCCTGCTCAAAAGATCAGTGCCAAACCCACTGATGGAAGCCCTGCCATTTTGGCTACTACGGATTCTATTTTGCTTCGCTTCGACTATCCCGTAATTGATACGACTCAGGCCTACAAGCCGATCAAAGATATCTACGAAGTCCCGCTGAGTTTTACTGATATCTGGCCCTATGCCGCCGGAGCCTTGGTATTAAGCGCAGTAATATTTGGCTTGGTCCTATTATTTAGACGCCTCAATCGTAAAGAAGAGGTCATCAAACCAAAGGCGCCTCCCCTTCCGCCGCATGAGATCGCTATGCGCAAGCTCTCGCAATTGGAAGCCGCCAAATACTGGCAAAGTGGGCAAGCCCGAGAGTATTATTTTGAACTCTCTCATATCCTACGAGAATACATTGAAGGTCGCTTTAAGGTCCCTGCCCTTGAATCGACTACTGATGATATCCTTAGGGACTTGAATACTAGTTTAAATAAGGATAAGCTGAGAGAAAAGCTGCAAGGGATGTTGCAAATGGCTGAATTGGCCAAGTTCGCAAAATTCACCCCTACGGAGCAGGAGAACTTAGATAATATGAACCTCGCCAGAGAGTTTGTAAAACGTACTCAAATTAGCAAAGAAGAAATTGCCGCCACAAAGGCCGCTGAGGAATTGGAGGGTCCGGAAAATGAGTAAGTATTTGAACTATTGGGATACCATCGAATTTGCCGATAAGCAGTGGCTTTTACTGCTGATCCTGCCTTTATTGTTTTTGGCTTGGCAAATTTGGCGCTACCAGCAATTATATCCAGTGCTTAAGCTACCTATTCTTTCAGGCTTAGGTAAGCATTCTTCGCCTTGGCGAGGGTGGATCAAAAGACACTTATATGTCCTGCGTATCCTCGCCGTTGGCTCGCTCATCGTAGCCATGGCCAGACCGCAATTTGTGCAGACAGAAGATCAAATTGAGACCGAAGGGATTGATATTGTTATTGCTTTGGATATCTCTTCCTCCATGACCCATCGCGACTTCCAACCCAATAGATTGGAAGCAGCCAAGAAAAAAGCCTCTGAATTTATTCAAGCACGGGCCGATGACAGAGTGGGTTTAGTGGTATTTGCCAAAGAGAGCTTTACCCAATGTCCGCTTACCACGGACACCATCATGATTCAGCAACTATTGCGTGAAATCAGAAGTGGCTTGATCGAAGACGGAACGGCCATCGGTATGGGTTTAGGCACCGCCATCAATCGCCTCAAAGAATCTACGGCCGAAAGTAAAGTAGTGATCCTTTTGACGGATGGTGAAAACAATGCCGGCAAGATCCAGCCCATGATGGCAGTCGAAGCGGCCAAGACCTATGGCATTCGCATCTATACCATTGGGGTGGGTCGACGTGGCAAAATCCCAGTACAAGTACAAGGCCTTCTTGGCACTAAATATGTGTATCAAGAAGTCAAAATTGACGAAGAATTATTGCAAGAAATAGCCAAGCAAACAGATGGCCAATATTTTCGAGCGACCGATAATGAAGCCCTTGAAAATATCTATGAGTCCATCAATGAGTTAGAAACTTCTCGTATAGAGATGAGCAAGCTTACCCGTCGGAGTGAAGCTTTTTATCTCTTCCTGATGCTCGGTGCGAGCCTGTTTTTATTGGAGCTATTATTGCGTTATACCCTAGTAAGGAACATTCCCTAAAGCATGGAACGATTTCGATTTGAGAACCCAGAAGCATTTTGGTTGCTGCTCCTATTGGTGCCGCTAGCCTTGGTGTATTGGGCTTTTATGCGTTATCGCCGTCGCGCAACGCTTAGCTTTGGGGAGGGCAGCCTTTTGAGCTATCTCATGCCGCTCAAGCCAGATTACAAGCACCAGACTAAATTTGTGATGGGCTTTATTGGCTTAGCCATGCTGATTGGCGCCTTGGCCAACCCTCAATACGGTTTAAAGCAAGAAACCATGACGCGGGAAGGAGTAGATCTCATGATCGCGGTCGATATTTCTCGTTCCATGCTGGCGCAGGACGTTAAGCCTAATCGCTTGGAGCAAGCAAGGGAAGTAGTCTCGAGGCTCATCGATCAACTGGGAGGTGATCGAGTTGGACTGATCATTTTTGCGGGTAATGCCTATCTGCAAGTTCCCATTACGAGCGACTACGTAACGATCAAGACATTTTTAAGTACGATCAATCCTGATATGGCCGCCACTCAGGGCACCGCCATAGGAGAAGCAATAGATATCGCAGAACTAGCGTTCGCCTCGGGCGAATCTCAATCTAGGGCCGTACTGATTATCTCTGATGGGGAGGATCATGAAGGCAGAGCCGTTACCTCCGCGATCAAAGCCGCCGAAAATGGCACCACCATTTATACCTTAGGTATTGGGGGAACCAAGGGCGTACCGATCCCGATTCGCGTCAACAATCGTGATGATTATAAAAGGGACCGTACGGGTAAAATCGTGGTTTCAAAACTCAATGAGGCAATGCTCGAAGAAGTAGCAGCAGCCGGAGGAGGCAATTATTTCCGTTTACAAGGTGGCTTGAGTGATGTGCAACGCATTCGGCGGGCTTTACGACAGCTTCAGCAGCAACAATTTGAAGATCGGGTTTTTACTGACTACGAGGATCATTTCCAGTGGTTGTTAGGACTCGGGATCTTGTTTTTAGTTTTAGAATACTTCATCTCGGAGAGACGCAGCGAGTGGCTTTCTGATTGGAAAATATTTAAAGTATGAGCAGTAAATATTGGCTATTTGTAGGTCTTTTTTGGTTTCCGATTTTGAGCTTCGCTCAACTGGAAGACAATCGCGCTCGCAGCCTACTGAGAGAGGGTAATAAAGCCTATGAAGAAGGCAACTTTGCCGATTCTCAGGTTGCTTATGGCAAAGCCCTTGAATTGGCTCCTGGGGATGCCAAAGGTCATTTCAATCTTGGCGACGCCCTTTATCAGCAACAGCGCTTTCCTGAATCTATTCAATCTTATCAGCTAGCTGCTCAATTAGCCGAATCAAATCTAGACAAAGCCAAAGCCTACCACAATATCGGTAACGCCCATATGGCCCAGCAAGAATTTGATAAAGCAGTGGTAGGCTACACCCAAGCCCTGCGCCACGATCCCAACGATGCTGACGCCCGTTATAATCTGGCCTATGCTTTACAAATGCTACAGCAACAACAGGAACAACAACAGCAGCAAGGGGAAGGGGATAATCAGGACCAAAACGAGCAGGACAAAAATCAAGATCAGCAAGACCAACAAAATGAGGAGCAGGATCAGTCAGATCAATCGCAGCAAGAGGAGCAGGAACAACAGGATCAGGCACAAGACGAACAACAAAATGACAATCCTTCTGAAGGTAAACCTCAAGATCAGCAGGTATTACAAAACCCAAATATGACGCGGGAACAAATCGAACAAATGCTTGAAAATCTCCAAATTGAAGAGAAAGAGCTTTTGGAAGAAATTCCCAAAAGAAAAGTAAAACCTAAGGCAAGTACTTCCGATAAAGATTGGTAAAAAATAATGGCATGAAACAGCTTTTTTGTTTGCTCTGCATGCTGACTGCCTTTGGGGAGCTCTGGGGACAAAGCTTCGAAGCTTTTTTGTCCTCACCCACAGTGCAGCAGGGTCAAACTTTTACAGTTACTTTTACCGCTGAAAATCTGGAAGAAGGCGAATTTAAAGCCCCTGACTTTGGAAAGCTGGAAAGCTTAGGCGCACCTAAGATGTCTCAAGGTATCCAGATCGTCAATGGTAATGTAAGTCGCTCTGTAAGCTACACTTATTATTTGCGTAGTAGTCAGAAGGGAACTTTCCGTCTTGGAGCGGCTAGCTATAAAACGCCTAAGAAAACTTACACCACGCAAAAGCTACAGGTCAAAATCGTAGCGGGGCAAGCCAATAATACTAGCTCAAATAATCAGCAAAGCGCGAACGCAAGAAAGGCGAATATTGATGCTGCCTCATTGGCCGAAAATGTCTTTTTGCGTGCTTATACCAATAAACGCAAAGTTTACCAAGGAGAGCAACTAACGCTTGCCTATAAAGTTTATACGCAAAGAGGATATAACATCGTAGGGGCTTCTTCTCCAGAGCAACCTGACTATGATGGTTTTTGGATCGAGCCGATCGAGAATAAAGAGAGCCGCTATCGTCCCGATACCTACAATGGTAAGGACTATAACTCCTTTGTGATCGATCAGATGGTATTGATCCCTCAAAAAACAGGAAAACTCACCATCAAACCCTTCCAGCTACAGACCACAATTCAGATTTTGGTACGCAATCAGAAGCCGCAAAGTTTTTTTGACAGCTTCTTTGACCGTTATCAAAATGTGGAGTTACCATTATTTTCTAATGAGTTGGAATTAGAAGTTCTTCCCCTGCCAGACCGTGCCAAACCAGACGCCTTTACCGGCGCTGTCGGCACATATGAGATGGAGGTAAAACTGGATACCGCGAAAGCCCAAACGGGAGAGGCCCTTACCCTCAAAGTCGATATCCAAGGCAAAGGTTATCTCAAGGCGATCAATATGCCCCCGCTTGAATTTCCGGAAGGCTTTGATGCATTTACCCCTAAGGTCAATGATATACAATCTCGGGCTGGTGGAATGATCAACAGTCAAAAAACAATAGAGTATGTTTTAGTGCCCCGTAATCCGGGAACGTTCAGTCTTCCCAAAGTACAATTTGCCTTCTTTGACATTGCCGATGGGCGCTACAAAGTCATCGAAGGACCAGAGTTTGTGGTAGAAGTAGATGGAGAGGCCCTAGGGGGGCCAGAAGAGGAGATAGAAATCGGGGAAGAAGGCAATGGAGGACCAGTATTTTATGGTATTAACGAAGACCCTGGCTATCCTCGCACTTACAAAAGTCTGGCTGGTTCGGCCATATTCTGGAGTTTATGGCTACTGCCCATAGTGCTCTTTATTGGTTTTTACTTTTACCAAGATAGACGCCAAAAGAAAGCGGCAGACGTTACCGGTAATAAACGCCGTAATGCCAGTAAAGAAGCGATTAAGCGTTTGGCGACAGCCAGTACACATCTCAAAAAGCAAGACGAAAAAGCCTTTTATGATGAATTGGTCAGAGCTATGTACGGCTACGTAGGCGACAAACTCAATTTGAGACCCTCTGCGCTTTCGCGAGAGAATATCAGCGAAGCTCTGAGAGCTGAAAAAGTCGCAGAAGGGCGTGTGCAAAGCTTTACTCGCATTCTCGACGATAGTGAAATGGCCCTCTTTGCCCCTATGGCGGTAGCCGGAGGTATGCAAAGCATGTACGATAAAGCTTCTGCGCTTATCACCGAAATGGAACAAGACATCGAAGCCGAATGAAAGGATTGAAAATCATATTGATGATAGGGTTGCTCCTGAGTGGGGTTTCGGTCAAGGGGCAGATTCCACCCGCAGATCGCTTTGCAGCGGCAAATGCGGCCTACTTAAACGACCGTTATGACCAAGCCGCTGAGCGCTACCTTGCCCTGATCAAAGAAGGATATAGCTCTGCTTCTTTACACTACAATCTGGCAAATGCTCAGTATCAACTCAAGCGCATTGGCTCCGCAGTTTTGCACTATGAGAAAGCTTTACGCCTAGACCCTAGCAATGTCGAAATCGAACATAATCTCAATCTAGCGAGAGCAAGCATTACGGATAATCCGGACGCAGTGAGTGATCTTGCGATTTTGGAACAAGGAGAACGTTTTTACCGCGTCCAAAGTGCTACTTTCTGGGCTATTTGCTCATTGGTGGTGATTTGGCTCAGTTATTTTGCCGGAGCCTGGTTTTTGCGTTCTCGCAGAGGCTCACAAAGACGAGTTACCTTTTTTGGCGGTATCAGTCTAGCGGTTATTTCCGTGGCCTTATTATGGATCAGCCTACAAAAAAGAAGTACTGAAAAAGATAGCGGCCAAGCAATTGTGATGCTTTCGACTGTATCCCTCAGAGACGCCCCTAATGGAGCGCAAGAAGTGATGATCTTGCGTGAAGGCTATCGAGTGCGTATCCTCGATCAATTGCAGGAATGGCAGCAAGTCGAAATCACCAATACTGACGGTAGCGAAAATGTGGGTTGGGTCAAAGAAGAGGCCCTAGCCAAGATCTGATTCCTGCTACCACAGTTTTGGGAGGCTTTGGTTTTTTGCTACGGCTGCGCCGAACGCTCATCCCCCCTAGCCTATAGCCTATAGCCTAAATTCGAGGGCTAAATCCTAAGCTTGTAAATGAGATTCCATCGCAGCTTTTCGTTCTGGAGGCAAAGGCAGGGCTTTGCGATTGAGCTTATCAAAGAGAACCAACACAATACGCATAGTACAAACTAGCTCTTGAGAGCGAGCGTTATACATCTCATGAAAGAGGGTAAAAGCTTTGTTTCCTACCTCCACTAAGCTAGATTCAATGTAGAGCAAATCATTTTCAAAGACCTCTTTGAGATATTTCACCTGCTGCTCTAAGACTACCATCCCGACCTTTTCCCGATCATCGGCGGTGCCAAGCTTAAGCTCCATTTCGAAATTACGCCCAGCATGTTCAAACTTATTGATGTAGTACATGACGTTCATATGGCCATTGGAGTCGCTTTCCCAAGTCATGACGGCGCCTTTGTAAGTGAGGATTTTTTTCATCTAAGAAAGATTTCAAATATTGGTGGATAGATACTACCGCTGATGGTAAATAATTTGTTCGAACTGAGATTGGATTTCCCAATGCTTAAAGGGATAAACTTGGAGTAGTAAAATGGCGATAATTTGCTTTTGGGGCTCAACCCAAAAAGTGGTAGCAAAAAAGCCTCCCCAGCTATAACTTCCAATCGAGCGTGGATACTGAGGGTCAAATTTGTGCTGGATTGCTAAGCCTAAGCCCATGCTGCCATCACCTAATTGATCCTTTAACATCAAGTCTATCGTTTCTGCTTTAAGCAACTGCTGACCATCTAAACTACCTTTATTAAGCAACATAAGGCAAAATCGGTAGTAATCGTAGGCAGTACCGCTGAGGTCTGCCCTACCAGAAAGATAACGTTTAGCTCCACGAAGGGGATAATGAGTCAAAGGATAGTTCGTAAGGGCCACCCCTGTATCAGTGTTCATATAAACAGGAGTTAAGCGTTCCGCGCTAGCGGCAGCTAAATAAAAATCGGTGTCCTCCATAGCAAGGGGTGAGAAGATAGAGTCACGCAGGTAGATATCGAGGCTTTGGCCAGACCATATCTCAATCAATCGACCGAGTACATCGGAGCTCAAACCATAGGTGTATCTTTCGCCAGGCTCGTGGAGTAATGGCATTTTAGCGATTTGGTCCACATTATCTGCCAATAAAATATCGCGTTCTTCAAAGCCCTCAGTGATGCCGTATTTTTCAAAAATAGCCATGAGAGAGTCGTTTTGGAAGCCATAGCCGATGCCTGATGAATGAGTGAATAATTGCCGAATTGTAATCGGTTTACTAGCAGAGTGAGCCTTAAAGCTAGAATCGGCCAATAAGTACTCATCCAGAACCCGCGGATTGCGAAAAGCAGGTATATAGGTGGCCAAAGAGTCGTCGAGCTCAAAAGCTCCTTGCTCATAAAGCCGCATGGCCGCGACTGCCGTGATAGGCTTGGTCATAGAAGCTAAGCGGAAAATGTCCTCTGTAGATTGCGACCGAGCTTGCGCGATATCACTATTGCCCCAAGCTTGATGCAATAGGATCTCTTCTTTGTTGGCAATGAGCACTACTGCGCCGGGTATTTCTTTTTGGGTAATGGCATTTAGCATTAAATTGTCAAGCGCGGCTAACTGCTTCTGATCTAAGGTATAAGCGTTCTGCGCAGCATGACTACAGCCAAGCGCAGTAAAAAGTAAGAAGATAATATAGAGACGAATCATAATAGCAAGAGTCATAAAGGCTTAGAACGGGCGAATTGTGGTTCTGAGTCCTTAGGCAAAATATCGAATCTGTTGGCAGAAAGAAAAAGGAGGAGTAAAGGTCTGGAGTCAAAATCACACATATAACCAACAGGCAAATTTTAGAATTTAAAATGCTTATTATCAATATTTTAAATAAAATTCAGATCGTATTTGGTCTAAACTAATTAAAATATTCTTCTCCTTTGCCCCTGCCTTATGTCTCTCATTTTTGACACATTTGTAAAGGAAACAAAAAGTGAAACAGCCTAGATGGCTTACTTATTATCTCTACACAAAAAAGGAGATAATAACACACTGCAAGATAAACAACACCTTCAAGAATTTGCTTTTGGGAAAGCAATCATCTCTCTATTTGTAGCGCCCCTCGGGCGCTGCAAATAGACATTTAGGACCACCAAAAATCTCTTCACGTATGAAAAGCATTCTCAGAAAATAGTCCCACTAGCCTATGTTTGAGAGACCTTAATACTTATATCCTAGTACTAGAAAATGTGAGTCATAGTAACCCAAAACCATTAGAGCGCTCTACCTACATTAAGGCCAACCAATCGCACAAAAGTGTCAAAATTAACGTCAATTTGACAATTCATAATATTTAATCCTCCTTGCCTTTATTCCAATTATTCCCAATATGAGAGTAGATTACCATCCCCCAACACTTCATGTCAAATTTACCCCTTCCATACTAAGCCTTGGCCTGCTTGCCTTATTTTGTTTGGCGGCTTGTTTACCAAGACCTCAAGCATCTCCACTTGCTATTAAGACAAAGGCAAGCTCTAGCAGTAGCCAAGCCTTGGAGCAAGGACATGAATTATTTCTTGCCGGTATGCAGTCCTACAGGCAACGAGATGTAATCGGTATGGACCGTAATTTTAGTGCCGCTATGGATTCCTTTTGGCTCGCCGGAGCTAAGGATTCGGCTTATTTAGCGGCCAGTAAGCAAATTGCAGCCTGCATTTTTCAGTATAGTAGCGACAGAGCGATAGTTACCCACAAACGATTTGCGCCTAACTTTATCGAAGCGGATACCAGTATGGCGATTGCAAAATTGTTAAACAACGCCGCAGCTGCTTATTCCAATCTCTTTCAAGATCCTACCGCCCAACAACTGCTAGACCAAGTTCGTCAGATACATCACAATCGGATTGCGGCCCAAATTGACTCCGGTATTGGGAGCAAGCTACTTTCGGACAATTATAATAATCAAGGTCTGATCTTTTATCGAGTCGGGACGGAGCTTAAAGATGTCGGCTTCCCCGAACGCGCCCTCCAAAAGCTCGAAATAGCTATCAGCAAATTCGATACTGCCAATATTATCTTCCAAGATTCTGACTTGATCCAATCAGCTTCACAAAAGGCGGCCCAACGCAGCAATAGAGGTCTGGTCTTAATGGCCATGGATAGAGTGGCGAAGTCTATCGAAAATTTTGACCAAGCGTATGAACTAGAGCAATCCATGGCTGAGCCCGATTCTGAGCTGATGACCAATTATTTTTATAACAAAGGCCTGGCCTATTTAAGTCAAGATGATGTTGCGCAGGCGATCCCTATCCTCGAAGCCGCCAAAGCGTTTTACGTAAAGAAACATGGCCCAGCGGCCTTTCTCATCTTTGAGAACTATGCCCTGCTAGCAAAAGCCTACCTAAAAGCTGATCAAGCTCAGATTGCACTCAAAAATTGCCAAGAGGCGCTAGCATCCTTTAGTCTAGGTAATGAAATTTTTGATGATCCTTGGCAAAATCCTTCGCTAGATAATTTATTGATTCGGGTGGAGTTATTAGAGCTTTTTACCTACAAACTAGAGGCGCTCAATCAGATCTATGATTTCAATGATCTGGCCACCGTACAAAAAATTCTCCCCACTTACGAATTAGCGTTCAGCTTGCTGGACCAACTAAAAACCAACGGCTACTCTGAAACGAGTAGTTATTTCATCTCTTACTATAGCAGCGAGATCCTTAAGACATTTCTCGGCCTCGCCGAACGCCACCCTTCCATTGTCCCCTTAGCCTTTCAACAGCTGGACAACAACCGAGCGAGCTACCTACTCCAAGGCCTTACTTTGAGTAGATTACAAGCAGTCAATGCCTTGCCCGATAGCCTACAGGAACAGGAAAAGAAACTGGAAAACAGCATCAACCAGCTAAGTCTAAATAGAATTCTCTTTAGCAAAGAGGGGCCACAATACGCACCTATGGTGGCTAGTTTTACCGAGCAATTGCAAGCTGAAAAAGGGAAAAAAGCGGCCTTAGAAGCCCAAATCTTAAAGTTAAATCCGGCCTATCACGGTTTGCGCTACGCCCAAAACGATGCTCTGGCCCAAGCCAAAGACTTACTCACAGAAGAACAAGTCTTGCTCGAATATTTTGTAGGGGAAAATAGCATCTACACCTTTAAAGTAGATCAATCTGAGGTACAACTATTTACGTGTAAAGTTGATTCAGTAGCTGATTGGATCTCTCATTTGACAGGAAATGCTATGCGGGATTCGAGCAGTAATGAACTCACCCTCAGTTTTATTCCCTATGCAAACAAGCTCTACCAGCGTTTGCTAGCCCCGATTCTGACTGATTTGGATTCCTCGTATAATCGTTTGGCTATCATTCCTGACGGCATAATTGCCTCCTTGCCTTTTAGTATGCTGGCCAAGGATGCAGACAGCACCAACTTCAGGAAGATCCCCTTTTTGATGAAGGATTATGCCATTGGTTATGGCTACTCGACCAGTAGTTTTGCGATGCAGCAACAACAATATACCAATCAAGCCCTGCCTAAGGGTACATTATTAGCAGTGGCACCAACATTTCCCACTTTATCGGCTAGCGAAATCGCTTCTCGTCAAAGGGACTCGGCCGAGTACTTTACAAAATTAGACCATACCGAAGAGGAAATTAACAACATACAAGTCAACGCCAAAAAGACACTCAAAGGAACCAAAGCCAATCCGGAGAGCTTTCTAGCATTATGGAATCAATATCAGTTTATCCATTTGGCTACGCATGCTCTTTCCAATGAGGCCTTTCCAGATGAGGCGGGTATTGCCTTTGCTCATAAAGAAAAAGGCAGCACTATGCTCCGGATCAAAGATTTACCAGACAAGCCATGGTATGCCAAAATGATGGTACTTTCAGCATGCCAAACAGCTACAGGCCAACAGGTTACGGGAGAAGGGATCATCAGTCTTGCGCGAGTCTTTGCCCTCAAAGGTGTACAAAGTGTAGTGGCAACCCAGTGGAATATTGGAGATGAACAGACCCCTAAACTAATTGAAAAGTTTTACCAAAACCTACAGGCAGGCATGCCTAGGGATATTGCTCTACAAAAAGCTCAATTGAGCGTAATCGAAGGAGGCGACGATATCACTTATGCCGACGGACACCCTAAATATTGGGCTGCTTTTAGTCTTTATGGAGATTCTTCTCCAGTTGATTTTCCAGAAGGAAAGTTTCCCACTATACCCTTCATTCTTGGGCTAGCAGTAATGGGCTTGATCTGGGGTATTTGGTATCGCGTAAAGCAGTAAAATCAGCCTATTGACGCCAGAAGCTATTGAGACTTTCAAGCGTCTTTTTGGCTTCTGGCTGATTGTCATACTTATTTTTCTCAATAGAGATTAACAGTTCTTTGGCTTTTTCGATATCACCTATCTTGGCATAAGTGATGGCTAAGGGATAAGTCAGTTTCATGCGTAAGGCGTGATCGAGGGGAAGTTTATCTAGTTTTGCTTCTAATAAGCTCTTTAGCGTTGCATACTGTTGTGTTGCATATAGATCGCAATAGGACAGTATGTCGTCATCCTGAGCGCGAGGCATATTGGCTCCTCGCGTGCGCGCTTTCTCCCCCAAAGATTCACAAAAGTTATCCATGGGTTGATCAAAGGTGTAAGCGTCGGATTGGTAGTAATAGGACAGTCCTAAGCTCAAGCCCCCCACAAGCAATAACAATAGTAAACCCCATAACCACTTTGAGGATTGAGGTGGTGGGTCCGACTTTAACTGAGCTTTAATAGCGGCTTGCTGCATGTGGTAAACCAAGGCTCTAGCGGCTTGCTGGGAGCTAAGTTCCTCCTGAAGACCAGGGTCAGCCGCAAGCACAGTCTCAAATTGGGCCTTTTCCTCATCGGACATCTCATGCTCTAGATATCTCCTAAGTTGATCGGCGAAATCATTCATAGTCTTTCGCGATTTTTAGGTACATACTGGCTAAGACTTGTCTTTGCTGAGGAAACTGCTCTTTAAGCGCTTTAACTAATTGTTCAAAGCAACGAGCACGCTTGTTTTTAGCAGCTTGGACGCTGCGACCAATTCTGAGAGCAATCGAGTCCCAGTCAAAACCACGGGCCAAGTACTCATAAATACTAAGGCATTCTGACTTCCTTCCAGTTTGGGGATCTTGGGGACCAAAAATTTGCTCCACCAGCTTGACGATTTCCTGTTCACTCAAGGCTTGGGCAGGCTCATCGGCGGGAGCACTTTGGGTCCAATAATCCTGATCTTGCGTAGCGAAATGCTCCCTTTGTTTGATTTTATCACGCAAAAAATCTTGGCTTTTGCGTAGCAAAATTGCGTTAAGGTAGGTTTTGAAACTACTCTGAGCCTTGAAGCGATCGGTGCGAATGTTGAGGATTGCAGCAGACATAGTGTCAAGATATAGAGTTTCGATTTCGTCTGCCTGGAATTGCTTTTTGAACAAAACCCCTTGCGCATATGATTTATATCTCTTGTACAAATCGCTTGCTGCTCTTTCTCCTACAACGCCTCCTTTTTTGATCTTTTCAATCAGTCTTTCATCTGATTGATTCCAGAATCTTGCCAAATCTTTTTGATTAGTCGGAATAGAAATGAAAAAGTACCGCCTTTCTGAAAAAAAAACTAGAAGCAAAGAAAAAAAGTTTCAGAACGGTACTTTTTGCTTGGCAGCCGGACTAATACAACTGATATCCCAAAATGTTAATTTCCCAATGCAAGCAAAAATGAAAACTATTTTCCTATGCAAGCTCATGCTATTGAGTATGATCGTTTTGCGAGCGCAAAACCTGTATTATTACCCACTCAATGGCAACTTTAATGAAGCCACTGCCAGTACCAATCCATTGACCCCTTGGCCCAATGCCACGGGACAAACGGGTAGTTTTGTAAGCAATCAACTGCCTGGCACAACTTGTAACGGACAAGGAGTTTTTGCGGGTTATGAATATGCCAATAACGCAGGTCTTAGGTTTGCTGTCCCTCCGGGAACGCTAGGCTGCGAATACTCAATTATCTTTACTTGGCGCTATGATAATCCAGGTGGCTTTCAGGAATGGATCCGTTTGCTAAGTTTTGTCTATACAGATGATGCAGGTCTCGATCTGTGGACCCAGTTTCCCAGTCTCAATGGTACCCTCTACTATTGGTATTTGGATCCCATCCTCAACTTTCCAGGCTTTTGCCTGGCTCAGCCTACCCTAGCTGCCCTCAGTCCTAATGCCTATTTTAACGATACCGATTACTTTCGAGTCGCGCTAACGCGCAATTGTACCAATCTCCTTAGGGTATATGCCAACGGAAACTTAGTAGGCAGTTTTAATGATATCGACCAGCGCTATATGCCGCAAGCACCTTCTAACCAGATCGTGTTTTTTAGAGATACGGCTGATACTTCTTGCTACCCTACTGCCTTTCCTGATGAGGCATCCTCAGGCTTTGTCAAGGATATCATCCTTGCAGATTATGAGTTTTCTGCCGCGGCATTAGTGGTTGATTATGATAGCTTTTGCCCAGTTTTACTGGGCCTAGATTGGGAACGTTTCAACGCCAAAGCTTTAGAAAATCAGAATCAGTTAGCATGGTCTGTAAGTAGTGTAAGGGATGTGGAATATTTCACCGTAGAGCGGAGCGAAAATGGCCAAGATTTTTATGCTTTAACCGAGATTTCGGCACAACAATCCCTAAGCTATCGCTATACCGATTTCGCTCCTCAAAAAGCACGGCATTACTACCGAATCAGTGCTATGCTACAAAATGGCAGCGTTACGCGCAGCGAAATACGAAGCCTAAAAACTGATTTTAGCCTTCACCTCTATCCTAACCCAGTACAGGATTATCTGCATATCAGTGCGCCTTTTGAGCTAGCAGGGCAGGAGTTGCAAATCCGCAATAACCTTGGTCAGATACTCCTACACCAGCGTCTGCAGGCTGGAGTCAATCAAATAGACATTGGCCAGCTACCTGCAGGGATTCTTTTGGTACAGGTGGCTGAGCGTTCGGCGAAGCCGATCATAAAAATTAAATAATTTTTCCTGTAAAACGGTACTTCTCACTTTTTGACAGGACTATAATAATGAACACAATGTCATACATCCTTAATCTATATTTTATGAAACGCCATATTTTGACAGTCCTATGTTTTTTTACTCTACTAGGGTTTAGCCAGCAAATCCAAGCCCAAGGTGGCACTGCAGTCGGTCTGAGAATGGGCTCCCCAACCGCAGTGAGTATCAAGCACTATTTCAAAGAAGCCACTGCCATTGAAGCCTATGTCGGTACCCGTGGCTTTAGTTCCTACCGTCGCAACAATGTGAGTGTTGCAATGCAAATCCACAAGCCTTTGGATTACCTCCAAGATTACGGTCAGTTGGCCTATTATTATGGTGCTGGAGTATCAGCCTATTTTTGGCGCTACGGAGACCTTACCGACGGCTTAGGCTTTGATCGTACGAGCTTTGGTTTGCAGGCTTATGGAGGTTTTGACTTTTTGATGGATGAGTATCCGATCAATATCAGTATCGACTGGACGCCTTCGATTTTTCTAGGCAATGGATACTATCGTGGACTAGGTGTCGGCTATGGTACGCTCAGTGTAAGATATATCCTTGGCCAGTAAAACACTCTCCGCTTAATTACCAAAAAACGACATTTCGTAGCCATTATCATTAACAGCCGCAGGCTTGAATGGGGCTTCATGTAAAAAAATAGGAGATCCTTTCCCAGAAGTAATTTGTTCTTTCAGCTCTCTCTACGTCCCGGCCTCGCGCCGGGGCGCGAGAGAACTCAGATCAATCATCTACTCCTAAAAACCAATATTATGAACCGTTTTCTTTTCATATCCACCCTATTGACGCTTTTTTTGGCCCTAAGCCTCAACCTCAAGGCCGGTGTTGCGCCTCAAATGACAAGTCAAGCACTAGCCAGCATGAGTAACGTTCCGCAAAGCGGTAGTCCTGAAGCAAAACCCAAATGGCAGCAACGCATGGGGCAAAAATGGAAAAAGTTTGCCCGTTCAAAAGCGGGAAAATATCTCAGGGCTTTCATTCTCTTTGCTTTGATCGGCACCGGACTCTATATAGCAGGGGTATTTATCGCAGCGGGTACGATTTTGACGAGTGTGATTGCGACTACAGCCCTTGCTGAGGTCATTGCCTATGGGCTTTATGTAGGCGCTTATGTCTGTTATTTATACGCATTTTATGCCGGTATTGCCGCCATCGTACAATTTGTGCTTGGCAGCTCAGGCATTTCATAGTAATCAACCATTTACGATATGCAATTCATCAATTTACGGCTGCTTGGGCTATGCTTGTGGAGCGCTATGCTATATATGCCAGCTGCGCTGAACGCTCAGTCTGGCTCTACGGCAGCGCAATTGGATCAACTTCTCTACAAACTTGACCAAGGAGAGTCAATCGATAATCTTGAAGTCAATCTGCGAGATATCAATTTTAAGTTAAATAGCGCAGAACTGGATCCGGCCTCGAATGACTATCTAGACAAGGTGGTCAGCTTTTTGGTCAAAGTCGAAAATATAGAACTTGAAATTTCTGGACATACAGATAATAGTGGAACCCAAAACTATAATCAAGCACTGTCGGAGGCACGCGCAAAAGCCGTCAAACAATATCTCATCGCTAAGGGCATAGAAGCCAAAAGATTGCAATCTCAAGGCTTTGGCCAAGAGCAAGCCATCGCCAGCAACGAAACTTCCGAAGGCCGTGCCTTGAATCGGCGCGTTACCTTTAAGGTCATCAAAAAGGCGGTTGTAGAGCGCATACAAACGCTTCTGATCCTTCACAATGGAGATACCATTGGGGTTCAAAGCGTCCGTTTTACGGACACGCAAGTGGTTTACCGTAACTTCTCTAGTGATCAGGAAGTGGCCATTGGTCGTGATAAAGTAGCATGGGTGATTTATCCAGACGGACGCCGCCAAGCGGTAGGGTCAGCCCTGGCTTCTACTCGTGAGCTACCCAAACCCAATAGGTCTAATCAATGGGGCTTGCTCAGAAGAATATTTGAGCCAAGCAAAGCTTTTGTGCCAGCGGCCAATCTGCTTTGGGCGGATTATCAAGCCCTTTCGACCGGCGGCCAACGAATCTACAAAACGGGCGATATCACCCCTCCACTGGGTATAAATTTTGAGCGCCAATTGGTCCATAATCTCGGGGCTAGGGTTTCGCTGGGTAGTCATTGGTGGCGCGAAACCCGCCCCTTGGCCCAGGCTGGAGGTGAGCTCTTTACCGAAGATTTTGTTTATCAATATTGGACCTTAGGCTTAGGCCTCAGCTGGCATTTTGCGGTCAATGAGCGCTGGGATCCCTATGTGGGCTATCTATATTCTTATCGCTATGGTCGAGGAGCTTGTGAGTGCCTAGTAGAAAAGGCCAACACTAGAGGAGGAGATTTTTATATCGGTACCCGCTTTTTGATAACACCCTCCTTCTTCTTATCCGCCGAAATCGGGCAGCATGCTACCGGTACTTTCAAAGCAGGCATAGGACTCGACTTTTAGCCTCCCTCTAACCCCAAAATCAAATCAAAATGAAAAAAATACAATCCTTTTGGATGATCTTATTTGTCCTCATCTCGGGCCTGGGAGCATGTAAATCCTACGAAGAGGTGATCCCTGATCCTCAGATTCGTAGCTTAAGCCTTGAAGAAGCCGAATTAGTCGAAGCTTTTAGTGGGCTGACAGGCGGCGAAAAAAGTGCCTGTAGCATCATCTACGAGACAGAAAGAATTCCAGAGGTACTTTGCCAAATCGTGATCGAAGCCGAAGCAGGTAGTGAAATCGTATTTTTGGTTGACAATACTACCTCCATGCGCGACAATATCGATGAGGTCAAGGCCAATATCAACGAAATCATCGATTGTCTCCCTAAAGGCGTCCGTTTGGGGGCAGCCACCTACTCAGACGCAAATACGGACAATCCGTGGTTTACTTATATCGACCTAGCTGAGGATTATGACATTGCCCGCAATTTCATCAATGCGATTACCCTGCCCAACACGGCAAACTGGGACTGGCCAGAATCCGTTTATGATGGGCTATATGCCGTCCTAGAAAACATGTCATGGAAAGATTGTAGTGCTCCTGACAAAGTTATAGTAATGGGGGATGCAGAGCCTCATACAGGCGCATTAACCACTTATGAGGTAGAGGATGTCATTGCGAAGGCAGCTTCTATTTGCCCCGATACGGAGTTTTATCCCGTAATCATTATTGATGACTAGTTAAGGTATCACGAGGATATAAGTGCTTTGACAGTAGTATTTAGTATTCAGTACTTAGACAATAGTATTAAGACCGGGGAAAATAGATCTATACGGTTCAGTAAGACCGCTTTTCTCTGTACCAAATACTCTTTACTCCTTACTTAAGCCTACTCCTGCGGAGAACGCTTATTCGAATCAGGGTTGAGTTTTTGGAGGATGATTTAGGCAAAAATCAAGCCTTCAAGAATTCAACCCTTAATTTAAACGTTGATACCAACTAGACTCTAATTTGGACTTAAGCTCTTGGGCTTCTGATTTGTACAAGCCGCCATTTTCAATCACTTGCTCTAAGCTAGAGAGAGCAGTCGCTTGATCCTTTTTGCCCAAGGCAACTAGAGCCTGATACCAAGGTATTTCTTCCCAGAAAAAGATCTCGTCAGGTCTAATTTTATATTGGCGTTCAAGCAGATCAAGATAATAGGCTGCGCTATCAAATTGCCCTAGCCCTATGTAGGCCTTAGCTAAGTATAAGTAGGCTCGGGGCGTAGTTTCACCATCTTCATCGACCCAATTGGGCAGGTTTTGTATCGCGCTTTCAAACCTTTGCTCTTCTAGGGCTTGTAAAGCTCCATTGATTTCGGTATTCATATTGCGCTCCGCATCCTTTACCTTATAATCCATCACACTGCTCAAAAGCGCCTCAGTACGATACTGGTTAAAAAAATACCAACTCCCCATAAATGTTAGTAGGACAGCCATTGCGGCGCTCGCTAGCCAAACAAGTGGCCTGATAGGCTGATAGGGTTTACTGCTCCCACTGTCAGCAACCCAACTTTTCATATCAGATTTCAGGCGGTTTAGCTGGACCGCTTTGAGCTGCAAAATGCTTTCTTGATATTGCTTAAATCGCAGCGAAAATATCGGCGATTCTGCTAATTGCGCTTGAAAAGCTTCGATTTCATCGGCATTGAGTTCTCCATCAAGGTAAGCTTGAATCCAATCGTCCCAGTCCTTACTTTGGTCCATGGGTTTAAGATATTTGAGTGTTTACACGGTTTGCCAAGGATTTGAGGCATCGCTTCTTAGTTGTACGCGCCGAATCCGGAGAACCTAATGCCATTTGGGGAGCAATCTCTTTGAAACTATATCCTTTAAAATAAAAAAGATTTAGTATTTCTTGACATTTTTTGGTGAGATACTGAAAATTTTCTTCAATTAATTGCCAGCGCTCGCTTTCACGATGAGTAAAATAATAGATAAGCGCATCCGTCATATAATCGGCAAAGTCTAACCATAGCCTCGCCTTATCTCTCGCAAAAAATTTTTTAACCAAATTGTTAAGAATCCCCGAAAAGTAAGCGTTAAGCTTATTCTCTTCTTTAATTTTACCCGCCTTCAGGTTTTCAAAAAGCGCAAGAAACCCATCCCAGACGATCTCCTCCGCATCCTCCTTACTGATACTGTTGCTTTTTAAAATATAATTGAGACGTTTAGGAAATTGTCTTTCGACATAAGGACGAAAGGCTTCCTCCAGCTTTTCAGGGGACTTCTTAGCTGTTTTGATGAGGTTTTTCTCTACGTTGGAACCAAATAATTTCATACCTGCTGCGCAGAACGCCACTACTATATTCCGAAAACTCAATAAACTTTCAAACTTTTTTCAATCTCATGTTCACATTTTGCGATTGATCTGGCACTAGTAGTTAAAGCAAAAGGCTTAATCTAAAGCCCGCTGCGAGAAAGCGCTTTCTCACCCCCACCTGACAAATAGCAGGTGGACCCTTTCACCATTAACATTATTACAATGTATTTAACTCTCTTTTATTCAAAGGAGAAAGGGAAAGCGGTATTCGCTAACTTTCTCAAAGCAAGTATGATCCTTAGCCTCATGATGATGCTCACGCAGTCAAGCATGGCTCAACTCACCATCATCATCGATGATCCTATCTACAAATGGGATCATCTAGACAGCCCTGAGTTGCAGGCTTATCCTAACCCTACTACTGAGCTGATCACGATCACTCCGCCTGCAGGAGAGTCCATCACTTATTTCGAACTATTTGATCAAAACGGCCAATTACTGTACGAGTTTACAGTTTCCGGTAGTATGAGCCAAACGGTCAATATAAGTTCCGGTACGTATCACATTCGCGTCACCACAGACACAGAACTGTATTATAAAACGATCATTCTGAGTTAATCCACTGACGTTTTTGTGCGAGTTTTTGCAAAAACCAAACCCTGCCCTCCAAAGGGCGGGGTTTCTTTATTGAGGCCTCTAATTGACTGAGCTTTTCGTGGGATTTGGCTTTCAACAGCTTACTAAACAGCTCCAATCGAATCGAAAGCATTCTTTTGGCCTTAGGCCCTAGGCGTTTCCATTCTGTCGTCGCTTTTTTCTTTTTGTTGATGAGGGCTCTGACCCAATCATAATCCCCTTTTTCATACCATAATTGTAGGCTTAGAAAAAAGGACAAGAGCGAATAATGCGGGTCCTCCAGCTGATCAGTGCTTGCGGGAATAATCACAGCATCAAAATTTCCTTTCAAAAAGTTGATATGGGTTTTTATATACGCTCGACATTGGGCCTGCTCTGCCTTCGGGAGGCTTTGATGGTAATTAGCGATAAATTCCTCGCATCGCCCCAACCACTGCTCCTTTTGGCTTGCTTCACTTAGTTCGGCTAAGCTCAAAAGGGTATTGCTGATACTTAACAAAAATTGTCGATTCATTGGAAAAACTCCCTGGACTAGGCCCCATTCATAAAGAGTATATAGCCTCTCATAATCCTCATATTGGCTAAAGCATTGTGCCTTACGGATAAAGAAATTGAGCACCATTACGTACAGATTCGCAAAATAGTCCTCATGTAAACTATCTTTAGCGGCGTATAATGCTTTCAGCACTTCCTTTTCCAATTCAGGCTTTACCACCCCGTGATCAGGAAGATGATACCAAAGTTGCCTCAGGTTTTGAAAGAGGTATAGAGCCGGCTTGGTGTCTAAACTCGCTTCCTGACGCGACAACCAATCTAGCAATTGGTTTATCTGAGCGTTGCTGGAAGGCAAGATCAAATAATGAGTCCCCAAATGAATAAGCTCTAACTCTAAGCCTTCTGTCCAAAGCTTCATCCGCTCAGGAGTCAGGTTCTGAGCGTTGCGATCTTTAGGCAAAAAGCGAGTCAAATAGTACTGCTCCCAATTGTTCCATTCATAGAGGAAATGGAAATCCTGACTTTTTTTGGCTTGTTTTTTATCAATTCGGCTTTTTGCCAAGCGGATGAACCGGAGTAATTCGGGGCCTACCTCTTGTTGCAAAAGAGACTTGATTACTAGGTCATCTTCATAAGCTTGGTGTTCACGCAATGATTCTATTGCTAAAAACAAGCGAAATTTTGCTACCAGAAGGTTAAGCTCTTGTTTGTTGACAGATTGGCAAATCTTTATTCGCTCTGCCTCCGATTTTGCCTTTGCTAGACGCTCGGCTAATAAATAAAGCGGATGTTGGACATCCTCTAATTCATAGACGAGCCACTTGAATAGCGGACCATCAAGCTGCTCAAACAAAAAAGCATATGATAAAATGGTATATCCCTGTCTTGGCATGAAGGAGCCTTTTTCTCAAAAGGATCTTCTAATATAGCCATCTTAGCCTACAATCTGCCTTCTTGCAATCTAATTTTTACGTACAGAGTAGAAAGATAAAATAGTATTCAGTACCGAGTAGAAAGGTTCTGCTGAACTATGTAGCCCCATTTTCCTAGGTCCTAATACTGGATACTATTGTCTCAGTACTTAATTGCATTATTCCCCCCTAGTTGAACCGCTTTTCTAGCCCGAATGCGCTCATTATTGCGTATTGTCTGATCAAGTATCTCCCATTCCGCTTTTAATCTCAAAGTCTCTTCTACGCTTAAGCGCGTCTGCATCTGCCTATCTAACTCAAGTCTTTTGAGTTTGAGCAGACTGCTTTCTTCCGTCAATTTTTTTTCCAGCTGCGCTGAACTCAAAGGTAGAGGCTCATGGCCAAAGACCTTTTCCTGCTGAGGTCCCTGAGCGGAAAGGCTAAAGCTCAACGTTAGGCATAGGGAGAGGCTTATAAAATATTTCATTTTCATGTATTGGTAATATCCAAAAACAAAAATAAAAGAGCCTCTTGGCTAAAAAAATCATATTCATACCAAAACCTATCAAGCCCAGCTATGATATCAAGGGCTTCATGCCGTGGAGAAAGGCCGCTACTTTTTCATGAGGCATTTCGCATGGCTTAAGCTGAGGCCCAGCCTGCATGAGATAATAGTTAAAACTGATAAAATCAGTCCCTCCCAATTCTTCAGCAAATACTTTGAGGCTACGTCCAGCGTTGAAATCCTGACGAGTCAAACCATAGGTACGGCCTTGATATTGAACTTCCGAATAATCGGGAGGGAGATTTAAGATGATCTGGTGCAGATCCATTGATCTATACCCTTTGCTCCTCTAAATTGATAGAGAGGCTGTTGATACAAAAACGAAGGCCACTAGGCGGAGGTCCGTCCGGAAAGACATGGCCAAGGTGAGCATCACAGGTATTGCACATTACTTCTATACGGGTCATACCGTGCGAAAAATCAGCTTCATATTTGATTGCATTTTCCTTGATAGGCTCAGTAAAACTCGGCCAACCAGAGCTAGAGTCAAACTTGATACTCGAATCAAAGAGCGGCGTATCACAGCAAATGCAATTGTACTTGCCCGCAGTATGTATCTCACAATATGCGCCCGTGAAGGCTCTTTCAGTTCCTTTTTGACGGGTAATATAGTATTGGTCAGGCGTAAGTTGCTCTCTCCACTCAGCCTCTGTCTTTCGCACTACTCTATCGGGCGTAGGACTCCCATGTTTTGCATATCTAATTACGTCGTTCCAATTCATAATTTAAGATGATATCTTTTTTATCTAACAAAGATAGGCCCTAAGAGTTTGTGCAGCTGTCTTTTGCCCTACACTTCCTGCCCTAAAAGGGCAACTTACTAAGATCTACATTACCTCCAGAGAGGACGATTCCTACCTTCTTCGCCGCAAAGGCTTCTTTTTCTTTCAATAAGGCAGCAAATGGCACCGCACAGGAGGGTTCGATGATGATTTTCATCCTTTCCCAGATCAATCTTAAGGCCGCAATAATCTCCTCTTCTTCTACTCTAATAATCCGATCTACAAGCTTTTGGATAATCGGGAAATTGCGATCTCCCAATTGTGTTTTCAAGCCATCGGCAATAGTATGGGTACTTTCATTGGTTTCTATTTTTCCGCTTTGCAGCGAACGCCAAGCATCATCAACTGCAAAGGGCTCCCCCCCTACCGTTAGGCAGTTTTGACCGAAGTAATGCGCCGCCAAGGCTGTTCCCGCGATTAAGCCTCCTCCCCCCACAGGTGCCATTAGTACCTCAAGTTCAGGCTCATCCTCCAGCAATTCGAGAGCGGCCGTACCTTGGCCGAGGATTACCTGATCATCATTGGAGGGATGTAAAAAGCTGGCTCCAGTTTCGTTCTGTACCTTTTGGGCATTGGCTTCACGATCGGCTAAGGTAGGAGGACAGAGGATAATCTCGCCTCCATAGCCTCTGACAGCAGCCTTTTTTACCTCTGGCGCATTATCAGGCATAACAATATAGGCTTTAACCCCTAAACTTTGGGCCGCAAGAGACAAGGCTTGGGCAAAGTTGCCCGACGAATGCGTTACTACTCCCCTACTCCGCTGGGCGCTAGTCAATTGTAGGATCGCATTGGCCGCTCCACGCATTTTGAAGGCTCCCATCCGTTGGAAGTTTTCGCACTTAAAGTAGAGATCCGCGCCCGCGAGCTCATTGAGCAAGCGAGATCTCAATACGGGCGTGCGGTGAACATAGGGTCGGATGCGGTGGGCGGTATGCGCCAGATCAGTTTTGCTTAGCATAATGGTAAATCAAGACTCGAAAATTACACTTAGGGATTTTTCCGTGCAAAATCTTAGCTTGCGTCTATGTCAAAACACTGCTTGCTACTCCTATTCGGTCTTTCTCTCTTTGCTTGTCATTCTTCCCAAAGTCCTCAAGCCCCGTCTGAAAGCGTCTCCCAAACGCCTAATCCTCAGATTTTCGCGACTGCTGTACCAAGCAGTGTACGAGCTATTGAAGCGATAGACGAGCAAAATGCTTGGTTTGCTGGCTCTGGTGGAGTTTATGGTTTTAGTCATGATGCGGGTCAGCACTGGACAATTGATAGTATCAGAGTAGGTGAACTAGAGTTTGGGTTTCGGGCCCTCGCTATTACTGTAGATGCCAAATATTTGCTAAGTACAGGTTCGCCAGCTATGCTCTTTCGTTCTCGGGACGAGGGCCAAAACTGGGAGCTTAAATATCAGGAAGATCATCCCGATGCATACTACAATGCCCTCAAATTTTGGGATGCGCAGACAGGGATCGCCGTTGGGGACCCTACCGAGGCCAATTGTCTTTCAGTATTGATGACCCGTGATGGCGGAGAGTCTTGGTTTAAGATTCCCTGCGGGGAACTCCCCCCCTTGGCAGATGAGGAAGCAGGATTTGCCGCAAGCAATACCAATATTGCCTTGTCGGGAGACCATGCATGGTTGGTTACTGGCGGACAAAAAGCACGAGTGTTTCATAGCCCTGATCGAGGGCTAAGTTGGGAAGTATTTGATACTCCCATCCAACAAGGCGGTCAAATGACAGGAATCTACAGCATTGCTTTTAGGGATGATAATCATGGCATCATTTGGGGAGGAGATTGGAACAAAAAGGATAGCGCCTATGCGACCAAGGCAATCACTGCAGATGGTGGTAATACTTGGGCATTGCTCAATGATGGAAAAGCCCCAGCCTTCCGCTCTTGTGTGCAATACGTTCCGCGCAGCGGTGGGCAAAAAATCTTCGCAATCGGCAGCCCTGGCATGTCTTACTCTGATGACGGAGGAGATAGCTGGACCCAACTCAATGAAGAAAATTTTTATAGTATCAGAATAAATAATGCCGGCAAAACCGCATGGCTTGCCGGCAGAAATAAGGTTGCTTATATGAGTTGGCAGTAGCCTAAGCTCCCATAATAGGGAAAGGCACCTTCATATCGCTCCACATCATTACAACGCTGCCTTCTTCTACACCAAATTCGAGCGTTTCAGAAGCGGCTTCAGCTTCCATGGGGGTTACTTTGACGCGCATCTGGTCCTCGCCTTCGTCGTATTGGTAAGCACCCCACTGCTCAGAAACTTTGTTGAAAATCAAAGTCCAGTCGCTTTCACCGGGGATGGTAAAGAAGCCATAGGTACCTGCCGGTAAGGCTTGCCCGTTGATGCTAGCATCTTTGGAGAGGGTGATCATTGTCGCCTCATTGGCACCAGTGCGCCATACCTGATCATAGGGTACGAGGTCGCCAAAAATAGTACGGCCCTTTACCGAAGGACTGCCGTAGTTTACCGTTACACTTACGCCATCAATGGTGGCAGTCATTTCTTTACGAGGACTAGGGATAGTGTCATTCAAGACACTAACCTCAAATGCTACGTCAGGAGTAGTCTCTTCGGCCATCATTTCGGTGGAGCTAGTCTCCTCTTCAGCAGTTGCTTGCTTTGTTTCTGTACAGGCAAATCCAACGAATGCCATCAATGCAATTAGCAATAAACTGAGTATGCGATTCATATTTTTGAAATTGATTTGGGTGTTTAATGCGCCGCAAATATACGAAGATTCGGATTATGGAGCAGCTTAAGATTTGCCGAAAGCTTGATTTTGTCGAGATTTGAATGAAGCGTCCAAAACTTATATCTTATCCTAACACCCTCTCTAGCCAGTATTCCATTCATCTTATAAACCATTAATCATCTTCCATGGATCGCCGAAATTTCCTCCAAACCGCTAGTCTATCGAGTTTAGGACTCATGGCGGGGGTGCCCCTAAAGTTTTATGCGCAAGGCAAGACACATTTGATTACGCTAAGTTTTGATGACGGCTTTCGAAAGTCATTTTTCAAAACTGCTGACATCTACGAATCCGTGGGGCTCAATGCCTGCTTTAACGTCATTGCTTCAGGTCATCTGCCAGAATTTGAAGCGCCAGATGACTACATTTTGCCAGAACTCATGGGTAATTTTGAGGACTGGAATAATCTGGTCAAACGTGGGCATGAAGTGATGCCACATAGCTGGAAACATTCGTGGCTCAATAAGTTACCTAGGGCGGAGGCTACGGCTTTGATCGATCGTTGTATAGACTACTTCGTAGAACGCTTAGACGGTTTTGAGCCCAAAAAAGCGGTTTTCAACTTTCCCTTCAATGCCACTACCGATGCCCTCAATCAACATACACTTACACGAGTAGGTGCTTTACGCGCATGGGGAAATGGGGATGTAAACGCGATGCCAGCGCAAAGTCCAGAAATCCTAGGCTGTTCTTCAAATGGCCCAGAAAATATAGACCGTTGGGTAAAGGCAAAGGTCAAACGTTTTCTCCAATCATCTGGTGGATGGCTCATCCTCAACACCCATGGTTTAGATGGCGAAGGATGGGGGCACCTCAGCAGCAAGTTTTTGGAGAAGCTCCTGAAAAAGCTGGTCAAAATGGAGCATGTCGCTGTAGTGCCTAGCGGTCAAGCATTGTTTACATAAAAAAAGGGCCGAGACTGCGTCTCGGCCCTTGCCGTTCCTATCAGTTGATAGATTTATTTTTAGTATCAAGTAGAAAGTACATAGTAGTTAGACCAGCTTTTTAGATATCGTAAAATACCTTCTCAATACTCACTACTTCATACTTTTTACTTTCTACTCTACTTCAATATCAATTTCAGGATGTTGAGCAGCGCTAGTCTTGCCTACTTTGACGGTCAAAATACTGTCTTTGTAAGTAGCTTTGATGTTTTGCTTGTCAGCGCGATGGCTCAACTCAAAGGAGCGTTCAAAGGACTTGATCGGATACTCTTGCAACAAAAAGTTGGGATGAGCATCGCCTTCTATCTCGCGGGTACCGCTAATGTAGAGCATATCCTCTACGACGGTAACTTTGATTTGCTCCCTTGGAAAACTAGGCGCATGCAGCGTGAGTATAAACTCTGTGTCATGCTCAATGATATTGACGGGTATGTTGTGTTTGGGTCGTCTAAACCCCATCCGAGCGTATCGGCTTTGTTCGCGCCGTCCTTGACGGTGGCGATGTTTCATATGTCTATGCATAATATTCTTATTTAATGGTTTTAAAATGTTGTTCACTTAGGTAGTCGTGGGAGCAGAACTTTTACTTTAAATACTGGTGATTTTTTTTAATCCACCTCCACAAACTCTGCAAAAATGTCCACCAATCTCTCGCGTAAACTCCTCATGGCGTAGCCCTTACGAGAAATAATCGTTTTAAGCTTTTCTCCCTTTTGCTCGGCAATCTCTCTCAGCGTATGCCCCTCTAATTCGTTGAGCAAAAAGACTTCCCGTTGCGCGGAGGGCAAAGCATCTAAAGCCTCGTATAGCTCCTCCCAAAACTGCTCTTGCAGATAGAGAACCTCCGGCTGTTCCATACCCTCTATCTCAGTTTCGGCTTCAAATTGATACTCTTCCGACTCTTCGTAGAGATAGTCTTCGAGCCATTCGGGAGATTTTTTACGATAGAGATCGATGATTTTGTTGCGAATCACTCGGTACAACCAAGCCCTTGGCTGCTTGATATTTTGCTTGCTCCAAGCAGCACTAAACTGTAGCCAGACTTCTTGCAGGATGTCTTCAGCATCACGAGGACTGGCCACACGACTCCTAATAAAGCCTTGAAATTCTTGGCTTAAGTCGGAGATGATTTGATCTATTGATTTATCTGTATCCGCAGTGTGGGGAGTTACTTCATCTGTCATTCAGTTAGGTAGTCGGTCGACAAATGAAAATACTTTAAAACAAGTGAAAATTATTTTTGAGCCTCTTTTGGGCGCAGCTGCAAAGGATTTCTGAAGGGCGCTTAGCGTTCGGCGAAGCCGCTGATACCCTAATCGGAAGGCATATGCTTCTCTCCCCACTCTTTCATTTGACTAATAATCGGAAATAAAGAGCGTCCCAAAGGAGTAATCGTGTACTCAACCCGCAAGGGAACCTCAGGGAAAATGGTGCGCTCTAAAAAGCCTGCTTTTTCAAGGTCGCGTAGCTGCGTCGTGAGCATTTGTTTGCTGATGCCGTTGATCCCTTTATGCAAAACACCAAAGCGATTTACCCCTTTGTCAATTAAGAACAAAAGGATGGGTTTCCACTTGCCACCGATCTTACTCATGCAATAGGTTACGGGACAATCATAGCGTTCTACGCTTTGGATGGATTCAGCCATGTGATTTTTTCAAAAATTTAACTTACTGATTATCAACAGAAGTACGAAAAATGTGACTAGTAAACTTTTTTCTGACTACTTGCGAAATAAAGACCAATGTATCAGTTTTAGACCATTCAAACAAACCAAAGGAGTCGATTTTTTACTCCCGCTAAAACTGAAAATATTATGCTTACACAGCAAGAAAAACAAAACATCCAATTGGTCTGGGACGGCATGGGCGCCATCTTAGAAACCAAAAATGAACAGGTAGTCGAAGCTTCTTTTGCAGAAGATTTTATCCAGCATAATCCTTGGGCGAAAGATGGCCTTCCTCACATCAAGGAAATGCTCGCTTTTGACTTTGGCTATGTGCCAGTTCGCTGGGTGGTGGACAAAGATGTGATGGCCTATCATGGCTATTATACTGCCCCTAACCCACTGGGCGATCATCCTTTGTTATGTGTGGATGCCTGGCGGATCGAGGAGGGTAAAATCAAAGAACATTGGGATGCCCTTGCCCCCATGCCTAAGGAGTGGGTTGAGCGTTCCACCGAAGGTGAAGGCCAAGGAGAGAAAGCCGTGTCAGCAGAACAAAGAGCCGCTAATAAAGCCTGCGTCAAAGGCTTCCTCGATCATGTACTTAATCGTGGACGTATCGATCAGATCCAAAAATATGTGAGTCCAGATTACCAATACCATCATGAGACGGAAGGAATTCTCAGCGGACAGGCAGTGCTAGAAGATCACATTGTCAATAAAAACGCTGGGCGCATGCTGCATGACAACAAAATGTTACTTGCCTCGGGAGATTTGGTGATGGCGCATTCTCATTATTTCGGCTCCGCCGAACGCGTAGTTTTTGACTGGTTTAGACTGGATGAGAATAGCCAAATCGTAGAGCACTGGAGTGTCGAACAGCCGATCACTCCACTCGAAGAAGTTGCTAACGAACACCCACACTTCTAAGTAGTAAGACAATAGTATTCAGGATTAAGACTTTAAAAAACGGCCTTAATGGGGTAATGAAGCGATTATTCTTCGTACTAGACACTCCCGATAGCTATCAGGATACTTTCTACCCTGTATTTAAATTACCATCATGATCAAAGCAATCATTCGGCCCAAAGGCGGAAAAAATCTCTCCACCATGGAAGTATCAACTATCCCCTCTCCCACTCTTGGGGCCCAGCAAGTGCGTCTCAAAATGGCCTCTAGTCGTATCAATCCCGTTGACATAGACTTGATGAAAGGAATGCCCTTTCTAAAATATAAAAAGCCTCAAATCGGAGGCATAGATGGAGCAGGAAGCATCCTCGAAGTGGGCTCTCTTGTCAAGGGATTTCAGGCAGGGGATGAGGTGTTTTTTTATCGAGCCTTCACCGATATTGGTAGCTGGGCTGAGGAAGTCGTACTCAATGCCAGTGATATTGCTCATATCCCCAATAAGCTGTCATTGCAAGATGCGGGTGCAATCGCCCTGCCTTTACTGACTGCCTATGAGTCTTTAGCACAACTTGGCGCTAGGCAGGGAGAAAAAATCTTGATTCACGCAGGTGCGGGAGGAGTAGGTTTTATGGCAGTACAATTGGCTAAGCAAATGGGGCTTGAAGTCATCACTACGGCTAGCAAAAATGATTTTCCATTATTAGAAGGGCTCGGCCTTGCGCGTCTAATCGACTATCGTACCGAAGATTTTGCAACGATCATCGCCCCTGGCGAAGTCGATTACATCTTTGACTTGGTAGGTGGTGAGACCTTAAGCCAATCTATAACCTTAATGCCGCGCAAACTGATTTCCGTTAATTATCCTGATGTCGATAAGTTAGGTAAAACGGGTATTAAAATGCCAGGATTGTTGAAGGGGATCATGCGCTTCGCGACTAGTAAGTATCCTCGTTCCGCCAGAAAAGCAGGGGTATCCTTGATCGGACAAGTTACCGGCCCAAACGGCAAATTACTGCAGGAGGCAAGTGATGTAGTAGAAAAGATTTCTTCATTCAAACTCAAGCCCTATCCGATCTTGACTTTCGACGAGGTCGAACGCTCAGGCATGGCCAATACTCGCCCAGGCACCGTTTTGCTGATGGGCTAAAGTTTTCGCCCAAAGAGGGAGATTTAGCCCTCTTTGGGATTGCTTTATTTTCTGGATCGGGATGGAAAAAAAGTGTGAGATTGCTGACAAAATAGGTATTTTAAATTAGTGGGACCCCACGCACACCATCACTTTAGAATACACAAAAATGCTTACACTTTTGAAGAGATTTCAGCATTTAGGCGTAGGAGAAAATACTGATCCTGACACCGCGAGGGTAATTCGGATTGTCAATTTGATGTCCCTTAGTTCTATATTTTTCGCATTAATTCTCATTGTTTACTCCTTATGGGTGGGACTTCCAAGATCGGCTAGTCTCTTCTTCTCCTTGATATTGGTCAGTTTGACGGTACCGATCTTATTTAATTTCTTTGGAAGGTCCTTTGCCTCCCGCCTATTTTTTCTGATAAACGCCTACCTTATCATTTTTAGTTTGCCCATCATCTTTGGACAAGCAATCCATTTCCAATTTTACCTTATGGGAGGAATCGGCATGCCACTTATTTTTTTCAAAAATGAGATAGGTCCCGCAAAAATTTTCCTTTCTCTAATTGCAATCGTGCTATGGCTTTACCTAGAGTGGCATTTCACGCAATTTGATCCCTTTGTAGAGATCCCTACCTATGGAGTTTATCCTATCCGCTTGCTCAATGACTTTCTGGTCTTTCTGACGATTTTCTTGATTGCCTTTGCATTTACCAACGAGAGCAACAAACAAATAGTCGAAATCGAGCAAAAGACAGCAGACTTGGGTAAGGCCAATAAAAACTTAAGGGAGGCGAGTGAGGAATTAGAACAGTTTGTCTATTCGGTTTCCCACAATTTACTGGCCCCCGTCAGGCATATTGAGGCTTATGCCGAGAGGATAAAAGAAAATGACTTTGATAATCTCAGTCTAGGTGGCCAAGACGATCTCAATAAGGTCAATACTTCTGTCATGCGGCTAGGCGGGATGATCGACTCCTTGCTAGAATATACGCGAAGTAGAAACGCCCAACCTAAAAAAGAACAAATCGATACCGAAGAACTAGTTAAGTCCATCTCTGAAGAATTCAAGTCCTCTCATCCAAAACAAGAAATTGAAATTCAAATAGGCACCTTACCCAGTAGTTATGCAGACCCCAGTATGCTGCGAGATGTTTGGGAAAATCTAATCTCTAATGCCATAAAATACTCTTCCAAAATGGTGAAGACTCGCATCATTATTGAAGGCCAAGAAAGGGAAGGAGAAACGTTTTTTTCCATCAAAGATAATGGGGAAGGTTACGATCCGAGATTTGCCAAAAAGTTATTCACCATTTTTGAGCGACTGCATAATCAAAGTGAATTTCCGGGTTTTGGGATTGGGCTAGCGAATGTGGCGAGGATCCTCCAACTTCATAATGGCAGGGTTTGGTCAGAAAGTAAGCTAGGCAATGGAGCCACTTTCTATTTTAGCTTTCCAGTGCAGTAGCGTTTCCCTTCTCTAGTCAAAGCGTTCTGCGCAGCAGCCCTTAAATTTTTGAGGGCCTATCAGCACAAGACTCCTTGGAAAACATAAACTTTTTGTAATTTGTTATTTAGAAAACAAAGACTACTAATTCGATTATATGGAAGCTCTCGTAAACTACTTTTCCAATATGCCTACGACCCACCGGACCGCCTTTTTGGTGGGGGGATTGGCGACTTTCTGGATGATAGAAAGCGCCGTTCCTCTCTTTCGATGGAAATACAATAAATGGAAGCACGCCCTTCTAAACATGTTTTTTGTGGCCACTACTGCTATCATCAATTTAGGCTTGGCCTTTATTTTGGTCATGGCTGCTGATTGGGTGGTAGCCGAAAAGATTGGTCTTCTACAAATGATAGAAATGCCACTTTGGGTTCAGGTGGTAGCCGGTTTGTTGCTGATGGATTTGATCGGTGCATGGTTGGTCCACTGGGTGGAACACCAAGTCCCTTGGATGTGGCGCTTTCACATGGTACATCATTCTGACCACAATGTAGATACCACCACTGCCAATCGACACCATCCGGGCGAAAGTGTATTTCGCTTTCTCTTCACCACTTTAGCAGTCATCGTCATTGGTGCGCCCATGTGGCTGGTATTCCTCTACCAAACTATGTCTGTAGTGTTGACTCAGTTCAATCACGCTAACCTCAATATGCCTCAATGGCTTGACAATGCTTTGGTTTGGGTATTGGTTACGCCCAATATGCATCGGGTACATCACCATTATCGTTTGCCTTATACCGATACCAACTATGGCAATATCTTTTCGGTTTGGGATCGTCTCTTTGGCACTTTTGCGGTGGCGGATAATTCAAAGCTCAAATATGGCCTAGACACCTATATGGAAAAGGAAGCTTCCGATCATCTATGGACAATCTTGAAGCTTCCTTTTATGAAGTACCGTAAGACACCAAAATATGACGACGAAGAGGTACTTTAGATTCTCTGCTTGAACTTATACTAAGCCGCCATTTTAACGGGCGGCTTTTCTTTTTTCTTTTGCTTGAGTTCGAGGATGCCGACTTTGTCGAACAATTGGATAATGAGCCAGCTAAGGTCTAACTCATGCCAGCGAACGCCACCAAAGTTGGCGCGAGCCGCATGGGTATGATGATTATTGTGGTAAGCTTCTCCCATAGTGAGGAAATCAAATGGCAGAAAGTTGGTAGAGGTATCTTCTACTTCGAAGTTGCGGTACCCAAACTTGTGGGCAAACCAGTTGATGATCACGCCATGCACAGGGCCCATCATGAAATGGATGGGGAGTAAAAAGTACATCCACCATTCTGTAGCAAAAGCAACGTAAAACCAGACATACAGCCCCATCCAAATGATACGGCTTATGGGATTATCAGCCAGCTTATCCATAAAGTTCCAAGTAGGAACGTTTTTGCTAAAGCGAGGCTCAACTTCCATTTTATTGCGTTTGATCGCCCCATAAACATGGCTGGTATCAAACATCATAGAAAACATATTGTCAGAATACTTAGGAGAGTGAGGATCCATTTCAGTATCCGCGTAGGCATGATGCAAGCGATGCAAAATGCCATAAACTCGAGGGCTCAAGTAACTACTACCTTGTGAGATATAGGTCAAAACCCAGAAAAAGCGTTCCCAGAATGGGGAAAGCTTGAACATACCGTGAGCCGCATAACGATGCAGATAAAAGGTCTGCATGAATATCGACAGGTACCAGTGGACGAGAAAGAATATTAAGATAGTCATATGAAAGGTTTGCGAGATGCTACGATTGTAGGGCTAAATTGGGGCATAAAAAACCGAAGTCACGGCTTTTGCAGGAATAGTCAAATCATTTTCACAAATGGTCAAAAGCTAAGGGGCTGCCTCTGATGCCACTTACTTGATCATCCCGACCGTTTACTTAATCCTGCTTGCCTCCCTCCTCACCAATGCTAGCTTTGTAAGCGTACAACAAAATGAGACATGCGCAACCGAAAGTTAAATCGCGGATTGATACCGCTAGTAATATTGGTGTGGGCAATGCTGGCCTACCGATTTTGGTATGAGGGTCATCCTGCGGAGAACGATTCCCTCCCTCAGCCGCTAGCCTGGCAAGTTAATAGCATTGAAACAGGGCGTGATAGCTTTAGCTTATCCTTACCTTTTCGAGATCCATTTTTGACAAGTCAAACTCCAGAGAATAAGCGTTCTGCGCAGCAGCAAAAAGCACCCCAAAAGGCCTCTAAATTACCGCGGCTACCTAAAATCACCTACAAAGGCAGCCTCAAGGCCTCAACTCATTTGGGCCTGATCGTTTGGGATGGAAAGAGCCACGCCGTATTGCCAGAGCAATCTATCCATAATGCCCAAATCAAACATATCGCGCCTGAGTACATTGACATATTGATTGAGGGCAAGAATTATCGCATTGGCAAGGGCAAAAGCATCGGCGCAGGATGAAAAAGTTAATTCTCAATGGGAAGCTCAAAGGCAGTAGCCTAATCTACAGTCTCATGATCAGTTTGTTGGTGAGTGCCCTATTAAGCGCTTATCTCATGGCGGACTTTAGCTATCGCGGGTTAGTAAGGAAGACTTATGCAGAGTTGAATGTGCAGGAGCTACTAAGGTCAGGCCTTAGTTTAGCCCTAGCAAAGGAGGGTCTAAACAAAGTCGATGCCTTGGCTTGGCAGCATAAGGCAGATAGTATCTGGATTACATATGAAGATTGGGGAGGCTTTAAGTTGGTGCAGGCACGGGCTTCGCACTTTCAAGAGCAAGGCAAGCTTACTGCCCTGATCGGTCAGAAGCTCCCTAGCGATAAGCAGGGATTGATCCTTTCTGATGAAGGTTTTCCGCTGGTATTGCAAGCTGATACTAAGGTACAGGGCAATATGCTAGTTCCAGGTGGAGAAATTCTCAGCGAACGATATGAAGGGAAGGCCTTTACTGGAGACAAGCCCTCACCAAAGCAAATCCATCGAAGTAAGAAATTATATCAGACGGATTTTCCCGACATCCCTTGGCCGGTAAAAACAATATTGGACTCTCTGCAAAATCAGATTAGCTCAGCTCAACACTTGGTTTTGAGAGATTCAATCACTCAAAACTGGGATGCAGATCTAAGAATGATCAAGGTTCGTGGTAATCTCCATTTAGCAGAAGGGAGCTACCAGAAAAAAATAATGTTTATGGCAACAGAGTCTATCGAGATCGAGGTAGGAGCCTCTTTGGAAGATGTGATTTTGATTGCTCCGAGCATCAAGATGCAAAGTGGTGTGCGGGGTCGATTTCAGGCTTTTGCTAGCGATTCGCTGCTTTTGAGCGACGATGTCCAGCTCCAATTTCCAAGTTTGTTGGCCTTGTCAGCAAAGCCTGATCGCCCCGCCATCTTAGAGATTAAAACCGGATGCCGGATCGAAGGGGCCGTTCTTTTCTATCAACCTATCGACTTTACTCCCCCTTCGACGCTCCGGCCTCAGGTCAGAATTGGTACGAGAAGTACAGTTTATGGTACGGTGCATGTTGCAGGCAATCTCGAATTACACGGTGTAGTTGGCGGAATGGTGATCGCCAAAGGATTTGTGCTTCGTACTGCGGTTGGTACCGTTCGGAATCACTTACTGAACGCCCAACTTTGGGAGGATCGGCTGGCGCCTGCCTATGCCGGTCCTTTTCTTTTTGCAAACACCCAGCATAAGCTTTTAAAGATCTATCATCATGAGAGAAAAAAATTGGCGACTACTTGGAAGTAGTTTGATTGAAGTGTTGAGCGGGCTTTCCCTATTGTCCTTGGTCTTGGGTTTGGGATTGGGCTTATTTCAACAGTTAAGCGGCCCCTTATCGGCTCGTGAATGGGCGAGGGCGCAAGCAATTTGTAGTAATATATCTCAACAAAGCCCTCGGCTTGAAGAACTGTATCAAGGTATCCAGCACATAGAAATCCATCATTTTGAAGTCTCTAGGCAGGTCTTATGGCATGATGAGGCCAAAAACCTCTGTGCAATCAAGGTAAGCTGTAGTTGGCAGGAGCACCTAATGGCGGAAAACGTTCGGCTGAGCCGTATAAAACAAAAAAAATGAAATACAGGGGATTTACCCTCATTGAGATGAGTTTGGCGCTCGCCCTGATGGGGATTTTGATGCTAGTAGGGACAGAAGTCTGGAGTATCATGGGCAAAATACACGCTTTGTATAGTGAGCAACAAAGCAAAGGGTATGAATCGCTGATCTTGAGGCAAACTTTGGCAAGAGACCTATACACTTATCCAAATTGGCAACTTTCAAGGCAGGAGGTTTATCATATAGTAGCAGAAAATGATACCTTAATCAAGTATAGTTTTCGACCTACTCAAGTGCTCAGAAGATACGGTCATTTTACGGACACATTCAGATTTTCCTTATATGTCCAACCTTTTGGCCAAGACGCTGTTTTGACTCTAGTTGATAGCAATGCAGCCGTTTGGTTTAGGCGAGAAATGTGGTCGCTTGCGCATGCTATACCGAATTAAAGCCCATATAAAATTGACAGCAATATGACTTTTGAATTCAACATACATAGCTCTTTGCTCTTAATTGGGTTTACCCAAGGGATCATTTTTGGTGTATTGTTGCTTCTCAGATATGCACGGGAAAGAAAGTTATCAGACCTCTTGCTGGGGGCGTTGATCCTGCTCTGCAGTTTTAGGATCAGCCAGTACATGCTAGGCTTTGCGGGCTGGTATGATACTAGGGATGCGCTCACGAGTTTCATGTTTTACTTCCCTTTCCACAATTTATTTTTACTAGGGCCGATCGTTTACTTTTACTTTTTGAGCGTTACCAATCAGCAATTTCGTTTTCAACGCAAGCATCTCTGGCATTTTATACCGGGTGCCGCATATTTAATCGTATTTGCCGGCATTTTTTTGTGGGATGTGGTTATTCAGCATTGGCTAATCGGAAACGAATTTGCGTATTTCAATAATACGAAAGGATTTGCCAGAGAAGGTTGGGAGATGTATTTCTCCAGTGCTTACAGCACGATCAGTATTTTGCACATCATTCCTTATTTAGTGCTAACGCTGAGGACTTATCGCAAATACAAAGCCTATCTAGTGAGTAATTTTGCCAATACAGAAGGCATCTCATTTGGCTGGTTGGCCAATATGTTGTACGCAATCCTGATCAGCTTAGGCCTTATTCTCGCCATTAGCCTATATTCGGATTTGGTCCAAAATCTCAGTTATACCCAGTATTGGACTACTCATGTATTGCTGGCAGTAATGGTCTATATTGTTAGCATCGTGGGATATCGCCAAAGCGAGCATCTACCAAGGCAGCTAGCTTTTGAACCAGAACAGTTTGAAGAGCTGGTCCCCGAGGTAAAGGAAGAAAAAGAAGTCATGCCAGACCTTATGCTCTGGAAGCAGAAAATTCAGCGACTTTTGGGCGATGAACAAATTTATCTACAGCCGCAGCTGACCTTATCTGATGTTGCCAAACAGTTGGAAACGAATACCTCAGTATTATCTAAGGTGATAAATCTGGGCTTTGAAATGAATTTCAATGATTTGATCAATTATTGGCGGGTCGAGGCGGTAAAGCGTAAGATGGAGGATCCTCAATTCAGCCACCTCACGCTGGTGGGTATAGCGCTAGAATGCGGCTTTAATTCTAAGGCAACTTTTAATCGAGCCTTCCGCAAGTTTACGGACTTTAGCCCGCGCGAATACATGCAGCAGCTCGTTCCTGCGGCCTAAGTATTCATATTGGCAAAATAGGTCTTAGCGGCTTTGTATACTCTGGGGGAAAGATAAACCGCGGATAGTACAGTTGGGATCGTCATTAGGGCGTACATACCATCGATCAAGGCCAAGGCAGCGTCAAGCGTTGCTACGGCACCAAAGACAATAGAAATCACATAGAAGTACTGATAATATTTCTGGTATTTGGCACCAGCCAAGAAGTTGAGGCATTTGGTACCATAATAAGAATAGGTAAACAAAGTCGTCAGGGAAAAGACCAGCACGCAAAGCGTTAAGACCCAAGATCCCAAACCGGGCATGGCGCTTTCAAAGGCTTGTAAAGTCACCGTGATACCTTCGGTTTCTCCGTTTTTCCAAACACCTGAGATAATAATAGCCAAGGCCGTAAGGGTACAGACCAAAACCGTATCAATGATAGGACCAAGCATGGCAATCAAGCCTTCGCGAACAGGTTCCTTAGTTTTGGCAGCGCCATGAGCCATGGGAGCGGTGCCGATGCCTGCTTCATTAGAAAAAGCGGCTCGCCGAACGCCTGTCAAGATAAGGCTGCCCAAGGCTCCTCCCATAACAGCAGAACCTGTAAAAGCATCCTTAAAAATCAATTGGAAAGAAGGAATTATTTGGTCTACATTGACAATGAGGATATAGGCTACGGCCAATAAATACAAAACCACCATAAAGGGTACCATGCGACCAGCCACAGCCCCAATCCGCTTGATCCCTCCAAACATGACAGCAGCCACTAATAAGCTGATGATGAGGCCAATAATCGCATTGCTTTGCCAAGTATTTGCAATACCAGCCGGACTCAATAATACGTCTTGAATCGTGGCGGTTAACTGATTGGCTTGAAAGAGAGGCAAACAACCAATTAGGCCAGCCAAAGAGAAAAAGGTGGCCATGGGTTTCCATTGAGTTCCCATCCCCTCGGTAATAACATACATCGGCCCACCCTGCAAATTCCCGTCGGTATCACGCCCCCGATACATAATGGCAAGGGTACACGTAAAAAACTTTGTTGCCACTCCTACCAACGCACTCAACCACATCCAAAATATCGCCCCAGGTCCCCCAGTAACAATGGCTACTGCTACCCCTGAGATATTGCCCATCCCAACCGTAGCGGCCAAAGCGGTGGACAATGCTTGGTAATGATTGATATCACCGGGATCATCAGGACTGTCGTATTTGCCACGTAAAATTTGAATCGCATGTCCCAAGTATCGATAGGGAAGCAAACGAGAAAAGACCAAAAAGAATAATCCACCTCCAAGCAAAATGATTAACAAAGGATAACCCCAAGCATAATCGCCAAAGGCGATCAGCGCACTTTCAATTTTATCTCCAATACTCCTTTTTTGTATGGGTAAAGGGTTACCCATTTGGACAAAGCCCGCCCAATAAAAGGGATGGGCCAAACTAGTAGATTTGACCTCAGCAAGATATTTCAGCTTGGCCTCGCGCAAGGCTTCTGCTTTACTTTTTCCGGCTGCTAAGGACTG
Organism: Bacteroidota bacterium; assembly: GCA_039024315.1. Classification (GTDB taxonomy): domain Bacteria; phylum Bacteroidota; class Bacteroidia; order J057; family J057; genus JBCAWW01. The sequence goes on from JBCCQN010000024.1 coordinate 48,885, forward strand.
ATAAAAACCAAACATGAGTTCACTAGTCGCCTGATCAGGCACCCTCCAAAGGCTCATCAAAGTACTCGGACAGCCAGCATAGGCAAAGGCACGCGAAAGGCTCATCACTCCCTCCCCAGCCAAAATCTTACCGTACCCAGTGTTACAAGCGCTGAGGACAGCCAATTGGGCGGGTATGTTTAGATTGTAAAGTTCAGCTGCAGTCAACAAACCATCGGAGGCACTATCTGCTCCTGGGCTAAAAATCAGCTTAGAATACATTGGATTTTGATCATCCAATAAGGCGTGCATCGCCAAGTGCAAGATGGCGTAATCCTCGGTTTTTGCGGTAAAGTTAGATTCAGTGGCTAAGGCATCAAGAAAAGCATCTCCTTTTAATAAGGAAGCAATATACTCCACCTCTTTACGGGCGGCAGGCAGAGGTAACTCTCCATCTCGAACTAATGCGCCTAACATAGCCGAATCTGAAATATCCCCCCAGCTCCCTTCTGTATAATTCGCGGCAAAACCGCCAAATAGTTTATCTTGGCTTGGGGCTGACTGGGCCTCTAGCTGCTCCAGAAAAACAGAGGCAGAATAGGCATAACTAATGGCGTAGTCTTCAAATAAATATTCAATATCTTGAAATGAACTAGGCGTTCCCCGCAAGGATAATAACTCAAAAGGCAGTACACTTAAGGCACCATCAGGAACAATAATCAGGGATTTAACTTCCTCCCCCAGATATGCCAAAGGCTCGGCCATCAGGGCTTGAAATAAATTTTTAGACAGGGCCAAAAATTGAGCGTAGGGAACATCAGGGTTTTCCGCCGCGTCCCGAAAACGTTTGACATCTGCAATCAAACTATCAGGACGAACCAGCTTAAGCATACGGGTTTCTTCCGCCTCTATTTGCCAAATAATGATGCTTGTTTCGGTAAGGCTATATACCAGCATAGCACTCCCACTTGGCAACTCTGCTTGGATTTCTTGGGGTCCTGCAATATAGTTGCCATGCTGAATTTGGTAATATCGGGGATATAGCTCCTCCAATTTATTGAGGAGAGAATCATACTTCAGTTCGTAGCGATCTATTTCATTGCGCAGCTCAAGGATTGCTTCACTTCCAAGCTCGTTTTGTTCATAATATAGATCCTCTCGCAAGAGCGTGATTTTGGCCTTTAATTGCCGCTCTTGGGTTTTGAACGATTCAGGTACATCAGAAAATTCGAGGGCCTCGACAAAGCGTAATTGATCATAGAGGGCAGCGGCTTTTTTATTTTCCGCGTAGCGGAACGCTTTAGCTATTAATTCCGCATTGGGTTCTACCGCATTGAGCTCATAAGTAGTTTCTAGCGCGAGGGCCAATAAATCCTTACCATTTTTGCTCATTGCCTCTCTACTGGCTGCTGCAATATCACTCAGCCTAGCCCCATACAGGACCAACTGCCCAGAATCGACCAAGGCCAAGATTTCTTTCATATTGGAGACGCTGGCCCCTCCGTGCTCATGGATGCCCCCCGCATAATTGCCGAAAGCACCTAAAAGAGACGGCTTAAAGATACTTTGGCTCAAGCTGCCGTCTAGGCTTGAGCGCCTTAGTTCGGCGATGCCGGCATCTAAATATCGACGGCCCTGGATGGAATCTCCCAAGGCCCAATAATCTAAACCAAGACCAACCAAAGCCTCTCCATAAACCTCTTCGATACTTTCCTCACCTGCCTGCTCAACGGCTCTTTGGTGATATCTCTTAGCCTGTTCATAATCTTTTTGTACATAAGCTAATTCGGCAAGATTATTTAGGCAAAGAAGGAAATCATAATCATTTTTTTCGCGATGAATTTCATAGAGGGACAAAGCTTTCAGAGCATAGTAACGACTAGAATCTAGTTGACCTAATCCCTCATAGGTAGCGCCTAAATTGAGATAGGTATTAGCGAGAAAAGGGTGTTCATCCCCTAGTCGGGAACGCTGCAACTTTAAGGCTTCATGATGATAAGGAAGCGCTTCTTCAAAGCGTTTGAGGACCTCCAAGGTTTGTCCAATATTGGTTAGATCATTCCCTAACTGAGGGTGATTATCGCCATAATAATAGCGGTGTCCCTCCAGTCCCAATCGATGATATTTGAGGGAGCGGGTAAAATCACCCATCCCATTATAGGCAGCCCCAATATTGATCCAAGCGTTGGCAAGGGTTAGGGTATCGTTGGCCGTCATTTCTCCCTCTTGCAAACGCGCAATAATGGCCTGAAAGGTAGCTATTGCTTCCTTATAATTGCCTCTACGACTGTTCATGAGAGCCAAATTGAAACTGGCCACTTTGATCCGATTTTTTAGCCGCTCAGGATGCTTCAGCCCTAATTTTAGACTGATTTGATAGTACTTCTCGGCCTCATCTAAATTACCCGCATACCAAGCGCAAGTCCCTAGCTCATTATAGGAGCTGACGATATGCAAATAACTACTATCCTGCCTATTCAGCATATCTTTGATCCCAAATAAGAGACTGTCTTTGGCTTTGGCATAATGCCCTGCCCGTATCAAACAATAACCAATTTTGTAAGTAACTCGATTAGAGGTCTCTTCCTGTTGTTCTTTTCTCAACTGGGAACGCAAAGCTCGGTAAGCCTGCGCTGCACTATCAAAATAAGCCTCTTGCTCTAAGGCAATGATCTTTTTAAAGGCCTCCTCTAGGGCGACAGAATCCAAAGATTGGGCCCACGAAATTTGGCAGAATAAAAGGCTTAGGAGAAGTAGAAGCGTGTTTCGCATAAGCCTAAAATTACAAAAAAAGCCGACCTGTCTAAGACAGATCGGCCGCAGTGTGGTTACACAACAACATTAGCCGAATTAAGGTTGTGTAAGTATATGCTGGCGCAGCTCCCGCAATAAGCGGTCCTGTTCGGCCAGCTGGGTTTGCATCTGGACAAGCTGAGATTGCTGATCCTGAATAAGGGTTTGCTGTTCTTGAATCGCCTTTACCAATACTGGCAAAAGGTCTGCATAATAAATGCCCAAAAGACTAGTCGCCTGAGCCCGTTTTTGCCCATTTTCTTCATCTACCGTCCACTCGGTATCCACTACCACTTCGGGCAATACACTTTGTACATCTTGAGCAATCAGACCGATCTTAGGGCCTTGCTCGGGATAAGCCTTCCAGACATAACTAACAGGCTCCAAAGCCATAAGCTCGCTCAAACCATAGGTGAGTGGGGTGATAGCCGACTTTTCTCTTCTATCTGAAGTGTTGATAATACCGTTGAGGGCATAGATGGTATTCCACCTAAAGTTAGATCTTCCTAGGCTACGAGCACCATCGGCATTAGGCGCGAGATGCGCATTGGTAGTGGTGAGGAAGCTACCACCGTCAGTGAAGGTTTCACTCGATCCAATTTGGAGTTGGTAGTGCACCTTCACTAGACCATTTTTGTATATCGTGAAAGCATTATCTGGATTGAAGACATTGCTACCAATGCCCGCTTCGAAAAGGGGATCAGTGGCGTTGCTAGACCATTGATTACTATTGCCACCACCAATATTGTAGCGACCAATGACTAAGCTGGCATAAGCCTCAGCCTTAGCATTGCGGCCCATGACTACCGAAAAGCCACCTTGGGCATCATTGAAATAGCCCATAGCGGTAGCGCCTAGACCAGTCGCAGAATTGTTGCGGTTAAAAACCATCGAATAATCGCCAACAGCAATATTGTCAGCCCCAAAGCCTGCGGCATAATTGCCGTGGGTTTGTACATTGTTACCAGCAGCAAAGCCTGCAAAACCCCTTACTTTGGTACGCCGGCCAAAGGCGGCCGAATGATTACCAATACTATCCTCATCCCAATAGCTGGCAAAGATGCCGCCAGTGACCGTTCCGGCACGGAAAGCTCCCTTATCAGGCAACCACATCATCTTTTCCCCTAAACCACTTAGCTGGGTACCAAACAAGACTCTTTGATTGTCAGCAACATGCAGAGGCACTAAGGCCTGGTTGAGCCCAACCCCAACATTGCCAGCATTGTAGTAGATGTGATTGGCATTGAGCTGCCAAGGCCCCCCAGCATCATTTTGAGGGCTCCAGCTGCTGCCATCCCACTTCCAAACCTGCCCTAATTGGGGACTTTGGCTAGAAAAGTGCTGCCCGCGCACCTTTACCACTTGCGGATTGGGAAAAGTACCGTTCAAATCTCCCCCAGCAGTACTGCCAAGCACTAAATCATCATTGGGATCAAGATCCCCCGTATTGATAATTTGATTGCTAGCGTTGATTTGGATGCCATTGCCCGCAGAGTAAAAAGTGTTTTGCTCATTATCCGCAATCCAACTTTGCCCATTCCAGCGCAAAATCATACCGAGCTCAAGACTGTCCAATTGGGTGTCGAGAAGATCTGAAACCTTCATCCGTGCCTTTTCAGCATAAAAGCTGTAAGGCACAGCTTCAATCAATTGGGTACCAAGGTCAAAAAAGCCGTTACCATCCTTGAGATCGGCCTCTACATGTAAAAAATGTTGATGATCTCCCCATTGGATAGCGTCCCAAAAGCCTTGCAAAGCGGTCCCTTTGCCAATCACTACTGAAAAAAGTCCGTAGGTATTGGTGATGCTTTGTTGGGTTTCGACATAAACATCTTGGCCGTTGGGTAGGTCTTGCCTAATCGAAAATCTAAGGTCAATAGGCGTATTGCTAAGCAAAGCGCCGCCCTGACGGGCTACAGCTTGATAGCTCACCCCTAAAGGCAACTGCGCGGAAAGTGTTTGCATAACAAGATAGCATCCCAGAAACAGGAATGTCTTCTTTGGGTTCATAGCAGTTTTAGACGACAGGTCAAATATTTTGAGTAAGTAAACTATCCGAATAATCAGCTAGTATTGTGCCAGCCTTGCGGTCAATGCTGCCACGTAAACCTAATGCATGTAATATTTTAGCTCAATGATGTAGTTTTTATAAGCGTTCTGCGCAGCAGAAAGCAGTCAAAAGCCTCCAAAGGCAGAATTGCAAAAATTGCCCAGATGAAAGATTGAGAAAAAGTATGTCGGTAAATGACTAAGGTGTGTGGAAAATTCTCACAAATTGGATAGATTCATACTTATAATATAACCCTCAATCTATACAGCGATGAATCAATTTATGGAAAATTGGATGGGCGAGCTTGACGAACTAGAAGTGCAGGTGGACCTAGGCATGGATGAATTATCAGACGCATTTGAAAAGCAAAAGGAAAATATGACCGCATTGGTCGATAAAGTACAGGAGAGAATCAAAGATAAGCCCTCTGCCGCAGATTTAAGGACCCGTCTTGATGAGCTAAAAGTACAGCTGGCGCTGGGCAGAGCCGAATCTCGGGATGCCTATGAGGCGCAGAAGGACAAATTGGAGGAAGCGCTAAAGAATACCCAGGCCGCTCTGGGTGATTGGTCTGACGAAGCGGACGAAAAGCTCAGTGGACTGAGTAGCACCCTCAAAGAAAAGGCGACACAGTTTGAAACCAAGATGGATCTGTTTCGAGTTCAGTTTGCGCTCGGTAAGGCTGAGGCCAAAGAGGAATGGGAAGAGAAAAAACAGGAAATTCGTGAGCACTTGATGGGCATTCGTAAAAAAGCGGATGAAGGCAAAGACAAAGCCGATGACAAGTGGGATGAATTTACCGACGAAATGTCAGAGGCATTTACCCACGTAAAAAAGGCGTGGAAGAGTTTGTTTGATTGATCCCCCTGAAGAGAAAATCCCCCAAGCGATCTGTTGATTACTTGGGGGATATTTTTATGTTTTGACCTTATTTGAGGCCGCGTTCGTTGATTTCAGCCAGCAGAGCTTGATAGCGATCAATATAAGAGCGAACGGCTTCTTTTTGACCTCTTCTATGGTGGATGTCCACAGAACTTTTGAGGATCTGCATCACGATCTCATGTACTTCCGCTTTCATTTCTTGTGGTGGCACCTGATTGCGACGAAAAGCTTCTTCAATATACATGACTGAAGCTCTAGCCAATGGTTTACCTTTGTTAAAAGAGTTAAACATCAGCATCTTTTGATCTTCATAGGTCATGGCCATGAAATTGCCTTGGATCATGACGCCTTCAAGATCCAGATTGACTCTCCAGCCCACCAATATAGCCAGACAAGACAAGGCAACTTGACTCCCCCTGCGCGTCCTTAGCACAAAAATAATGTTATCGTGTAGATGACTTTCGGTACCTTCTAAAGGAGAACGAAAATTTTCTTTTTGAAAAAGAAACTCCATCAAATCGGCGGCTTTGCCATTGGGATACATACGCTCAAAGCGATCGGCTAGTTCGTCGAGATCCTCACCTAATAAATAAGCGTCGCTGCCGTACTCGAGATAAGATAACTGAATCAGCGCGTACTCGAGAGATTGCTTTTGATTGACGATATCAAGCCATTCTAACCAATTTTCTTCAGCCTCTTCTTGTCTGATGGGTGTAAGAATATCCTCCAGCACTTCTAGACTATAGGGTTCTAATTGAGCAGTATAGGGTTTTACTATCTCTGGCAGCTCAGTACCAAAGGAAGACAAAGCCTTGAGGACTTCGTTGCGGACATCGTAGGAATCATCTTCGAGCAGTGAAAGAAGAAAGGGTAAATCTTTTCTATCCGGCATCTATTTAATTAATTGCACATTCGTTTCGAATAGCAAGTATAAACACATAAAAAATAATCCACTAACTAAATATTACGATTTTATTACACAATTTTTACCACTCTAGCGGTGATACAATCTAACACCTTCAAAAAGATACAAAAGGACGAGTATGCCCGCTGACACAAATAAAATTGACAAGCTTTATGCCATATACTCACAAATCTTACAATCAGCCAAACCAAATTTAGTAAAAGAGGTTAGCTGCATATATCAAATCAAATTAATGTCGCAAACAGAACAAGCTCTCTTAAGTGGCAAAACAGCCATTTGGTTGCTAATGCTTACGGTGATCATCTTATTTGGCACGCTCACTTTTACCTTCGTAGCTAGTGTTTCCGGAGATGTGCAGATTCCCGTACCACCTTTATTCTATCTCAACACCTTTTTGCTAATCGCGAGTAGTATCTTCATGCACCTTGCCATGCTAAAAGAGGATAACCAGAGGGCTATACCCAATTTGAGGATAGCCTTAGTTTTAGGGCTGACTTTTATTGCGAGTCAACTTTATGCTTGGTATCAGATGGTGCAAGTCGGGCTTAGCTTGTCTTCAGGTGGACGAGTAGTATCCTATTTATATGTACTCAGCGGGCTTCATGGCGTCCATATTCTCGGCGGCTTGATTTTCATCACGGTAGTAGTCCAAAAGCTGCGTAAGGAACAAACCGAGTACTTAGAGATGGCCACTTGGTTTTGGCATTTTTTGGGGATGCTTTGGATCTTTTTACTCGCCATCATAGCCCTACATACATAGAAAAGGTCAGGTAGTTTGACTACATGACCTTATTTTTTGCTTATGCCTTTGGCGAACGCTCAGTTAACGTCTCTTAAATTTGATTTCGTTGCCGATGTCGGCATTACCTTCAATCCAATCTAGCATTGGTACATCTGTTACCACCGTTTTACCGTCTGCTTGGATCTCAGACAGTTCATTACTTACACTCTTGACTTTGCCTGGCATACGATAGGTCATTTTATAGCTAGCCTCTCCGAGGAACATTTTCACCATTTCAATACTGCCTGCCTCATCTTCA
>JBCCQN010000025.1:0-55231 GCA_039024315.1 Bacteroidota bacterium
AGAGCTTGTCAGCACTGCCTACTAGACTTATATCGGCTGACTCTGTATATTTCGCTTGCTTCCTGCGATGGCCATGAAGATCATGATGCCGATGATAGGCTTTCCACAGGGGAGCAAACTCGGTGAACTTCGAATTAACGTTCCGCGAAGCGGATGCTACCCTAAAAACGGTCACAATCAATGCGCTTCCAATGGCCCAAATTTTGGCGCAAAAGCCTAGCTTAGACGCTCGCAATCGTTTAGCAGAAGAAAAATATACTTTTAAGCTTCAAGACGATATCGCATTGTTAAAAGTGAAAAGTTTCCAGCCTGAAAAAGCACTGAGTTATCGAAAATTTTTAGCGAATGCGTTTAAACAGTTGCAGGATCAAAAAGTCCAAGCCCTACTGCTTGACCTAAGAGATAATGGCGGGGGCTATCCGGAGGCGACTTGGCAATTGTTACGTTATTTGATCGATGAACCTGTACAAGCCAGTTTAGTGGAGTACGCTATGGTGGATCAAATTCCTGCACCACATGATTTTGAGGAGGAGATGTTTTTTAAGCACTTTCATCGGCAAAAAAAGGTCTTTGTCGATAGCATGTTTGAAATAAAAGGTGCTCAAAGGATTTTAAAGCCTTATAAGAAAGCCTATCGAGGGCCTTTGTACGTCCTGATGAATGCAGCTAGTGCTTCCGCAACGGGAGAATTTCTCGGACAACTAAAAACCCATACTGAGGCAGTTTTTATGGGGGAGGAAGCCGGCAGTAATCCTGTTAGCCAAAGTGCCAGCGATCTCCTAAAGCTGACTTTGCCCAATAGCAAAATCAGAGTGGTGATTCCCGCGATACAATCCATTTCTCGGGTTGATTTCCCCAACGACGGTCATGGTATTAGGCCTGATGTGGAATGTATCCCGAGTATCGAATCTGTTTTAGCAGGAGAAGACGAATTGCTGGTTAAGGCTTTGCAGATGGTTCATGCGCAAAAATAAAGGCATTGCGGCCTCAAAATCGCAATGCCTTGATAGGAAGACTAAATAGACCCTAGCTAAAAGTTACTTCAGCGGCAGGTTTGGTGTAGCGTTGATAAGTACGGTAGCCCATATAAGCGAATCCTAGCAGCCCGAGGATGAGCACTCCGGTAGGGCCGATAAATTCAACTGCGCTAGCCAGTAATTGCTTCAAACCACTACGTCTGCCCGTAGCTTGGTATTCGATCCCGTTTTGGGCGTCGATGGCCATGCCCCTGGCTACCCAAGTAAACACTGGGATGAGCACTAGGGCCAAGATATTTAATAGCAGTGGTTGCATCTTTGACTCTTCAGCTACGCTGCGGTTGAGATTGTTGACTTGGCCTATTTCGGAGACAATAGCCTCTTGTAAAGACGCATCGTCTAAAGTGACAGATTCACTCTTTTCTTTGCCATCCTTTTCATAGCGAATTTGGATGGAGGCCTGCTTTTCATTGTATTTAACTAGCGTAACCTTATGTAGCGGAATTACCTTTACGCTTTCGAGCATACCTGATTTTTCGGCGGAGGCAAGGAGTGAGTCAAAGGTAGAATGTCCTTTTGAGCTGATGATGATGTTTTCGTCAGAGAAGCCAAAAACTTTACGGTTCTTCTCTTCTAGTTTGATGATTTGATTTTTCATTGAAGATTAAAGTTATGCTGGCATAGTGCGTGCGTTGATGATAAGGCACTATCACCCATATTGTGTTGTATCTAAAAAGTAGGATTTAGACGCATCGCGCCTAAGGATAGAATGCTGTTTTCTAACTTGAGTTGTGTGTGCTTCATGATTGCGAGGCCCAATTTTCAGATTTTTTTCGATTGTTCCAAATAAAAGATATTTGCAAAAGTGGTAGGAGCTAAGGGTGAGAAAAGTCTCTTTGATTGCTTGGCGAGAAATAAATGCAGATTTTAAGGGAGCAGTACCTACTCATCACGGAGATATCTACGTGATGAGTGAAAACCACATTTTTATGTATATCCGAATTTATTTGGCATTGTTTCTTTTGGGCGGGGCTTCCTATACCTTATCGGCTCAAGATTATCGTCTCTTTTTCAAAGAACGCAATACCTTTTTTGAGGAAGGCAATAAGGCTTTTTCGCTAGATAGCATTGAGATAGCCGGTATTGATGAAATTTGGCATAACTATGAAGCTAAGCCAGTTTGTCGTGGGGATTGGACAGATGAGGATAGTAGCATGATTTGGCTTACTGAGCCCTTTACATACGACTCTATTATCGGGAATTATCATTTCTTGAATAGAGATAGTGATACAATAGTTTTTCAATCGCAGGCATCCTTGGATGAAAGATGGGTATTATTTCGCTTTCCCGATAGTAGTTATATCGAAGCAAGGGTACAGGCGGTAGAAGCAGAATCATTCCTTGATATTAAGGACAGCGTAAAAAAAGCCGTTCTTCAACTATATTCTGCAAATGGGGACAGCTTAGCTAGCGAATGGAATAGCACTTTGGTTCAATGGAGTCAATCCTTGGGGGTAGTGCATTTTTTTAATGTTTATAAGTTTCCTAAGGAAAAAGAGCTCTTTCCAGTAATTGGGCTTAGCAATCCTCGAATTGGTTTTGGTGGCCTGACAGATTCTGACTTTGGAGATTTAAAGGTAGGTACTATTTGGCAGCTATGGTCAAATTCAAGTGGTCGTTACTACGAGGTCAATACCTATAGCAGTTTTGAGATCTTGTCTCTACTGGGCAATGATCAGTATATGGTGCGAAGGCAAATGGGCAGATCAAACTACCAGAACCCAGATGGTGGACAAGAAACCATCGATACAACTTATAGTGATACAACCCTAATAATGGACTTAGCTGTTCCCCGATTAGGGGAAGAAGAATTACCATTTCGCGAGAGTGAAGATGGTTTTATTCGCTATCGCTACCAAGGAAGTATAGGGCGCTGGCAGAAAAATATTCAATATGCAATCCCCCCTAACCAAAGCTACTGGCAACAAACAAATAGTCCTTGTATCACTTGGTACCCCGGTAATGAAGATATTTATTATAATAATCTCATCGAAGGTTTACCCATATTATTTTCCTCTAGGAGTGGTGGGATGGGGCAGCATGTTTACTCTGGGAGTACTCGTATCCGCTACCTAAAAGACGAAATAGGGGAATTTGGTCAAATGGTTGATTTTCAGCCCTTTATTGACTACGTTGCTGTGGATCCACCCACCCCCATCCCGACCCAACCCCTTGTTGATTTGGCTACACTCTACCCCAATCCTGTCCAAGAGGAACTCAATTTTTGGGTAGATGAGCAAAAGTATGAAGGCCCCATCATCATGACTATCTACAACATCTACGGCCAACAAGTGTTGAGTCGGGAGCTAGAAGTTGATATCCCTATCAATCTGACTAGGCTCGCGCCTGGGATTTATCAGGTCTACATGTTCCATTCAAATGATTTGATTTTTCAAGGAAAGCTCAAAAAATTGTAAACTAGTAAAGCGATAATACTGATCAGCATGCTAGGTACTACCGAAAGTAAAACCGAAGCCCTCAAGCAGCCCTGGATTCAAGCGGGCTATAGGCTCTTTGCCAAGTTAGGTCCTCAAGGCTTGAAAATAGAGGTGATTGCCCGCCAAGTACAAAAGAGTAAGTCTTCTTTTTACCATCATTTTGCCGACTTAGAGGTCTTCACGGAGCATTTATTGCACTTGCATGTCGAACAGACTGCCTTGATCTCAGAAAAAGAAAAACGCTGTCAAAATATTGATCCTGAATTGATTGCAGTCTTGGTGGAGCATAAGCAAGATCTCCTTTTCAATCGCCAATTGCGTATCAATCGGGAAGTACCGGCCTTCAAAGCCTGCTTTGAAAAATCCAATCAGTATGTCGCAGAATCCTTTTTGCCCCTTTGGGTGAGCGAATTAGGCCTAACCCAAAAACCCCAACTCGCTCACTTAGTACTTGGCTTAGCTACAGAAAATTTCTATCTCCAGATCACCGAAGAAAACCTCAATCACGATTGGTTGGCGGCTTACTTTCACCAAATCCATCATATGGTAGTAGCTTTTCAGGCTTAGTCGTAATTTTGCAGTCCGTATCAAACTGCTTTTATGAAGACCCTGAACAAATCAATCTTGCTATATCTCTGCCTAGGCTTTGCTTTAGGTACCCAAGCCCAAAATCGCGATCTATCTCTTACATTAAGCCTCGGGATCGGGACTCCTCTTCTCGATAATGGACCCTCTTTCCATTTGGGCCTCAATCCTACTTACAAACTCGCGCCGATCTTTTCTCTGGAAGGTCAGATTTCCTATATCCGGACCCAAATCAATGGTAGCTTTTTATCAGGCAGAACGGGTAATAGTAATACCTTAAACCTACTTGCCGGTGGCCGGCTATATCTATTGTCCGAAGGCCGTAATGTGCGTCCCTATCTAAATTTGCTTGTCGGTACGGTCTATGAACAGGAGCAATTGGACGGAACTGAATCCAGTCAATGGGGTTTTGGCTATTCGGCGGGAGCCTATGTCGAATTCAATAGTTTAGTAGTTGGGCTGTCTCTAGATGCGCCTCAGTATCTACTCCTCAAAGTGGGCTATCGCCTTTAAGCACTCCCGAAAGCTTTCGGGAGTAATCCTAAACTCAATACAGCATCAACTTCTGATAAAAAATCCTTTCCTCTGTCTGTAAACGGATAAAATAGGTCCCAGCGGCTAAGTGCCTCAAATCAAAGGTATAGTTGCCCTGATCCTCAAGGGCAATGGTTTCCCCAGCCAAGGATAATAATTCAACTCCCTCAACGGCCGCTTGCTTGGAGAGCTCCAGCTGCACCCAACCGTCACTTGGATTAGGATAGAGCCTTAGGTTTTGTGCTAGCCAAGCTTGCTCGATGCTGACGCTGCTACCATCGATATACAAATCATCAATCGTTGCGTCTAGCCAATTGACGATGGTCTTGTAGCGAAAAGCTAGGTAGGAACTGCCATTATGAGCAGGTACTGCCAAGGCACTATCTGTTCGCCAAACATTGTCATTGAGGTAGGTGCTGTCGGTATATAATCTGATGATAGTTTGACTGGAGGCCGTATCGGGATGGGGATGGTCGGTCAAGACATAAAGCGCGATGGTATCCACCCCAAATGGGGTCCCAAAGCCCGCAAAACGGTAGCGCAAAGAGTCAATCATGCCACCATTAGCAAAATCAAAGGGCGGAGACACCATCCAGTCATCCGTGACATCAGTGCCACCCACTGGATAAAAGTGTAGCAAACTGTTAGTGGTAAATTCCCACTGATAGCTAGGATTAGAACCTGCTCCCAAACGATATTGCGTCCAGCCGGCTTGTTCGCTACTATCGTTAAAGCCGGTATAATAGGGGAGAGTGGTCTGAGCCCTTAGGCTAAGGCTTGTCATGAGACAAAAGGCCAAAAAGGTAAATTTGTGCATAAGCTGAAGTTTTTGGATGTTGTTGAGATGACGAGGGGAGCGTTCAGCTTGCTGCACCTAAGCGATAAATAGCAATAGCTCCATATTGGAGCTACTGCATGCTTACAAATGTGGTTTGCTTAATCTTTGGAAAGCATCTCCTCGGTTAGCTTGATCAAAGCCGCCACCTTTTGCTCATCATAAGCATCGGCATGGGCGGGCCCAAAACCACCGCGATCGTTATCATAGTACTTTCCCGTCATGCCTTGATAAGCCTGCCCCACCGCGAGATCATAAATGATGTTGGCGCCTTTGTCGGCAGGGCTCCAATACCTCCCATAAGCCTCTTGTACCATGCGAGTGTTTAACAAGGAACCTGGATTCAAGGCTAATATCGCGATGTCGGGATGCTGCTTGGCTAGATGAAAACTCCACATAGTCAGGGCCAACTTGCTCTGGGCGTAGGTTTCGCTTTCGTGGCTTTGATCCGTTCCTCGCAAAATTGCTGGACTGACGGGCGCTTGGGCTGCCGAGCTAAGATTGATGATCTGAGGGGCCTCTGCTGCTGCTAAAAGAGGCAAAAGGGATTCTGTCAATAAATAAGGCGCTAGATAATTGACGACCATTCGGATATCCAAACCCTCCTTATTTGTCGCCTGAGCACTTTTGAAGATACCTGCATTATTGATCAAAATGTCGAGGCTAGGGATGGCCGTTTTTATTTCCTCACCTAGCTTGCGGACTGCCCCTAAATCAGCAAAATCAGCGGTAAACCCTATGAGTTGAGCGGGCTGCGCAACGGTTTTGATCTCTGCGATTAGCTTTTGCAGCTTTTGTGGGCTTCTGCCATGTAAGATGATACGATGCCCATCTTGGGCGAATTTGATGGCAGCCAGTTTGCCTATGCCATTGGTGCTGCCAGTGATAAATATGGTTTTACTCACTTTTTACGGTTTGTCGGTTATGAAAATGCTGTAATACTTTATTTGCCAGGCGATCAAGGGCCTTTTCTATGGGCATCGTATTGAAACGAAGGTTGATCGCCACGTGATTGACGCCCACTTCTTGGAGCATCTCAAAATAATCCCTGAGATAGTTAGCTCCGATCCTAAAGCCTAAGGGAATAGCAAGCGGTTTGGCATCATCATCATCCTGGAGGTCCACATAAAGCGGTTGCATGAAGGGCTTATCATGCGCATGACCCTCGGCGATGAGTTTACGCCACTGTACGATACTGTATTTTTGCTGCCCTAGATTTTTGGGATAAGACATCCAACCGTCCCCATGTTCAGCATTCCATTCGAGGCTTTGGCGACTATAACCTGTGATCAGCAAAGGGATCTTTTTGCCTTTGGGTTTGGGGAGGGGATCGATCTGCCCATTTAGTTGCCCAAAGCGGTTGGCCTCCATTTGGGGGAAGCTTTCTTGGCTTTTTCGGAGGTAGGCTACCGCTTCGCGGAACGCTTCTCCTCGGCTTTCGTAATCGATGCCCATAGCGGGATATTCGTCATAGCGGTCTCCCGAGGCAATACCCAGTATCATCCTACCACCTGAGAGTTGATCGATAGTTGCAGCAGACTTGGCCACGTGCAAAGGATGGTGCAAGGGCAAAGCAATACTGGCGATCCCGAGCCCTATTTCTGTCGTTTGACCAGCAAGATAGCCGAGATAGGTGAAAGGATCATAGGTCTGACCAGCATCGCCAAAGCTCGGCACGTTGAACGGAATATCCCTTAGCCAAATGGCTTTGAAACCCAAGCGTTCAACTAGTTGAACCCGCTCAAGGTGCTGTTGCATACTCGGCACGGGACCATGCGGATAATGCTCTATAGGGACCACTATGCCCAAGCTCAGCTTACCAGCCTGAAAGACGCTATTGTAGGCGCGGTTTATGGATTCAAATGATTTCATGATGCTTGATTTTAAGTACTTAGACAACAGTATTTAGTAGTAAGACCTGGGAAAACTGGTTTATATGGTTCAGCAAGACCTTCTTTCTCCCTACTGAATACTCCCGAAAGCTTTCGGGATACTCCCTACTCGGTACTTAGGATGTGCAAACTGCAGCTAAGGACTTAAAATCCGGCCAATACATTTTTGCCAATGGCCTTGCCACTCTCTTGCTGGATATGAGCCTCTTTGAGGGTTTCTACGCTTAGCTTACCGAGATTTTGTCTTACGGTAGAAATTAAAGTTCCTGCGTCAATCAGACTAGAAACGCGATTGAGCAGCTCGTGCTGCTGGGCCATATCTTCCGTTTCAAACATCGAACGGGTGAACATAAACTCCCAGCTAAAGCTCAAGGCTTTGAGTTTGATCGCCCGTATGTCGATCTCCTGAGGATCATCAATGATGGCGATATGTCCCCTAGGCTTGATCAATTCTACAATCGCCGGAAAATGCCCCTCCGTACCCGAAAGAGAGGCTACATATTGGGGAGTGAGGCCCAAAGCTTGGCATTGTTCGACCAGGGATTGATGGTGGTTGATCACGTGATCAGCACCCATCTTTTGGGTCCAGGCGATGGTCTCAGGACGAGAAGCCGTAGCGATGACCGTCAAGTTGGTGAGCTTTTTGGCGAGCTGGATCAAAATGGAGCCTACGCCGCCAGCGCCACCGATGATGAGGATACTTTCGCCTTTTCCGCTTCCTTCTGCTACCCCTAGACAATCAAACAAGATCTCCCAAGCAGTGATCGAAGTGAGCGGTAAACCTGCTGCCTCAGCAAAGTCGAGGGATTGGGGTTTTTTGCCCACTATGCGTTCATCTACCGCGTGTAAGGCCGAATTGGTGCCGGGGCGAGTAAAATCGCCGGCATAAAAGACTTCGTCCCCCACTTTAAACTTGCTCACCTCAGCGCCAATGGCTTTGACGACGCCAGCGGCGTCATAGCCGATGACCTTTCTGCCGCTCTCAGGCGACATGCTCGCTCTTACTTTGACGTCTACAGGATTGACCGAGATACCTTTTACGGCCACCAAAAGGTCCTTAGGACCTAGACTGGGAGTAGCTGTTTCAAATGCTTCTAAGGCCTCAGGGGCGCTAATGGGACCTGATTTTTTATAACCGATTGCTTTCATATAAGATCATCTGTTGCTATGTGACAAAGATGCTCTTACTTGAGCGATAGCTTTAGGTATTTATAAAGGAATATTTGGTATAAATAAAGGTTAATTGAGGGGATTGCTTTAATTTATGCTGCATTTTAACTAAATAATCCCTCATAATTAAACAAAATGCAGGTATTAGAAGCCTATAAACCTTTTGAAGTACAAGAAGTCGAATTGGAGCATTGGCGGCAGCGGCCAGTGAAGAACAACTTTTTTGAGTTGGTTTTGATCAAGGATGGAGCGGGTACCCAATGCATCAATTACAATGAGTATAGCTATGCCAGCGGGAGTATGTTTTTGCTACCTCCCCTGAAGTGTCACTCCTTTAACATCGCCAAGCAGACGCGCTTTGTTTTCCTCAAGTTTACTTCAGCCTTTTTTCAAGCCAGTGCCCGAGATGCGGTCAACCAATACGAATGGTTCAAAGAGGCGGCTTATATCTTATCCAATTACAACCAACTGCCGGGTGATATCATTCACGCAGAATTGGATCGCCAGCATATCTACACCCTGATTGATTTGATCCTCAAGGAAAATCAAAATTATAGTACTGGCTCAGCCGCTTTGATCAAGAGCTTTATGACTAGTATTTTGGAGATATTATTGCGTAATATCCGCCAAAGCTCCTTTTTTGAACTGGAAGCTACCGCCGCAGCCGATGAGCGCATCAACAAAATTTTGGGCTATATCAATGAGCATATCAGTGATTCGCCCTTATTGAAAATCGATCACCTAGCGCAGCAATTTCTGATCTCTCCGACTTATCTAAGCGAGTTTTTTCGCAAAAAGGTCAATATGCCGCTACGCGAATACATCATCAAGGCGAAACTAAAATTGGTGGAGATTCGATTACTCAATTCGGATTATACCTTGACCGAAATTGCTGATGAACTAAGTTTTACAGATGTCAGCCATCTTTCCAAAACATTTAAAAAGTACACGGGTATTTCCATTAGAGAGTTTAAAAAACAAGGCGAGTATCGTTTACTCAAGCGCAGTCCTTGTTGAGCCTTCTTTTGGTTTTTTCTCTCCGAGAACGCTTACTTCCCTACTACTTGCTGCAGTCTGGCTTGGACTGCCCAACGAAATACCTAAGTGCCCACAAAAATTCAAAACAAACTGCTCGAATGGGAGTCTCATATTCCTGCCAGAGATGCCATCAATCCTCCCGTTTCCAAAGTCTCAGTTGCTTGGCACCTCGATCATGGCCTCAAGGTCATTAATGGGATTTACTTTGCTCTTCAAAAATCCGATCCTAGCCAATACAAGAGAAGTTATAATCTCAGTCGTGAGGCGATTTACTTAGCGGGAGCGATGCCTAGAGGGGTCGCTAAATCGCCCAAATCGGTTCTGCCACCAGATGAAATTTTGGAGACGGATATCCAGAAGCAGCTAAACCAAGCTCGCGCCAATATCGAAAAGCTCAAAGCATTGCCTAAAAACGCCTATTTTAAGCATCCTTATTTTGGTATGCTCAATCGTGATCAAAGCATACGGTTTTTAGAAATTCATACCGAACATCACTTGAAGATTATTCGAGATATCTTGAAGTAGGACCGCTGCGCGGAACGAAAGACCTTGAATCATAAAGGCAGAATGTCCAATAACGATCTACGCCATTGGACATCCGATATTCGTAATGCAAGCTTTCCTAGGCTGCTTGGGTACTTATAGCGTTGACGATCTCTTGGGTAACGTCTTTGCCGCCGCTAAGATTGGTGTAAAGGGAGCCTATGGTATATATCGGTCCCCAAGGAATTCCCCACCAACCCAAAAAGAAAGTCAATAGGGTCCAGCCCATGCCTTTGGTAAGCGCAGACTCATCGGATTTGATAAAATAGATGTCAGTACCTCTTTTGAAGGTCATGACGATAATAGAAACGCAATACTCAAATACGACGAACTTTGCCCCTCTGTCAAGTTCTGTTTGGATTTGAGCGTCGGTGAGGCCTTCAAGCCCTTTGATTTGTGCCATATATGTGTTATTAAATGTGATGTGCTAAATGGGGAGCCTAAAGTAAGTTAAATTTTGCTAGGATGCCATACCTAATAAGCATCAAAATCTAATGCCTGAAAAAGGGTAGTTTCTCTTCTTAATGCAAAATCCTGCTCACCGAGACTTTTGTAAATAAAATGGAGCGGAGAAGGGCGAAGTTTTTGCGGGATATTTACATAGTATCTCCCAAAGTGGAGATTTGGATCGAGGCCTAAATAAAGTTTGAGCAATGTATGGGATCCCTTAGCCAAACTAAAGTCGGTTTGGGCAAAATGTCCCAAGCAAGCCGCGATTTGTGGATAAGCACTAGGAACCATGATTTGGGAGCCTCGGCAATAATATTTCCCTTTTGGTTTATCTAGCCGCCAAGTTAGACTCTCTCGACTCCAAAGCTGCTGATATTGAGGGACTATTGGATTTTGCTTTCTTTGCAAAGGGCCAAAGCCCAAGCGAACTGCGAGTGGCCCTAAAGTCTTAAAGCCTAATTTATTGACAAAGCCAGGCATACTGTTAGCATTGGCTACGCCAACGATCAGTTCGTAGCCCAGCTCTCTGGCCAAGGCGTAGCTACGTTTGGCAAGCTGAGTAAAAAGGCCTCGTCCTCGGTGTTGGGAACTAGTGGCCGTATTGAGCGAAAGCAAGCAGGCTACTGCTCTGCCGCCGATCAGGGCTCGAAAGGGCTGTAGGGCGTACTGGGCTGCGAGTTGAGCGTTCTGCGCAGCCGTAAAACCCACTATCTCTCCCTCCGGATTGGCGACATACTGCCAATGAAGGTAATCGTAACTAAACAAATCTGGCTGCTCAAAGACCTCGCCCAAGAAAAGAGACAAAGCGTTCAGCGAAGCTGTATCTGTCGTAATCGGGGCAAACTGATAGGCCTTGCTCATACCTCTTGGGGCAAAAATTGCTGACTAAAAGCATCGTAACGGATCAAGGTAAAGCCCATCGCCATCATCATCTCTAATTTAGGGAAAACAGATGCCCGTCCTCGATACATCAAGGCGTTGAAAAAACGACTTTCATTGAGGTTGGGATGCATAAAACGATCCTGTTCAAGGTCTATATCGTAAGGATGAAAATAGCCAAGGATATCCTGTCCCTTGCGTTGGTATTGTTTGAAAAGAGGTTTGAGGACCCAGCGTGGGAGATTGCGAAAATAGACCCCGCCTCCGATTGGAATCTTGATCAAAGCAAAGTTTTGCAGCGTCATGGGGATCTCTAGTATTCCGCTTATCATCCGCGGTTCATTGCCAAATCCTTGCCAGCCAAAGAGGGGATTCTTGGCCGGTAGTACAGAGCTTGAATAGCTAAAGCCAAACTCTTTGAGGTAAGGATATACCCATTGGGTCTTTTCGGTGAGGGAAAAGGAAGGCGCTCGAAAGCCTGTGGTAGGAGGCAGCCCCAAAGCCATGAGGGAGCGTTGAAAGGCCGCTAAATCACGGCGAAAATCATCTTTGCTGAGCTGATCAAGATGGGTATGCTTATTGGTGTGGCAAGCAATCTCATGCCCTTGGTCGGCGATCTTGACAATCAAGTCGGGATAGGTCCGCAGCATATCGCCCACCAGAAAAAAGGTAGCTTTAGCTTGATGTTGCGCCAAAAAGTCCAGATACTTTTGGGTCATTTCTGGTACTCTTTCGGGATATTGCAGGCCGTTAGGAATCATCTCACGGACGTCCTCAAGGTCGACACTAAACAAAAAGTGTGAAGGCGAAGCTTGGGTTTTGAGCATAGCAAATATTGCGCAAAAAAGCAGCACAGAAAAAGTGAATCTGGGCTGAAGTCTAAGTTGGGCTCAATATACAGCCAATGGTATCACGCATTGACAGCAGAGAACAACATCTAAACGTAAAATTGCCTAATTTCATGCACATATGTTCGGTCGCAAGAAAATACAGTATGTCGATCCGCTTTCGAGGGCTTCTGATCCTGTGGGGATAAACCTAAGTACTGATAAGCTGAAGTATTTTCGTCGCACTCGTTGGGCTTGGCCTTTTCGATGGCTGATTCGTCTGCGGATGCCCGATGCGGCTTTTGCAGCTTATCTCAAGGAAGGAGATAGCCGCGCCGCAATCATTTTGACCACCGAACCTCAATTAGTTGTGGCTGCTTACACGGATGAGCTTGATGCCGTCGCTCTGTTACAGTTTCCTGAAGAATTAGTCGCTAAATATGAACTCGTCAAAGGCCAACGCCTTTTGACGGTCAATGTCTATGAACACGGGGGAGGTGAGGAGTCGGACTTGACTTTGGGACCAGAACACACAGGCCGCTATGGCAATTTTATCCCCCTAATCGCCGAATTTCTCTCCGATGACATCGAGCAGATAGAATGGCGTAAAGCCCGTATCGCGCAAAGTGAATGGCAAAGGACTTGGCGCATGGGGGAAGAGGCCCTCTTTGGAGGGCAAGGCATTCGTGATGGAGAACCTTATATGTGTAGTTTTCCGGGGGAGGTGAGAGAGGAAGAAGAGCCTGAGTAGGGCTTTACGGGATTGACTGAGCGTTCTGCGCAGCAGGCCCCCAAAAAGGAACACAGCGGCAAAGAAAAACAGCGCGAATAACTGCTAATAAAATTTCAAACATACGATATGAACGCTTGGCTAAAAAGTCTCTTCGTCTTGCTGCTGATGGTTTTGCCGATCCTTTTTCCGCAGCCGATCCCTTTGAGACAAAACATTAGTCTGGCGATCTTGATGCCGCTGGTGGTGGGATTGTTGTTGATCTTGTCGCGCATGTATATTAGACGGCGGACTTTTGGTGAAAACTTTGAACCGCCTCGCTGGCAAGCCCCGATATTTAACTTTAAGCAGCCTTTGCAGCTCATTTATTTTTTGCCTTTTTTTCAGTTCTTGGCCGTTGCTTTGATCGGATTGGGGCTTGGCTTACTATTCGGCACTTACATCGAGTTTGACCAGACGCAAGCCTTTGGCCTTGGCGCGATTGGGATGGGCTTGGGCCTACTTGCAGGCATGCAAATTGGGATGAGAATTATAAAATAAGGGATGGAAAGTTTTGAGATACACGTACGGATGTTGGCCCAAGACCTACTGGCCTTTAAATATTATATGTTTTACCGCCGTTATTGGTGGTTTGTGGTGATTGGACTATTGCCGCTATTTGAGATTGGTGGATTTTGGCTCATGGGGCAGGATATTCAGCCCATTTTGGGACATTTGGCCCTGCCGGTTATCTTCTTCTTGGTGCTACCAATGGTCATGCGGATAAGCAACCAACGCTATTTCAATAAGGTGCGCGCTCAATTAGAGCAAGTCAACTATCGCCTTTCTGCCGAGGGAGTCGAAATCAAAGCCGAAGGCGTGGAAGCAAAGTTGGCTTGGCATCTGATTCACTCCTTGCGGGAAACCCGTAAGTACTATTTCCTTTTTCGGACCAAGGCCAGTGCTAATGTGATCCCTAAGCGTTCTTTTGTCAATCAGGCCAAGGAAAGGATGTTTTTACAGATCATGCAGCGTCATTTGAGCGATAAACAATACAAGATCAAATGAAAAATCTCTACCAAGTTGAGGTGTACAATGCTATCCGACATCGCATTGGCGCTTTGAGCTATACTTCTACGCCTGTCTGGGGCAAAATGAATGTGGCCCAGATGCTCACCCACTGTGCCAAGGCTATGGAAATGGCGCTCGGAGACGTGATCTACAAGCAAGATTTTAAAGGGAAGTTGATCGCGCCCTTTATGAAGCAAAGCTATTACAATGACAAACCCTTCAAACGTAATTTACCGACCTATAAGCCTTTAAAGGTGGTTGATGAGCGTGATTTTGAAGCGGAGCGCGGGGTATTGGTCCATTTGATTGAACGTTTTCATGAAGGAGGGCCAGCCGCCTGTACCAAAGGGCCCCATCCGATTTTTGGTCATTATACGCCTGAGCAATGGTCTAGCGGTATGTACAAGCACTTAGACCATCATTTGCGCCAGTTTAGTGTTTAGGCTTTCCGCTGCGCGGAACGAAAAATCACGAATTTCCCCCATCCCCGCTAGCGATAGTCTGTAAGATTGGTCATTCAAATCTATCCTAGATAGTCATCGTGGTCCATCATTTCGAGGCGATACTCAGAGAGCTTAAGATTGATGGAAGAAGCGAGTTCTTTGGCGGCCTGCTTTTGCTTGCGCTTGATCTTGAGGGTGATCACTCCTTCTTTACCCACCGGAAACTTGCCGAGGATGTGCATGCTGTTGACTTGGATCTTGAAGCGAGATACTGCCCAATTGAGTTTGTAAACGACCTCTACCAGATTTTCAAAAGGGATCACTAATTCCTTGGGCTCTGATTTGAGCATACCCACCAAAGCATCTTTTACTTGATATTCGAGGATGAGTTGATTTTTGCCCAAACGCATCATACCACTGACTGCAGCCAAACCATGATAGGCCTCTTCAGTTGTAAAATGCAGAACCTGATTGCTAAACATTGTTTTTACCATTAAGCTGAAAGCGTAAATTACAGAAAGAGAAGTCGATTTCATACAAAGGAGCGCTTTTTCTCTCAAAAGTTGGAGCTTTCCAACTGTCTGCTTTATCGTATATCTTTAGGATACACATGACAATGCAAACTCACTGGCCTGATGGCATCGATCATTTGATCTACACCGCTCCGGATCTCAAGACGGGTATGGACGCGATTGAAGCACAATTGGGGATGCGTCCAGTCATAGGAGGTCAACACCCCCTTTGGGGAACGCATAACGCGCTCCTTGCCCTAGGAAAAGGCATTTACCTAGAGGTGGTGGCCCCTGATCCGAGTCTTGCCGTCGGCGAACGCGGCCTTTGGTTGGAACAATACTATGCCCTAAGGCCAGGTCTCAGGACATGGGCGTTCCGCAAAGCGGCGATCCAAGCCGCCCGTCAAATCGCACTGCAAAACCAAATCGCGATCGGAGCGATCGAAAAAGGCCAACGCCAAAAGCCTGATGCTAGCCTCCTTCGATGGCAACTTACCGATCCCTATAAATTGGCTTTTGAGGGCGCTCTACCCTTTTTGATTGATTGGGGAAATTCGCAACACCCTAGTTTAGCCATCCCCTCGGTCGGGGAACTACTATCACTCGAAATCATCCATCCTCAAGACAGCGCGTTGCGCGAAGCGCTACAAAAACTAAAGATAAACATCGCTCTAAAAGCGGGAAATCAATATAAATTGTCTGCCAGCATCCAAACAGCAGGCGGTATTATTAAATTAGAAACTCCTAACTAAGATGAACTTCTCTACTCAAGCCATTTCTTATCATTCGCTCAAGTTTAGAGACTTTGTACCCGAAAGATTGGCCAAAGGCAATCTCTTTACCCCTGCCCAATACGAAACCCTCGATGATGTCCTCAGTGAACTGGATCTCTGGATCGAAGGCAATCCAGAGGTGATGATTGTCAACATCGAAACGGTGGTACTCCCCAATATCCACAATAAGAGAGAAGAAGGTAGTGAGGATCCCGAACTAGTGGCAAATCAACATGACGCGGCGAGTATCCGTTGGCACCAGTTTTTTAGAGTCTGGTACAAATAGCAGAGATGAATATCAAGATAGGCTAAATGCTGATATAGCAGTTTTTACACCGGATAGTCGATATGCTGTATTACCGCTGCGCGGAACGCTTAGTCTTAGCGGGTCGATAGCTTTTTGTCGAACTGAGCCTCTAGTACTAGCTCAGAAGCTTTGAGCTTGGCTAGCATTTTTTCTGGTTTCATTTTTTGCGTATCGTAGGTAAAGAGCCAAAGATTCATGCTGCGTACGATGACCTTTTGATGGCTGAGATCTTGCTTACTAAAGCTTGCCTCTAAAGCCTCTGGCTTGACCTCTGGAGCGAGTTTGACGATAAAATGATCCTTGATCAGCGCATCCTCGGCGGGATCATCACCACTGGCCTGGCGAGAAGTGTCGCAAGCGCCTAGGAGTGTGATTAGCAAAACAAAGACAAAAAGGTAAGGGCTGGACATATGGAGCTTTGGTTAAAACTTCTTGAATGTTTTGAGTATAGGGTAGAAAGTATCCCGAAAGCTTCGGGAGTATTCAGTACAGAGAAAAAGGTCTTGCTATCACTAGATAGCCCATTTTCCTAGGTCTTAATACTGAATACCGTTGTCTCAGTACTAAATACTATTGTCTCAGTACTTAAATCGAACACGGAGACACAGAGACACAGAGGTAATGATTGGTAATCAAATGCTCGGTTTCTCTATGCCTCTGTGTTAAATACTGATATTATTTGGTTTTAAGCACAGTGGTCGTAGTCTGCCTAGCTTGCTGATCACTGATCCTCACCCAATAGATTCCTTCGGGCAGGTCTTGGGTTGCTATCTCCACTTGATAGTTAGCACTGGGTACCTGAGAGAGAAGCTGATGATAGACTTTTTGGCCCATGGGGTTGAAGAGTTCTATCGTAACTGGTCCTATGTTTTGGGTGAAGCTTAGTGCCACGATCAGTTGGTCCTCAAAAGGATTGGGATAGGCTTTGAGCGTTCCCGCAGGGAAACTAGACTCAAGCGCCGTTCGACAGAGGGTTGTGAAAGTATCCACGGTACCAAACTCACTATCTCCCTGCATACATACAGACATTACTTGCATTTCGTAAGTCTGACAATTGTCGAGATTGTTGAGAAACAGGCTGTCTGCTAGGGTACTCATGAGAGTCCAGCTGGTATCATTGAGCGGACGATAGCGTAGTCTGTATTCCATGGCCATATCGGTAGTATCCCAGCCTACAATCAGGCCAGTATTGGAGACACTCAAGGTATCAAGGCCAGTTGGCGCAAGGCAAGGCACGAAGGCTGGCAGTAGGTTGATACAGTAGTCTTCTGCTTCACCAAAGGGGTTTTGAGGTGAATTGCACGCATCAGGCAGGGCATCAAATAGCATATACACTCGCATGCGAGTAGAGCCGGTCATTGCATGAGCGGGCACGACAAACTCTCCGCTGATCGCAGATTGGGTGCTAGCAGAGGAATAAATTTCTTCATCCAAATCATCAAAATCTCCGTCTTGATTATAATCAATCCAAATCCGGAAAAACTCGTCGTAACTAAAGCCGGCATAGCCTGGGACCAGATGAAAGTCGATAGTGTCTCCTATGGTCAAATCCGTAGTCAGCATACTGGCCGTATAATCACCATAACCCCCATCATTGCCACTGTCGTTGATCAAGGTATTGACGATCACTGAGTCTATCCACTCTTCGCTGGTATCTAGCTGAGGCGCCTCACAATAGTCCAAATCGATACAATTTCCACAAGCGGGGGTTCTGAAGCTGAGCGTTCCGCCGAAGGGGACAGTATCTGCCGCACAAATAACGCTGATCTCCACCTCATAACTTGTACAGGGAGCCAAGACCAAGAAAGCAAAGCTCGTATCTGGGGTGGTCAAGCCGCTCCAATTACCACCTACTTCTCTGATGCGTAACTGATAAGACTGAGCGGCTAAAACACTACTCCAACTCAAATAGGCACTCTCATCAAACAGTGAGTCTAGGGCAAAGTTGGAGGGGTTTTCACAACAACCATCGGTTTTGAAGCTGCGCGTGCTAGCAAATTCGCTGGTATCATTGGGGCAGAAGCTTGTGAGTTGATATTCGTAGGTCGTACAAGGCATGAGGCCCGTTAGTAGATAGCTACTGTCTTGACCCGTAACGAGATTCCAAACCGTATCGCCTTGCATACGCCATTGCAGATCTGTGCTCAATGCACTGTCATTGGGCGTCCAATTGAGTCGCGCTTGCACGTCGGTGAGTTGGGTCTCGGCAAGGATCAAAGGAGCCGGGCAAGGCCCGCACGACTGAAGAATGTCCAGCATACTGTTGTGGACGTTGAGGCGTCCGCCGGTAACAGTAATGCCGTTGAGGCTAGCATTGGGATCAACGCCGTCCAAGATGGCTTGCTTGACCAATAGGGCTGCGGCCCCCGGATCACTTTTCGCTAGTCCGACTAATGAGCCACAAGGAGCGGCATAAAGTAGGGCAATCGCGCCCGCTACGTGAGGAGTCGCGCCCGAGGTTCCCCCAAAACCGGAATAGCCGCCAAAGCCATTAGTCGTCCAAGTCCCTTGTCCAAAGGTACCTAGATCAACATGAGTGAGGCCCCAAGCTGCTTGATTGACCTTTTGGTCATTGTGATTCATATTGGTGACAGAAATCAAGTAATCACTAGGACAAGCAGTCGGTAGATCGCCTTGCACATCAATATCTATACCTAGGTTGGCGGTAGCACCGGCATTGAGAATACCATGTACCCCTAGCGTATCATAAAAAGCACACCAAAGCGGAGCGCTACTTGCTTGGCCAAAATCCACGCCCCAAGAAGCATTGGTCGCCACTACGAAGGCACCCTCGGCGCCATTGGTCTGATTGTATTTTTGCCGCATCACTAGCGGGTAAGAATAAGCTTCTAGCACTTCACTTTCTACGCCAGTACCGCCTTGCACGATCATCAGCTTGACATCCCAATTGACACCAGCGACGCCGACGCCATTGTCGCCTTTGGCCCCCACAATACCCGCCACAGGCGTACCATGACCTCCGCCGTCATAAACATCATCTGAGCTACTGCCCGTATCCCAGCCGCGCACATCGTCGATGAAGCCGTTATTGTCATCATCGATACCGTTGTTGGGGATTTCGGCATGGTTGACCCATAGGTTGGGGGCGATGTCGGGATGCGTAGCACTGATCCCATCATCGATCACACAGACTACGATAGTATCTCCTTGGGTCGTCAAGCCACCGGTGGTATAATCCCAGGCCAAATCCATATCAATGTCCGCTCCAGGCGTACCACCACTTTGACCGGTGTTGTCGTACTGCCATTGCTGATTGTATTGGGGATCGTTGGGGATGGTAGAGCGCAGTTTTACATAATGATTGAATTGTGCGATTTCGACATAGGCATTTTGGCGGACCATTTCTAAGAATATGTCCTCGTCGATCAAATTTTCATCAAACTGGATAGAGTAGATATTCATCGGTCCGGAAACTTTTTTGCCGGCTTTCACATTGAAACCAGTATGGCTGATCTCTGGACTATGGTGCAGCCACTCTCCTACGGAAAGGCCGGGACTAAGTTTGAGCAAGATTTCTCCAGGGACATGTTGAGGATGTTGACTAAAACCAGATACAAAAAGCATGACCAATGTAGAGGTCATCGCGAAGCGTAGAGTTCGTAGTGAGAACATAAATTGAGTAAACAGTTATTATGGAAAAAGAGGGTTAGTCTTGATCCTGTGTGTGTATGTGAAAACAATAATAAGACGAAGAGAGGTACGCAAATGTGGATTTTTTATCGAAAAATCTTTTTGATAGGAGATAAATTGAGATTTTTCAAAATAAAATAGGCGATGTTTATCAAATAAGCAACGTCTCTATTACGCTTGAGGCTCCAAATGCCCTACTTTTATGAGTAGTTTACCGCTTTGCGGAACGCTAAGAGTCTGGCTCCGCTAATTAGCACTTTAATCTAGGCGCCAAGGTGGATTTTTGCGGTTTTTGCCAGCCCAATAGAGGATAAGTTGATTACCATCTGGGTCTTTGAGCCTTGCTTCTCGCCAAAGCCAGCTTTTATCAGATGGGCGTTCCGCGAAGCGTATCCCTCTAAACTCTAAGTCCTCCACTTTTTGGTCAAGATTTTCACACTCAAAATAAACATAGATACCCTCTCCGCTTGGCAACTGCTCTACTTGATGCAATGAAAAGGTAGATTCTCCATTGGGGCATTCAAAACGGGCGTAGTGAGGCAAGGCTTTGACAATGAGCTTAAGGCCAAGCTGTTGGTAGAAGGGGATAGATTGCTCAAGATCGAGGGCGGGAACGGTAATTTGGTTAAGATTCATGGACAAAAAAATACTTGTCAATTTTTCGGTTGCTTAGAAATCGAGGGCTAAGCTAACTTGGGCTAAATTATCATTTGTAATGGAGTTTACAGATACTCAAAGAGCCAAACGATATTATCAGGCTTTGGTAGAGCGGGATGCAAATTATGTGGGCATATTTTATGCGGGGGTCAAAACTACGGGGATCTTTTGCATTCCTACTTGCCGAGCGCGCAAACCCAAATTTGAAAATGTAAATTTTTATAGCAGCGTTAAAGAGGCGCTCGACGAAGGCTTTAGGCCTTGTAAAATCTGTAAGCCTACCCAAAACGCTTATCAGGCACCAGAAGCGGTAGAGACGGCGATCCAATTGGTCCAGCAAAATCCCAAAAGCAAAATCACTGATGAGACTCTACGGGCCCAAGGCATCAGCCCAGAAGCAGTACGACGTTGGTTTAAAGAGCATTACAAAATGACTTTTCACGCCTACCAAAGAATGTGTAGAGTCAACCAAGCGTTCCAAGAATTGGAAAAAGGCAAGACAAGTACCGCGACCGCCTTTGATGCGGGCTATGGCTCACTCAGTGGTTTTGCCTACACCTACAAAAAGGTAATGGGCCAATCTCCTACTCGTACTCAAGGCAAGGCCCCGATTTTGATTGATCGTATTACTACGCCGCTGGGGCCTATGTTTGTCTGCTCCACAGAACGCGGT
The DNA here is from genome assembly GCA_039024315.1 of Bacteroidota bacterium. Classification (GTDB taxonomy): domain Bacteria; phylum Bacteroidota; class Bacteroidia; order J057; family J057; genus JBCAWW01. The sequence continues at coordinate 21,025 of JBCCQN010000025.1, forward strand.
ATTTGTCTCCTAGAGTTTGTGGATCTAGCAAGACTAGAGACAGAGTTTGCTGAGCTACAAAAATCTTTAGGGGTACCGATTTTATGGGGTAAGAATAGCCACATAGACCAAGCTAAGCAGGAGCTTAAGGAGTATTTTGCAGGAGAGCGTCGGGAGTTTGGTTTGGCTTTAGATATGCCAGGTACAGATTTTCAACGATCAATTTGGCAGGCTCTAAGCAAGATTCCCTATGGTGAAACGAGTACTTACGGGGCATTGGCGAGGCAGATCAGCAATCCCAAGGCGGTTCGTGCTGTAGGAGCTGCCAATGGGGCCAATCGAATTGCCATCGTGGTGCCATGTCATCGAATCATCGGGGCAAACGGCAAACTCACAGGCTACGCGGGAGGAGTGGAACGCAAAAATTGGTTACTAGAATTTGAGCGAAAGAATAGTGGCAGACCATCTTTAGTGCCTTTGACCCTGTTTCCCTAATGGGAAAGTACTACCTTAGCTAAATGAGCAAACCGGAAATACGGACGGTGGAGGTCCTGCGCTACGTCACGCCTTTGCGAGAAGGAGGATCATTGCCGGCAATCGTGGAGGCGGATGACGACTTCTTGTACGTCATAAAGTTCCGCGGAGCGGGTCAAGGCAAAAAGGCCCTGATTGCAGAACTGATTGGGGGAGAACTGGCCCGAGCAATTGGTCTTAAGGTTCCAGAGCTAGTATTTATGCAGCTCGACGACTCCTTTAGCAAGACCGAGCCCGACGAAGAAATACAGGATCTACTCAAGTTTAGTGTAGGTTTGAATCTCGGTTTGCACTATTTATCCGGGGCTGTAACCTATGATCCGACGGTTTCGATTGCTGATCCTTTATCGGCTTCTAAAGTAGTTTTGTTGGATAGCTTGATTACCAATATCGACCGTACGGCCCGCAACACCAATATGCTCAATTGGCACAATGAACTCTGGTTGATCGACCATGGAGCGGCTATCTATTTTCATCACTCTTGGAACAATTGGGAGGCGCACGCCAAACGCACTTTCCCGGCAATTAAAGACCACGTTTTACTCAGCAGAGCTTCTGAACTAGAAGCTGCTGCCGCGATTATCAAAGAAAGTCTCAACCGAGAAGTCATCAGTGATATTGTATCGGTGGTGCCAGACGACTTTTTGGAGGATGAGGGTAGAGAGGACTCCTTCGGAGAACGCCGCGACGTTTATGTTGAGTTTTTGATGCAGAGACTCGCCAATTTAGATGTACTCACCAAAGAAGCGCAAGATGCCCGACAAGCAAGTATTTGAGTATGCTTTCATTCGCTTTGTCCCGCGGGTTGAGCGAGAAGAGTTTCTGAACGTGGGGGTGATCCTTTTTTGCAAGCGAATGAAATATCTGCAGGTAAAATATCATGTTGACTCCAAGCGACTTTGTGCCTTGGGAGAGGATATCGATCTAGACCAATTGGCGACCTACCTACAAAGTTGGGAGTGGATCAGCCAAGGAAATAAAGAAGGCGGGTTCATTGCCACTTTAGACTTGCCGAGTCGTTTTCGCTGGCTCACTGCGACCCGCAGTACCATCATCCAAAGTTCCAAAGTACACCCAGGCATGACGGATGATCCACAAGCGGTTTTGGAGCGCCTTTTTGAAAATTATGTGCTGTGAGAAGTGGTCCACGAAGTGATGATAAACCGCTAATTTTACTTTAATAACCCCTAAACGTACCAACAAAAGATCAATACGTTCTGCCATCTTTGTCATATACCTAATTTTAACCCCCAATTAGTTATGGCATATTTTTCAGTTTTAGATGTTACGCCCACTAGTGATAGTTGGATTCCCGCTTACCTCCCTACTGCCAATAAATTGGTGGCTAAGCATGGAGGAAAATACCTTGCTCGCACGGCTAGTCATGAGCAAATGGAAGGTGAAAACCAAGCTGCAGGATTACGGATTGTCATCGAATGGCCCGCCAAAGAAAATGCAGTGGCTTTTATGCAGGACCCAGAATACGCTCCTCATCTCAAGGCCCGTACAGAAGGTTCAGTCAGTCATCATTATTTAATTGAGGCGAAAGATGACCTAGCTTAGGCATTTGTGATATAAACAAAAATTGCTTCCCAGAAGGAGGCAATTTTTGTTTATAATCTGCGAGTTTTGTATCAAACCCGCTCTCTCATATAATGCAATTGTACCAAACCCTTTTCAAAGGACTTCGCAGAGATAAACTTGATCGCCAGAGGAGGAGTACCGCCTTTAAACAAGCGGGTTCCCTTGCCTAGTATCGTCGGAATGACCGAAATGATATACTCGTCGATCAAGTCATGCTCCATAAATAATTTGACGATTTCGGCTCCCCCATCGCAATAAATCTTGCCGCCTGCTTTTTGGCGGATACTGGCGATTAACTCCCTGACGTCCCCTTTGTAAAAAGTGATATTGTCAGTATCGGGAATGTCTTGACGGGTCAATACATAGCAATCGTACATATCAGCCTGCGGAAAACTATTGATCATCTCCATGACCTTAGTATAAGTTCTCCGCCCCACAATGTAGGTGTCCACATCCTTTGTGAAATCTGCATAGCCGTAGTCTTCCCCTTCTTTTTGCATGGCATCAAGAAAGGATAGGTCATCATCTTCGCCAGCCACAAAGCCATCCAGACTCATGCTGATGTAGAGTACTACTTTACGTTCGGCCATGAGATTAGAACTTACGATAGGGGGCTGATAGGTATTGGTTGGCTTCGACTTCGTCGAACGCTTGGGCTTCATTGTTCCAGTGCAGGGTCTTGTTAGGGAAGCGGCTGGCCACTACTCCTAACAAAATCGCCTCAGTCAAACGGGCGGCATAAGAAAAGGGCGCGCTACATTCATCCTTACCTAAGCAAGCATCCACAAATTGGTGATAGTGATCGGCTTTTTCCATGGTTGGGAAGTCGAAGGCTTGATATTCTTTATCCACGATCAGCCTAGGAAAGTTGATGTGTGGGAGTAATAATCTTCCTTTTTCGCCAATAAACATGGCCCCTTGCTCAGGTAGGCTATCCCCCTTGGGTAACTTAAGATCCTTATGCTTTTTGGGAGCGCCTGGTCCATCATACCATACCCATTTGAGGGTTTCGGTGGTGTATTCCGTTCCAGGAAACTCGTAGGTAACTACATTATTCTCCGGATGCCCAAAGCCGGTTGGCTTACGGCACTTTGACTTGATCGTACGCGGAACGTCTAAGGCCAAGGCCGTATAGGGAGTGTCAAAAATGTGCACCCCCATATCGCCTAAGGTCCCACAGCCATAATCCAGTAGCTTACGCCAGTTGCCAGGATGGTAGACCTCCTCTTTAAAGGGGCGCTCAGGGGAAGTACCCAGCCAGAGGTTCCAATCCAGCGTTTCGGGAACCGGATCACTACCCACTGGAGCAGGTCCATCAAAGCCCCAATTTTTAGGAGACCAAGCTCTCACTGTACTTACCTTACCAATGATACCCGATTGAATCAGTTGGACTGCTCCTCGATATTGATCCCAAGAGTGAATTTGAATCCCCATTTGGGTATGGAGGTTTTTCTCAGCAGCCAATTTGCGCATAGCTCTCGCCTCAGAAACATGATGTGTCAGTGGCTTTTGACAATAAACAGGCTTGCCCATCTCCATGGCCAGCATAGAGGCAGGGGCATGGGTATGATCGGGAGTAGAAACAATGACGGCATCAATCTGCTCGCCCATTTCGGCAAGCATCACCCGATAATCTGCATAGATTTTAGCCTTTGGATGCAGCTTTTGAGCTGCCTTTAGCGCCGTGGCGTCCACATCACAGAGCGCGCTTACCTTTACTTGTGCGTGAGAAGAAATCGCTTTCAAATCAGCACCTCCCATGCCGCCCACCCCAATGTGAGCTGTACGTAATGTATCCACGGACCTTTGGGCGAGTAGCTGAGAAGGGAGGAAAGCTGCTGAGGAAGTCAGCAGGGCTGTGTTTTTGAGAAAGCTTCTTCTTTTCATCGTTTGACGCTTATTTGTTCGGTGAGGAGAGGGACGAGTACTTCCCGCAATTTAAAATAACCGGCTACATTGGGGTGTAGGCCATCCGAAAATAGGATTTCTTTGAGTTTTTGATTTTCGCGTAGAAAGCTATCGCCTACATCGGCGAACGCTACCCCTGATCGATTGGCTAGACGAGAGATCCCGAGGTTGAGTTCCGCTACGCGGTCCTCCTCATCCCTTCTCGGCAAAAGCCCCATCAAAATAATCTCTGCTTTGGGTTGCCTTACTTTGATTGCTTGCAATAGTAGCTCAAGGCCCGCGATGATTTCTGCATTGTTATTGATTTGTAAATTGTTGGTACCGATCATAATCATGATGCGCTCGGCTTCAAAACCATCTAGTTCGCCATGATAGACACGCCAGAGCACATTTTCGATTCTATCCCAGCCATAGGCATAGTTCCTGACTCCTTCGGGCGTCAAAAATTCGTCCCAAGTAGTTTCCTCGCGCGCGATTTTACTCTTGGGCAATCCGCCCCAAAAGTGAATAATCGAATTAGCGAGAATGACTGATTTAGGGGGGTCATACTCGTTGATCTCGAGGATTTCGCGATGACGTTTTTCCCAATTATAATTGTTGAATTCCCGAGATTGGATACGGGGCTGAGTAGTGCTGAACGCTCCCTTGGGTTCATGCAAAATGCTGCGAAGCTTTTGCTCGTAGCTCTCTGCGTAGCGCATCATCCCCAAATCCGTAGGATGGGTGCCGTCAACCATATCGTCTAGCTGAAGGCCAATTTCTTCTTTAGTGAGATAGTACAGTCCTTTGATGCCTTCCTTTTGGAGTTGGTAAAAGGCCTCTAATTGAAGCTGATTGATACTCAAATAAGCTTCCTTTCGGGCCTCGTTGACAAATTCTTCGGTATAGCCTGCGTGGTCGACCAATAGAACCGGAGTTTGGGGGTGATCTGTTTTCAGCGTTCGGACGGAGTTCAGGATACGATCTTTCACTTCGGATTGGGTAAGGCCGAGTCGTTCCCATGCGTCAGCGGCTAGATTAGGTAGGCAGTCAAGGATGTAGATTTTGGCATCGATTTCGGCGAGGAGATCGATTACTTCTTCTTCGAGTCGGCCTGAGCCGCTAAAACCTAAATTGATCAGTGGGCGATCCATCTTACGACCTACAATAGCCGTCCAAGCCATACCGGGTCTGGAAGCACAAGCGCCATGAGCAATAGAGGTACCGTAAACCACGATGGGTTTTTCTTTGCGGATAGGCAGGGCTTCAAAATAAGTCTCTTGCTCTACCCCGATTTCTAGCCACTGTACTTCATTGTAGAGGGGGAGGTAAAGGCGATATTCTCGTCCTAAATCATGGTAGCCATCATTTGGCTTCAGGCTGGTAAATCGGTAACTGATGGTGTCGGCAAAATAACGCTTGCCTGCGCACCAAACTTCTTTGCCATCGCTGTCGAGGGCATAAAGATCAATGCCGCTGACGCCGGTTGCAGGCATATGAGGTAGGGCAAAATCATCCTTTCGTTTGACGATGTAGCGTATTTGAATGCGAGGGCTGTTGGACCGAAATCGAATCATGAGACCGGCAGAATGCCGACTATTGCCCCAAACGCCATTGGAGACGCTGGATTTGGCCTTAGAGGGGAGGCGGTCATAGGGAGCTTCGACTTCTCTGGGCCAGGCTTGGCCTTCGATCACTTTAAATTCATGTTCAATGGGGTTCCACCATTGTAGGGACTGAGCGTTCTGCGAAAAGCAGCTCAAACAAGAAAAGCTGGCTAACAGGAAAAGTAATTTTTTCAAGGTGTAATTAAAATAAGGGTTAGGAAGTTAGTCTATCTGTATTATGGGGTTTTGATTTCTTTAATTTCAATGTTGCGAAAGCGGAGGACATCACCATGTCCGAGAAAACCAATGTGGCCAGTTTTGCGCTGGAGACCTGGGTGCTCACGATGATCCATGGTCCCGCCTTCACTGGCTTTGATATAATCTCCATCCAAGATGCTCGTGCCATTAAGGATTACCTCGATATGGGAGCCTTGCACAATGACTTCTTGTTTGTTCCATTCGCCGACGGGCATCAAGTGCCCACGTCGTGCTGGAATTACACCATAAACCGAGCCATGATATTGATATGGCTGTAAACTATCGTATTTATTGGCGGTATTGTCGAGAATTTGTAGTTCTATTCCTTCGTAAGCGGCATCTCCCTCAAGTGGGGCGTGAATACCTAAGCCGTTATTGGCACCGGGTGTGAGTTGAAATTCGAAGCGAAAGATGAAGTCACTGTATTCTTTTTCGGTGTAGAGGTTGCCCCCCCCACCGCCTTGCGGATCGATCACGATTACGCCATCCTCAACTTTGTAGGAGTCTTTATTGCCTACCCAGCCGTCTAGGTTTTGACCATTGAAGAGGGAAACAAATTCGCCTGCCTTTGATGAGGCTGAGCGTTCTCCGCAGGAGTAAAAAAAGAAACCGAGACCGAGCAATAGCAGGGGAAATAGCAGGCGTCTAGTATGCATAAGTAGTCGTAAATCGCTAGTAGGCCTAAATGATAGGCAGGATTCTCGAAATTCCAAAGAATGGGGCTGACTAATTTTCGATTGTACGGCAGCGTCTAAAATTTCATTTCCTTTTGTCGTAGCATTGTGGGGTGTTCAAATAATAAATTCAAAGAAATGACCTCACATAAATCACACAAATTTTGGCTTAAGATCACGGCTATCGTGGTAGGATCTTTTGGCCCAGTATTTTTCTTTGGTACCATGCTCGAAACCATGGAGCCAGCCAGGCTAACGCTTGATTTACTCAGTTGGCCGGTCGACGGCATGACTACTTATGAGTCCCCTGATACACGATTTCTTTCTGCCTTGACGGGGGGATTCTTATTGGGTTGGGGAGTGATGATCTGGCTGCTTTCGGTATGGGTGTATGACAAGGCTCCTGAAGGAGTGAGACGCGCTGTCTTATTTGGGGTGCTTTCTTGGTTCTTTTTGGACAGTGCGGGTTCTATCGCCTCCGGCAACGCTTCCAATGTGATTTTTAATACGATCATACTGCTAATCGGAGTGGGGCCACTTTGGCGTCCGGCAAAGGATTGATTTTTAGTATAAAGACATTAGTAGGAAGTATTAAGACTTGGACGAGCTAGGACTAGTGAAAAAAATTGAGGAGATCCTTGTGGGGACCTCCTCATTTATTAGGCTATAGCCTATTTAAAAAAGTTAGAGCATCGTAGTAGGGCAGACATAGTCAGAGACTGCGAACTTTCCTGATGCCTTAAGGGCTTTGAAACCGCCCTTGATATCCACGAGATTGCGATAGCCCCGCGCTTGCAGGATGGAGACAAAAATCATGGAGCGATAGCCGCTAAGACAGTGCACATAATGTTTCTCTGCAGGCAGGATCTTTTTCATACTATCATTGATGTAATCCAAAGGTGCATTGAGGGCGCCAATTAGGTTTTCGCTATTAAATTCGCTGGCTTTGCGGGCATCTACGATGCGAGGATTTTCCAAGGTCGCCAGACTCTCGACACTAATGGATTCAATCACATCGATTTCTTTGCCTGCTTCCTGCCAAGCCTTGAATCCTCCTTTGAGGTATCCTTTGGCATTGTCATAGCCGACCCGAGCCAAACGAGTGATCACCTCTTCTACACGATCTTCATCCGCTACAATTAGCAATTCTTGTTTGACGTCGGGGATCAGGGTGCCTACCCAAGTAGCAAAACTGCCGTCGATCCCGATGAAGATCGAGTTAGGGATAAAACCTTCTCTAAACTGATCCTTGTCGCGGGTATCTAGGATGAGGGCTTCGGTTTCATTGGCGACTAGCTCAAACTCAGCTACGCTCAATGCTTTGCTGCCTTGCGCTAAAACCGCGTCTAGGCTTTGGTAGCCTTTGATGTTGAGCAGTACGTTTTGCGGGAAATAGCCCGGAGGGGGTGTGAGACCGTAGAGCAGCTCGTCCACAAACTCCGCTTCAGTCATATCAGGCCTTAAGGCATAATTGGTGCGTTTTTGATTGCCGAGCGTATCAGTGGTTTCGCTACTCATATTTTTGCCACAGGCGGATCCTGCACCATGCCCAGGGTAGACAATGATATCGTTTGCCAAAGGCATAATCTTATCGCGCAAGGAGCCATAAAGCAGTCTCGCGAGCTTGTCTTGGGTCAGGTCTGCAATCACCTTTTGGGCCAAGTCCGGACGGCCGACATCGCCGATGAAAAGGGTGTCGCCGGAGAATAAGCCTACTTCCTTGCCTGCTTCGTCTCTAAGTAAAAAGCAGCTACTTTCCATCGTATGTCCGGGGGTATGCAGCACTTCTATGCTGACATTCCCTACTTTGAAGACTTGACCGTCCTTGGCCACGACTTTTTCGAAACCTGTTTCCATGCTAGTCGGGCCATAGACGATTTGAGCGCCAGTTTTATTGGCCAAATCAATATGTCCAGAGACGAAATCTGCATGGAAGTGAGTCTCAAAAATGTACTTGATTTTCGCCCCGTCTTTTTCTGCTCGCTCGAGATAAGGTTGCGTTTCGCGAAGCGGATCAATGATCACGGCCTCTCCTTCTGACTCGATGTAATAGGCTGCTTCTGCTAAGCAACCCGTATATATCTGTTCTACTTTCATTGGATGGTAGCTTTGAAATGAATGATAAGCTCAAGGTAGAAGACAGAATTCTTTCAATCAGTGATTAATATCACCCACAAAGCTCTCCTTTCGCATTTTAAGCGTTCTGCGTCCCGAAAGCTTTCGGGAGTAAAAACCCAACTACTCTCTCAAAGCACGGCTAATCTCTATCGTCTTCAAGCTCACCATCTCAGAGGAAACGGAATTTTGGCCGGTAACTAGGCGTCCATCTACTTCCATGTGGGGACTGCGAATGTCCGAATAGTTGACCCTGCCGCCACGTTCCCGAAGGAGGGTTTCGATGATAAAAGGGTAGTGCTGATAATGGGGCAGATCCTTGCGCTCTTGGGCATCGGGGATGGTATTGACCTTTTTGCCAGCCACGAGATACTGTCCGTCAGAGGTTTTGAGATGAACGATGCCGGCAGTGCCATGACAGACAGCGGCTACCACGCCTTGATTCTTTTCGTAGATGTGCATGACGATGGTTTGGATGGCCTCATTCTGAGGAACGTCAAAAATGGGAGCGCTACCGCCTGTATATTGGACAATGTCGTATTCGTCAGGATTGATTTCGTCTGGCCTCAGCGTGTTTTCCAGGGCATACATAAAGTCCGCATTGTAGAGGTAGGCCAGTTGCAGACTATCGGAAGGGTTGACATAGGCGAGTGGGACTTTACCTCCCTTTGGGCTGACCATATCGACATGATAGCCCGCTTTTTGGTAAACGTCATAAGCGATCACCACTTCACTAAAACTATTGCCAGCTGGTAGGTCCGAATCTGCGTGAAAGGCGGCGCTTGACAGAATCAACAGCACCTTGTTGGCCTGACGATTGCTAGGCTCTCGAGCGGCAGTTTTACTGATAATCTTCCAGCCATCTTCTAGTTTCTTGAGAAGCAATAAATCCACAAAGCGGCTTTCGATAGAGGGAATGAGGACTTCCAGCTTCACTACGGCAATACCTTCAAAGCGATCGATAGAAATGATATTGCTCACGCGCCCATTGAATTTGCCTTGTTCTTGCTTGGCAATTCGGCCGGCGTATTCTTCAATTTTCATGACAAAGAGCGGCTGATCAGGATGATCCAAAAACATATTCGCTCCCGGCATAAAGGCAGCTTTGACCTGCTCCGCATTGTTGTAGGAGGTTCCTTGCGCATAGTCATTAATGACGGCTCGGATTTTGGCTTCTTCAGTCTGAGCCCAGAGGGATTGACCGATGATGACTAAGAAAAAAAGTAGGCATAATCGCTTGTTGAAAGGGGAGATCATAGGATTCATTCTTTTGTGTTGGTTTGACATAGGAATAATGATATGTCCACAAAAAAATGCTGTTTAAAGGCTGTAGGCTACCAAATTCATGATCTTGGCAGTCTAGTTGGTGGGCAATTCGCTTTGGAAAGCCTTAGGCGTGGTACCACTAATTTTTTTAAAAGCGGCATTAAAAGAGGAAAGGCTATTGAAACCACATTCAAAAGCGATGGAGGCAATTTTGTAGTTCTTATAATCCTGCGAGCGGAGCATCTTTTGAGCTTCGGCGACTCTCAAAGAAGCGATGTACTGAGAGTAGTTACTGCCCGTATGTTGGTTGATGGTTTGCGAGAGCTCTTTGCGGCTGATACCTAAAATTTCACTTAGCTTAGCGAGGCTGAGTTCTGGGTCGAGATAGGGCTTTTCGCTTTCCATCAGCCTAGCCAAGTCTGCCATGTTCTTTTTGAGGTCCGCTTCGCGGAACGCTGATTTGGCATACTTCAAGGGTGGGTCCGAAGCAATAGCTCGGCGGTTGCGCTGGTAAAACTGCAGCAATACCGAAAGGTAAAAGACAAAGGAAAAAGACAGCGCCCCGACGATATAAGAAGTGTAGCTAGCGATCTGATAGGCGAGGTAAATGATAGTCGTACCGAGCACCACATTGAGCAGCCAGATTTCTGCATGATTGAGTTTGGCATCACGAACCCAAAGCTTTGTAAAAACTTGTCTCATTTGATAAGCCGAGGCGATAATGCACAGCAACCAAAGTCGATAAATCCAAGGCACAAAAGGTCCCCAGTGATTAGGCGGACCAGTATAAGGATATTGATAGGCCAAGAAGGCGATCAACAATCCAAAGGGCAGCAAATACCCCCACCAGCGCTTTTGCAAGTGATGCTCATGCCGTACCATACTGAGCACATACAGATATAAGAATGGCCCAATCAGCAGACAGGCTGATAGCCCTATTTGGACAAATAGTTGGAAGAGCGCTGGATTGAAAAAGAGGAAGACCGACTTGAAGATCCGGATGCTCAACATCAGCAACAAACCACCCAAAAAGTAGTCTGAGAGTCTCCTTTCGCGCTTGATGAGTAAAAAATAGCCACTCAGCAAGAAGCCATTAAATGCCCCCAGCGCACTAAGTAAAAAGACTGATTGCTGTGCTAGATTCATCCCTAGCAAAGATACAGAATCAGCCTAGATCCCAAGCTCGCCCTTCAAAATTAGCAGCTTATTTCTCTGAGCTTATTTTGAAGTCTCCGTTGGTACGTAAATAAAGCAAACACATCTCTTTAGTGGTGAATAGATGACTTGATGTGCCTGTTGAATGAAAATAACTCCCCGGATCCAATGATTTTACTTCGTTTGTAAGCGGCATTTCATAATCGAGCTGACCCACTATAGAAATCGCTCGAAATTCCTCTCCCTCGCTCTCGAGCCTAAACTTTAGGCCAGGAGCAAGTTTCAATAAGTAACCGCTGCGCTTATTTGCCTCCCAAAGAAATGCGACTTTGGCCCCCAGCCCTTCTACCCAAGCGGTTTGGTCCTCACCCAACCAGACCATATTAGAGATGTCGATATTGACCGGGCGTTCGCCATTGTCAAATGCTTCCGCTGTTGGCTTGACTAAGTAGGGCCCACTATCGATCTCTACATAGGCGATACATTCACTGCCTTTTGCTGCGGTGATATGGGCCTCTCCGGCCGGCTGAGTCCAAAATGAGCCTTTAGGCATCCACATTTTTTCCGCCTCAGGATCATCATTATGTACCAAACCTTCAAGCACCACAGCACGGTAGGTGACATTGTGGATGTGGGGCGGGGATGAAAAGCCATCTACAAACTTGGCGAGAAAACCTGTAGCTACGCTGCCTTTACGATCACCCCATATCGTCCCTGCCTTAGGGCTTTGGTCGCCCCGAGCGGGATTTAATGCCTCCCACTCGATTTCGCTGCTATGTTGCACTGCATTTGTAGGAGCAACATCCTCGCTTATTTTCGCACTATCTGTTTTTTGATTGGTGCAAGCCCATAAAAGGCAGGTTGTTAATAGTAAAAAAAAGCTTTTCGTTTTGGTCATATTCTGTATTGCTAACTAATCACTTCTAAAGGAGCGGTCTCGGCCCAGGCGCCCCGGGTAAAGTCTGGAAAGGCTTGTGGGGCTCCGCCCTGTTCGACTGAGCGTTCGCTGAGAGGCGAAACTGCACTCCAAAAACAGCCCTCATAAACGTTTTGATCCAGTGGCAGACCTTCGCGCAAACATTCATAAATACGATAAGCCATCATACCGTCCATGCCGCCGTGGCCACTTTCACGAGTGGTATTGCTTAAGCGAGTGTAAAGCGGATGGTCATACATCTCATACAATTGCTCAAGCTGCTCGCCTTGGATCCACGAATGATGATCTTTGCTAAGCCCTTCAATTCCGCCTTCGATTGCAACCCTCGTTGGGAAGCCGGCCAAAGTACCTTTCGTTCCCTGTACCAGGTTCAGACGAGAGTAGGGGCGGGGGCTGGTTTCGTCCCATTGCACCATAATGGTTCGACCAAGCGCAGTCTTGATAATTGAAGTATTGAGATCCCCACCTTTGTATTCCAGCTGATTCCATTTATGATCGGCAGGGTAGTTTTTCTCAGCATAAGCTTTGCGCCCGAGCGCAGGAGTGGAAAAGGAGACGAGAGACTGAAAATTATCATCGCCGCGCCCTAGATTCATGTATTGAGCCACTGGTCCCAAACCGTGAGTAGGGTAGAGGTTACCATTGCGGTGGGCATAGTGGGGAGTACGCCAAGAACCGGTGCCGCGCTCTTCATGGGCCATTTGGCCTCGTAATTCATGAATGTAGGAAGCCTCCCCATGTAAAATCTCGCCTATTACGCCCAAACGACACATATTGAGGTACATGAGTTCGGCACGGCCGTAATTGACGTTTTCCATCATCATGCAATGCTTCTGAGTGCGCTCTGAAGTGATCACAATCTCCCACATTTCGTCCAGCGTCAGTGCCATCGGTACCTCGGTGAAGGCATGTGCGCCCTGCTTCATGGATTCGATAATCATAGGCGCGTGATTTTTCCAATTGGTACAGACAAACACCACATCAGGTTTTACGTCCACCAACATCTGCCGCCATTTATCTTCGCCTCCAAAGTAGGTAGCTATATTTTGGTGCTGTTTTCCTTTGCCTACTGCTTCGCAGAACGCTTTTTCTTTTTGGACATTGTCCTCATATAAGTCTGATAGGGCGACTACTTCAAAACCCTCTAGTTGTGCAAGGAAGCGCAGATGATTAGGCCCTCGATAGCCCAAGCCAATAAAAGCCGCTCTAATGGTCTCTAGCTTTGGCGCCGCAAATCCCCCCATATATTGTTCCTGGGTGCTACGACTAGGAATTTTAAGCGAACTGCCTTGGAGCCATGGGGCCATCGCAAAGGCGGCACCCGTGAGAGAGGTTTTTTTGATGAAGTTTCTTCTGTCGAGATTTTTCATAGTAGTATTTCAGAGGGAGTAGTGAGTAGTTCTGTGCAAGTAAAAACCAAAAAGTATACGAGATACGGAAATCTGTGTAAGAAGGTCCGATAGCTTGAATTCTACCTTTGTAGTGTTCCTTAAAGCAATAAATAATAAGCGATAATGAATACAAATAAATTTGGTAAAAAAGGCTGGACGCCTGATAGAATAGGAGATTTAAGCGGTAAAACATATGTAATAACAGGCACAACGAGCGGAACAGGATTTGAAGCTGCTCGCATACTGCTATCAAAAGGTGCAAAAGTGCTTATGCTGAATCGCAATCCTAAAAAAGCAGAAGAGATCATAAAGAATTTAAAGCAAAATTTAGGCAATAGTATTGATGTCCTAAATATCCAAATGGATTTGGCAGAACAGGCCTCTGTAAAAAAAGCAGCACAGGAAGTTCTTGATAAATTGTCTCGAATTGATGCCTTGATTTGTAATGCTGCTATAGCCCAAGTGCCTACTCAAAAGATAACAGTAGATGGTTGGGAAAGCCAGATGGGCGTTAATCACTATGGACATTTTACCTTACAAGCTTTGCTTTTTCCATTGATTGAGAAATCAAAAGGGCGTATCGTGACCGTAGGAAGTATGGGCTATGACATGGGGATTAAAACCATCAAATTTGATGATTTAAACTGGGATAAAGACTATACCGGAAATGATGCCTATAGCCAAAGTAAACTCGCACAGATAATGTCTATTTATGAATTACAAGATAGATTGGAGATAGCTGGTAAAACAGATGTCAAAGCCTATGCTTGCCATCCAGGAGCATCAAGAACCTCGCTTATTTCAACAAGTGCTTCATTGTTAATGAGAATTATATTTTTCTTGATGACGCCACTGACTCAATCTGCTGAAAAGGGTGCTTATCCACAATTAATGTGCGCTACAGAAGAGGACTTAGATCAAAAAGAATTTTATGGACCTACTGGAAGAAGTAACTGGGTTGGACCTGTAGGGGCGCATTCTATCAAGCCTCACGCCAAAGATAAAGCGGTAGCTAAAAGATTATGGGAACTTTCTGAAAGCCAAACAGCTGTAACTTGGGATATATAAATCACAACGCTAAAATCTAAATTTATGGATATCTTGAAAATGTCAACCGATTGGGCGAAGGCCGAGCTTTTCTCCACTCCCTTTTTCATCTTAATGGGTTTGGTCTTTATGGCAGGAAGCTTTGGGTTTTGGCAATTAGGTAAAACTGATCTAGCCAGAGCCTACATTATTCCCACCTTAGTGGCAGGAGGCTTACTCTTGATTGTTGGGCTTGGATTATTTTTTACCAATAAATCTAGAGTTACCCAATTCAAAAAAGCCTATAGCGAAGATGTCTCCGCCTTTGTAACCTCAGAACTTGAGCGTACGGAAGCGACTTTGAAAGAATATAAGAATGTAGTCTTTACTGGGGTTCCGATAATCATTGCGGTCTGCGCCTCAGTTATCATGTTTATTAGCACCCCTATCTGGCGGGCAAGGGTGATTACTACTATCGCAATGTTAGTGGTCATTTTGGTGATAGATGGGGCCGCTCATGCTAGAATAGACGTTTATAATAGACAATTACAACAAGCAGCCCAAGAATTGAAAAAGTAGCATGCAGCATTTCAAGACCTTATCCTCCTACCTTGCATATTTGGAATTGCCGCCTTCTGAGCATCCTATGTTGAGTGTGTATAGTGCCCAAGGAGAGGGCTTCCTACCCTGCCCCAAGGCAAGCTCAGCTCCTATTACCAACGATTGCTATTCCATTAGCTTGAAGAAGTTTGTGAAAGGGGACCTTAGTTACGGTAGAACTAAGTATGATTTTACCCATGGAGCTCTGTTTTTTATTGCTCCTAGGCAAGTACTGCAGTGGACTGAAGCTGCAGTCTTTGAACAGAAAGGATTCTCCATAAACTTTCACGAAGATTTTGTCAAAGGCACGGAGCTAGCCAAGCAAATAAAGAAATACGGATTCTTCTCTTATTCCGTCAACGAAGCGCTTCACCTCTCTCCCAAAGAAGAAAAGCAGATCGAAGCAATTGTAGAAAACATTGAGCTAGAATACCAAAACAATCAGGATGCCTTCAGTAAGGACATAATCATATCCCAACTAAGTACGCTTTTAAAGTATGCTGACCGCTTCTATGAAAGGCAGTTTATAAATCGAAAAGAGCTTTCAAACACTTTGTTGGAGCAATTTAACCTCTTGGTAGGCAATTATTTTGAATCGGGAAAACTGAGAGAAAGCGGCATTCCGAGTATTGAGCAGCTTGCTGAGGAGATGTCTGTATCACAGCGATACTTAAGCGATACACTTAAAAAAGAGACCGGCAAGACCACTACCGAACATTTGCATTTACAGCTGATTGATGAGGCCAAGAATATTTTGCTACAACCAAATAAAAGCATCGCAGAAGTGGCTTACGACTTGGGCTTTGAGTATCCACCCTATTTTTCACGCTTATTCAAGAAAAAAGAAGGACTCAGCCCAACAGAGTATCGGGAAAAATATAAAATGAATTAGCCCGAAATAAAGGGAGAGTCGAGTGAATATCCATTTCTATTCTGCAAGGCTTAGCTTAGCAATGGGTATAGGCGAAATATATTGAAAAACAGCTTGGAGAAACCTCCAAGCTGTGAGATAGCGCCTCCCAGGTGAGGCATGGAAATAAAAGTTTAATCACGTTTGTAATACATGATTATGCCCGCCTTGGCGAGGGCATTGTTCCAAAGGTTATACCCTACAATGGCTGGATTGGTGTCCTCATCCAAACCTAGCGAAGCGGTTTTTAGGGCGTAAACGGTGATGATGTACTGGTGGGTACCATGGCCTTCTGGCGGGCAAGGGCCTCCATAGCCTTTTAAGCCGTAATTGGTGATACTTTGGATCGCACCTTCAGGCGCCAAAACCAAATCTACATTCCCCGCATTGGCGACTAGCTCGCGCACATCCGCAGGGATATCAAACATCACCCAATGCCACCATCCACTGCCCGTAGGCGCATCAGGGTCATACATCGTTACGGCAAAACTTTGCGTGCCTTCGGGAGGATTGCTCCACGCAAGATGAGGGGACTGATTTTTTCCAGTGCAGCCAAAACCGTTAAACTCTTCGGTGACCGTGGCCTCACCACCTAGATCGTGGCTAGAAAGGCTAAAAGTATCAATACTTGAGGTAGGGGCAGACATAAATATTGCTTTAAGGTGAATTTGCTAGTTTAATTACAGCGGCAAATTCGCACCGAAAAGGGGCGCTTTATTTATGCTTCTTGCTCAAAAAGTGTGGCTAAAAGTCCAAATTCCTCATTTGGAACTGTTTCGGGCTGGCCCCAAATTTTTTCTTAAAAGCTTGGGTGAAATTAGAGAGTGATTCATAGCCAATCTCTTCAAATAGGTCCGAGGGCCGCTTTTGTTGACTACTTAGGAGATAAGCAGCATGCTCCAAACGCTGCGCTTGAAACCAGCGGCTAGGGGTGCTTTGATACTGCTTCTTAAATTCTCGTTTAAAAGTCGATAGACTCATATTGCAAAGGAAGGCCAGCTCTTGTAAGCTTAGTTTGTTGAGTTTGTTGCGTTCGATCACATTGGTAAAATGCCGCTCTCTTGAGTCTTGATGGCCCAGTAAAAAATGTAAGGCCTCCACGCCCTGTGTTTGCACGAGGTAGATCATGATTTCCTTAAACTTTGCCACGAGGATTTGATGCTGCAAAGCTTGATCAAGGCGGTACAATTGAGTCAGGCTCTCCACAAAATGCTGAATGTAAGGGTCGTAATCAAAAACCTTAAAAGATTGGGCCGGCTGGGCGATGGGAGGCTCTAAATCTTGCTCTCTCAAGAATTCAATTAGCATCTCATCTGTAAAAAAAAGCAGGATACTGCGATAGGTTTTATTGGCCAAAGAAACGTTTTCTGTCATCAGGCAATGCCCCGAGCGAATCAACAAAAACTGTTGCTTGCCTAATTTGATGGGATCGTAATCAGTATAGACTTCTTTAGTGCCGTCCAGTAAAAAACTAAAAGTATTTTTGCTGAGGTCTACTTTGTTTTTGGTGCAGGTATGGGCAATATGGTAGTTGTACAGCTGGACCTCAGCGGCGGTATTGGGCAGTAGATCGTCTGGAAGATTGTGAATTCGCATCTCGAAAGACCAATATCTCGATTATCTGGTAAAAAAATCCTATTTAGGTACATGAGATTCCTACTTTTTACTAGTCTTTTGGTGTTTTTTTACTCCTGCGGAGAACGCTCAGTCGAACAAAAAGGAGCTGTTGAATAGGCGCCTGATTCCCCAGAGAGTCTCCCGTATGTGGATAGACCTTTTGACCCTGAAGATATTGCAAAGCTTGCCAATATGCCCAATATCCAAGATATGCCTCCGGCCCCTAGCGCGGATCAATTTAAGGATTATGATGGGGATTATGAGTTTACTTACATGCAACTGGAATATGCTACTAGGGCCTTAGATTTTAAGTGTAAAGTACAGGTGGCCAATGGTAACATTAGGGTCATCCAAGCAAAAAATCACCTTACTGGTGGCCCATTAATTATGGAAGGCTATCTTTTCCTCCATAAATCGGGAAATCTCATCATTGTTGAGAGAGAGGAGCAAAGAGAGGCAGAAGAAGTGGGAGGATGCTCAGAGGCAGTGGTCATTAATTGGGAAAATAAAGAGATTGAATCCTGCTAAAAATGCTCTCAATGCCGAGGCTCCCCTAAAAAATTACTATTTAAAGGGATAGTCGTTCCGCGCAGCGGTAAAAACGAATAGATATCTCCCAAATCTTTTAAAAATCTCTTATGTGGCAAGGCACCAACGAATATGAAGAAATAAACGCTTTAGTGGATCATAAAGCAGAAAAAGAGGGGGAATTCAGGTCTTTTAAACGCCTTTTAAAAAAGAATTCGATGTGGTTTAGCTTTTTACTCTCCTTCTTTGTGGGGATGGAGCGGCTAGATTATCAGCCTTGTCGGTTACAGCCTGCGTATAATTCAGTAGAGGTTAACCTAACAGATCGCAACTCTGATTATTGGAAGAGGAAGCTATATTTTAATTACTCCTCGGTTTTTGTTTCTAGCTACACTAGCTTTATTGAATGCGCAGGCCTACCTTTTAGAGGCGAGCTGAGTTTCAATCCTCATCCCTCACAAAATAGAGATGATCCCCCAAATGAGCCTCCCGTTACCCCATTACCCGATTGGGGTGATTTATATCTAAAATATACTCGTGTTATGGGGAGAAAGCGTGCTAGCTATGATTATGTTTTGTAATTTATTTACGGCCTTGCCGAACGCTCTTCCCAAATTGCATAGGGGCCTAGTTCTAAGTCTTAGGTTAAGCGTTCCGCGTCTCGATAGTTATCGGGAGTAAAAACGACAACGAGATAGGCTTAGACTCGTACCTAAGATAAAAATCTTCCCATGTGGCGATACTCTGATAATGAAGCGATCCGCGAGCAAATAGATCATACCCTTAAAAAAGAGGAAGAGTTGTCGCTTTTTATGCGTCTCTGGAAGCGAAATTTTGGCTTTCTGACGTTAGTTATATCCTTTTTCCTGATGATGGAAAAGCTTAATCCCGACCAAGTTAGACTCAAAAACGAGGATGCGATCGTCCAGAATATTAACTGGGATCCTTGGGTGGATAACAACCATTACAATTGGGATCATATTACTGTTGCCGCCACTGGAGAGCTTCTTCCATACTTTAAGTATCAACCTATTTTAGTGCCCAGCTACCCCCATCAAAGTGAAGCGAATTATATTACTGCTCCTCCTAATTGGAAAGTATTATATCCGCAGACTTCTGTTACGGTGCTTTCCCTAAATTGTAGCGGCCTGATCTGCTATAATTATCTGTAGGCTTTGCCGAAGGCTGATCTCAAGAAAGCTGCAATATGGCTCTGAGAGGCAGAGGAGAATAAAAACTTATACCCTGCAGTGGGAATATCAGGGTTTTTAGTACTTAGATAATAGTATTCAGTATGAAGACCTGAGAAAGTTAGGCAATGTGGTTCATCAAGACCTTTTTTCTCTGTACCAAATACTTTTACTCCATACTTGAGAAATTTGGAAAAGGAATACCATTTTTCTGGTATTGATCCGCGAATGGCAAGGCAATTAATTTGATGCTATGAAGTAGGGAAAAAATATTCCTCTACGTAGGGATGTAATTCCGTTTTTGTGAGCGTCTTTAGGGAGTAAGCAAAATTACGATAAGCTTTAAAGTTTAGAACTCGAAAACAAATTGGTTTTCTGTAAGGTGTCTATCGCACTTTGCATGGATATTCTTTGCCTTTATGCTTCTATCTCAAACATAAAACGACCCAAGCTATTTAAGATGAAAAATCATGTGTCACCCTTTCTCAATAGCGAGTATTTGCTATCTGAGCCTCCCGAACCTGTCCGCAATTTAGCGCCTACTGCTGCCATGGAGGCGAGTTCGCCCTTTATGGCAGAGTTTGAAGCTTTTGCTGGGGAGGATTCAATCGATGTCAAAAAAGCAGAGCAGGAGGAGCTAATCAACGAACTCTTTGATGAAGAGTTTGAAGATGCCTTGGAGGACCTAGCGCACCAAGCCTATCAGTTTCGAGAGTCGACTATAACATCTAGCCATAATTCTGGCAATAACCGCTACGCGGAGCAGCTAATCCAAGCTGAGTTTTCGCCCTTGCTCAATGAGGTTGATCGCTTGCACGATCACTATGTGGATATGGCGGAAAAGTATGATGCTGGCGAATTGGATGAAATTGGCTTTGAAAGCTTGCTCGAGCAATATGAGCCCATCTTTATGCAGGAAAGTCCGCAATACGATTATTTCTTCAAAAGAATCAGAAAGGCTGTGGGTAAAGTGGCCAAGAAAGCCAAAAAAGCAGTCAAAAAAGCGGTTTCTTTCGCCAAGAAAATAGGCTTAGGACCGATCCTCAGAAGACTAAAAGGGATTGTGAAAAAGTTTTTGAAGGGTTTTCTCAACCGAGCAATGAGAAAAATCCCTCGTTCCCTCAGACCCTTAGCAGAAAAACTCCGCAAAAGGTATCTAAAGATGGAGACTCCTGCTATGGAAGAGGAAGGGCCCTTACAAGAAGAGCTTAATTTTGCGGTTGCAGAACTACTCACGGCCAAATCTCAAGCAGAAATGGACCATAATATGGAGCTGTTTATGCAAGAAATGGATGAGCCTGTGGAAGAATCCGAAGAGGAAGTTCTAGAGCGTGCCCGTGAGCAGTTGGTGCAAAATTTGAGCGAATTGGAAGAGGGTGGAGACCCTGAGCCTGCCGTAGAGCAGTTTGTCTCTGCGGTTATGATCGGCCTAAAGTGGGCTATTCGAATTATCGGTAAGAAGCGAGTCAAAAAGTTTCTGGTCAGAATTCTTTCTGGGATTGCGAGGCGTTATATCGGTTCAGCTAACGCAAGACGCTTATCCTCATTTATTGTGGATCAAGGCTTCAAACTCCTACGCCTAGAGTTGTCCGAAGGCGAACTGATGAATATGAACCATGAAGTGGTCGCTTTGACTTTGCAAGAGACCTTGTTAGACGTGGCTCAATTGCCGGATCATATCCTTGAAAATGAGAGCTTGCTCGAAGGCTACACGATCGAAGCCTTTGAAAAGGCGGCCCGTACCAATTTGCCCGATATGTTGAGCGAAAGAGTTTATCGTAAGCATCCCCGCCTGAGAGAGTCTGCTAAGCACAAATTGATGTGGCAAGCTCGTCGCAAGCGCAACGGTCGTATGGCTCGCTACAAAAAGATGAACAAAGAGATGGAAGTTGAGCTATCTCCCTTGCTTATGGACGAAATCAAAACCCATAAAGGCTTGAGCCTCTCGCAGTATCTGCGTGATAGCATGGGGGTAGATGTCAATGATACAGTAGTAGCCAAGGCGCATTTATTTGAGTTGATGCCCGGTGGCAATCTCATGGAAATAGCCGAGGAGGAAGCCATGATTGGCGGAGCTAGTCGTTTGGGTAAGTATCAGCTGCATCCATTGACCTCCACCGCGGCAGGCTTACTCTTTGGGGAGCCCAATGTGTCTTGCAAAGCCAAGGGCAAGTGTTTGTCTGCCGGACGTAGAGGCAAAAGAGGGCATCGGTATTATTACTTACAGATCAAGCAGAAAATGCCGCAAATGTATAAGCTTACTGACGGTACGATGGCCTTGCGTAAACCGAGCTTCACTCGCTTGCAGTTTCATTTTCCTGGCTCAGTGATCAAGCTTACTCAATTTTTGAGTGAAGCGGATTCGCAGTCCATCAACACTTTATTGCGCAACGGGCAACAGGGCAGAGGGCTGGCCATGGCCAATTTGATTTTGGCCCAAGGCATAGAGAGAAGCTTCCGCTTTCCTGAAAACGGCCAGCTGATGATGGTACATCCCTTAGTGCTACCTGGGCCACGCTCTGCTTATGCGCTGAATTTCATTCCTGCGGCTTTACAAAAGGCGATTAAGGAAAGGTTAATCGAAAGTACGCAGCAAGCCTTAGCCGAGTATCTGCAGCTAAACGGAGGCGACTTTGACCGCGAAATTGGGCGTGAGGAAGATGGTGTCAGTCTAAGCTTTGAAATTAGCGCTAACGATATCATGACTGAAATGGCGAAGTATCTAGTAGCGACTCCAGATGTCTTGCTAAGTAAGCAAAGTCCAACCGTAGCGCTGAAAGTCCAAGCAGATGTATCGCTTGAGTCTTGATACCCAAGGGACTGATCTCCAGCTCCACCGACAGCTCACCCATTGGTCCAAGGCCATTGATCGCCTAGGCAATTGGGAGGAGCTAGCCTCGGAAGCCGCTTGGCAAAGCCTAGAGTATTATTTGGGAACTTCGATCAGGTATGAACTGAGTCAAAGTCTCCAGATACTAAACACGAGCTGTCGGCGTCTGCAAATGGAGTATCCCCAACTATCACCGGATCAGGCTAAGCGTTCTTTGAATAAGCTAAGGAAGCGTTATCTCCAAATGGAAACTACCTTAGATTTTTTTGGAGATGCGATCAACTCTCGCACGAGCCCGCAATTGGCGGCTCTTTTGCGAGCTTGCGATCATATGGCGCTTCAATCTATGGCGGTGATTTTAAAGCCCATGGGGCATGAAGTTCCCCCGGTACTTACTTATGTCGATAAGGGATTGGGAGCTTCTATTTTGAAGGCTGGCCTACGGTTGTGGGATCAAAAAACCATCAATCCGGTGGCAGCCATTAAGGTAGTGCGCCATAATCTGCTGAGGCCTACTTCTTTGATCCACGAGTCTGGGCATCAACTAGCTCATATGTTGGGATGGAATGAAGATTTGCGGGCCTTGCTTTACCGCCAGCTTGCTGACTACAGTGAGGAATATGCCACAATCTGGTCAAGTTGGGCTTCTGAGATGGCTGCCGATACTTTTGCTTTTGTCCATACTGGATATGCGGCTGTGTGCTCCTTACATGATGTGCTCTCGGGAACGGATGATTTTGTGTTTCGCTTTATGCCGGGAGACCCACATCCGATCAGTTATCTGCGGGTAAGGTGGAATATAGCTATGTGTCGGCTGGCTTATGGCCCAGGGCCGTGGGATGAGCTGGAGCAAAGTTGGATGAGGCATTATCCTATTGCAGAAGCGGGGCCAGAACTCTCAGACTTTTTTAGCTGGTCTGAGAGATTCATGACCCTCATTGCCTCCATCTGTTTAGAGGAGCCCTTAAACTGTTTTCGTAGGAGGACTATTCAAGATTGGATATCCCCGCAGAGAGTCTCGCCGCTGGCTTTACAACAACTAAAATATGCGGCAGGCAATAGTTGGGGAAATGCTACGCATGGACAAAGACAAGAAGCCCTTAGGCTTTTGGCTTGGTATGGCTATCAAATTGGTACCCAAGCAGAACTGGCTCCTAAATATATAGATGAGCAAAGAGAACTACTGATCAAAATTGGACAGAATCAATCAAACTAAACCAAAACGAAACATCATAATGGCTAAACAGACCACAGGACAGACTCCAAATGAGCTAGAAGTACTCAATACTAAATTGCTCGAATTGACCAAGCAGCTCAAAAGTAAGACTTCAGTTGCGAGGTCTCAGGAAAGGCAAATAAAAGCCTTGTCAGCAGAAATTGAAGCGCTGAAAAAGGAGGTCAATACGGTAAATGATCAGGCCACTAAGGCCGTAATTGATACCATCCAAAAGTATGCTGACCTAAAGTTAAAAGTCTCAGGCATTGGCCTTAGCTCGGAAGGCTCTGGCACTTGGTGTTTGAGTACGCCTAATAGCCAATGTCCACCTCTAAAAGGGGGATTTCTCACTACTTAAACCCAAAAAACGAAAAAAAATGTTTAGAAGATTAATAGCATCATATGCTCCGGCCGAGCAATTAGCCAGAACCTTGGATTTGTTTAGAGCAAATCCTATGCATCTTCAAGCCTTAATTGAAGCTGCCTATTATCTGAGAACCAATGAAGAGGGAGCAGAATTAGGGGGACCGCAAAGACGGGATGCCTTAAATGACCTACCTCCATTTGTTTGGGCTTTATTAGAAAATTTTATTGGCGCTAATGGCAATGCCCAAGTGGTGGGTCGCGGGAATGTCCTCTGGGATCATCTGATATACGCTTATCTAGTAGAAAATACACGTGTATTAGAAGTCTTTCAAAAGGTGATTTATGAATACGTACATGGCGAGAAACTGGGTACTCCTATCGATAGCGATAGTCTTGCCTGGTTGAGAAATACAGAAGTATTATTCTTCTCTACCGCTAACCAGTTTTCGATACTCAATACGGTTAGCAGTATCCGCCCAGACAAGCAAGCTACCCGCCGCAACAACTACTTTCGGATGTTTGGTATGGATCTCAATCATGGTACTGCCGATGGCAACGCTTATCCTTACCGTAGAGCAGATGCTTCTAATAAAGAATTTGTAGATACTTTCGAGAAGTTTTTGCAGGAGGTTTGGGTTGGTATCTCCAACTTTGGCAACAGTAGCGGGATCAACCGCACCGATGCCTCTGCGATTGCCAACCTCGCGAGACAGCTAAATATTATGCTCTTGGCCCGTCGTCAAAATGGCAATCTCAGTAGAGAAGAGTTTGCGCATGTGGCCTTACTCTCATGGTTTCACCTAACGCTGGAAGTGCAAAACAATGCGCCGATCATCCAGTCTTTACGAGCCAACAGCTCAAATGCCGATCAGCGTTTGTTTAAAGTAGCAGAAAAAGTAGGCGTCAAAGCTCACGCCAAAACCTATGACTTCCTCCAATTAGCTGATCCTATGTCTCGCCTGTTGATCCAAATTGAGGACGGAGACTTTAATAATGTCGCCAATGTCCCAGCGCTTTATCAACCAGGAGTCTTGGAGGATGATATGAGGACCATTATCACTCATTGGTCCATCGCGACTGGCCGCGACATGAAGGTCCAGCGCGGTAAGAATCTCACTGTTGTTTCAAATAATTAAGAAAAAAGTAGTGAGTATCCCGAAAGCTTTCGGGAGTATTCAGTATCGAGTAAAAAGGTTCTTATGAGCCATATAGCTCAATTTTCCTAGGTCTCAATACTGAATACTATTGTCTAAGCACTAGCTTAGGATTGAGCTTAACAGGGAAGGGGCAAAACGGCCCCTTCACCCTTCTTTTTCTAAAAAGAAGATCAATATCAGCCAATAATGGAAGAAAGAAATAACTCATATTATGAGTCGGAATCCCTATCTCCATTTTTAGAGGAGTTTGCTTGGGAAACCGAATCTGGGCTAAGCCAACAGGCACGAGCTAGCGAGCAAAATACAAGTCCTTTTCTCGAAGCAGAATTGGAAGAAGACTTTTTTCGTCTGCCCAGCTTCGGCCGTAAAAGGAGAAAGAAAAGTATCTCTCCTGCTCGCTCTAGAGCCACGAAGATAAACCCTCAACAAGCCGATTATCCCAGTGGTAGAAAGCCTAGCAAAGAAGCAAACTATTGGGAAGATTTTCGGCACAGGCTAGCCTGCTTGGCCGAAAAAGAATGGATAAAGTGGGATCAAGGAAATTTGAAGGAAACAAAAGATAAAGCCAAAGCATATATCACGAAATACTTTATTTCTGCCGGGATGTCTCCCAATAAGGGGGCAGAACTAGCTGAAAATGGTACCGCATGGTCTGCCGCTTTTATTTCCCATATGATGGAGCTTGCTGGTGCGGGTAATAAGTTTAAATATGCCATAGGTCATCATGCCTATATGAAAGAGGCAAAATTCAATCGTCAAAATAACCGATCTAATCCGTTCCGTTTGTATGATCTTGCAGAAGCAAAGCCTGAAGTGGGGGACCTGATTTGCCTCTACAGAGGTTGCTTTGCTATGACCTATCAAAATATTGAACAAGCAGATTGGCAAAAAAAATGTCCCGATGGATATACACGAGAAACCTCAGCCCATTGTGATATCATCGTCAAGGTAGAGGAGGATAAAGTTTGGGTGATCGGAGGTAATACCAGTGATTATAGAGGACTCAAAAAAAATACTTGTGGTAAAAAGTCTATCCGCTTAAACGGACAAGGATATTTTTCGAAGCAAAACAAACGCTTTGCTCTCCTCAAGATCAAAACTGATTTGGGAGTCCCCGCCCCTAGTGGCATCCAATATCAAAATTGCGATGGACAAAGTATCACTACTGCTGGCTCAGCTAGCACCTACAAGCAAGCCGCTCCTACGACAGATCGGCCTGCTAACTTAAGTTTTGCGGTGCGCCAAAACCAAAAATGGTCTCAAAGACTAGGCTGGGACGAATATTACCAACAGATCAATGACTTCTTGCTCCCAATCATGGGACTAGAGGCCATGAGTATGTCCCCAGTAAATTTTGCCGAAGCGGTTAAATTATGGCAGGCTCAGAGTGGTTTTAGAGGCAAAGATGTCGACGGGATCATTGGGCCCAAGACTTGGCGTAAGCTAAAACGAGCGATAGGAATCGCACAAGAACTTTGGAGAGAGGAAACCCTCTCGGAAGAAGAGGAGTTGGCAAAGCATTTGAGGGAGGAGGATGCTTTTGAACTTGACGAACTTGAGTATGAGGCATACGCCACCGAACCTACCGAAGACGCTGCAATGGAGGACCAGATTGCCTCAGAGCTGGAAGAAGAATTGGATGAGTACGAACTCATCGATGAATGGGTTGATTGGGAATTGGAAGAGGAGGAACTCGCCCCTCAAAAAAAGGGCACTTCTCGCTTTGCCATTCAATCTACCAAGACTTGGGAGAGACATGGCGATCTTAGAAGTGCAGCTTATCGCAACCAAATTTATGGCTTGATTGTCCATACTACGGGGGGGAGTTTGCCTGGTAAAGCTGTAGCAGCGGGTATTTATCCAGCCCAAATGGCTATTGACTATTACACCCGAGCCAGCTCCAAAGGGACTCACTATGTCAATGGGTGGGGAGGCTACGCTGGCAATGATCTTAGCCAGATTGCCAATGAAAAATACAAAGCCAATGGAGTTGGTATGGGTAAGCAAAGAAAATCGATTCAGGCGGGAAGATTTGCTCAGGACCTCAACCCCAATGTAGTGCGTCTTTGGCGGCAAAGATGGCCTCAATACCGTTATCCAACCAGACTATTACCTGCTCATCCCAATACTTGCTGTGTGCATATGGAGTGTACACCTCTGCTATATTACCAAAACGGAAAAAGCTATTGGGCCGAAGGTTATGAGCCTCTGCGTGAAGACATACGCTTTACCCAAGCCCAGCACGAATCCGTTGTGATGTTGGCTTGCGATATGGCCTTGCGCTATGGTTGGGACCAAGAACCGAATTGGTGGCGTAGTCCGAGACTGTTGGGACATGAAGATTTGTCTCCCATCTCACGACATGATAGACGTGGAGGATGGGATCCGGGCGGATTACGCGACAAGCCCTATTTTGACTGGGAATATGTCTATCAACGGATCGCCGAAATCGTAGCGGATGACTATCGAGAGATCAGAAACGCTACTTTTGTCCCTAGCTCAAGTGCGAAGCCAGCTCCAAGACAAACGGCTAGTTCTTTTACTAGGCAAGGGGTTCGTCCCTCTGAGCCGGCTCAGGTAGTAGTTTCCTCTTTTGCGCGGGCAGTCAGGCTCAATGCTAAGTACGCTCGCCGTCTAGGTTGGGAACGCTATTATGACGAAATCAACCAGCTCCTATTGCCGTATTTGGGACTCCAAAATATGAGTCTCTCTCCTGAGGCTTTTGCCGAAGGCATTCAACTTTATCAAAGAGATAAGGGCTTTAGAGGCAAAGATGCGGATGGTATCCTCGGACCCAAGACTTGGCGCAGACTGAGACGCGACCTTGGTGTTTGAACCTAATCTACAAATCATCGTCTAATCAAAAGGATTGTCGCTTAAAGAGGCAGTCCTTTTGCATTTTGCTGACATATTCTTTAGTGGATTACGGCTTCGCCGAACGCTCAACTCTAACCGACTATGCCGATACAAACTCTCTCAAATGGGGAGATTCTAAATATACGGGAAGCGCAGCCAGAAGACGCCGCCAATTTGATCACCTATGTCAAACAAGTTGCTGACGAAACGCAATTCTTGACCTTTGGTAGTGATGAATTTCTAATTAAAGAAGCCCAAGAAGCTACCCTGCTCAAAAATTATGCAGAGACCGACAATCGACTTTTTCTCTTGGCTCTCCTTGAGCAGCAGATCGTCGGTATCCTCAATGTATTTGGCAATAGCAAACAACGCCTAAAGCATATCGGCGAGTTAGGAATGTCGGTCGCTAAGCTACACTGGCACAAAGGCATTGGTACTGCTTTGCTTACCAGCGCGCTCCATTGGGCGACAAGCAATCCGATCATCCGAAAAATAGATCTTGGTGTCCAAGCCGACAATGCTGCGGCTATTCATCTATATTATAAATTGGGCTTCGAGCGCGAAGGTCGCCAAAGTCGCGGCTCCTTGATCAATGGCGTGTTTTATGATGTCATCTTGATGGGCAAACAATTTGACTGAGCGTTCTGCGCAGCAGGCCAAAAAAATACAAGAGCGCCAGATACCCTAAGATTTACTTCACTGGTTTCTGATGCTTTGTACGGGATTGGTACGTGCTGCCTTGAGGGTCTGAACCGCCACGGTTAGCCACGCAATCAACAAGGCGGAGAAAGCAGAGGCGCCGAAAAACCACCAAGCGAGCTCAATTTTATAGGCAAAGCTTTCTAACCAGCGTTGGGCAATCCAATAACTGATTGGAACCGCAATAACAATCGATAGGATTATCATTTTACTAAAATCAAGGGAGAGTAGGCGGACGATACTCCATTCGCTGGCCCCAAGAATCTTGCGAATGCTAATTTCTTTGTTACGGCGTTCGGAAGTAAACTCAACCAAGCCAAAGAGTCCCAAGCAGGAGATGAGGATCGCTAGTATGCTAAAGTATTTAGATAAGGCCGCCACTCTGTTTTCGGAGGCATACAAGGCCGCGTAAGTTTCATCTACGAAACCATACTCGAAGGTATATCCAGGATTAAATTCTGCGTAAAGTTGTTTGACAGATTCAATGGCTGCTTTCTCTTCTCCTCCTCTGATTTTGATCCAAATGTAGCTATTAAACTCATCTTTGTTGCCTGCCAGCTTAATGATACAGGGGCCAACTTGTTTGTAGAGAGACTCGAAGTGAAAATCTTCAGCCACGCCTACAACGGATACTTTACTTCCCCAAAAGGTGAGAGACTGTCCTAGGGGATTTTCTAGCCCCATCGCCTTAACCGCGGCTTCATTTAAAATGACTTTGGCCGTATCAGTACCATATTCTGGCGAAAAAGATCTTCCTTTTTTGATCTGAAGGTCATAAGTCTCAACAAAATAATGATTACAGACAATAGGATTGATCCTGATCCTTTCGCCTTCTGCTCTCCCGTCCCAATCGATACCCGTAGTCCAATTCATCCCTCCAAACAATACATGATTAGAACTAGAAGCTTGCACTATCTTGGGAAGCTTTCGGACTTCTCTCAGGAATGGATCGACTTTTTCGACCAAGGCGCCTTCTACATTTATCCTGAGGATATGATCTTTTTCAAAACCTAGATTTTTGGTATTCACATAGCTCATCTGTTGATAGATGACTAAAACGGCGACAATGAAAAAGGTTGAAATGGTAAATTGAAAAACCACCAATCCCTTGCGAATCCAAGTTTCACCACCTGACAGGGAAAGTTTGTTCCGGAAAATTTGAATGGGCCGGAAAGAAGAGAGATATAAGGCGGGATAAGTACTTGACAGCAAGCCGGTAAACAGGGCGATACCCGTAAAAGTAGCCAGAAGTCTCAGATCCCAATCAAGGGTGATTTCCTTGCCAGTAATCTGGTTGAAAAACGGAAGAAAAAAGACAATCAAGCCAATAGCCAGTAGTAAGGCGATTGAGGCAATCAACAAAGACTCTTTCACAAACTGAAAAATTAGACTCTTTTGACTTGCTCCCAGCGTTTTTTTAACGGCGATTTCTTTCAATCTGATACTTGCCCTTGCGGTTGAGAGGTTCATATAATTGATCCCCGCAATCAACAGAATCAAGAGCGCGATGATAGAAAATAGCCATACATATGTAATTCTCCCCCCTCTTTGTCCACCCTCGCCAAATTGATTGTACAGATAAAGGGAAGAGTATTGTTTGAGGACAAATTTTCGTTCGTACTCAGTGTGTGAGTTGGATACTTGGGAGATTTGTGCTTCCAGATGGGCAAGATTGACTCCCGGCTCGAGCACAATTGCGGCCGTTGCCTGATCATTGGTCCAGAGAGGGAGACCAGGATTGTACTCGATGTAGAAGTCTAAATTTAGGATGACATCAAACGCTACCGTAGAATTGGCAGGAAGGCGCTGAAATACTCCCTTGATCGTCAGGGGGTGGTTGATATCATATATATCACCTAGCTTTTTGTTCCAGCTAACGACTTTGCCAATTGCTTGTGCTGTGGTTCCAAATAATCTTACTGCCAATTCCTCCGAAATGAGGGCGGCATATTTATCCGCAAGGACTTTACGCTTATCTCCATGCAGTAACGGATAACTAAAGACGTCGAGAAATGATTGATCGGCATACATCGGGATCGCCCTCACGCTCTGATCTTCAAAGACAATTCCCCCGCCTAATATGGGGTGGGTTTTATAAGCAGTGGCGTATTTAATCCCTGGAATTTCGTTTCTAATCGCCTCTGCCAATGGTCCTGGGGCCCAGTCAACGATTTGTGTCTCCCCATTTCGCCCGATGTCTCGCATAACCTGATATAGGTGGGCGTCATTTGCATGAAATTTGTCCATCTGGCTTTCGTCCTGCACCCATAGATAGATCAAGAAAGCGCAGGCCAGACCGGTAGACAACCCAATCAGATTGATGAAAAAGGTGGTCTTATTCTGCCATAAAGTGCGAGAGGTGATAATGAAATCGTGTTTTATCAGGCCAAAATTCATGATGAGTGGATATTGAAATGATTTGAGAAATGCTGGTCGGAAATAGCGGAGTACCCAACAGAAAAAAATGAGGTTTGCCCTTCGATTTGACTGATCAAATTGCTTACCGAATGATTCGGTGAGATCGCCTTCGATTTCTTCGATATAGTCTGCTCGGCAAAACCAACGGAGAAATTGGATAGCTTTATGGGGAGGTTGTGCCTTCATTAGTCAAAGCTAAGTTTGGGGATTTGACGGTACATATGAGTCCGAATTTCATACTGCTTATCTAAAGCGGCCTTGCCGGATGCCGATATGATGTAGAACTTTTTCCTTCTCCCACCTCTTTCTTTTGTAATTCCTCCAAACTCTGAGCGGACAAACCCCTTTTCAGACATCCGTTTCAAGGTTACATGTACCGCGCTGAGATTTACTTTTTTGTCCAATTGCTGCTCTAGGCTCTCTTTGATTGAGACACCATAAGCTTGCTTGTGTTGAGCCGCCACTGCCAACAAAACCAGTTCCTCAAATCCACTCAGAGATAAATTACTCATAGTTAGTATTTCCTTGACAAATGTGAATGTAATACATTATATTCATATTTGTCAAGGAAATAGAAAATAGGCAGTTTTTCCCCTTTTTGCCGATATGGTTGCGCTTTGTTAGCATATTTGAGCGATAAAACGCATTCTTCTGAGTCCATCAAGGCAAATAATCCCCAACAATTGTGCTTCTTTGCGGCTTGACCTCTCTTTATTGATTATGGGTAAAAAGTCTCCTAGCTTTGACAAACTCGGCCTCATACCTCCTTTAGTACAGGCATTAAGGGCCCAGGGGCTCCAAAAAGCTTACCCTATCCAAAAACGAGCACTTCCGGCCTTATTGCGCGGGCGAGATCTCATGGGGATTGCACAGACCGGCTCAGGTAAAACTTTGGCTTACATTCTGCCGGTATTACAGCGTTTATTGACTGAAAATTGGGCGCAAAAAAATCGACACATCCCAGTTTTGATTTTGGTCCCTACGCGGGAACTCGCGACTCAGGTGGAGGCCGTCGTCGCCGATCTGATCCAAGCCCTCGCCACTCCGATCAAGTCATTGGCCGTCTATGGGGGAGTCTCCATCAACCCTCAAATGATCAAAATGCAGGGAGTGGATATACTGATCGCGACACCTGGAAGACTGTTGGATCTTCTGGCACGCAAAGCCTTGAAACTAAAACAGCTCAAAATCCTTGTACTTGACGAAGCTGACAAAATGCTCAACGCTAGTTTTGAGGAGGAAATGAACCAATTACTGGCTCTAATGCCCTCTAAGAGACAAAATCTCCTCTTTTCGGCTACCCTTAGTCAAGGGCTAGAGCAACTCAGTCGTCTGTTACTGTATAAGCCAGAAATCGTAGAAATAATCGACGAAAAGCAGGACCATTTGCTGATTGAGCAGCGTGCTTTTCGGGTAGCCCCTGCACGTAAAGGCCCCTTTTTACGCTACCTCATCAAAAGTGAAGATCTCTTTCAAGTTTTGATTTTTACTTCCTCCATCGATTCAGCGGAAAAATTGGTCAAAAAACTTCTCAAAAATGGAATCGATGCAATGGCGATCCATGGGCGTAAAAGCAATCATGCCCGCGAAGAAAGCTTGAGGATTTTTAAGGCTGGTGAGCTAGAAGTATTGGTGGCTACGGATTTGCTAGCTAGAGGGGTAGACATTGATTTTTTGCCCTATGTGATCAATTATGAGTTGCCTCGATCTCCCAAGGACTACCTCCATCGTATTGGTCGTACCGGCCGTGCCGAACGTTCTGGTCAGGCTTACACTTTGGTAACTCCAGATGAGCAGCCTCATTTCAAAGTCATCCAAAAAAAAATGGGGCGCTGGTTGACCCTAGAAGGAACCGATGATTTGGATTTGCGAGGCTTTTAAGCGTTTATAAAAAAGATTCTCAGATCTAAAACCCGTGATTTAGGTTAATTTAGTAGTAAGACAATCGTATTCAGAATTAAGGCTTTGAAAAAACGACCTCAATGGGGTAAAGAAGCGATTATACTTCGTACTAGCTACTCCCGATAGCTATCGGGATACTCTGTACTTAAGTTATCTACTCCCGCATATATTCGTCTGGGCGTTAAGCTGAAGGGCTTTTGTTAATTTTCTGCTTTGCAGAACGCTTATCTTGCTGAGACGATAACAACAAAAACAAACTTTAAATGAAAACTACAAAACAAAGGTGGAGCTTATGGCTGCTAGTGATGGTTTGGGCCTGCGCCTGTGACTCTCCCAGCCAAGATACCGATACCCAAGCCGAAACGATCTCTACGTCTATAGAGCAATTTGATTGGCTGTTGGGAGAGTGGCAACGCACCAATGACGACCCTGGCAAAGAAACCTTCGAGCAATGGCAAAAATTGGATTCGACTCATTATCAAGGGCTAGGCTTTACGATGCAAGCGGGAGATACTGTTTTTAAGGAAGACCTCCGTTTGGTCCAGCGCGAGCAACAGTGGTACTTTGAAGTGAGAGGAGTGAATGAAAAACCCACCCTTTTTCCCTTGACCCAAATGGATCCGTTGAGCTTCCAGTGTGAAAACCCAGAAAATGAATTCCCAAAGATTATTCAATATGAAATAGAGGGCGTCCAATTAAAGGCTGTGATTTCAGATGGTAAGACTGAAATACCTTTTTATTTTGACAAACTGCTTGGAGATTAGGATTGGTACTCAAAACTGAGGTAAGTATTTACCGCATCCTGCTCCGACTCTTTTTCCTACCAAGAAATCGCAACAACCTCCTTGTCCTCGATCATTTGCATAAGGCTATCTCGGTGAAAGTAGAGCGTATCTGGGGCATAATTTTCAGGCATTAAAATCCTTTCGAGGCCCTTTTGACTTTGGACTTGGTATCGGTTGTAGCGGACAAGCAAATATTCACCCTCAAAGCCACATACTTTCATACTTGTATAGGCCTTCGGGCCTTCTCGATACTCAATCACCCGCTTGATTTGAAGATTTTGGGCTCGCTCGAGAATAATTTGTTGCTCTTTGGCTTGGCTATGTTTTCCCCACAAAAAGATCCCTAAGACGATAATTAAGCCTGAAAAATGCCAAGGCATAGGTAAAAGAAAACGACGATAGGGCTTATATTTTTCTTTTAGCTCTGGCCCCATCTCACTAAACTTCAAATTGGCATTGCAACGTACGCATCTAAGTTCCTGCCAAGCCCAAATTGGAAATAAGGGAATGTAGCTCAGGTAGATGCTTTTGACAAAGCCATCGACAGACATCTGGCCCTTGGCACCACAATCGTAGCACTTAATACATCGTACAAAAAGTTCTTTATTATTGAGTAATTTACCCACTCACCGAATTGGGTAATGAAAAAAGAGCACATCAATCTTAGCGAATCTGAGAGAGTCTACTTAGAAGCATTGATCTCGAAGGGCAATGTTTCGG
>JBCCQN010000026.1:0-55042 GCA_039024315.1 Bacteroidota bacterium
TAACTCGCGTACTTCTCCCCTCTGCAAACTGAGATCAGAAAAAATTTGACTTTCGTAAGCAAGAAATCGAACCTCTAGGTAATAGACCCCCACCTTAAGTTTGGACAAGACAAAATCACCAGTCGAATCAGCCAAGCTAGCACTAACAAAACTGCTATCAGACTGTTGATATAAACTGACGGCGGCATAGCCCAAAGGACTTTCGTCCACAGCATCTACCACACGACCTTGGACACTGATAGTTTGACCTTCAAGATCCAAATACGAAAAAACTACCCCGCACAATAGGCATGAGATAAAACGTAAGGCAGTTTTCATAAGTGTGGAGATTTATTTTCCCCCTCAAAGTACTACCATTTCCTTTTTATGTTAGCCTCTTAACACAAACTTAATCCACGCCAAGGCCCTGTCTTTTCGGGTTAATTTGCGTGTAGAAGTAATAGAAATAGCAGCAATCCC
This sequence comes from Bacteroidota bacterium, assembly GCA_039024315.1. Lineage (GTDB taxonomy): Bacteria > Bacteroidota > Bacteroidia > J057 > J057 > JBCAWW01. The sequence goes on from JBCCQN010000026.1 coordinate 460, forward strand.
TTGGCAGGGAAAACACAATCGTATAAATTGATTTTTATGTATCAACTCCTTCGTACGCTACTTCTCATAGTTGTTGTCATCCCTCTGAGTCTCAGAGGCCAATATTTTAGCCGTTGTAGTGCGGTCTATATGGATTCTATTAGACATGCCCACAATCCTCAACTACCTAATCGTCAAGAATTTGAACGCTGGCTGAAGCCCAAAATGCAAGCGATGGCTAACGCTACGCAAACGCGAGAGGTCATTACCATTCCAGTCATCGTACACATTGTACATGACAATGAATCCGTCGGGATTGGACGCAATATCTCCCAAGCACAGGTACAATCTCAGATTGATGTTCTCAATGAGGACTTTCGTCGCGAATTAGGTACCGCAGGCTACAACAATCATCCTGCCGGAGCAGATGTAGAAATAGAATTTTGTTTGGCCACCGTTGATACCAATGGCAACGTACTCCCAGAGCCAGGCATAGATCGAATCAATCGCCAAGATTTTGGTAACTGGCCAGCTTTGCCTTGGAGTCTTAATACCGTAGAAACCTTCGTGATGCCATTTACCATTTGGAATACCGCTGAATACATGAACATCTACGTCGTAGATCTCTCCGGTAATAACCTCGGTTTTGCCCAATTTCCCGATACTGACTCTTTACAAGGCGTCCCCAATGATGGAGGGGCTAGTACCGATGGCGTCACCATTAACTATACCAATTTTGGTCGCATTGGCAATGTTCAAGCCCCTTATGATGGAGGTAGGACCACCACCCATGAAGTCGGGCACTGGTTAGGTCTGTTGCATATTTGGGGTGATGGAGACTGTAGTGATGACGACTACTGCAACGATACCCCTAGCGCAGACTCAGGAAACTTTGGCTGCCCTACTAATGCCTCATCCTGTGGTAGCATCGATATGGTGGCTAACTATATGGACTACTCCGATGACTCCTGTATGAATATCTTCACCAATTGTCAAGCACTGAGAATGCGGACGATTATGGCCTACTCCCCTCGGCGAGCTTCTTTAGTCAATTCTCCGGCTTGCTCAGCGCAAGTCCCCCCCTCTACTGATTTTAGCGCCAATTTTACTACCGTGTGTGAAGGCTCTACCGTTGGTTTTCAAGACCTATCTAACAATGCGACAGCTTGGAACTGGACCTTTGAAAATGGAAATCCCGCGACTTCTACGGATCAAAATCCTCAAGTAGTTTATACTACTGCTGGTACCTATAAAGTAAGTCTTGAAGCCAGCAACGCTTTTGGCAATACGCCTTTAATTAGAGACAATTACATCACCGTAACCACCTCCGGTTTATCGACTTTCTTTTCGGAGGATTTTGAGTCAGGCCTTGGCAACTTTGAAATCGTCAATCCAGACAATAGCATTACTTGGGAGCGTAAGGCCGTGGGAGGTAGTCCCAATGGTTCGGTAGGGCTTTGGATCAATCTCTATGACTATACGGTAACAGGCCAAGTGGATGAGGTAATCTCTCCTGTCCTTGATCTCAGCGCGCAAAGCTCAGTACAACTCACTTTTGATCATGCTTACCGACCTTTTTCCGATAGCGAATTTGATTCCTTGTATGTCTATGCTTCCAAGGATGGAGGTAACTCATGGCCCTTTTTACTCGCTTCTTATGGAGAAAATGGCAATGGTAGTTTCGCGACTGGACCTGAATTTGTGAGTAAATTTATTCCGGCCAATGCCGAAGATTGGTGTTTTGCTGGCTCGGGCTGGTCCAGTTGTAAAACCATCAATCTCTCAGACTTTGATGGGGAAACAAACTTTCGATTCAAATTTGTTGCGGTCAATGATTATGGCAACTGCATTACTATCGACAATATTGAGCTAGCGGGGGTTTGCAGTCCCATCGCTAACATTGAGCCGCCACTGCTCCCAGGTACGGACTTCCGGATTTTCCCTAATCCAAGTCAGGGCAATGTTTGGATCGAATTGAAAAGTGGACAGGGGCAGTTGGCTCAGATTAAGCTGTTGAATATGCTTGGCCAACCTATTTATCAACAGGAGCAGCAATTGATCCAAGGTAACAATCGTTTTGAGCTAGACTTAAGCAGGTATCCAGCAGGTACCTATGTGGTTGAGCTCTCCTTCGGAGAACGCCGCGGCTACGAGCGTATCATACTGCAGCCATAAAAAGCTATCTTTGCGCCATGGATTTCTTACTCTATGGCGCTTATGGCTATACTGGCCAGCTGATTGCTGAGATGGCAGTCACACAAGGATTACGTCCGCTTTTATCAGGTAGGTCGGAAGAGAAGCTCCGCTCGCTCGCGGAACGCTTATCTCTCCCCTATGAAGCAATTGATTTGAGCGAGACTGCAAAACTGGAAGCGGCCTTAGCTAAGGTCCCAGTCGTTTTACACTCCGCGGGTCCCTTTGCGCATACTTTTCACCCTATGGTGGAAGCCTGTCTGCGCACGCAAACCCACTATCTTGATATCACAGGCGAGATGGCGGTTTTTGAAGCAATCGCTCGTATGGACAAAGTAGCCAAGGAAGCAGGCGTAATGCTCCTTCCCGGTGCTGGTTTTGACGTAGTGCCTACAGATTCTATGGCAGCCTTCCTCTCTGAGCAATTACCCAATGCTACGCATCTAGAGTTAGCCTTTCATGGCAATGCAGGCCTCTCTCATGGCACGGCCAAAACCGCCATTGAAAACCTTGATACTGGCGGTATGATCCGCGAAAATGGTCAATTAAAGCGGGTTCCTACGGCTCATAAAGTCCGCGAAATAGTGTTTAGCGACAAGCCACGCTCCGCTGTGGCCATACCATGGGGAGACGTTGCGACTGCTTGGTACACAACTCAGATCCCCAATATCGTGGTTTATGTAGCGCAAGCGCCCAAAAGCATCCGTATTATGAAACTGAGCCGCTATTTGAGTCCTATCCTTGGCTTAGGACCCGTACAAAAGTTTCTCAAGCGACAAATCGAAAAAAGACCGGCGGGGCCTTCGGCCGATAAGAGAGCTAAATCGCAAACGATTATTTGGGGCGAAGCTCGCCAAGTTGATCAAAAAACCATACAAGCCCGACTCATCACTCCAGAAGGATACACCCTTACTGCCCAAGCCAGTCTCGCCTTAGTCCAGAAAGTGAGAGCAGGAGGAGCCAAACCAGGTTTCCAGACCCCAGCGGGGGCCTATGGTTATCATTGGCTCCTCGAATTGGCAGGGGTGGGAGAGTTTCAAATTGTGTAAAAACGGCTCATTTGGTCTCTCAGGCAACACGGATGTTCATTGTTAACATTTTGTTAAGAAAATCATAGCATGCAACAAATCTTTATCCAACAATGTCCGTAAGTCTAGAAGCAAAGTAACAAACGATTCATTACACATAAACCTATTTTCATGAAGAACACTTTAACAGGTATTTTCGCTCTCCTACTTATTTTTGGAGGCACACAACTCAAAGCACAGGACAACATTGTAAAACTCAGACTAGGTCAGCTAGCCGCTCGTAATATCGAATTGACTTACGAAAGAGTAACGGCTGACAACCAATCTCTCGCTATCAGTGTAGGAATTCGTATTCCTACAGAATCGCCGATCAACGCGGTTTCTGATACCAGTGTCATCACAGGTATCGACGGAACCTCTCGATTTGGCGGCTTCTCTATCACCCCTGAGTACCGTTTTTATCTTGGTTCGGAAGGGGCTCCTTACAAATTCTATATCGGCCCTTATCTCCGCTATCGCCGTTGGGGATATGAGTTTGATACCAATGTAGATTATGTCGATGGTGGTGTACCCAAAGACCTCGACGTTACGATTGACGGTAATTGGTCTGCTTTCGGTGGTGGGGTTACCATGGGTATCCAATGGCTCATCAATGATGTCGTTTCTATCGACTGGAACATCGTCGGTATTGGAGTGGCCTATAATACGGTCAGCTTTACTGGTACTACACCTGATCCAGATGCTGATTGGGCAGAAGTAGTTGCTGAACTTGAAGAAGTTTTTGCGGATACTCCAGTATTAGGTAACCGCTTTGAAGCAACTGAGGACGGTACCAGCGCAAGCGGCCGCTTTGGCTTCGGTTTCCCAAGCCTTCGTGCTAACCTATCTGTAGGTATCGCATTCTAAGCAATCACAATAAAATTTACGCCTTCAATGTTCTAGCATTGGAGGCGTTTTTTATTTCTGGCCATTTCTACACTAACTTCACCTCTTCCCTCACCCTTTAATCACACATGCAATGAAAAATCTCTTCATCGTATTCGGGCTACTCCTTTTTGCAGGACCTCAGCTACTCGCACAAGAAAATATTATCAAACTACGCTTGGGTCAACTAGCCGCTCGAAAAATCGAACTGACCTACGAAAGAGTGATTTCAGATAATCAATCCTTCGTCATCAGCGCAGGTGTCAGATTCCCACGTAACACCGTCCCTGGTGTATTTTCAGGAGCTACCAGCGATACCAGTGTCTTTGTCGCTGACGAACTAGATTTCGCTTTCAATGGCTTCTCAATCACACCTGAATATCGTTTTTATTTAGGTTCAGAAGGTGCTCCTTATAAATTTTATATCGGCCCTTATTTACGTTATCGCCGTTGGGGCTATGGCCTCAATGCTTTTGTAGAATATACCAACAATGGCCAGCCTGACCAGGCTGATGTACGCATTAAAGGCAGTTGGTCGGGTATTGGCGGTGGAGTCGGCATTGGTATGCAATGGCTGATTAATGATGTCATCGCCATAGATTGGAATATCGTCGGTTTAGGGGTCTCTTATCAAGCCTTCAAATTTACCAGTCAAGGCACTAATCCCAATGAAGATTGGGCCGCAGTGAGAGACAGATTAGATGAGGCTTGGCAAGATGTACCTATTATCCAAGATCGCTTTGAATTGACTGAAGCAGATATGGGGGTTGATGCCAATTTTGGCTTTCTTCTACCTAGCCTGCGGGCTAACCTCTCCATTGGCTATGCCTTCTAACCGCTAGCATTAAAAAATTATCAAAGGCAGTATCATTTTGTCCTGTCTTTTTTATTGGAGTAGCTTTTGGCATTTATGCTAAATTAGCCACGATTAATCCATTCCCATGAAACAGGTATTTCTCCTCCTTTTTGGACTTAGTTTATTTTCTCTTCAGGCCCAGCAATTTCCCCAAAGCTGGGAAGGCAAATGGACAGGCACCGTCGAAATCTGGGGTCAAAATCAGTTGATGGACAGCTTCCCCATGTCCTTAGAGATTGTGCCACAGGATACCGCCTGGACCTTCACCCTCAACTATATGCGCAATGCTGATGAGCCAGACTTACGGGCTTATTCTCTTGTTCCCCTCAAAGACTCAGTAGGACATTACGCCATCGACGAAGCCAACAGTATCATCCTCGATGCCTATTACAATGGAGAATGTTTGTATAGCGTCTTTGGAGGCATGGGATCACAATTGTTGACACGCATTTGCCTGCAGCAAGAGGTTTTATCCTACGAGATCAGTTCATTCCTCGCCGAGCCCGTCCGCATCAGTGGGGATCAAATCATCGAGTCTGACACCATACCAGAGATCAAGAGTTACAACGTCTATTCGGTGATGAGCGCCCAGCTAAAACGAGAGTAGTTTTGTTTACTGCTTCGCAGAACGATTAGCATTATTCCATCATACTGTAGCGACGCAAAATTTATCATTATAATATCATACTGTAGCGACGCAAAATTTTGCGTCGCCTAGAGACAAACGTTCCGCGTCCCGAAAGCTTTCGGGAGCAAAAAAACCAAAATCAATAGTCCAACAGCTCCTCCAACTTAGCCAACACCTTATCGGCATTAGGAAGCATGGTCGCCTCCAAGGTAGAATTAAGCGGGATAGCAGGCGTATCCATCGCTCCCATGGTCATCACGGGGGCATCTAAAGATTGGAAACATGCCTGAGAGATACGTCCCGCCAAAGATTCGGCGAAGGAGTTTTGCAAAGTCTCCTCGGTCAGTACTAGCACCTTATTGTGACGATTGACCGCCTCCAAGATAGCTTCCCAATCGATTGGTGCCAGCGTACGCAAATCTAAGATTTCGACTTGTCCCGCTAGCTTTTTACTGGCGTTAGTGGCCCAGTGAACGCCCATACCATAGGTGATCACCACGCAACTCTCCCCATTTTCGAGGGCTTCACTGCTAGCAGCTTGATAAGTTCTCGCCTTACCTAGCGGTATCACATAATCATCACTAGGCTCTTTGGTACGGCTAGCCTTACTACCGGGTACTTTGCCCCAATACAAACCTTTATGCTCGAACATGACCACTGGATTGGGGTCATAATAAGCTGCGCGCATGAGGCCTTTCATATCAGCGGCATTGGAAGGATAGACCACTTTCACGCCTTTGATGGTTAGGACCGCAGATTCGATACTACTAGAGTGATAAGGGCCTCCACTGCCGTAAGCACCGATCGGCACCCGAATCACCGATTGTACCGGCCATTTGCCATTGGAAAGGTAGTAGGAGCGGCTCACCTCAGCATATAACTGATTGAGGCCCGGCCACATATAATCCGCAAATTGGATTTCGACAAAAGGCTTGCAACCCATAGCCGACATACCTACGGTCGAACCTATAATGTAGGCTTCCTGGATAGGCGTATTAAAGACTCTTTTATCGCCGTACTTCTTGGCGAGGAGGGCCGCTTCGCGGAACACACCGCCGAGCTCGCCTCCGACATCTTGTCCATAAAGCAAAGCTTCCGGATGCGCTTCCATGATCTTGTCAACTGCATGTAGGGCCGCATCGACCATCATTACTTCTTGGGCACCTTCGGGCGAACGCTCCCCGTCCTCAGCCGTGATCGGCGTGGGAGCAAATATATGTGTATGTAAATCTTCTGGTCTAGGGTCCTCCGCGACATAGGCACGTTCAAGTTCGCTTTCTATCTCAGCCATAACCACCTCGGGTAAGGCCTTGATCTCGGCTTCCTCTACCCCATTGGCGAGGAGATAAGCCTTAAGCCGTGGAAGCGGATCGTGAGGCTCATGCGATTCGAGATCATGACGATACCACTCCTTACGCACCCCAGAGGTATGGTGATTGAGTAAGGGCACCGTAGCATGGATCAAAAAGGGGCGACGTTCTTTACGGATCTTACCCAATACTTCTTCGATAGTCGTATAGCAAGTGGCAAAATCAGTTCCATCGATAGAAATGGCTTCAATGCCATGAAAACCTTGAACAAATTGTGCTGCGTTTTGGGCGTACATTTCGCTCCCCTGAGCGGAAATACCCCAGCCATTATCTTGTACTAAGTATAAGATCGGGTACTGATGTAGCGCCGCCATTTGAAGGGCTTCAGAAACTTCTCCCTCCGTCATAGCGCCATCTCCAATAGAGCAAACTGCTACCGGAGCATCTGTTTCGCTCCAAGCGTCTAAACCCTGTTCCTCTCGATATTGCATCCCTTGGGCTACTCCCGTGATCGGAATCACCTGCATACCCGTCGAAGAAGATTGGTGCGGAATCTTAGGCATATCATCTCTCCGTAAAGAAGGGTGTGAGTAGTAGGTTCTTCCTCCGGAGAACACATCCTCTCTTTTTGCCATCAATTGTAGCATCAATTCATAAGGCGTAATCCCCATACCTAGGAGTAGCGCGTCGTCCCGATAATAAGGAGCCACAAAGTCGTGCGCTTGGAGCTGCATTCCCATCGCTAGCTGTATTGCCTCATGTCCTCGCGAGGTAGCGTGAACGTATTTTGAAGTGCGATCTTTATGGGTTTCGTAGGCGTGGGATAGGGCCGAAGCGGAGAGCATGAGCCGATAGGCTTTGAGGGCTATTGACTTAGAAAACGAAGGTTGCTCAACAGATTCGGGCATAGCAGAGGACGTGATCATATCTCGGGGTATTTAGAAATATAAAATTACGGACGGATGGGCAAAAAAGCTAACGGATGTTAGGTAGCTAATGTTTGGGTTGCGTATCTTCGCCGCCGAGAGTACCTTACTAGTATGACAATCGATCAAGCTAATCAACAAGCCCAAAAAGCTTGGGTTTCTCTTTCGGAAGGAGACTTTGAAGCCGCTATCAGATACGCGTCAGAATTAACGCAAGCAGGTTACGAAGTTGGGTATCGAATCCGTTCGGCCATAGCTGAAGAACAAGAAGATTGGGACGAAGCTGAAAATATTATCAATGAAGGCTTGACCGCTCATCCTGATGCTTGGCCCCTACATTTACAATTAGGCACCCTGTACACCCAAAGTGGACGCTTTGAAGAGGCCATCACGGTCTTTGAAAAAGCACTCGAACTGCCTGAAGTAGAGAAACATTGGATTGAAATGAACCAAGCAGTAGCGTTTTCTCAACTTGGCAAGGTTGATGAAGCCCTCAATCTCCTTCAAGGGATTAAGCATGAAGAACTGCGAAATCAGGCCTTCGAAATCAAAATGCAGCTCCTGGATACGTACCAACGCCATGATTTGATGTTGGAGTTGGTGGCAGATGAATTAGAAGATTTGGTTCCTCCACAAAATGAGGAAGAGGCCGCGGTCATGTCTCGGGTGTTGGCGCTGATCGCGAACGCTTGTTATTATGAGGATAAAGACGAAAAAGAAACGCGCTTTTATCTCAAACAGGCGATCAATTATGACCGTAGCAATGAGTTATCCTTAATGGTATTGCGTGAGATGCGTGCTGAGTTTACCGAGCAAGGCAAACTTTATGGGATTTTGATCCAAGCCAATATCAAAAGCACAGAAGGCCTTAGCCCAATCATGACGACTTATGGGATTCTTGCTGATTCAGTAGATGAGGCATTAAGTATGATCCATGAGTTTGAAATTGAATCTCTAGATCGCGATTCGATCCAAATCATGGAGGTGGAGGAGAGCGCCCCAGATGAAGAGGAGGAGCTAAAGGGCATTTATTTGGTAGGAGGATTAGGCTTCTTGAATTAAAAAGTAAATGAAAAAACAGTACGCTGATACCGATCTTGCTTTCAATAAAAACGAAGACCACAACCGCATGCTCCTGCGTGAATTGAGGCACCAACAGAGTAAAGCGTTCGCCGGTGGAGGCGAAAAATCTACCCAAAAGCATAAAGCCAAAGGTAAGATGACCGCTAGAGAGCGAATCGATCTACTTTTGGATAATAAAGAAGCTTTTATTGAAATTGGCACCTTGGCCGCAAATGGCATGTATCAAGAGTACGGTGGTTGCCCCTCAGCAGGAGTAGTAACCGGCATCGGACATGTCGGTGGTAAACTATGTATGATCGTCGCCAATGATGCTACCGTCAAAGCCGGCGCTTGGTTTCCAATGACCGGTAAAAAAAATCTCCGCGCCCAAGAAATCGCTATCGAAAATCGTCTCCCGATTATCTATCTCGTCGATAGCGCAGGCGTCTTCTTGCCGATGCAAGACGAAATCTTTCCCGACAAAGAGCATTTTGGCCGTATATTCCGCAACAATGCGGTGATGAGTAGCATGGGTATCCCTCAGATTGCCGCCATTATGGGTCCATGTGTAGCGGGAGGGGCATATTTACCTATTATGAGTGACGAGGCCTTGATCGTAGATGGGACGGGTTCTGTCTTTTTGGCGGGCCCTTACTTGGTTAAGTCAGCGATTGGAGAGGATGTCGGTCGCGAAGAACTTGGTGGTGCTACGATGCATAGCAGCATTTCGGGCGTGGTGGATTATCATATGCCAGACGACAAGACTTGCCTCGAGAAGGTTCGCGCTCTCGTCTCCAAACTAGGCGAAACGCCTAAAGCAGGTTTTCACCGCGCCAAGCCTGTCAACCCAGAATTTGAGCCCAAAGAAATCATGGGCATTCTGCCTTCGGATAGAGCGAAGCCTTATGATATGTGGGAGATTATCAATCGCCTCATTGACAAGAGCAGTGCCGACGAATACAAAGCCAATTTTGGTGAGTCTATCATCACGACCTACGCCCGCATCGACGGCTGGGCCGTGGGTATCGTCGCCAATCAACGTAAAGTGATCCGATCTGCCAAAGGTGAGATGCAATTTGGCGGGGTCATTTACTCAGACTCTGCCGACAAGGCAGCGCGCTTTATTATGAATTGCAATCAAAAGCGGATTCCGCTAGTATTTTTGCAAGATGTTACAGGCTTTATGGTAGGCTCTCGCTCAGAGCAGGGAGGTATCATCAAAGACGGCGCGAAGATGGTCAATGCGGTCTCCAATTCGGTAGTGCCCAAGTTTACTTTTGTAATCGGCAATTCTTATGGGGCGGGTAATTACGCCATGTGCGGCAAGGCCTATGACCCACGTTTGATTTTTGCTTGGCCATCGGCTCAGATTGCCGTAATGGGAGGTTCCCAAGCCGCCAAAACGCTGCTGCAGATCCAAGTTTCATCTCTCAAAAAGCAGGGTAAGGAAATCGATCCGGAAGAGGAAAAACGCTTACTGGAGGAGATCACCGAAAAATACAATCGCCAAACTTCGCCTTATTATGCTGCGGCTCGCCTTTGGGTAGATAATATCATCCACCCACTCAAGACGAGGGAAATCATCTCTACGGGTATTGAGATGGCAAATATGAATCCAGACGTAGCGAAGTTTAATCCGGGCGTTTTACAGACTTGAGATAGATCAGCATCCCAATCACGATCCCGTATTGAGCGGCCATATAGGTCAGGATGATCCAGGTCTGAGCAAAAGAAATGGGCAGAATCTCGTAGGCAAAACGATTGATAGCAATCAAGCTATCCGATATCATAAATAGGAGCGCACCCGCAAATACATAAGCAAAACTTTCCTGTCTCACCTTGCGCCAGCGGTTGAGGGCGGCAAGGACCATAGTCATCAGCGCCATCGCATAAATCGTCAGCGGAATTAAGCGTTCCCCGAGCAGGGGTAATAAAAAATAAAGTAAGCTATAGACATAGAGTAGAAAGGGGATGACCAGCCATGGCTTTCGGCGGAGAATGCCTTTTAATTCCCCTTGAGGACTTAGGCTAAACACGATGATATAGAGGATCTGAGCTATCAGAAATGCCCCCAAACCTAATTGAAAATACAAGGCGCCTTGAAACATCAAGAAAATGTCTCCCATTAGCGAAAACAAAATCGCCCCTTGCATGAGATAGTACTCTCGATTGTGCCTCCCCAACATCTGGTAAAAAAAGAAAATCGAAAGGGAGGTCATAATGAGCGGCTTGCAAAAGTAGTAGAAGATTGGCAAGCTATCCTGTAACATTCCAGCAATTAGTACCAGTAGATCTACCACCGCATACACACCCGCAAAATTGCGAATGGAACGGGCTAGATTATCTCCTGGGCTCATATTATTGCGATTAGGGGGCGAAAAATACAGGCTCAAGGTGACAAATAAAAATCAGCCCAGCTCATGGACAATGACCGCAAAATTTTTTAACTTCTTTTTGACTACTTGATTTTCTCACCTACTTACTACCGCGTACTTATGAAACATTACCAATCGAGTCATATCAAAAATATTGTGCTCGCGGGAAGCCCAAAGTCTGGCAAAACCACCCTCGCCGAATGCATGATGTTCGAAGGCGGAGTCATCAATCGTATGGGCTCCGTAGATGACGGCAATACCGTCTCAGATTTTCACGAGTTAGAGCAAGAGCGCAAAAACTCGGTTTTCTCCTCTATTATGCACACCGAATGGAGAGGTACTAAGATCAATATCATCGATACACCAGGGATGGACGATTTTTCGGGAGAGTTGATCAGTGCTTTAAGAGTAGCAGATACCGCGCTCGTAACCCTCAATGCCCAACACGGACCAGAAGTAGGTACAGAAATCGTTTGGCGATATCTAAAGACATATAATAAACCGACCATCTTTGTCATGAATCAACTCGATCATGCCAAAGCAGATTGGAATCTCGCCCTTGAGCGCACCCGCGAACAATTTGGGAGCGCAGTGGTGGTCATGCAATTTCCCTACAATGCGGGGGAAGGCTTTGACGCCATCATCGACGTCTTGAAGATGGTCATGTACAAGTTTCCCGCAGGGGGAGGCAAACCCGAAAAGCATCCAATCCCAGATGACGCTCGCCCCATGGCCAATGAATTGCATAATACCTTAGTCGAAGCTGCAGCTGAGCACGATGAAGCGCTGATGGAGATGTACTTTGAAAAAGGAGAATTGGATGAAGACGAAATGCGCCAAGGATTGAGGGCGGGTATGCTCAGTCGTTCCGTATTTCCTCTCTTTTGTGTTGCCGCCAAGCAAAATATGGGTAGCGGCCGCATGATGGGTTTTATTGGTAATGTAGCCCCCACAGCAGGGGATATGGGACCTGAGCAAACAGTTCACGGCGGTGAAATCAAAGTCAGCGACGCAGAAACGACCCTTTTTATCTTCAAATCTAATAGCGATAAACATACTGGTCAGACGAGTTTCTTTAAGGTCTGCGCGGGAGAAATCAGTAGTGGACAAGAACTTTATAATCTTGCGACTCGCAACAAAATCAAGCTGGGCCAACTCTTTGTGATGGACGGTAAAAACCGCAATCAAGTGGATAAACTTTCTGCTGGAGATATTGGGGCCACCGTCAAACTCAAGGATACTTACTCTAATCAAACCTTGAGGGTCGAAGATGATGGGGACGCCCTCATGCCTATCGTTTTTCCGAACTCCAAGATCAGAGCCTCTATCGTGCCCGAAAAGGAAGGCGATGAAGAAAAGCTCGCCGTGGCACTGAGTAAGATTGGCCAAAATGATCCGACCCTTAGAGTTGAATATGCCAAGGAGCTGCGTCAAAGTATCATCCATGGCCAAGGAGAGCTACATCTCATGATCGTGAAGTGGTTGCTAAGTCATATTCATGGTATAGAAGTACGTTACGAAGAACCCCGTATTTCTTATCGCGAAACCATTCAAACCGCTTCTGAAGGCCATTATAAGCACAAAAAGCAGTCTGGTGGTTCTGGCCAGTTTGGCGAAGTATTTATGAAGGTTTATCCTTATCACGAAGGCTGGCAACCGAGTGGAGATTATAAAATCCGCGGGCAGGAAGCGATCGAACTGCCTTGGGGTGGCACGCTGCTATTTTGCAACGCCATCGTCGGTGGAGTGATCGATACCCGCTATCTACCTGCTATTCAAAAAGGCATCATGAAAGTCCTAGAGCAAGGCCCGATCACGGGTTCTTATGCCCGCGACGTAGTGGTGGTGGTTTATGATGGTAAGATGCATGCGGTTGACTCCAATGAGGTGTCCTTTATGTTGGCCGGTCAACACGCTTTTAAGCAAGCCTTTATGGATGCCAAGCCCCGTTTGTTGGAGCCGATCTATAAGGTAGAGGTATTGGTGCCAGACGAGCAAATGGGCGACATCATGACCGATTTGCAGAGCCGGCGAGCTATCGTAGAAGGTTTTAGTAATGAAGGGGCTTACCAGCGGATTACAGCTCAAGTACCCCTCTCAGAGCTTTACAAATATGCGACGACTTTGAGTTCTCTCACCCAAGGTAGAGCTACACATACCCGAGAGTTTTCAAAGTATGAAGTCGTGCCAGGTGATATACAAAAGAAGCTCGCTTCTACTCATTCAGAATTGGCAACTGCGGGTTAGCCCCAGACCAGTTTTGAGCATAAAAGAGCTGTATGGTTTGCATACGGCTCTTTTTTTTGTTTTTGCCGCTTCGCGGAACGCTTATCTCCATGGGTGCGGCATGCATGCGCGCACCTACAGGTATGATCGTTCTGCGCAGCAGCAGGCCCCAAAAGAAACAAGCAAAAGTTACGTTTGGATCGAGTCAGGCTACAGATAGGCAAAGACCAGATTATGAAAACGATTTCTTTTATTCTCGCTATTCTTGCCGTCAATCTTTGTTTTGGTCAAGGGCCCGACTCAACTAAAGTGCAGGAATTGTACAGTGCTTTTAATGAAAACTTAGCGTTGCGCGCAGAGCAACAACAGCCCGTACTGGACCTTTTGTATGCTACGGCCGCAGAACTCAGCGCCAATTACAGCCTCAAACAGAGCGATGTGCAGGCGTTTAGGCAGCAGAAAAAGCAAATCCATCAAAATATGCGTAACCAAATGGGAGCTATCCTTGATGCAGAGCAAATGGCTACTTTTGAAGCAGCTATACAACAAAGGAGAGCCACTCGCAAAGGCAAAAGTGGTAAAAAGGGCAAACAGGCAGGGAACTCACCAAATACAAATCTGGAGCTTGCCCCTCCAGCCAATCAATTGGGAGTAGATGCTTTGGCTCGTTCTATCGACTTTTTATTTGACGAGGTCTTAACTCCAACAGTCCGCAACAGGGTAAAAGGACAATAAAAAAAGGACCGCGGAAAAGCCACAGTCCTCGTAGTGAATGGTAAAGTTAGATTTTCTTTTGCTTGAAGAGGGGGAGTCAGACTCCCCCTTTTCATTTCAACATTAGGACTAACAAAAAAAACTACTGCGCATATATCGTCTATTCGTCGAACACGATCGTGTAACCACGGATACCGTGCTCATGACTATCGAGACCAGAAATCTCATGCTCTTCGGAGACTCTGATTCCCATTGTGATTTTTAGTATATAAAAGATACTGAAGGCCACGGCAAAGGAGGCAAGGCCATAAACGCCTACACCAGCTAATTGAATCAATAATTGATCAATACCGGCTTTGGCCCCAAAAATACCTACCGCTAAGGTGCCAAACATACCACAAGTAAGGTGCACTGAAACAGCACCTACACAGTCATCTAGTTTCAATTTGTCTAAACCTACAGCAGACAGTACCACCAGTCCTCCAGCGATAAAACCTATGACCATGGCTTCCCAAGGGGACATGAGGTCCGCGCCAGCGGTAATCCCAACCAAGCCAGCTAGAATACCATTAAGGGCCATGCCCAAGTCTAGGCGCCGGAACATAACCCAAGCCATGGCAATTCCTCCAATAGCGCCAGAAGCAGCGGCCAAGCAGGTGGTTACCAATACCAGAGAGGTTAAGGCAGGATCAGCAGAAAGGACCGAACCTCCGTTAAACCCGAACCAGCCAAACCAGAGTAAAAACACTCCTATGGTAGCTAGCGGGACACTGGAACCGGGGAAGTCGTTTACTTTACCGTTTTTGTATTTGCCAAGGCGAGAGCCTAACAACCAAATACCGGCAAGGGCTCCCCAACCACCTACAGAGTGTACGAGGGTAGAGCCGGCAAAATCATAGAAACCTAATTCTGCCATAAAGCCACCGCCCCATTGCCATGAACCCGCAATCGGATAGAGTAAGCCCACAAACAGGAAGGTAAAGATCACATAGGCGCTGATCTTGATACGTTCCGCTACTGCGCCAGAAACGATCGTGGCCGCTGTGGCGGCAAACATTCCTTGGAACAAGAATGTGGTCCAGTAAGTGGAGTCGCCATATTCAGGTGTCAAACCATTTTCTGGTGGGGCCAAAGTACCGGCCCAGCCCAGGACACCACTAATAATTTCAAACTCTCCTGGGAACATTAAGGCAAAGCCAAATAGTGCATACGTAATGAGGCCGATAGCAATGGTTAGGGTGTTTTTGAAGAGGATATTGACGGTGTTTTTTGCCTGGGTAAAACCTGCCTCTACACAAGCAAAACCAAGGTGCATAACGAAGACCATTGCTGCGCACAGCATGATCCACAAATTATCTACAATAAACTTTTCCATAGTAGGTCAAATGATGCTTATTAGTACGGGCTAGTAATAGTGAATTAAGATTACAGTTTATGTAGTGTTGCGCTGAGATCACACATAAAGAATTAAAAATATCTCAGCCTACGGGACAAAATTATTTAAATATTTTTAAAATACCCACCTAAACAATGCAATCTTATCAAGATAAAGACTAATAACTTGATAAATACTTAGAATCACATTGAGCATTCTAAGATTTCACAGAAGGGAAATATTACATTTATAAAACTAAGCCCCCAACCACATCCGTGGGTTCAAACAACTAATAATCAGACACTTAAAATTTACCTTGATTTGAAATCGTTTCGAATCCTTCGGCTATTTCGCCTAGGGATTTCACATTAACAGAGCGTTCACAACCTCGCTTTAGAAGCTTAGATTTTTTTCTTAAAAAAACCCATAAGCATTAGCCTTTTGGCCATAAAGTATAGTAAACGATAGATAAAATTAATTTTTAGCACGTAAATGATAGATAAAATTACAATACAGCCCTTAAACAGGTAATATTTACAAAAATTTACCCCTAACTTTGATTTAACAAAAATCTATAATATGTTTGCGATTCAACTATAAAGCTAATGGAGAGAAAGTGTAATAAGTGCTTACTTTTTGATTCAATACTTAGTCAAAATTATTCTTAAATAGCGCTTTCATAATTACATCTATCAATATTAGCTATCAGTTATCCCGTAATTCTTAAATAAATCATGGCAAAATCTAAATTAGAGTACATTTGGCTTGATGGCTCAAAACCCACTCAAGGCCTTAGAAGTAAAACAAAAATTGTATCGGACTTTAGCGGCAAACTGGAAGATTGTCCTACTTGGAGTTTTGATGGCTCCTCGACAGAACAAGCAGAAGGGGGTTCTTCTGACTGTCTGCTAAAGCCTGTATATATCTGTCCTGATCCAGTAATCAAGAATGGTTTCCTTGTGCTTACTGAAGTATTGAACGCAGACGGTACTCCTCATGAAACCAATGCAAGAGCTACCATTGACGATGACAATGCTGATTTCTGGTTCGGATTTGAACAAGAATATTTCCTCTGGGACCCAGAAACTGATAAGCCATTAGGTTTCCCTCACAATGGTTATCCAGCTCCACAAGGTCCTTATTACTGTGGTGTGGGAGGCAATGCCGTGTTTGGACGTGATTTCAAAGACGAGCACCTTGATCTCTGCTTAGAAGCAGGTCTTAATGTGGAAGGAACTAATGGCGAGGTTGCCGCTGGTCAGTGGGAATGGCAAGTATTTGCCAAAGGTGCAAAACTAGCTGGAGACCAAGTTTGGATCGGTCGCTACCTCATGGAAAGACTGTCTGAGAAATATGGTCTATTTATCGAATACCACCCAAAACCACTAGGTGATACTGACTGGAACGGCTCTGGGATGCACGCCAACTTTTCCAACTCTTTTATCCGTACTGCTGGATCAAAAGAGAAAATCGAGCAAGTCTGTGAAGCATTTCGTGGCGTAGTAGATGAGCACATTGCAGTATATGGTGCCTACAATGATCAGCGTTTGACTGGCAAGCACGAAACTGCCGCAATTGACGAATTTTCATATGGAGTTTCTGATAGAGGAGCTTCCATTCGTATCCCTGTCTTCACCGTAAACAACGGATGGAGCGGATACCTAGAAGATAGACGCCCTGCATCCAATGCAGATCCATACAAAGTGGCGGCAAGAATTGTCAAGACGGTCAGCAATGCTGCCGTTACTGCCAATGCTTAGGCGAATCGCTTAAGCAGTTTATTTTGTACGGGAAGCCGTTCCACCTTTGGTGGATCGGCTACTTTTTTTTATGAAGCTTTGGCCAGTGAACGTACCATTTCGACAATTTTGCCGGGGCATTCCCAAAGCATCATGTTACCGGCATCTGTGCCCCATTGGAGTCGAGCGTTCGGCAAAGCCGCAGCCATAAGCAAAGGCGTTACCAAACTTTTTCTAACACTAATGAAGAACTCAGTATGTATTGATATTCAGCTTGTTAGTCTTCTAAATCAATAAGAGTTCAAAAAGGTAAGCAATAAGGGTTTTCCTACTCATATTTTTCAAAAATTATCCGTCCTGTAATTTTCAATCTCACCAAAACTTTAATTGATAATTTATCATAAAATTGGCCCATAAAGTATGGATATATTAATTAATATGGCTGTTTTTGGGAAATATTTTAATTTCTTGTCAAAAAACTTTATATTAATTATGATGACAAGAATAATTCTCCCCATCTATTCTGTCAAATAGAATCCTACAAGATGCCACTGATTCCTTTTGTCTGTTTTTAGATTCAGGTCTAATTACAATTGATAGGGATCCTCAGATACCTAAGATGCTTTAGAAGTAGACTAACTCATACGAATATGGTAGCCTTTGATACTAACTCAACCAGCGGAGATGAGCATGTTGAACTGGTCTCCCTTCCAGCACATAATTATCAATCAGCTCTGAATGCATACAAAAGAATAGCTGAATACACGAGTAAAGCAAAAAAAAGCATCTATTTCCTTGATGGAGGGAGCCTGAGGAGGCATGTTGAGAGTTTGAGATTTTCTAAAAAGGTATCTAGATCAGTGGCAAGACAAAATTTTTTTAAAGGTATTATGGCAAAAATAGGCCTAACCGAAGGATTGGAGTATCAGGCAATCTTTCAAGTACCTAAAAATGAAAGTTTACGCCTTATTCTTAGGTCTGATATTCCATTGCTAGATCATGCTTGGAATCTTTCCTTGTTGAGTAATAATGATCCAAATTGCTCATTAAGAACATGCTGGCCTTGTTCAGGCCAATCATTTATGATCATTGATAGACTATATCTAATTAGTCTATTAGATACTGATGACACTAGAGAAGGTAAATACTATTTGGAAGCATTTGAAATTAGAAAAGATGCAAGTGGCAAATCAATTATCCCTTATCTAAATAAATTCTTGAACTACAGGAAAAGATCTAAAATCATTACCCCAGAGTTATTTTATGAGTGAATTGCCATCTAAGTCATGAAGCTTTGGCCAGCGAACGTACCATTTCGACAATTTTGCCGGGACATTCCCAAACCATCATATTGCCGGCATCTGGGACCCATTCGAGTCGAGCGTTCGGCAAAGCCGCAGCCATACGCAAAGCATGCTCCGGCCGTAAGCGACGATCATCAGGACTAGCTGCGACAATATAGGGGATTTGGATTTCATTCAAACGATCATAAAAGTTGCCTTCGGCATGCCCAGGTAGTATAGGTAATAGGTGCTTTAGGGGATGTTTTTTGGCAAGTTCAAGCCAGACGCGGATACTCGAAAAGGAGGTAGATTGGTCAAAGAAGGTGGTGGCATAGCCGAACGCCAGAAGCCGATTTTTTAATAACTGTTTGGCAAGGCCCGTTTCAATTAGGCCTCTAGCAAATCTATTTTGAGGAGTTCCGGCAAGCATATTTCCGGCAAAGCCTGCTACTGACACCACTCCCTTGATCCGGCGGGAAGCCTGTTCTTGATATTTGAGCAAATACTGAATAGTCAAAAAAGCACCACTAGAATGACCAACCAAAATACCATTCCACACTTTGAAATGCGCAAGCACCGCTTCGAGATCTTCTACCATGGCTTGACTATTGATGCCATTTTTTCCGACACTCGAAGCACCGTGCCCACGCTGATCAAAAGTGATAACTTTAAAACCATAGCCAGCTAAGAGTTTCCACATCAAATTCATACTCACACTGGAGATCCCCGCATCATGCAGCAAAACCACTGGAATGCCAGATCCCTTGTGGAATGCTTTCAAGCGGGTACCGTCTGGGCGTTCGATCCAAATTTCGACCCCATCAGGCCCCATTCGAAGCGATTTTTCTCCACTAGCGTCAGGATTTTCTTTGATCTGGTACCAACGCGCAATAAGTGCGATAAGCATAACCCCCAAAAATATTCCACCGGCACAAAAAATGCCTAGCAATATACTTAACAGCATGGCTATTTTCCCTTTACTGAGTTTGCTAGTAAAAACTTACAAAGCTTATATCAAAAAAACGACTGCAAAACAATAAAGTTTATCACTTACGAACGTTAGGAAGTTATGACATTTGTAATAGTAGCCGCATATTATTTACCAAGTGACAAAATAAGCCCAAATACGTGCTTATTAGCTTCGTAAAAATGAGGCCGTATTTTCAATATTTTAAATTTATAAAAAATGGAATCTAAGGATCAGCTGCCAAAAGACTCCTAATGCAGCCGCTCAAAAGCATAAAATTGGTATTTGATTGAGGGGTATGAATTGTTGAATATTCCAGCGTTAAAAATATTCCTCAGACTATTCAAAAAATCCTATTAATAGATTGACACCAAACGAGGTAATTCATTAAACATTTTTTAACAATTGGGCTATTTTTTAATGCATATTTGAATATTTATAGAAGAGTTATATATTTGTTCTTGCCGCAATTATAGGAATCGTAGGCTCAAGGCCCCCCAGCCTTTCTCAAAAAGTACTATTCAATCCAGGATCCCATGGTGGAAAGTGATCAATCTGTCCAAGGGGAACAGTCTCTCTATGTTCCTCAATTAGAACACGACGCCTGTGGTATTGGCTTCATCGCTCATATCAAAGGCCAAAAATCTCATCAAACTGTAGAGGACGCTCTTAGCATGTTGACCAACATGGAGCACAGAGGTGCATGCGGCTGTGATCCACAAACTGGCGATGGAGCGGGAATCTTAATTCAAGTACCAGACACTTTTCTAAGAGAGGAGCTTTCACTGCAAAATATTGACTTGCCGAAGGCGGGAAAATATGGAGTTGGAATGTGTTTTTTTCCCGATGATGACAGGGTGCAACAAGCCTGTAAAGAAGAGATCAAAAAATTTAGTAAAAAGCTAAATGTCAATGTTTTAGGCTACAGGAAAGTCGCTTATTCTGAAGTAGGAATTGGCAAGGATGCTTTAAAGGTCAGCCCAAGAGTAGAGCAACTTTTTGTAACCTCAATAGTCGAGGTTTCTGCCAAAGATTTAGAGCGTAAACTCTATATCTTGCGCCGAGCGATTAGCAACTATATTCAAAAAAAGTTAGCAGGTGGCAGTGAGTTTTACTTCACCTCTTTTTCGCATAAAACCATCGTCTATAAAGGACAATTACGAACCGATCAGGTACGTTCCTTTTTCCTTGACCTCCACGACGAGCGAGTTGTTTCTGCCCTCGCGCTTGTTCATTCTCGCTTCTCGACCAATACTTTTCCCAATTGGCGTCTCGCGCAACCTTTCCGCTACATTGCTCACAATGGAGAGATCAATACCATTCGCGGTAATGTAAACTGGATGCGCTCCAAAGAAGCACTCATGGAATGCGATGCCTTTAGCAAGGAGGAGATGGAAATGCTTTTTCCCATTTGTGATAACCAGCAATCTGACTCTTCCAATCTTGATGCCATCGTCGAATTACTCGTCATGAGTGGCCGTAGTTTGCCACACGTAATGATGATGCTGATCCCGGAGGCTTGGCAAGACAATGATCTCATGGATGAAGATCGTAAAGCATTTTATGAGTATCACTCCACTATGATGGAACCATGGGATGGACCAGCTTCTATCTGCTTTACAGATGGTGAGATTGTAGGTGCTACTTTGGATCGCAATGGTTTGCGTCCTTCTCGCTACACCCTTACTAAAGATGATCGGCTTATCATGGCCTCTGAAGCAGGTGCTTTACCGATAGATCCTTCCCTCGCTATCGAAAAAGGCCGATTGCAACCAGGTAAGATCTTTGTCCTCGATATGAAAAAAGGTCGTATCATCAGGGATGAAGAACTCAAAAAAGAGATTTGTCAGAGTCGGCCATATCGTCGTTGGCTGCTAAAATACAAGATGCACCTGTCCGAATTATTGGCGCCACCGATTCCTCCCAAGCGGATCACAGACCCAGTCATGCTCAGACAGCGTCAACAACTCTTTGGCATTACTTCCGAAGAGCTCAAGATGGTGCTCAGTCCCATGGCCGATACCGGTAAAGAGCCGATTGGTTCAATGGGAGCAGATACTCCGCTAGCGATTCTTTCCAATCAGAGTCAGCATATTTCTCACTACTTCAAACAGTTATTTGCCCAGGTTTCCAACCCTCCCATCGATCCTATCAGGGAGAAGTTAGTGATGTCTCTACAAACCTGGATTGGTAGTAGTAAAAACGTGCTCGCAGAGACTCCAGAGGGCTGTAAACAGATTAGTCTCCCCCATCCCATCTTGACAGGAGATGAGTTTGAAAAAATTCGCCAGATCCGTCACCCTGATTATCAGACGATCATTTTGGATGGTACTTTCGCCCTCGGCGAACGCTTGGAATCTGCCGTGGATCGGCTCTGCCTAGAAGCGAGTCAAGCCCTCGCCAATGGGGCTAATATCCTCATTATCAGCGACCGAAATATCGGCCCAGAACGTGCACCTATCCCTGCTCTCATAGCCGTTAGTGCCGTTCATCACCATCTGATTCGCAGCGGTAATCGAGGATTAGCGACACTTGTATTAGAAACAGGTGAAGCCCGCGAGGTGCATCATTTCGCCACCCTTATTGGCTATGGCGCCTTGGCGATTCACCCCTACATGGCCTATGAAAGTATCCATGCATACAGTTATACCGACCCAAAATTGATGGGCCGCCCTATTCCAGAGATCCAAAACAACTACATCCAATCGATCAATTACGGGCTGCGTAAGGTACTCTCCAAAATGGGGATCTCTACCCTACAATCTTATCATGGCGCCATGATTTTTGAAATCTTGGGACTGAGTAAAGCTGTAGTGGATAAATGTTTTACGGGCAGTGTCTCCCGGATCGAAGGATTGGGATTTGAGGATATCGCCAAAGAAATATTGATCAGGCATAAACTAGCTTTCCAGTCTGACGCGGCAACAAGTTTAGAAGTCGGTGGTCTCTATCAATGGAAGCGAAAAGGGGAAAAACACCTACTCAACCCTAAGACTATTCATTTACTACAAAAGTCCACTCGCACTAATGATTATCAACTCTTCAAGGAATATTCTACGGAGATCAATTCGCATCTAGAAAAGACCATCACCTTGAGACATCTGCTTGATTTTCAGGGTGGTAAAGAAATTTCCATTGATGAGGTAGAACCCGTAGAAAGTATCCTCAAACGATTTGCTACCGGAGCCATGTCCTTTGGCTCGCTTTCCCACGAAGCTCACTCTACTTTGGCCATTGCGATGAATCGTATCGGCGGTAAGAGTAACAGCGGAGAAGGAGGCGAAGACGAAGCGAGGTATCGAGTAAGCGAAAACGGTGATTGGGAGCGCTCTGCGGTGAAACAGGTTGCCTCTGGAAGATTTGGGGTAACCAGCTACTATCTCTCCGAAGCTGATGAACTGCAAATCAAAATGGCGCAGGGTGCTAAGCCCGGCGAAGGGGGGCAACTCCCTGGTCATAAGGTAGATGAGTGGATCGGTCGAGTACGCCATGCCACGCCCGGAGTTGGACTGATCTCTCCTCCTCCCCACCACGATATTTACTCAATCGAAGATTTGGCCCAGCTAATCTACGACCTTAAAAATGCAAACCGTGAGGCTAGAATTAGCGTCAAACTGGTTTCAGAAGCAGGTGTTGGTACCATTGCAGCAGGAGTATCTAAAGCCCATGCAGATCATATCCTGATTTCAGGTAGCGATGGAGGTACAGGTGCTTCCCCGCTTAGTTCTATCAGACATGCGGGCCTCCCTTGGGAACTAGGCCTAGCCGAAGCCCACCAAACCCTCGTCAAAAACGACCTGCGGAGTCGCGTTACGCTGCAAGTTGATGGTCAGATTCGTACGGGCCGAGATATGGCAATTGCGACCTTATTGGGTGCGGAAGAATGGGGCGTAGCGACTGCAGCATTAATCGTAGAAGGCTGTATCATGATGCGCAAGTGCCACCTCAATACCTGCCCTGTAGGAATTGCCACCCAAGATCCGGAGTTGAGAAAACTCTTTTCGGGAAGAGCAGAAGACGTAGTAAACTTCTTTACGTTCCTCGCCGAGGAAATGAGAGAATATATGGCTAAGCTCGGCTTCAAGACTGTAACAGAAATGGTCGGCCAAGTCCAGCATCTCAAAGTCAAAGATGATCTTGACCACTGGAAGCTCAAAACGATTGACTTCAGCCCGATTTTGTACAAGGCGGAGGCCAATGCAAAAGTAGGTCTCTATAAACAGATCGAGCAAGATCATGGCATCGATGAGGTAGTGGATTGGGAGCTATTAGCCTCGGCTCGTTCTACGCTCAACGATCGCTTGCCAACCTTTAAGACTTATTCTCTTCGTAGTGTGGACCGCTCCGTCGGAACGCTCATCTCTAATGAAATTTCGAAGGCGTTCAAATCCAAAGGGCTGCCTCAAGGGTCGCTACATTTTAAATTTAGAGGCAGTGCTGGCCAAAGTTTTGGTGCTTTTGCCGCACCAGGCCTGCGACTCGAACTGGAAGGAGAGGCCAATGATTACTTTGGTAAAGGTCTTTCTGGGGCAGAACTTATCGTCTATCCCGACAAAAATGCAAGCTATCGGGCAGAACGAAACATCATCGTCGGCAATGTGGCCTTTTATGGGGCGACTGCTGGTGAAGCCTATATCAACGGCCTTGCGGGTGAACGTTTTGCCGTTCGAAACTCAGGGGTAAAAGCCGTCGTGGAAGGAGTAGGAGATCATGCTTGCGAATATATGACGGGCGGCACTATTGTCGTCTTAGGACCAACTGGTCGCAATTTCGCCGCGGGAATGAGTGGGGGTATAGCCTATGTCTATGATCCCAAACAACAGCTTGCAGCTCGCTGCAATATGGGTATGGTAGGCTTTGAATCACTCGAGTATGAGGATGTCGAATTGCTTCACAAAATGCTCAACCGACACTACACCCTGAGTGGGAGTAAGTTGGGACTTAAGCTGATCAACGATTGGCCCAATGCGGTATCCCACTTTATCAAAGTCATGCCGACTGACTACAAAGCAGCTTTGCTCAAACGCAAAACCGCCGAATGGCAGCAACGTAATTCGCAAACGGCTTAAGCTTTCAAACAGACTATTATGGCTGATCCAAAAGGATTTTTAAAATATGAACGCGAGTTACCTCGGAGTAAATCACCCCAAGAGCGCGTAAATGATTACCGGGAGTTTTATATCCCCCATAGCGAGGAGAAGACCAAGCAGCAAGCTTCTCGCTGTATGGACTGTGGCGTACCTTTTTGCCACCATGGCTGTCCTTTGGGTAATCTGATCCCTGATTTTAACGATGCGGTTTATCAAGAAAACTGGGCCAAAGCCTATGAGATCCTTAGTGAGACCAACAACTTCCCCGAATTTACCGGCCGGATTTGTCCAGCCCCTTGCGAAGGTTCTTGCGTATTAGGGATCAACAAGCCGCCTGTAGCCATAGAACACATTGAAAAATCAATCGCTGAGAAGGCCTTCCAATTAGGTCTGGTCAAGCCACAGATTCCTTCCTCCCGTACAGGAAAGACCGTGGCTGTGATCGGTTCGGGACCGGCTGGATTAGCTACTGCCGTGCAATTGAATGCCGCCGGACACTCGGTTACTGTTTTTGAGCGAGCCAAGCGTCCCGGTGGCCTTCTGAGATATGGCATTCCTGATTTCAAATTGGAAAAAAGTACCGTAGAGAGAAGGATTAAGGTGATGGAAGCATCCGGCATACAGTTTAAGTGTGGAGTCGAAATTGGCAAAGACATACCCGCTGAACAGATCAAGGCCACATTTGAT
This sequence comes from Bacteroidota bacterium, assembly GCA_039024315.1. Classification (GTDB taxonomy): domain Bacteria; phylum Bacteroidota; class Bacteroidia; order J057; family J057; genus JBCAWW01. Next base: position 25,822 of record JBCCQN010000026.1, read on the forward strand.
GCAATGGTCCTCACAGGGGGAGCTACGATCGCAAGAGACTTACCGATAGCGGGTAGGGAGCTAAAAGGCGTACACTTGGCTATGGATTTTCTCACTCAGCAAAACCAAGTCGTAGCTAAGGAGTGGGAAGCCAAGGAAGCGCGAATCCTAGCGACCGATAAAAATGTAGTCGTCATTGGAGGCGGTGATACGGGAGCTGACTGCGTCGGAACGTCAAATCGCCATAAAGCAAGCTCTATTACTCAACTAGAGCTGCTCGGACAGCCCCCTACAAGTAGAGCGGCTCACAATCCTTGGCCAGAATGGCCGATGACCTTACGCACCTCCTCCTCACATGAAGAAGGCTGCGAGCGTAATTGGTCTATTCTGACAGAAGCGTTCATCGGAGATGAAAACCAAAACCTCAGAGCCCTCCAAGTATGCGATATCGCTTGGGATGAGCAAAATCGAAAGTTTGAAAAAGTAGCGGGTTCTAGCCGCGAGATCCCTTGTGAATTAGCATTACTAGCGATAGGATTTGTCTCTCCCGATCCGAAAGGCCTGCTCGCTCAGCTAGCAGTGGCGCTAGATGATAGAGGTAATGTAGCAACTACTCAATATCAAACAAGTGTTGAGGGGATTTTTGCTGCGGGAGACATGAGAAGAGGCCAATCCTTAGTGGTCTGGGCCATCAGTGAAGGGCGTGAAGCAGCCATCGCAGTGGACCAATGGCTAAAGGGTGAGAGCCGACTCCCTGCCAAAGATACCTCGCATTTAGAGCTGGTCAGATAGGCTAAAAAATACTTTGGTATATCATAAAATACTGACATCAGATATTGGGACCACCAAAATGATAAATTGGAAATCTGATTGACAATGCATAGTTTAGGGGCGTTTTACTACAAACCAATTTAATGTCCGTTTCAGAGCATCCTGAGAAACTTGTAGAGACAGCAATAGCCACTTATGAGCGATATCCCTCAGGAGTAATTTTGCTTACCATGAAACCCTATTCTAGAATTGAGCTAGATGGGGCCAAGGAATTCATTAAGGTTTGTGTCGAGATTGCGGGAGAAAAGGCACCGGTTGTTTTGATCGATAATAGTCACCCTCATACGACTACTCTTAAGGCAAGACGTCATCTTTCAGAGGCCAATGAGATTGCAGCGGCAGCTGGCATCTCTAATAACTCAATGAGCGCTTTTCTCGGTAATCTTTGGATTAGGACTGTGCCTCCTGTATATCCTTCCAAGATTTTTACTAGCAAAGAATCCGCCGTAGAGTGGCTAAAGACTTTTTGTTAGTTTCACTCCTCTTCTACTATGCGAAGTCTTAAACGATTGTTTACCTTTTTTCTCAATCTAGGAGACCGCCTTCTTTGCGTACTGTTTGCCGTTTTATTGACGCAAGTACCTACTTATCTAAGTCAATACCAAGATAGCTTAGCGACGGTGCGTTTACGGAGTGAAAAAACCTATCTCGAACTAGACGCCAAAGCGGCCCAATTTAACTTAGATGTTAATAGCTTTCTAGAGCAACAAAGGCTCATACCTGATAGCATGCGGCTGACCAATCCCCAGCTCATGCAAGACGCGGTAGCAAGGTATTACAGTTACAATGAAGCCTACCGAGCCATCAGTGAAAGTCCCGAATGGAAAAAACCATTTGCTTTGGCCAAGCATTATGACCCTTCAATTCATGCTTCCTTCGATTTTGAACCCAAAATTGATTACTCCTGGACGAGTGCAATCTATGCCTTAATGGGTGTCTTGATTGCTTTGGGTGTGCTAGGCTTACTCTATGGCTTGTTTAGCTGGATCAATCGCCGTTTTAACAAAGCTCGCCCAGTTTACGATCCCTACAAATATCGTCGTAAAGACCTTAGCTGATTGCAATTCTCTCAATGAGGTACTTCTTCCGTTATTGGTTTCCCTTGCTGTTTTGGCTAACTCTCATCTTCTCTCTCTCCCATCAAGATGGAGATACTTCCTCTAGTTTAAGCAATTGGGTGGTAAGCATCCTCGAATTTCTCCGTATTGATCCCGATACGCTGCGCCAGCCAGTCGTCAAAACCTTGGTACGCAAAGCCGCTCATATGACAGAATACTTCATCCTATTTCTGTTGTTTTTTCGCCTCATCTCAACCATCAAACCATTTAAAACAAGCCTTGTAACAGCTTTTTTGTTTACCGTAGCTTATGCTGCGACTGATGAGTTTCATCAGATTTTCATCCCTGGCAGGCTTGGAACCATCTTTGACGTAGGGATTGACAGTTTGGGTGCACTTATAGCACTTTTGCTATGCGTTTATTACCAGCGGAGAAAGGCAAACAATTCACAAAAAAAAACTAGCTTTGTATAAGCACAAATTTTAGCCCGTCGTTTTAAAGAAAGACGTATGATCATCGAAGTAAAAGTCCCGAGCCCCGGAGAATCCATTACCGAAGTAGAAATCGAAGCCTGGTTAGTCGAAAGCGGTGCCACCGTTGAAATGGACGATGAACTGGCCGAGATTAATTCTGATAAAGCTACCTTGACCATCAATGCCGAAAATGGTGGTGCCATTGAAATCTTGGTAGAAGAAGGAGAAACCGTAGCTGTAGGCCAGGTCATCGCCAAAATCGATACCGAAGCCGCAGGCGCAGCTCCTGCCAAACAAGAAGCAAGTGCGCCGGCAGCAGAGAAGGCCGAAGCGAGTCCAGCGCCCCAAGTAGTGCCCCCCTCCAGTAATGGTGGACATGCGGCAGGACATCCTTCCGTATCCGCCGCCAAATTGATGGCAGAAAAAGGCATTCCTGCCGGAGAAGTCCAAGGCAGTGGCCGCGGCGGCAGAGTCACCAAAACGGATGTCATCGCCCATAAGCCGGCCGCCAAAGCGCCCGCCGCGCCGAAGGAAGAAGCACCGAAGAAGGAAGAAAGACCGATCCCTAGTTTGCCTAGCATGAGCGGTGGGGCTGAGCGTATTCAGACTCGTGAAAAAATGAGTTTGATCCGCCGCAAAATCGCCGAGAGATTGGTCTCAGTCAAAAACGAAACTGCCATGCTCACCACTTTCAATGAGGTTGACCTCACCGAAGTGATGGCTATGCGCAAAAAATATAAGGAGAAGTTTAAGGAAACCCATGGGGTTGGTCTCGGCTATATGTCCTTCTTTACCAAGGCAGTAACCATGGCCCTGATGGAGTTTCCAGCGGTCAACGGTCAGATAGACGGTAAAGAAATGCTTACCCACAACTATGCTGATATCAGTATCGCAGTAAGTTCTGATCGCGGTCTCGTGGTGCCAGTGATCCGCGATGCCCATCTGATGAGTCTCTGGCAGATCGAGAAGTCGGTATTGCATTATGCCCTCAAAGCACGCGCCAATGAAGTCACCCCTGATGACATGAGCGGTGGTACCTTTACGATCACCAATGGAGGGATTTTTGGTTCCATGCTTTCGACGCCGATCATCAACCCTCCGCAATCTGCCATCTTAGGTATGCACAATATCGTGCAGCGTCCAACGGCCGTAAATGGAGAGGTCAAAATTCGTCCGATTATGTATGTAGCGCTTTCCTATGATCACCGTATCATCGACGGAAAAGAGGCCGTAAGCTTCCTATTCCGCGTCAAAGAGCGTCTAGAAGATCCAAGTCGTATGCTACTGGAAGTGTAGTTATACGAGGATTTCGATATAATATCTGGGATGAAGGAGCTTGTGCTTTTTCATCCCTTTGTTTTTTTGCCGCTTCGCGGAACGCTTATCTCCATTGGTGCGGCATGCATGCACGCACCTACAATCTGATGTCTGTAGCGGCCTATTGCACAGGCCGCAGAAAATTTAGCTCTATACGTATAGATAATGATACTTATATACGGCATTTTGGAGAATCTTGCGGCAAAAGTTATCAACCATCGTCTTATCGAAAGGAGCGTTCCGCGCAGCGGTAATGTATCCCTCCCCCCTTCCTCACCTTGAAAATAAGGGGAAATTGATCAGTTGAGCTAGGCACTGGGATTTTGAATGTTTTAGCAGAATTTTGGTTATTTTTAAACAGCTTATGAAATCTTTGTTTTGGACTCTGTTTTGTACATTTGGCCTAGCCTACAGCACTCCATTGTGGGCTCAAAATGACCTTCTACAAATGCAATTGCCAACTGTGCATGGGCAAACTTATGAGCTAGCATCGGTCGGAGAACAGGAATTATCGGTTTTCTTTTTCCTCGCTCCCGAATGCCCGCTTTGCGAAAACTATGCGGTTACTATCAAAGAGTTAAGGCAAAAATTTAGTCGAGATCAGATTAGCTTCTATGGCATCTTTGCGGGCGACACCTACTCTCCTAACGAGATCACTCTCTATATGGCCCGTTTCCAACTTCCCGTCAAGGCCCTTAGAGACCCGACTTACCAACTGACTGAGCACTTTGGGGCCAGTGTTACGCCAGAGGTATTTTTGGTGGACTCAGCAGGGAAGGTCTTATATCAAGGCAAAATCGACAATTGGATTGCGGCCTTGGGCAAGAAACGATTGCAAGCCACTCGTTTTTACTTAGAAGATGCCCTCAGCGCCAGCCTCGCTGGTAGAGAAATCACTACTACCAAAACGGAAGCCGTTGGCTGCCTGATTGAATAATAGATGAAGCGAGATACCCTACTTTTAGGTTTTGTAATCTGCCTACTTTGGGCTTGCGGTGAGCCACAGGAACCAGCGGCGAACACGGCAAAGATGAGTCTGCCTGATACCGTGAGCTTTAGCGAGCACATTGCGCCTATTATTTATCAAAATTGTACACCCTGCCATCGACCCGGTAGTGCGGGGCCCTTTAGCCTCATCAGCTATCGCGATGTCTCCAAACGCAAAAAGATGGTAGCCAAGGTGACGAGGGATCGCTATATGCCTCCTTGGCCAGCCGACCCTGAATACCGCCACTTCGTCGAAGAAAAAATCCTCTCTGAGCGAGAGATTGCCCTGATAGATCGTTGGGCGAAGCAGGGGGGACCTATTGGAGACGAGAGTCAAATTCCCGCGCCACCCCAATTTCCTACCACCTCCTTTTTAGGCGAGCCTGATCTGGTGCTGGAAATGGAGGAAGCCTTCCCGATCAAGGGTAACAATCAAGACCGCTTCTTATTTGGTAAAATCCCCTACGAAATCGCCCAAGATACCTTTGTCAAAGCGTTTGAGTTTGTCGCCGGCAATAAAAAAGTGGTCCATCACATGAACGGCCACCTCGTCAGCTACGATCCTGAGGCCAAAGCCAATGTGATGGAAGGTGAACGCTTTGTGGACAGAGAGCGCGTTCCCGTGCAACGGGCCTACCCCAGATTAGGCCTACTCAATGACGATGGTACCTATCCTACTCTGACGCCGCTCGTTTGTAATTACCTGCCGGGTGTGGTACCACAACTTTATCCAGCAGGAGTGGGAGGTTATCGGCTAAGCAGGAAAGGGGCTTTTTTATTCAACGATTTACATTATGGTCCTTCGCCAGAGGATACCTCAGATTTGTCTAGCGTAAATGTTTTTTTTGCTCCGGGTCCCCCAGAACGCCCCACTCTAGAATTACAAATGGGCACCTTGGGTATCTCGGATATCGTACCGCCTTTGGTGATCCCTCCCGACACTGTTATGCAGTTTCGGACAGAGGCGATCATCCAACAAGATATTTCGCTCCTGACCCTTAATCCCCATATGCATCTTTTGGGCAAATCATTTACTGCCTACGCCATCGCGCCAACAGGAGACAGTATACCGCTGATTCGCATTCCAGAGTGGGATTTTCGCTGGCAATATTTCTATACTTTCGAATATATGCTTCCGCTCGCCAAAGGTACTAGGGTAGTCGTAGAGGCTATTTATGACAATACAATAGATAATCCCAATAACCCTTTTGATCCGCCCCAGCTAATTGCCGAAAGGGAAGGAAGTATGCGCACTACTGATGAAATGCTGCAATTTATCATGACCTTTCTCCCCTATCAGGCCGGAGATGAGCAAATCGCTTTGGGTCAAAAATAATTGAACCGACAACTTGAAAATAGAGATAGGAATCCACTATTTTGTCTTCAACTAGTTAACGTTAACTTAGCATCTATGTCTTATCAAGCCGTCAAAACAGGACATCGCTTTGCGGGTATGTTCATTGATTACATGATTGTTTTCATTGGATTGGGTTTTGTCGCTATACTTAGCCTAGTAGTGATGGATTTCAATGATTTGGTTACGGGATCGGATTACAACAAAGCCGAAACTGTAACCAAATGGGCCATTATCATTGTGTTTGCCATATGGACGGCTAAGGATGTATTTGGCGCTCGGAGTCTCGCCAAAAGAGCGATAAAGCAGCAAATTCTCCACCACAAAACGGAGGCTGCCGCTGACCCTTTTGTAACGCTTTTACGCAATTTGCTATCTTTTATCTGGCCGGTCGAGTTTTGCTGGGCGCTTATCAATCCAGAGCGACGCTTGGGGGATTTAGTAGCAGGCACTAAGCTGGTCAGCTATCAGGGTTCAAGCCCAGCTCCCAGCGGGGAATTGTGGCGCTCTTTTGCTGCTTTGGGAGTGAGCTTACTGTTTTGGTTTTTATTGATCAATCCTATTTTTCCGAAGTATGGTGAGGGCAGGGGCAGTGCCGTCGCTCCCCAGATAGAGTCGCTCAATGAGACCAAAAGCCAAAAATTAACGGATGCGCTCGCTTTTAAGATGGGGCAAGCCTTTCCCGAAATCGAAGCAAAAGTCTATGACAGTAGCAATGAAGCAGGTGAAGGCTTTATTGAAGTGGATTTGTTTCGCGAAGCGGAAAAAAACATTGGTCTCTCCCGCCTTTACAACTTTAGGATCATGATCCATGAGATCAGTGATCAGACCCTTCCTGAGACCAAAGACTGGGCTGGCCGCATGAAAGTAACCCAAAAGAATCCCCTTGGCAGTTCTACGCAAGAGTTGTTTTGGTAAGTACTGCTTCGCAGAACGATCATTATTATTCCATCATACTGTAAACCGTGACGACACAAAACTTTGTGTCGCCTAGAGCTGAGCGTTCCTCTCTCCCGAAAGCTTTCGGGAGATAAAAAATAATCGCTCAATGATGTCTTACTTCCTTTTATCCGTCTTGAGACATTCTTTTCAAAAACTCGGACTTACGACGGGCAGAAACATCGAGGGTAGAACCATCAGTCAGCTCGACATAGCCGCCACGCCCACGAGTGTAGTTTTTGAGGTACTTAAGGTTGATGAGGTGGGATTGGTGGATGCGGAAGAAGTTGTAATCAGCCAGCATTTCGTCGTACTCCTTAATGGTCCTCGAGACGAGAATCTTACGACCATCCATCAAAAATATGAAGGTGTAGTTACGATCTGACTCACAACGGATAATATCTTCAGGGTTGACCACGGTAAAACCATTGGTCGTAGGCAGCACAATACGTTTGAAGGGCTGCTGCATATTGCGGATGTTACGGATCAAAGCCTCAATCTTATCCGATTGGCCATCACCGCTTTCCTCTGTACTTTGGCTTTGCTTCTCCACAACCCTAGCGGCGGCAGCTTGCAACTCGTCAATATCAACCGGTTTGAGTAAATAATCTGTAGCCGAAAACTTAAAGGCCCGCATGGCATACTGATCGTATGCGGTGGTAAAGATGACATCAAAATTGAGGTCCTTTACCTTTTCTAAAACTTGGAAGCCGTCACCATCGGGTAACTCGATATCCAGAAAAATCAAATCCGGTTTTTGCGTGTCGATTGCTTCTAGCGCTTCGGCAACATTGCCAGCAATGTCCACAACCTCTACTCCTTCACAATATTCAGTAATAAGCTCTTTGAGGAGCTCCTGACTGTTTTTTTCATCCTCTACAATGACGGCCTTAATCATATTTCCAATTTTGCTTCGTTCAAATTTACTGCTTTTTCAGGTAATCCGCTAAAACGAGTCGGATGTCCCTGAGGCGGCTTTCCGTTCCGGGCCTAGTGAGGGCGATGATACTATCATTTTGAGGAGTCAAAAAGCCTAAACCTGATTCTCGACCCGTCAAAAGAAAATCTGAAATTGCTACCCGATACTTTTCTTCGGCCATAATCTCTTGCTCCCCTATCAGCCACTGATCATTTTCTTGGCTCAGTAAGTGGGTTTGCAGATAACCGCCATTGCCTTGGTTGGCCATACCGGCTTCTAAGATTTGTATGAGGAGGCTACCGCGCATATCCACCTTGAGTACCGCTCCGCCAAAGGGTAGGGTACGTACCAAATCAAATTCGGTGATCTCTCCCCTTAAAAAGTCGTCGATACGGACCGATCCACTATTGACAATCGCACAATCGGCATCTTCTGCCGCTTGATACATTGATTCAGCTAAAGCTAGGCCTAGATTAGTAGGACGAGTTCTAATCGTAGTTTCACGCCCGTCTAAAGGAGTTTCTAGCTTACAAACGGGGGCATTGAGATCGAGTCCGGTAGCTTCAAAAGCTTGATAGGCTTTTTGCTCCCATGCCTTGACTTGGCTTGCCACCCATGGGTCTGGAGCAATGTTTTCCCCTATTTCCTCTAAATAGGATATAAGTTGTACAGACTCACCATTCCATTCAAAACGATGGATCCAAGCGCTCTTGGCATTGGCATCAGCTTTGGCGATGGATACGCTCCCCACCTTTTCAAAGTGTCTTTCGTGTTCATGCCCGCCCATGATCAATTTGAGGTCCGGCAGCTGACGAGCCAATTCTCTATCTTCTTCGATGGAGAGGTGGGTCATAGCAATACAAAAATCTACTGAGTCTTTGATCAGCCGATAGTTTTGTTTGGCGTTGGTAAAGACATTTTCGTAACTGACGAAGTCTTGTTGGTTCGCATCAAGACATACACCGATTACACCGACTCTAATACTTGACTGCGCACCGTTGTCAAACTCCCAGATGGTATAATCCGGAAGATCTTTGCCTCTCTGCTGAAAGCGTAGGAGGCTATCGTTCCGCCGATGGCGAACGTTACCCCCAATCCAACCAAAGTCGGACTCATCCAATCGCTTTTGCAAAGCATCTTCTTTGATATCAAACTCATGATTGCCAAATACCACCCAATCTACTCCTACAATATTCATGAGATCGACCATTTGTTGGCCCTGTACCCGCTCTTCCTCTCCCTCTAGTTTGACCGTACCGATAACGGATGGACTTAAAAAATCACCTACCAATACGGTATATAGATTGGGCTGTTGGGAATGTAATTTTCTCTCCAGGGTAGCGACCCGCGCCATCCCCCCTACTTTTCCTTTTTCCAAGGGCGCAATCTCATAGACATCGTTGATGTGGAGAATACTAAAACTGACGTTTGGATCCTGAGGCTGATTGACTAGGGGTGTAGGAACCAAGCAAGCCCCAAATGCAAGGCTCGTAAGGAGTAAGCAAAAGTATCTATACATGGGGCTAGCGTAGAGGTTACACAACTATTCGGCGAAAGCTTTTTGGAGATCTTGTTTGATATCTTCCAAACTCATATCTACCAGTGGGATAGTAGTAGCAGCACGTTCTTGCTCGACCCTAAGCATGTAGTCCAAGAGTGGTTTGAAATTGCTACCATGCTTGACCATATCGAGGTAGAGGGGGAGGACCACACGGAGATCATCACTAAGGGCAGCCCCTCTGACATGCATGAGCCAAAGCCAATCGTAAAAGGCGCGGTTGTCTCGCTGATTTTCCCCCACGACTCGCTCAAAGTTCAAATCAATGGCGGTTTCTTCCAAGGTATCAGCTAATTGGGCTTCGGGGACAGGGATACGCTTGAGCGCATTATAACAATCGAGATAGATGTCGATATTATAGCTTTGGATCTCTGAAGGATCGCCTTCTCTGATCTGGCGGTGTTCCTCGTATTCGTCGAGGATTTTTTCTACTGCGTTACGGTCCATTTTGATCATTTCGGCGAAGCGCAAGCAAAGTGAAAATTCACGGTCTTTGATTTTGCCATCGGCAATCATCATAAAGACCAGATTTTTGAGGGAAAAGTAGGCTTCTTCTTCATTGTCGGGAATGACAAAATCAAAATCTGGATATCTTCTTGCAACAGACTCTACATCACGTTGGCCGAGGCCAAGATTTTCTGCGACTTGGAGGAGGAGGCTTTCTTCCTGAGGTCCAATTTCGCCATCAGCGGCGGCAACTATATAGAGGTTTTGGAACATGCCAAGGTGGCGGATACGTTCCTTCTCTTTGGTCTGGTAAAACTCGACTACCTCGTCGAGATAGGATTGTTCTATATCCATGCGTTTGGCAAATTCCAAGCAGCCTGCATATTCACGTTTGTCGAGCTTACCATCGTGGACCATCATGAGTACCACCATTCTTAGTTCGAGGTAGCGCTCCCCTTCATTTTCAGGAATGACAAAGTCAAGTTCAGATACGTTTTGCATGATCTTCAGCATCTCCTCTTTTTCTAGCCCCATGCTATTGGCGGCTTCTTGTAGCAGTGCTTTTTCTCTTTCATGCCATTGGCCGTCTGCGAAGGCAATTTTGCATAGATTTTGAAAAGTGGCTAAATGTTTGGCTTTGTCAGTCATAAAGCGTAGCAGATTTGCTGCAAATATAATAGACCCGCTAGGTTTTTGAAACCTAGCGGGTCTTTCTAATGCCTAGAAATGTTTACAGCTGCGAAACATCAATGGTTCTACTGTTTCCATTGGCGCTCAAGGTGATAAGGGAGTCGCAGGTGCCATCACCAAAATCAAGCGTAAGGTCTGGACGACCGCTCTTTTGGATCAGTTTTACTCCTTCTACCGGTATCTTGATGCCAAGACGCTTGCACTTACGCTTCCAGATTAGGGTAGAAGTGATTTGGCAGCTATAGGCTTCCCCAGCGCGATTGGTGCCCTGTGCGCCACCTTCTACATGAAATTCATCCAATGCAGGGTGAGCGGCTCGTACCCAAGTGTAAGTTTTGTTGACTTGGCGGGTAATAGTATCCCCGTTCGGAAAAATCAATTTACCATTTACTAGGCTGACATTGAGGCTGATATTGTCTTGAAAGCTCGCCGATACATTAGTGATAGTTTTAGTGCCTTCTACTGCTACTCCTTCCACTATATAGGAGATAGATTCAATCGACAAATTAGCACCGGGACGATACAATCGTTGAGTATAAGTCAGGAGTAGTTGGCCGCTGCGGGTTTTACCATCGGGACCGACACAGCCAGTACCAAAGTCAAGCAAAATAGTCTTGGCTATCGAATCATGGGTGATAGTAGCACAAGCCGGAATAGCACGCATACTTGGATCGGGAAAAGGACGAGCATAACTGCTGTAATCTGTTAGTTCCATGGCTTCGAAAGCAAACTCTTCCATATCTTCAAGGGTACTCGTTACCTCATTTTCTAGGCTTAGGAGCTCAGTTTCTTCCTCTGCAATAGAATCGACGATATCTTCGGGGGTGCAAGCAGAGAAAAGGAGGATGGCAAAGGCAAGCAATAGGAAAGCAGAATTTGATTTAAGATTTAATAAATTCATAGCAAGATAAATTTTTTTGATTGTTTTTTGTAATGAATAGTATTTTTCGATATCGAACTGCTTCTTTGACTGGGCCTAAGCCAATAGGTTTAAAAGGCTTGCAAAAAAATCTGCAAATAGCCTTATTGCCTCCTACTCCAACTTATTAGTAGATTGTTCGTCTATGATAATAGGGAATCCTCATTTCCTCTATAATTGTATATATGGCCTATCTCAATCCGATCACACTTCTCAATCTAGATTTAGCGGGTGCTGAAGAGCAGCCAGCATCTGAATGGTTGAAAAGAGAGAAAAAACGTTTGCTAGCTGAATTTGAACTACAGGATAGCCCTGTTATCACGATCAATGAACGGGAAATAGATCGCGCGACAGTCTTAAAGCTCTTCAGCTCTTTAGAAGATCATAGTGCTTGGCAAAATCATCGGCTCGTCGCCGAACGCCCAGCCTTACAAGCGTTCCTCGAAGAGGCCTCCTTAGACCTTTTTTATAGCGGAGATATCAATTTGTTACAGGCAAGTTCAGATGAGTTTAGGGCTTTTATTGCGCCTCATTTTGCGAGTAGCTACAACAAACGCCTCCTCCATGCTTTTAGACAAATAGACAAGGAGGAAATTGAGATCATGAGTGTACAGCCCTTACCTATTCCTAGCACTCATTTAGCGGCTTGCTATAAAGATACTTATCGCAATTTGCATCGCAGGGTCAATGAAATCGAAGCCCTCAGTCAAAAGATCGAATCTGAAAAAGCGCAACCAGGTGGCGAAATACAAGAATGGTGTGATGAGATTTTGATCGATGTCCTCAATCAATTACCTAGCTATTTCGAAGGCTTACGCGACCGCTACGGTTTGGCATTGGAAGAATTGGCGATTGCAGTACACAATACGCATAAGCGTATCGAACTGTCAATCTTGATCCTTCGCCAAGGATTAAAACTCAAAGTCAGTGAACAAACTCGCCAGCGTTTGCAGCATGTGCTAGACCAATTATTATTGATGGCACCAGAGGCTTCTATTTTTGAAAGTATCTCAGTCAGCCCAGAACAAAAAAAAGCTTACGGGCCGATCTTGATCGGCGCCGGGGTGGTTGCTGTCATCTGGGCTTTATTTAAGCTATTGGTCTGACATTCATCTACCTTTCGTTAATTTCAGCCACAGAAAACATTCGACTAGATGTAAATATTTAGCCGATCAAATAAGTTTATTGCCGGTTCATACATCAGTCCCAAGTAGCAGCTTCTATTTTTGCTAGCTTGAAGTCCCTTCTATTGTTAGTCCATCATACAGATTCATCTCTCCCTTTCCAATTTTCACATTTGGAATAGCTAAACTCTTTCAGTCCCACATAATTAAGGCGGGCCCTGATGCAAACGACTTGCGAGATATGAATGAGAATCAAAACACTCAGTTTGACAACTATCTTGACCGGATAGAGGCAATCGAAAAAAAAGAAAGAAAGAAAAAAGTTTTTTACGGACTAGCCGCAATCCTACTTCTTGGGGGAGCAGCCGCGGGTTTTTTACTTTGGCAAAATGGCAGTAGTGCCCTCATGACCTATGGGTATAAAGAACTCGATACCGAAAAGGTTAGAACTTTAATTGAGCAAGGCAAAGCCCCCTTTGCTATCTATCATAGTGAAATGGGCCGAGATACCATTTCGACTGAAGAAGATTTTGAATTATTTGTCAGCATGGTTGAACTCATGAATCAAAACATTGCAACCAATGTAGCTGAATTCATGGAAGAAGACCCACAAGAATTTGAGTTTACCCAAGAAGACGAGGAGGACGAACGTTTGCCTGTCTTTTTTGTCGATATAGATGGTGAACGTACCGCGGGAAGTGTCTTGACTATGACGATTGAGGACTATGATCCCTCTATCGTATATACATTGCTCACCGGCAATGGAGATAGAGTACGCCTACGGAAAGAAACTCAATACACCTACCCATACGGAGGGGATTATTTATTGAGACTCTATGCCAGTAAGCAAAACTATCGAACAAGTGTTTACACCAAGCGTATGGAAATCATCGGCGATCCTGCTCCCGAAGCATCTAGCACTACGGTTGCAGCATCAAATGATACACCGAGCTTACCGGAACTTGCCGAAAACTTACGCATGTCTCTTGACAGTCAAAGACAAGATTCCGGAACTGAAATTCTTTTGGCATCGGCGGACAATGAGGTTATTCCATTCAACGATTTATCTTTTGAAATTGAAGATGACGATACGCCGAGAGAGGTGCCTACTGTTGATGATATTCCAGCCTCTTCTTCTGGCAACGAGCGCGAAGCCGTAGATTTTAGTAAACCTATGTTTGTAGTGGATCAAATGCCCACCTATCCCGGCGGTATAAGAGCCATGTCGCGTTACTTCCGTAAAAACTTTCGCTATCCCTCCGCAGCGCGTGAATCGGGAGTCGATGGACAAGTTTTTGTACGTTTCGTGGTACAGCCAGATGGTAGCCTGACCAATATCACGGTATTTAGAGGCCTAGGCTATGGCTGTGATGAAGAGGCTATCCGCTTAGTGCGTAATATGCCTAATTGGGAGCCCGGTATCTATCAAGGGCGTGAAGTAGCTGTTTACAAAGAAATACCGATTACTTTCCAGTTGGTAAAGTAATAACACACATACTTTTGACGATGGCGGTTGTTCTCTTCTGGGGGCAACCGCTTGGTTTTTATTGCTTTGTTTATTCCATTTGTTCTCTCGAAATTGCCCGCTGGATTTAAAATAAGCTTCAAACAAGAATGAAACTTTCGTTTATCAGTATGCTGAGCTTGATCCTGCTATGGGGACCCCTCTATGGCCAAAAAGCCAGTGATCTACAAAACAAAGCCGACAGCCTATCCTACGCTTTGGGGATGGACATAGGCACCAATCTGTCTCGTACAGGCATTGAGCTTGATCCCGAGAGCCTGTATCAAGGATTAGTGGATGCCTTGGAGGGCGAAAATGTCAAGTTTACGCCTGAGCAAAAAAAGCAACTCATTCAAGCCTTCCAGCAGGAAGCACAGCAAATTCAGCAGCAAAAAGCCGCCGAAAAAGCCGCCTTGATGCAGGAAGAAGGAAAGATCTTTCTTGCCGAAAATCGTAAAGCCGAAGGGGTGATCGAAACCGAAAGTGGCCTACAATACAAAGTCTTAAAAGAAGGAGATGGTGCCACCCCTACGGCGAGTAGTATCGTCAAAGTACATTACGAAGGTCGTCTGCTAGATGAAACTGTTTTTGACAGTAGTTATAAGCGTGGTCAACCTATCGAATTTCAGCTTTCTGGCGTGATCAAAGGTTGGACCGAAGGCTTGCAGCTGATGCGAGTGGGAGCCAAGTATCGGCTTTATATTCCGTATGATTTAGCCTATGGGCCAAACGGTTCGCCGCCTACTATTCCTGGTTATGCGACTTTGATTTTTGATGTGGAGTTGTTAGATCTCCGCTAGACAAATAATGCTTCTAAGGCCTGCCATGCGGCTTCGTACTGGCCTTTGACATATAGTTTGGCCTTAAAGTCTGGATACTCTTGGGCATAAATACCAAACATCCGACTTTTTTGCTCACGGCTGTGCCGAACGTTGGCCATCCGATCACAGATTTTGACTAAGGTAGCATAAGGGGTAGCCTTGATGCCCTCATAATATTTTGCATTGGCCCGCTCTGCTCGAGTGCGGCCTTTTTCATTGGTCAGGGCATAGACAATTTCAGCAACCTCCAAGCCTAAGACTTTTTTTACATCGTTATAGGTTTCACGAGCATCCTCTATCAAATCATGGCACCAAGCGGCGGCAATGATATAGTCCCTCGTCTGTTCATCGTATTCCTGAGATAATGCCTCCGCAGCCTGAGCGACCATCGCAAGATGAAAAGCATATGGATGTTGATCGTAGCGCTGATTGCAAGCGGCGTGTTTTTCAGTAGCGTACTTTTGAGCCGTTTGGATAAGATTCATAGGTAGTGAGTGTTTGGGCTTTTACCGCTGCGCGGAACGCTTGTCCTTATGATACGGCATGCATGTGCGCACCTATCAGGCATTGTTATGAGGGAGAGGAGCGTTCCGCGTAGCGGTAAAAATAAAAAAATGGCAGCAAAAGAAGGTCTTAATCAAGCCTCACCATACAAGACCATTTGATCTAGTGTAGGCAAGCTGCTCCCTCCCTTTGGCTCGATTGTTACCGCAAAAGCGCTAGCAGTACCGCTAAATGATTTGGCGAGTTCTAGACTTCCATCTGCCAGCAAAAGGCCTGCATCAACGGGATTACCATCTATGATGGCCCAAAGTTGATATTGTTGCTCTGCCCTAAGCTGAGGCAAACCTTGCATACTGCAATAGGCTTTTTGCGACTCTCGATTCCAATAAACTCTAGCTTGACTGGCAGGGGCTAAGTCGAGGCCTTTTAGCTCAATGATTTGGCTATTGGTACTGGCCAATACCTCCAAAATATCAGAAGCACGCTCAAACTGTGAGGCCAATTGGGTTTGTTGTTGATTGAGTTGACTCAGCTGCTCGTTGACTTGTTGTAATTGCCTGTATTGCTGAAAGTTAAAGGCGAGACTCATCAACAAGGCTATTGCCGCAGCCACCGCAATCCAACGCCAATTGAAGGGTTTGCCAGAACCTTCACGCAGGGTAAGACTAGGGCTAGACGCCGCTTGGACTTGGGGATCATCCGCTTCAGCTATAGCACCTACGATATTGGCCAAAAGGCCATCAGAAGGTGTCGCCTCATAACTGCCCTTCGCAAAGGCCTCAATTGCGGCTTCGAGCGCGTCTAATTCCGTTCTGATCTCAGGATAGGTTTCAGCCATACGCGCTACCTCTTGAGCTTCTGTAGACTCAAGTTGGCCACTCAGATACAATTCCAAAATGCCAGATGATATGTAGGCTTGTATATCCATCATGCTTGCGTCCATTGCCGCAATTGCTTCAATGCGGTTCTAATGCGCGTTTTTAAGGTTCCTAAAGGTATCCCCAAGTGCTCTGCTGCTTCTCGATGCGAATAGCCACTAAAATAAACGATATCAATGGCAGCTTTGTGTTCGGGATTCAGTTTTTTGACCCAATCGCGGATCCCAATTTGATCGGGATTAAAGGTGTAGGTCTGTTGTGAGTCTGTAATATTTACGACAGAGCCTTCGGACCGGATTGCTTGCCGCATTTTAAAGCCTGCTGAGCGCTTTTTATCAATTGCAGTATTGCGACAGATATTGAGTAGCCATGTAAATAAGCGACCTTTTTTACGATCATAGCGAACGGCATATTTCCAAACTTTGACAAAGGCCTCTTGCAAGGCATCTTCTGCCATACTTTGCTCTCCCAATATCCGCATCATCACCCCCAGTAAAGTACGCCCATACTGCTCATAGATCATCTTGATCGCCTCTTGGTCTTTAGCAGCGAGAAGGTTGATAATTTGCTGTTCTGTATGAGGGATGGGACTTGCCATATCAGTCATCTGCAAGATAGGGAAGCTTTTGGATAGCGCACAATGCCCTTAGCGCTTTGCTTAGAAGCAAAATATATATTTGTAGATTTGCTACGATTCTGGTACATTTCTTACATCGATTTTCCTCCACCTCGATTCGGAACGTTCTTTGTCCTGTACATTAGACATTTACCCCTTCTTGCTAAAATCTTGTTTCTAGACGTTTTTCCCTACCTCAATATTTCGGGCTGGTCTGCTTTTTGTACATACTAGCTTACGTCTAACCATTAAGATCTTGAGACCGACCAAGGCCTATCCGAGCCTTCATCGTGCGTTCATATGTATTATTTTTACTCGTTCGCTCAAACCTGTTCTTTTAGTCTTTTTCGCGCTTTTTTAATTTCCTTCTTGATCCTACTTAGTCTGCCTAGGATGCAGGCTCAAGCACTAGCCGGTGATGAACAGATTCACTTGGCTCAATACCAAAATGACCCTATTTATCAGCGTCGAGCCGATGATTTGGAGGCTGCGACTTATCAGGAGTTACGCAAGGCTTCCCCAAGCAATGTCCGTTCTGTGCTCACGATTCCGGTGGTAGTTCATATCATGCATCCCCAGTCTAGCACCAATCCAGGCGATCCGGGGCACCCCACCGATTTACAAATCGAGCAGGGAATCAATTGGCTCAATGCCGCATTTCGCAACCAAGGCGATTTTGCGGGTGGTCCGTTTTATTCTACTGCCGCCCAATTAGGGATCCAATCCGTAGATACTGAGATAGAATTTTGTCTGGCAAAGCTCGCTCCTGACGGTAGCGCTACTTCTGGTATCACCCGTACCGGCACTAGCTATACCAATGTTGCTTTTAACCAAGTGGTGGCGGGTACACTGACCGAAGATCAAATTCTCAAGACCTTGGCCTTTTGGGATTCAAGGGACTATCTCAACCTTTGGATTGTAAATTCAGTCTGCGAGTTCACCAACTTTAACTGTAATATCCCCGGCTATGCCTATTTGCCTGGTGCGCATGGTACCGCTCTAGATGGTGTGGTACTAGAGGAACAGTTTTTTGGGACCACTTCCGAAAAAACAGCCGTGGGTGTCTATTATTTTGCTCGTTATCTCAATCTCTGGCGCACAAGCTATAAGGACCTCAATCGTCCCAAATGCGACAATGCTGATTGTAGCGTGCGTGGAGACCGAGTTTGTGATACTCCTCCGGATTCTACCCTAGGAGGACCTGCCGTTTGCGGTACTCTGGAAAATAGCTGCGATTCGGATTCAGCCCATGCTGATCCGGCGCTGAATCCATTTTTTCAAAAAGACGTCTCAGATATCTACGAAAACTTTATGGATCAGGGAGGCGACATCTCTTGCAAAAATACTTTTACCCAAGGGCAAAAATTACGGATGAGGGTGGCGCTGCAAACTACTCGGCAGTCATTGTTGGCGATGGACCGCTGTACGGAACCCAAGCTCTCTATTCGCATCGAAAGTTGGGAGTCCCCAGAGATTATTCACTGTGATCCAAATCTCACGCCTCGCTTGCACATTCGCAATACGGGTAGTCTTGAGGTAAGTAAGTTCACTTTACAAGTAGCACTCAATGGTCAGATAGAAGATATCAACTGGCAGGGCACTCTCGCTTCTGGTGATCTCCTGAGCCTCGACCTCAATAGTCAAAGCTTAAGCGCCGGCTCTTATACCTATAGCAGCGAGTGGATTAGCCTCAATGAGATGACGCCAGATCCGCAATATCATACAAAAGGTTTTTACTCCTTTTGGGTAGCCGACGCCAGCGTTCCACCGGTGGAAGAAAGTAGCTGCATCAACTTAGAAAATGGCAGCTTACCTCCTCGTTGGAAGCCAGCTTTGCTGAACGCTCCTATCGAAACCCAAGTAATGGATCTAACGAGCTGTTTGCAGGCCGAAACCAAAGCACTTCGCATCGCGAAAGCTGGTAACACCAGTCAAGCCCAAACCCATTGGGTGATTATGCCGGGACCAGTAGTCGATCCCAATTTGGCCCCTATGCAAAAGCTGAGCTTTGATTGGGCGCATAAATACGTAGATAGCCTCGGTAGCATAAAAGCCATGATCCTCGCTATGCCGCTAGATGATTGTAGTGAGGGGATTGATACGGTATGGCAAGCAGCAAATTCGGGCCTCAATACTGCAGTAAATGCTGTGGCAAATCCTGATATCAATTGGTGGCCACAAGATTGCCAAGATTGGCAAACTCAAGAGGTGGACCTCAGTCCTTGGATCCAAAATAAGCGACAATTGATTTTTGCTTTTGGCTTTAGTGATCAGTATCTGCTACCAGCTTATATGGATAACATCTGCTGGGAGGGGCAAAAAACGTGTCCCGAAGGCCTAGAGATACCACAAGAAGCTGGTACTTACCAAGCGACTTATCTTTGTCAAGATGATGAAGGTTGGACACACTTTGTAAAAGCCGCTGATGCAAGTCCAGTTTCGGAAAAAGATCAGTTATTGTTTTCAGTCTTGGTACCGCAAGCGGCGGCTATGACGCTACCGGCCGAAGCTTTACAGCTGGTCATTACGGATTCGGCTTCTTATCAAATAGAAGCTCCTTATGTACAAAACAACATTGGTTTTCATGCGGCGGGTCGTTACGTAGAGTTAGCCCAAGAGCTGAGCTTAGATGGTTTAGATTTTAGGGTACGCTTTTACTTCGACCAAGCGTTGCCCGAAGGGATGGCTCAAAACATGGGACTAACGACTTTAGATCCCGCTTTACTAGTTGCGTACACCAGCCCCATTGGCCTCGATGCAAGCCCTCAAAATGGGCAATTAGGAATTGACTCCCTCGCTTATACTGAATACCTATCCGAGACAGTTGATGCCACTCATGGATGGAGCCTGCAAGCCCAAGGAGATTACTATAGTGCCAGTATCAGTCTTTCCCAACTAGCATTTATGGGGATGGGCAGTGATGCTTTAGGCTATGGCTTTGGGGCCAGATATCCTCAGCCATTTGCGAGTTTTAACGGTCGCCAGGCTGGTACTGCCAATCAGCTAAAATGGATAAGCCATAGAGAGCTTTTAGCGGCTAGCTTTGAAATCTTACACTCAACCGATGGGCAGATATTTAGTTCCGTAGCTATTTTGCCGGCAAAAGGGATTGATACGCTGCTCTTAGATCCGAGCGAATATGCCTTCCAGCATGAAGAGATCGAAGTCGGGAGTCATTTCTATACCATCTTGATGCACCATAGCAACGGTTACACCATTGCCTCAGATACAATCGCCATCAGATACGACCTCAGCAAACTGGTCAATGTATATCCCAATCCATTGCAATCACGGCTGACGATAGATCCAGAATTTGAATGGAGCGAATCCTTAACCTTACAATTATTTGATAGTCGGCATATGGTCTTTTTGCGACGCGATTGGACCCAGCCGGGCGAAGAATTAAGTGTTGAACTTCCAAACATCCCACCAGGCATATACTTCTTCCAAGTTCATTCTGGGGAGCTGAAAATTCAAGGAAAGCTCCTCAAAACCCCCTAAGCTTAGCCTCATTAAACTGTAATTATGTCTTCTGTCTTTACTTACCTGTTGCGCAAAAGACTGTTCTTTTTGCTTGGAGTAGGATGCTTCCTGCTCAATTTTCAATCGTTGCAAGCCACCCACCTGATGGGGGGCGATCTGACCTACCAATGTGTCGGAGGCAATACTTTTCAGTTTACGCTGACCCTTTATCGGGATTGTCGTGGCATACCCTTATCGACTAATAACCAGCGGATTGTGATGTTTTCTAATTCTTGTGGGATTCAAGAGAGCAATATCAATCTAACATTTCAATCTTTTCAGGAGATTACGCCAATTTGTCCAGCTCAACAAGCCAATAGCGCTTGTAATGGTGGTCCTGTACCGGGAGTAGAGGAATATATCTTTACCGCTACCGTGACGCTTCCTCAGCAATGTACTGACTGGACCTTTTATTATGTGCGTTGTTGCCGTAATGGGGCCATTACCAATTTGGTCAATCCCAATGGGCAAAGGATTTATATCGAAGCTACGCTTAACAATGTGGCGGTAACTTGCAATAGTTCCCCCATTTTCACCAATAAGCCAGTACCTTTCCTCTGTGATGGCTCTCCCTTTTTGTACAACAATGGGGCGATCGATCCAGACGGAGATTCTTTGGCTTTTATGCTCATCCCGCCACGCAACAAATCGAGTAATAATCCGCCCAATGACATCAACTTTAGTGGTAGCTTTTCACCGGGTTATCCCTTGACGACAGCCCCCGCCAACACCTTCAATTTTGATCAATTGAGTGGGCAAATGGACTTTACGCCCAGTGGCTTACAACAGGCTGTTGTTACCGTATTGGTGAAGGAGTACCGCAATGGGATATTGATCGGTACTGTACTAAGAGATATACAGTTGGTGGTGATCAATTGTGCCAATCAAGCGCCAGAACTTGACCCGCCGAGCAATATTACGGGCGGTACGCTCAACGGCAATACTTTCTCAGTATGTGCAGGCAATACCCTCAGTTTTGATCTTGTGGCCAATGATCCAGATGCAGCTAATAACCTCACTTTTGATAGTGATATTCTGCAAGCTCTGGGAGGGGCCAGTTTTACCCAAACCTTTGGCAATCCCAATACGGCTAGCATCAGTTGGCCCACTACAATCAATGATACAGGGACTTACTTTATTTCCTTTTTGTTGTATGATGATGGCTGTCCTTTAGTTGCTAGCCAAGTAGTAGGTTTCAATATCATCGTAGGAGCGGGAGAGATTTATCCTCCCCAAAACAATTACATCTGTCCCTCCACCACCAATGCTTTACCCCTGCAAACCAATATCCCTAACGCTGGGACAGGGGTTTATCAATGGTCGCCTGCAGCGGGTCTTAGCAATCCTAATATTCCTAATCCAGTAGCAACAGTACCGCCTTCTGCGACCGCAACTTATTATGTTACCTATACAGGAGGGGTTTGTCCGGCCATAGAAGAGGTCAATATTTTACCTTCTGGGGTCGTCTCTGTGCCAGATACCGTCCAGATTTGTGAGGGGGATTCAGCTGCGCTGAACGCTTCTTTCCAGCAATTTGGCCTCAACAATCCCTTTACTTACACTTGGGATCCGCCGCTTGGCCTCAACAATGCCGCGATTGGCAATCCAATGGCTTCGCCCGCCAATACCACTACCTATACGGTGACAGCATCGACGATCAACTGTGCCTTTTCGGCTGATGTAGTGGTCGAAGTGATCCCGCTACCTGATCTGACCAATATTCCCTCGGATTCGATCTGTCAAAATGACTCGATCCAACTGTTCCCCGCAGGGAATAATCTACAAGGCGCTACCTACTCTTGGGCACCGGTCATAGGGATCAGCGATCCTAACTTATTTAGCCCCAACGTCTCCCCCAACAATACCCAAATCTATACCCTAACGGCCACCAATCAGTGTGGTTCCGATACCGAGACTACGACAGTGACCGTCTTTGATCCGTTTAGCGTTTCCCTCAATGCGCAAGATATAAGTTGTAATGGAGGCAATGATGGTACCGTAACTGCCATTGTCAATGGCGGCAATGGTAATCCGCAATATCTCTGGACACCGGGAGGTGCTACCACTAGTTCTCTATCCAATCTTAACGCAGGTACCTATACGGTTTCCCTCAGCGATGCTGCGGGTTGTGATGCCAATGCGAGTGTTACCTTAATCGAACCTACGGCCCTAGTGGGCACATTAAACGCTTCGGTCAATATCAATTGTTTCGGTGCCAATAATGGTAGTTTGAGTTTAGCGGCTTCCGGTGGTACCCCTCCCTACAGCTATTCCATCAACGGCGGTCAATTTCAAACTAATCCTAACTTCAACAATTTGGTCCCAGGTAATTATACCGCTACCGTACGGGACGCCAATCTCTGTGAGGATGTCCTGGCTCCTATCACTTTGACGCAACCTGCCACGGCAGTGACAATCAATGTAGTA
The DNA here is from genome assembly GCA_039024315.1 of Bacteroidota bacterium. GTDB lineage: Bacteria > Bacteroidota > Bacteroidia > J057 > J057 > JBCAWW01. The sequence continues at coordinate 48,689 of JBCCQN010000026.1, forward strand.
AGTACGATTCCTGCTGGTTGTAATGGCATACCTGGTGAAATTGTTGTAGCAGCAGTTGGCGGTACCGCTCCTTATCAGTTTTCGCTCAATGGTGGAGCGCCTCAAGCGGCGACGATCTTTGGGGCCTTGACGCCAGGAACCTATATCGTAAGTGTTATCGATGCTAATGGCTGTACTGATAATGTTTCGGTAGATGTCTTTTCGATTACTGACCCTGTGATCGTATTAGATTCGGTTGGGCCGATTAGCTGTTTTGGTGAAAGCGATGGGCTCATTCGCGTACAAGCTAGTGGGGGGATTGGTCCTTATGTCCTTTCTATCGATGGCGGGCCTTTAGCGACTGATACGCTGTTCAGCGGCTTGACTGCGGGGCCGCATCAGATATATTTAGAGGACTCCTCGGTCCCTAGTTGTTCCTTTACCCTCAACGTCAATGTTCCTAGTCCCACTTTGCTCGTTGGTAGTTTGCTCAACCAGCAAGACATCGCTTGTTTTGGTGGCCTTGATGGAGAAGTCCTACTGACTGCTAGCGGAGGTATCGCTCCCTACGAATATAGTCTCAACAATACCTTCACGAGCGATAGTCTCTTTACCGGACTGGGGGCAGGCCCATACAATTTCGTAATCCGAGATGCCAATGCTTGCTTAGATACGATCAGTACCTCCTTGACGCAACCTGCTATTTTGGATATTCAAGGCACCGCTGATTCGACCGCATGTTTTGGAGATGCCAATGGTAGTATTAGGGTAGTCGCCTCCGGCGGAACGCTTCCCTATGAATATAGTTTTGAAGGAGGACCATTTGTGGTAGATACCTTATTCCCCAATCTCAGCGCAGGCAGCTATCAAGTAAGGGTGCGCGACGGACAAGGATGTTTAGATTCCATAAGCATTACGGTTTTTGAGCCTAATACACTCTCGGTTTCCATCATTAATGTATTGGATATCGCTTGTTTTGGAGATTCTACTGGCCAAATTACAGCCTTAGGCAATGGCGGGACTCTGCCTTATAGTTACCGTATGCCTCCGGGTAACTTTGAAGCGAATAATACCTTTACTGCTCTCCCTGCGGGGAACTATCAGATCCAAATCCGCGATTTGAATGCTTGTGTAGCGGCCGTAGATACTAGCCTGAGTGAACCAGATTTGATTACGGGAAGTATTTCGACCCAAGATATTAGCTGTTTTGGTGCCGACGATGGCCAAGCCGAGATGCAAGTCCAAGGCGGTGTGGGGAACTTTACTTACGCTTGGAGTGACAATGGGCCTCCTACCGCCCAAAGAGGCGGCCTCGGTCCTGGAGCTTTTTGGGCGGAAGCAACTGATGCCAATGGCTGCTTAATTACCTTCCTTGGCGAAATCATTGAACCTGACTCTATGGGCTTTGACTCCACCGATGTAGTGGATGTTACCTGCTTTGGTGAAAGCACAGGTGAAGTCCTCGTTTCGGTGAGTGGTGGTATCTTACCCTATACCTTTGATTGGTCCAATGGGGCGACAGATTCGGCACAAGTTGGCGTACCGGCAGATACCTATTTTATCACCGTAACGGACAGCAATGGCTGTGAAATTCTAGACACTCTCGAAGTGACTGAACCACCCTTACTGGAATTGACCGACTTTGTGGCGACTGATGCCTTCTGTGATTGGGATAATGGAGAACTGACGATTACTATCGTGGGGGGAACCCCGCCTTACTTATACGAATGGGTAGATTTCCCCGGCCTCAATACCAACGAATTGTTTGGGTTGAATGGCGGAGACAGCATCGCCCCTTATCAAGTACGAGTGGTAGATAGTTTAGGCTGCGAATTGACAGATGCCTTCAGTATTGGTCGAGAACCTGCTCCAATAGCAGCTTTTGAAACAGATCCCTTCATTGTCGATACCTTATTGTTGACCAATGATCCCATATCATTTATCAATCAGTCGCAGCATGCACTAAGTTACTTCTGGCAATTTGGTGATGGTACTTTGAGTGAGTTGATCAACCCGAGTCATGTGTTTGATGAAACTGGCACTTTCTCTACGCAGTTGATTGCCTATGACGAACGTTTTCTCTGTCCAGATACCGCTGATCTAGATATCATCGTGATCCCGCAAGGAGATGTATTCTTTCCTAATGGTTTTACCCCCAATGGCGATGGCCGTAATGATTACTTCTACCTACCGGGAGAAGGGATCCTAGCCTTGGAGTTGACCATTTTTGATCGCTGGGGACATGTGCTACGCTACATCGTAGGCAGTAATGCTCGTTGGGATGGAACAGACCGCTGGGGGGAAGAAGTGCAAGAAGGTGTTTATGTCTATGTGGCTCAAGTACGGCTCAACAACGGATCGACAATCAAAAAGGTAGGAACGGTGACTTTGTTTCGCTAAATGCCTAACTTGCCGGCAAATTCAAGCCTGTCTCTATGCGTCTGTTAAGCCTTTTGTTGGTCTGCCTGATTTTTAGCTCCTGTGAGGCCATTTTTGGGAGTAAAACCCCCACAGATTTCCTCGATGAGCCAGATTTCACGGACAATACCATTGCCTATGTGCCGATCCGACCGGCTTTTGAAGACCTCTCCTATCCCATCGATGTGATCGCGGGCTGGGATGAGCTCATCTACGTAGCTGATCAAGGGACTGAGGAGATTATCTCTTATGATCAGGCCGGCAATGAACTGGGAAGATATACCGTCCCTGGTTTGAGTGCGATTGCCCAAGATCGTCGCCTAGAGATTCTCGCAGCTGGTACTAAAGACACCACCATCAATGGTACAGACTTTACCCTACCAGCGCTCTATCGGTTAGATTTGAATCCAGGGGGAGATTACAGCTTGGCCAATGCCCGCATAAAAAAAACCTTGGTGCATCCTTTTTATTTTAAGTCAGGTACACCCACCGTCAGTGATGAACAGGTTAAGTTTAGCGGCATCGCGCCGATAGGCAACAATGAATACTATCTCTCCCGCACAGGGCCAAACAATAGCCCCAATCGCTTTGGCGGTCCAGACAATTCTGTGCTTCGCTTTAACGAGGATGATGAATTTGTCAGTCCTGTATTCGTGAGCACAAACATTGGTTTGTTTAGAGATTACTTTAAAGTACCCTCTGCCATTACGACCTTCGCTCAGCCGCCGCAAAGTCCTGCCGTAAATCAAAGAGGCGATTTTGTATTTGCGGCTTTGGATGAGAACACGGTCCTCAAAGTACAGTCGATCATTTTTGCAGAAAGTGAATTTGGGGCTAGCTATGAAGTTCGATCATTTCCGGTGGGGGATACCAGCAAAGCTGAACGCTTCCTTTATGAGCCCAACCGCTTTACAAAACCCGTGGGCCTTACCATTGCCGGGGACGGAACACAATATATTTTTGTGGTAGATGCGGCCAGAGATTCTCTTTATCAATTCAATGCCCTCGGTTTTGAAGGGGTCAATCCTCCGGCTGGTTCACAAAGTAATAAAGCTATCGTCGCAAGCTTTGGGGGCGAGGGCCAAGGACTTACTCAATTTAATGAGCCACGAGGAGTGGCTTATCTCGATAGAATTGTCTATGTCGCCGATGCCGGCAATGGACGAGTCCTTAGGTTTAAACTCACCACTGACTTTGAATAGCAATAAAAAGCTCGGCCAGTTGGTCGAGCTTTTTACTGTTTCTTAAGAAGAAAATTTCAAATACGCGTTCGGCCGAAGGCCTTACGAAGAAGAAAATCGCTGCTAAAGTCTTACTCCTGAGCTGCTAGATATGCTTCCAAGCGCTCCGCTGCATTTTGACGCACATCCAACCAAAACAAGTTGAAATCCCCCACGTGATAGTTCTTCACGGCTATGCCGGCTAAGGGCAAGGGATTGCTCGTCCACAAGATGCCTTCATAGGCTTGGGTCGCCAAAGTCTCCTTTTTGATTTTTTTGTAGTTGCCCATCAAAAAGCCAGCGTGCTCTTCTGGGCTAGCCGGAGTACCATCAGCCTTCCAGTTTAGGGGATTGACCACTACAGCATCTTTGTAATGCGTATTGATATTGCCGGGGATGTAGCCTTCTTTAAATGTACACCAACCCATGACGCAGCCCGTTTCGGTCGGATCATTGCAAACGGGTAGATTTTGGAAGGTATCTGCCGTAAAGGGCCAACCCAGTACATAGGCCGCAACTAAGCGTTCGCCAAGGGCTTGACCATCTACATACTCTCGCAAAAGTCTGATGGCATGAATAGAGCCCTGGCTGTGAGAGGCGATAAAGAAAGGGCGCTCCTGATTATAGTTTGTTAGATAGTATTCAAAGGAGGCTTTGACGTCTTGATAAGCCAACTCAATCGCTTTGGCTTTGGAGGCAGTATCGCTGGTGAAAAAACCACCAAAAGCCATCTGCCTGTAGCGAGGAGCATATACCTTCGCGACCCCATTGAATATACTCGCTTGATGTCTGACGGCCCTTTCATCAGTCGAGGCATTTAGCTCTACATCATTGACGTTTGCGTTCCATGCTAGCCCTCCCATGAAGGTCGTCGGGTGGATATAAAATACGTCAGCCTTGGCTGCTGCTTGCTGCTCTGGCGCCACATTAGGTGGGGTATCGTCGGCAAAATCCTCCTTTTGCGGTAAAGCGCACCATGCTCCGGGCAAACTATAATCCGGAGTGGGAGAAAGTTGATAGCTCGAATAAGGTTTGCTTGGTGGCACTCTACTGCTATTACAAGCGAGGCTCAAAAGGGCCGCCAATACCATCATGGCGGAGACAATGCGATAGTTCATGCGATAAAGTTAATACAGCCTAAACTACAATCGAAAGCCCTTGTTTAATCTTTTGGTGGGGGCTCATTATTATATTTTTCACTTAATTCTAGTCGATCGGCAATGATTTTGTTGATTTTTAGTTTAAAGCTTTTGGGCCGCTTCTTGTTTAGATTGGCAAAATAGTTGGCGATGTCTTGTCGACGGGCCTGATCTACTTCCTCATACATTTCTTCAATCGCTTTCGAATCTGGGCACTCATTGGCGAAACGATATTGGGCCATTTGTCTCATCCGATTGGCGTGAAAGCGGGTTACTTTGAGATAATTATTAAAGAAGGCGAGGGAGAGAGAATCTCTCGGAATCAAATAAGACTGCCCATAATCAATGACTGCTTCCACCTTATAAATCACTGTATCTGGATAGCAGTTATAATCCATATACAATTGGGTCGAGGAATAGATGGAGTCGTATTCATATGCCAATGAACTTTTCTCCAAGATATTATATTTAGCCTCAAGAGAAGGCGTTTTACCCACTCTGAGCGTATCTAGCTGCCAGCCGGGGTACCAGTATTCGATGCGGTTTGACATGAGCGCTAGTCCGCTATCTTGCTGCATATCGTAGGGCCTAATAGAATACAAAGTGGCACCTTGCACTTGTTCTTTGCTTGTAAGGGGAATCTGGGGCTGGCGCTCCCAAAAGACCGAATCGTAGGGGAAGTAGGCAAGCTTTTCGTACTCTTCCAGCGGAGGATCAATAGGCAGTACGGGGGTAGGAAATAAACTACCACTCCTAAAAAACCATAGACTGGCAACGGTGTGAATCTGGCGCTCTTGGGCGATACGATATTGCAGATCGTAGGTCATCAAGCGATAACGTAGATTGCGTTGGTTTCCCTCAAAAGAAATCAGGATCTCCATACCTAGTTGATCGATGGCATCCTCACTTTCATTGGCAAGACTATAAAAGGGAATATGCTTAGAGTCAGAGATTTGCAGGCGCAGTTCTTGTAAGATGTCATTACTCTTTTGGATGTAGGCACTACCCGAAAAGACCGCATTGGGATCCTTTGCCTTAAACTGATACACCATCAAGGTGTCGGATTCGATAGGGATTTTTTCGACTAGTCGAACGCGATACCATCTACGGATGTTGCGCCATCCACTGAGATCATATGGGGAGCTTGGCATTAGGTCTTGCCCCTCAGAAATGGGGGTGTAATTTCTGATCAGAAAGGGGAGCCCTTGATTCATGAAATAGCTGGACTTAGGAAGGCGTAAATTGCCTGCTTTCAGGGTCAGACTGTCTACTTCTCCATCGGCAAAGTAATAGTTGTAATAAGCCTCTAGCTGCTCTAAAGCTAGATCCTCGTCCACCATAGTTTGGCTTCTCAAGAATAATTTGCCCTGCTCACGACCACGGAGTGCTCGCCTGGTTTTGGCAACGCTAGCCCAGAGTCTTTTATAAGGAAGTTTGGACTCTTTGATAGAGATTTGGACTTCGTTGAGTTGATAGCTAACGGGATTGAGTTGTACCAATTGAACCTCGGCGGTATTTACGCTGATGGTTTTGTCTTCATAGCCGATTTGCTTGAATTCGAGCTCTGCAGGCAATCGGGGAACCTTGATAATAAAATA